>NZ_JBVJPF010000005.1:453251-693433 GCF_055582785.1 Streptomyces sp. NPDC107500
GTGGTTGGGGGGGGGGGGGGTAGGGTGGGTGGGGGGGGGGGGAGGTGAACGGAATGAGCCAGCCGACCCAGCGACGGCCGACCCCCCCCCCCCCCCCCCGGGGCCCGGTCCTGGGACCGGGCCCCGGGCCCCAACGAGAGCGCCCACCGGCCGTACACCCGGTGGGCGCTCGTACGCTCCGGCGCACTCCGTTCGCTCGGGGTGTGCGCCCTGGTTGAACAGTTGAGCAGTGGAGCCCCCTGAGGGATGGAAACCCCACGAAGTTGGGTAAAAACGCTGTGGCGGCGCCATAGTTCATGATTCGCTCTCCCTCACCAACGCAGCTCCTCGGACGACCTGTTGACCCCCCTCCTGACCGGCCGACCGGGCTGCCCGGACCGCAGCCCCGGCAGTGGCCGGGATGCGCGGGCCCCACATCTTCCTCTCCTTGTGTGCTTGCGGAGCCGATCCATGCTCACGACCCTGAACACCGCCTACACCGACACGCGCGCCGCAGACCTGGCCTGGGCCCTGGGGCGCGAGCCGCTGCCCGCGCTCGCCTCTCTCGATGTCGAACTCACGGACGCGAAACTTCAGTTGAGACTCCTAGGCGCCTCCCATCAAGTGCTCCTCGAGGAGGAGCGGGGCAACTGCTCGGAGACGGTGGCGTGCATCCCCGGCAGCAGCACCCCGCTGCCGCTCGGCGTCGCCAAGCGGGTGGGCGACTGGGAGTACGAGTTCGCCGCGCGGGTGGAGGTGCTGACGCCGGGCTCCTTCGCCGGCCGCGCCCAGGAGCTGCTGGCCCTCGTCTCCGACCATCCGCACGGTCTGGCCGGCGTCTTCCCGGGCAGCCCGCACGCCTTCACCGCGCTGCTGGCCCAGCGGCGCGAGGGGCAGGTGCACTGGCGCACCTGGCACGCCTACCCGCAGGACGGGCAGGTGGTGGCGACCCGGACCCGCGTGGGCATCCGGGTGCCGGCGTCGCAGCTCAGGCCGTCGGCGGTGTGAGCCGGGGCCCCGCCGGGCGGGGAGCGGTCCGCCGCCGGGCCGCTCCCGGATAAACCTGTGGGGCCGAACGCGACGCCAGTTTCACACGTGTGGGTGACGAAGCGCAGTGGGGGAGTGACGTAACGTCACTCCGTGATCGATCCGCACGCGCCCGCCCCGCCCGGCTCTCCGCCGTCCTGGGGCCGCCCCTGCGATCCGCAGGCGCCCGCGCGGCTGCCCGTCCGGCCCGCCCTCGCGCGGTTCCTGGTCCTGGCGTGCGTGTTCGTCTGCGCGGCCTGCGGGCTGGTGTACGAACTCGAACTGGTCGCCCTCGCCTCGTACCTGATCGGCGACTCGGTCACCCAGGCGTCCGTCGTCCTGTCCGTCATGGTCTTCGCCATGGGCCTCGGCTCGCTCGCCGCCAAACGGCTGCGCCGGCTGGCCGCCGCCGGCTTCGGCGCGGTCGAGGCGGTCCTCGCCCTCGTCGGCGGCTCCAGCGCGATGATCCTGTACGCCGTCTTCGCCTGGACCGGCGGCTGGGGCGGCCTGTGGGCCGACGGGCCGCGCTTCCTGCTGGTCGCCTTCTCGCTCGTCATCGGTGTGCTGATCGGCGCCGAGGTGCCGCTGCTGATGGAGCTGATCCAGCGCGTGCGCAGGCAGGACGCGGGCGGTGCCGTCGCCGACCTGTTCGCCGCGGACTACGTCGGCGCGCTCGTCGGCGGCCTCGCCTTCCCCTTCGTCCTGCTCCCCTTCCTCGGCCAGCTCACCGGCGCGCTGCTCACCGGCACCGTCAACGTGGCCGTCGGCGCGGCCCTGGTCCTCGGTCTGTTCCGGCGCGACCTGACGCGCCGGGCCCGCTGGCTGCTGCTGACCGCCAACCTCCTCGTACTCGCCCTCCTCGCCACGGCCACCGCCCTCGCCGGCGACTTCGAACGGGCGGCCCGGCAGGCCGTGTACGGCCAGGACGTCCGGGTGGCCGTCCGGACCGGAGTGCAGGAGGTCGTCCTCACCGGGGGCACCGACGGCCGGTCCCTCGGCCTGTTCCTGGACGGACGGCTACGGGTCAGCGGCAGCGACGAACGGCGCTACCACGAGGCCCTGGTACACCCGGTGATGAGCGGCACGCACGCGCGCGTGCTGATCCTCGGCGGCGGCGACGGCCTCGCCGCGCGAGAGGCGCTGCGGCGCCCCGGCGTCCAGCGCGTCGACGTCCTCGAACTCGACCCCGGGCTCACCCGGCTGGCCCGGCACGACCCCGGGCTGTCCACCCTCAACGAGCACGCCTACGGCGACCCGCGCGTCCACGTCCTGACGGAGGACGCCTTCCGGCGGCTGCGGTCGACGCCCTCCGCGACGTACGACGTGGTGATCTCGGACCTGCCCGACCCGGGCATCACGGCCAGCACCAAGCTGTACTCGCAGGAGTTCTACGGCCTGCTGCGGCGGGTGCTCGCCCCCGACGGGCGGCTGGTGGTGCACGCGGGCCCGGCCGCCGCCCGGCCCCGGACCTTCTGGACGGTGGACGCGACACTCCGCGCGGCCGGACTGCCGACCGTCGCCTACCGCGTCGCCGCCCGGGACGCCGGCTTCACGCCCGGCCCCGACCGCACGGCCGCCGGCCCCCGCGCCGCCCGCGACTGGGGCTTCCTCCTGGCCGCCCGTACGCCCCCCGCACTGCCGCTGCGTACGGCGCGGGACCCCCGCCCACGCACCCTCACGCCCCGGTCGCTCGCCCGGGACGCCGCGGCCGCGTCCCGCACCCGGATCCCCGGTCTGCCCCCGTCGACCTTGGTGCATCCGCGGTACTGAACCCGACGGGCGCGCGGAGTCGGGCCGGACGACCCGGGTGCGCCGCGTGCGGCGGCCCGCCCTCCTCCCCCGGGCGCGGACGGACCGCCACACCCCCCTGTGGATCGCCCGCACCGAGAACCTAGGGCCGCGCGGCCGGTCGCGGAATCGGGCCGTGGGTGGAGACGGGACCCAACCCGCCGCGGTAGCCCGCGGGTTCCTGCAACTTCCGCGGTACCGCGAAAGGAGGACGCCGACGCCGGGCGGCGGACCTACGCTGCGGCAATGCGCCTGCATCCCCTGGCGGCCGACGGCCTGATCGCCGCGGCGCTGACGACCGTGGCCGTCCTGCTCGGCACCGAGGCCGTCGCCCAGGGGTGGCCCGCGCTCGATCCGCGCGCCTGGTCGCTCGTCGCCCTGCTGACCCTCCCGCTCGCCCTGCGCACCCGAGCCCCCGTCACCGTCTGCCTCGCCGTCCACGTCTGCTGGGCGCTCTACGTCACCCTCGGCTACTGGCCCGTCGTCGGTTCCTTCGGCCCCATGCTCGCCCTCTACACCGTCGCCTCCCTGCGCCCCACCCGCACCGCCGCCGCCTGCGCCGCCCTGCTCGCGGGCGTCTGGATCTACGCCGGGGTGGTCGCCGGTGCCGAGGCGATGGCGTCCGTGGTGGGGCAGGCCGTCGGATTCCCGCTGGTGCTCTGGCGGTTCGGGTACGTCGCCCGCCGCACCGCCGACCTCACCCGCCGGCTCCGGGCCGAACAGGCCGACCGGGCCCGCCGCGAGGTGGCCGAGGAGCGCGTGCGGATCGCCCGTGAGCTGCACGACGTGGTCGCCCACCACATCGCCGTCATCAACGTCCAGGCCGGCCTCGCCCGCTTCGTCTTCCACTCCGACGCCCGCACCGCGCGCACCGCCCTCGACACCGTGGAGGGCGCGAGCGGCGAGGCCCTGGCCGAACTGCGCCGCATGCTCGGCCTGTTGCGGGCCGAAGGCGTCCAGGGCGCGGACGGCGCCCCCGCGCCGGGCCTCGACCAGCTGGACGAGATGGTCACCCGGGTCCGCGCCGGCGGCGTGCGCGTGGAACTGCGGACCACGGGTGCGCCCCGTCCGCTGCCGTCCGGCATGCAGCTGTGCGTCTACCGGGTGGTGCAGGAGGCGCTCACCAACGTGCTCAAGCACGCCCCCGGAGCCGGCGCCACCGTCGAACTCGCCTACCGCACGGGCGAGGTGACAGTGACAGTCACCGACGACGGACGCACCGCCGGGCCGCGGGAGGGGGCGGATTCGGACACAATCGCCGAGCGCGGCGGCCACGGCTTGATCGGGATGCGGGAGCGGGCCAAGCTCTACGGCGGGACGATCGTCGTCGGCCCGCGCGGCGAGGGGGGATTCGGCGTGCTCCTGACCCTGCCGACGCCGCTGGGCACCGCACGCCGGGGAGACACCTTCAGGGAATGACCGACCCAGAGCATCCGAGGGACGAAACGACCGGAGGGCCCGATGGCCGTCCGGTGCGGCTGCTCGTCGTCGACGACCAGTTCCTCGTCCGCAGCGGCCTCGCCGCACTGCTGCGCGCCGCCCCCGGCATGGAGGTCGTCGGCGAGGCGGCCGACGGCGCGCAGGCGGTGGCACTGGCCGCGCGCACCCGGCCGGACGTCGTCCTGATGGACATCCGCATGCCCGGCATGACCGGCATCCAGGCCACCGAGCGGATCCTCGCCGAGGCGGCCGACCCCGCGCCCCGCGTCCTCGTCCTGACCACCTTCGACCTCGACGAGTACGTGTACGGCGCCCTGCGGGCCGGCGCCTCCGGCTTCCTGCTCAAGGACGCGGGCCCCGAACGGCTGCTGGCCGCGGTCGCCGCGGTGCACGGCGGCGACTCCCTGTTCGCCCCCGCGGTCACCCGGCGTCTGGTGGAGGCGTTCACGCGGATGACGGACCCGGCCCGCACGGACCCGCCGGACGCCGCTCCACCGCCCGGGCTGGCGGCGCTGACCTCGCGCGAGGCGGAGGTGCTGGGCCTGGTGGGCCGCGGACTGAGCAACGCCGAGGCCGCCGACCGCCTGTTCATCAGCGAGGCCACGGTGAAGACCCACCTCAACCGCACGATGTCCAAGCTGCGCCTGAGCAGCCGGGCCCAGGCGGTCGTGGTGGCCTACGAGACGGGTCTGGTGACGCCGGGGAGCGGGGGGGACGCCGGGTGACTTTGGGCCGACGGGGGGTGCTCCGGGCGCCCGCTGGGTAGGGTGCCGTGACATGGAGCATGAGGTGTTCGTTCCGGTTCCGGCCGAGCGGCTCAGGGACGTGCTGGCCGACCCCGTCCGGGTCGCCCGGGCGGTTCCGGGGCTCCAGCAGGACGCCGGTGCCGAGCCCGTCGCGGGCCGGCTGAAGGTGCGTATCGGCAGCCACTCCATCACCTACCGGGGCTCGCTGCGCCTGTCCGCGCGCCCGGACGGCACGTACGCCGTCGAGGGCGACGCCACCGAGTCGCGCGGCACCGGCGAGGTCACGCTCGCCCTGACGCTCTCCGTCCGGGACGCCGAGGGCGGCGCAACCGTCGTCTTCGCCGGGACGGCCACCGCGGACGGGCGGGTCACGGAGCTGCCCGAGGAGTCGGTGGCCTCGGCCACGGCCCGCCTGCTGACCCGGTTCGCGGAGAACCTGGGCACCGCGGCGGCCGAGGAGCGGCCGCCCGCCTCCGTCTTCGACACCGAGGTCCCGCCGCCCTCCCTCGACACGGAGGACGCGGACGACACGGAGGGCGCGGACGACGCCAACGGTGCGGAGGACACGGACGAGGTGGCCGACACGGAGGGCGCGGACGACGCCGACGACGCCGACGGCGCGGACGAGGGCCGAGCCGCCGCCCCGCAGACCCCCGCCACCCCCGCCGCCCCGCAGACCCCCGCCCCCGACGTGGTCGAACCCCCCGCCGAGGCCGCGCACGCGCGCCGCACGATGATCGGCCGCAGCGCCGAGGAGGTGGACCACGCCCCGCCGCGCGGCCGGTACGCCCCCGTCCCCGCACCCCAGACGGGCGTCGCCGGCGCCCCCCTGCGCTGGGCCGCCCCCGCCGCGGCCGTGGTCGTGGCCGGGGCGATCGTCGTGGGCCGCGCGCTGCGCAAGCGCCGCTGAGCGTCCTCCCGGACCGCACGCACCACCCCGCGTTCCGGTGCGCCCTTGATCGCCCCAGTAGGGTCGTGGCGTGAGTAACGAACCCATCACGCTGACCGCGGGTGACGCGGAGGCGACCGTGCTGCCGGGCAACGGCGGCCGGATCGGCGGACTCCGCGTCGGCGGCACGGAACTGCTCCGCCAGGGCGAGCGCTACGGCTGCTTCCCGATGGTCCCCTGGTGCGGCCGGATCCGCGACGGCCGCTTCCGGGACGGCGCGGCCGTCCACCGGATGCCGCTCAACGCCCCGCCGCACGCCATCCACGGCACCGCCCGGGACGCCGCCTGGCGCACCGCGCGAGTCACCGCGGACGAGGCGGTCATCACGTACGACCTCTCCGACCCCTGGCCCTACACCGGCCGCGTCACCCAGGTGATCGCCCTCACCGAGGACGCGCTGACGCTGACGATGTCCGTGGAGACGTACGACTCGTCCTTCCCGGCGCAGGTCGGCTGGCACCCGTGGTTCAACCGCACCCTCGACGGCGCGGACGTCGCCATCGGCTTCGACCCCGCCTGGCAGGAGGAGCGCGGCGACGACCACCTGCCGACCGGCAACCGTGTCGACCCGAAGCCGGGCCCCTGGGACGACTGCTTCGGCATGCCGGACGGCGTCGACGTCACCCTGACCTGGCCGGAGCGGCTGGAGCTGAAGGTGACCAGCCGCGAGCACTGGGTCGTGGTGTACGACGAGCAGGACGCCGCCGTCTGCGTGGAGCCGCAGACCGGGCCGCCCAACGGCCTGAACACCCTCCCCCGCCTGGTCACGCCCCTGGAGCCGCTGGAGGCCACGACGACCTGGTCCTGGCGCCGCCTTTAAGCTGGCGTACATGACGGACGTACGCGCGGCGCTGCTGCAGCAGATCAAGGACAAGGCCGTGGTGCACGGCAAGGTGACCCTCTCCTCGGGGCTCGAGGCCGACTACTACGTCGACCTGCGCCGCATCACCCTGGACGGCGAGGCCGCGCCGCTGGTCGGGCAGGTGCTGCTGGAGCTGACCGACGACCTGGAGTTCGACGCGGTCGGCGGCCTGACCATGGGCGCCGACCCGGTCGCCGCGAGCATGCTGCACGCCGCCGCCGCGCGCGGAAAGCGCCTGGACGCGTTCGTCGTCCGCAAGGCCGCCAAGGCGCACGGGCTCCAGCGCCAGGTCGAGGGTCCGGACATCAAGGGCCGCCGCGTCCTGGTCGTCGAGGACACCTCCACCACCGGCGGCTCCCCGCTCACCGCCGTCGAGGCCGTGCGCGCGGCCGGCGCCGAGGTCGTCGCCGTCGCCACGATCGTCGACCGCGCGACGGGCGCCGCCGAGAAGATCGAGCAGGGCGCGGGGGTGCCGTACCTGTACGCGTACGACAAGGACGAGCTGGGCCTGGACTGAGTCCGCCCGGAGGTCCACTCGGGTATTCCCGGTCCGTCTGGAAGGATGGGGCCGACGATGACGTCGCCCCCCAGTCCTAGGTCAGGGCCATAAGCAGCAGCCGAGCCCACCCGCACATACAAGGAGCGGACAGATGCCCATCGCAACTCCCGAGGTCTACAACGAGATGCTGGACCGGGCGAAGGCAGGAAAGTTCGCCTACCCGGCCATCAACGTGACCTCCTCCCAGACGCTGCACGCGGCCCTGCGTGGTTTCGCCGAGGCGGAGAGCGACGGGATCGTCCAGATCTCCACCGGCGGTGCCGAGTTCCTGGGCGGCCAGCACAGCAAGGACATGGTGACGGGCGCCGTGGCCCTCGCCGAGTTCGCGCACATCGTGGCCGCGAAGTACGACGTGAACATCGCGCTGCACACCGACCACTGCCCGAAGGACAAGCTCGACGGGTACGTCCGCCCGCTGATCGCCGTCTCCGAGGAGCGCGTCAAGGCCGGCCGCGAGCCGCTGTTCCAGTCCCACATGTGGGACGGCTCCGCAGAGACCCTGGCCGACAACCTCTCCATCGGTACCGAACTGCTGGAGCGCGCCCGCGCCGCCAGGATCATCCTGGAGGTCGAGATCACCCCGACCGGCGGCGAGGAGGACGGTGTCTCGCACGAGATCAACGACTCCCTCTACACCACGGTCGACGACGCGCTGCGCACCGCGGAGGCCCTGGGCCTGGGCGAGAAGGGCCGCTACCTGCTCGCCGCCTCCTTCGGCAACGTGCACGGCGTCTACAAGCCGGGCAACGTCGTGCTCCGCCCCGACCTGCTCAAGGAGCTGAACGAGGGCGTCGCCGCGAAGTACGGGCAGCCGGCCGGCTCCAAGCCGTTCGACTTCGTCTTCCACGGCGGCTCCGGCTCCACCGCCGAGGAGATCGCCACCGCGCTGGAGAACGGCGTGGTCAAGATGAACCTCGACACGGACACCCAGTACGCCTTCACGCGCCCGGTCGCCGACCACATGTTCCGCAACTACGACGGCGTCCTGAAGGTCGACGGCGAGGTCGGCAACAAGAAGACCTACGACCCGCGCACCTGGGGCAAGCTGGCCGAGGCAGGCATGGCCGCGCGCGTCGTCGAGGCCTGCGGTCACCTGCGGTCCGCCGGTACGAAGATCAAGTAGTCCCCGGCGGTCACCCGTCCGCCCGGTCCTCGGGCGGTCATCCGGCCGCGAGACGTGCAGCGAGCCCGGCGCCGAACGCGCCGGGCTCGCTGTATACCTGGGGGCATGCCCGACGTCCGGCTGGCCTCACCGCAAGGCAAGTGGATCCTGCTGACCACCGTCCTCGGCTCCAGCATGGCGCTGCTGGACTCCACCGTCGTCAACGTCGCGCTGCCCCGCATCGGGCGCGACCTCGACGCCGACCTCGCCGCGCTCCAGTGGACCGTCAACGCGTACATGGTCACGCTGGCCGGGCTGATCCTCCTCGGCGGCGCGCTCGGCGACCGGTTCGGCCGCCGCCGGATCTTCGTCATCGGGGTGCTGTGGTTCGCCGCCGCCTCCCTGCTGTGCGGTGTCGCGCCGAACGCCGGTGTCCTGATCGCCGCCCGCGCCCTCCAGGGCATCGGCGGCGCGCTGCTCACGCCCGGCTCCCTCGCCCTCATCCAGGCCTCCTTCCACCCCGACGACCGGGGCCGCGCGGTCGGCCTGTGGTCGGGCTTCGGGGGCGTCGGCGCGGCGGTGGGGCCGTTCCTCGGGGGTTGGCTGGTGGACGGCGCGGGCTGGCGCTGGGTCTTCCTGCTCAACGTCCCGCTGGCCCTGCTGTGCGCGCCGATCGCGCTGCGGCACGTACCGGAGTCCTCGGACCAGCGCGCCCACGCGCGCTTCGACGTGCTCGGCGCGGTTCTCGGCGCGGCGGCCCTCGCGCTGCTCACGTACGCGCTGATCGAGGCGCGCGGCGCGTCCTGGGCGGTGGCGGTGAGCGCGGTGGCCGGTGTGGCCGCGGCGGTGGCCTTCGTGGTCGTCGAGGGCCGTCGCGCGGACCCGATGATGCCGCTGGACGTCTTCGCTTCCCGCCAGTTCACGGCGATCAACGTGGTCACGCTGTGCGTGTACGCGGCCCTCGGCGGCTTCTTCTTCCTGGCCGCGCTCCAGCTCCAGGTCGTGGTCGGCTGGTCCGCGCTGGCCGCCGGTACGGCACTGCTGCCGACCACCGTCCTGATGCTGCTGCTCTCCGCCCGCTCCGGCGAGCTGTCCGAGCGGCTCGGCCCCCGGCTCCAGCTCACCGTCGGACCGCTGCTGTGCGCCGCCGGCATGGTGCTGATGCTGCGGGTCGGACCCGGCGCCTCCTACCTCAGCGACGTACTGCCCGCCCTGGTGGTGCTCGGCCTCGGCATGGTCACCCTGGTCGCGCCGCTGACGGCGAGCGTGCTGGCCGCCGTGGACACCGCGCGCGCCGGACTGGCCAGCGGCATCAACAACGCGGCGGCCCGTGCGGCGGGGCTCGTCGCGGTGGCCGCGCTGCCGCTGCTCACCGGCATGGGCGAGGAGGCCTACCGGTCCGCACGGGCCTTCGACGACGCGTTCGGCCCGGCGATGCTGATCTGCGCGGGCGTCCTGGTGGCGGGCTCCGCGATCGCCTTCACGACGGTCCGCCGCCCGTCCCCGGACTGCCGCCGCCCCGAATGCCGCACCCACGGCTCGCTCCTGACCCCACCCCTGGAGGCGGAACACGGCACGTAGCCGTACACGACTGTGCCGCTGCCCTACGGGGCGCGGGCAACTTGCGCGCCCATCCGCACGCAGGGACCCCACCCGCCCACACGGGTCCGGATCACGCCCCTAAGGGGCGCGGGGAACTGCGCGCCCAGCCCCAGCGCACCCGCACCCGACGACGCACCCGTACGCAGGGCCCCCGGCGCCGGGTGCCTCCTCGCGCCGACGTCCGGATCACGCCCTCAAGGGGCGCGGGGAACTGCGCGCCCAGCCCCCACGCACCCGCGGCCGACGACGCACCCGTGGCAGACCACCCCGCACCCGCGGCCGACCACGCACCCCCTCACACCCATGCCGCAGACTTGACCCATGTCCATTCACGAGAACCTCCTCGGGGGACCGCCCCCGACCCACCTCCCCGACGACCCCGGGCCCCGCGAACTGCTGGCGGGCGGCACCTCCCCCGCCGACGTCGCCGCGAAGTACCCGACGTCCTCGCTCGCCTGGGCCCGCCTGGCCGACGAGGCGTTCGAACGGGGCAGCGTCGTGGAGTCGTACGCGTACGCCCGTACGGGCTACCACCGCGGCCTGGACGCCCTGCGCCGCAGCGGCTGGAAGGGGCACGGCCCGGTGCCCTGGGAGCACGAGCCGAACCGCGGCTTCCTGCGCGCCCTGCACGCCCTCGCCCGCGCCGCCCAGGCGATCGGCGAGAAGGAGGAGTACGAGCGCTGCGCCCA
Source organism: Streptomyces sp. NPDC107500 (assembly GCF_055582785.1). Taxonomy (NCBI): domain Bacteria; kingdom Bacillati; phylum Actinomycetota; class Actinomycetes; order Kitasatosporales; family Streptomycetaceae; genus Streptomyces; species Streptomyces sp. NPDC107500. The sequence continues at coordinate 463,994 of NZ_JBVJPF010000005.1, forward strand.
GTTCCTGAAGGACTCCTCGCCCGCCGCGGCCGAGGTGCTCGGCTAGCGCGAGGAACACCCCAGGCCCGTCCGCCCCGCGCGGGCGGGCCTTGCGGTTTCCTGCGACGATTGCGGAGGATGCCGTTGGGGACCGGGGCCCCGTGCCGGTAACGGCAGGGCGGACCGCTACCCGTGCACATCAGGAGACAGCGATGTCCCACGAAGCCCCGAATCTCGACTTCGAGGGCAGCACGCCGTACGAGGACTATGTCCAGGCGGACGTGCTCACCCATCTCCAGCACACCCTCTCCGACGATCCCGGAGAGATGGTCTTCCTGGTCACGACCCAGGTCATGGAGCTGTGGTTCACCGTCATCGTCCACGAATGGGAGACCGCCGCCCGCGCCCTGCGCGAGGACCGGATCCCGGTGGCGACCGACGCGCTCAAGCGTTCGGTACGGGAGCTGGAGGCGCTGAACGCCTCCTGGACGCCCCTGGGGCAGCTCACCCCGGCCCAGTTCAACTCCTACCGGGCCGCCCTCGGCGAGGGCTCCGGCTTCCAGTCGGCCATGTACCGCCGCATGGAGTTCCTGCTCGGCGAGAAGTCCGCCTCGATGCTCGTCCCGCACCGCGGCGCCCCGCGCGTCCACGCGGAACTGGAGAAGGCACTGCACGAGCCGAGCATGTACGACGAGGTGGTCCGGCTGCTCGACCGGCGCGGGTACGACATACCGGGCGCCGTGCTCAAGCGGGACGTCACCCGGAAGTACGAGGCGGCACCCGAGGTGGAGGCCGCCTGGACGGCCGTCTACAAGGGCGACCAGAACGGCGAGCTGGCCCGCCTCGGCGAGGCCCTCACCGACGTCGCCGAACTGGTCTGGCGCTGGCGCAACGACCACCTGGTCGCCACCCGCCGCGCGATGGGCTCGAAGACCGGCACGGGCGGCTCGGCCGGGGTGGCCTGGCTGGAGAAGCGGGCCCGCGGCAACGTCTTCCCCGAGCTGTGGACGGCGCGGTCCTATGTCTGAGCCGAGGAGCGAGGCCGAGCAGCTGGACGTCGCCGACCCGCTGGCCGCGGTGCGCGGCCGGTTCGTCCTCGACGACGTGACGTACCTGGACGGCAACTCGCTCGGCGCCCTCCCCGCGCACGTGCCCGCGCGCGTGGACGACGTCGTCCGCCGCCAGTGGGGCGAGCTGCGCATCCGTTCCTGGGAGGAGAGCGGCTGGTGGACCGCGCCCGAGCGGATCGGCGACCGGATCGCACCGCTGGTCGGCGCGGCGGCCGGGCAGATCGTGGTGGGCGACTCCACGAGCGTGAACGTCTTCAAGGCGCTCGTCGCCGCCGTGCGCATGGCGCGGGAGGACGGCGGCGACGGAGGCGGTGCGGGCCGGGACGAGATCGTCGTCGACGCCACCACCTTCCCCACCGACGGGTACATCGCCGAGTCGGCGGCACGGATGACGGGTTGCACGCTGCGCCCGGTCGCCCCGGCCGAGGTGCCCGCGGCGCTGGCCGCCCGGGGTGACCGCACCGCCGCCGTGCTCCTCAACCACGTCGACTACCGCACCGGCCGCCTGCACGATCTGCCCGCGCTCACCCGCGCGGTGCACGCGTGCGGGGCGTACGCCGTCTGGGACCTGTGCCACAGCGCGGGCGCGCTGCCGGTCGGGCTCGACGAGCACGGTGTCGACCTGGCGGTCGGCTGCACCTACAAGTACCTCAACGGCGGCCCCGGTTCGCCCGCCTACCTGTACGTGCGCCGCGACCTCCAGCCCCGCTTCGACTCCCCGCTGCCGGGCTGGAACTCGCACGCCGAGCCGTTCGGCATGCGCTCCGCGTACGCCCCGGCGTCCGGAGCGGCGCGCGGCAGGGTCGGCACGCCGGACATCCTCTCCCTGCTCGCCCTGGACGCGGCGCTGGACGTGTGGGACGAGGACGGGGTCTCGGTATCGGCGGTGCGGGCCAAGTCGCTGGCGCTGACGGACTTCTTCCTGCGCTGCGTCGAGGCGTACGTACCCGCCGGCCGGGTGGAGTCCGTGACCCCGGCCGCGCACGCGGAGCGCGGCAGCCAGGTCGCCCTGCGCTGTGACGACGCGGGCGAGGTCATGAAGCGGCTGATCGAGGGCGGCGTGGTCGGCGACTTCCGCGCCCCGGACGTCCTGCGCTTCGGTTTCACACCGCTGTACGTCGGCTTCGCGGACGTGGAGCGGGCGGCCCGGGTCCTGGCGCGGACGCTGGGGTGACGCGCGGCGGCGACGCCGGGGTGACGCGCGGGAGTGGTGACGTCACCCGCGGGTGAAGGGTGGGGGCCGGGCGAATCGTTTGGTCCTCACCCAGCGTCACATCCCCATGTCCGCGCACGTCATCGGCCTGATAACGTCCCGCCAACGGCCGATTTCCACTCATCCGGTCCGCCAACACCGTTCCTTCGCCGAGAGGTTGAGCATGCCGGACGCCGCCGCAGAACCGGGCACCGCTGCCGCGAGGAACGCCGCGGAGGAGAAATCGGCCTTCGCGCATCCGGCGGTGGACCCCGACAGCACGGCCGGGTACGGCGACCACCCCGACCAGGTGATCGACTTCTACGCGCCGCGTGCCGCCGTGGGGCCGGGCGACGCCGCTCCCGTCGTGGTGGTCCTGCACGGAGGCTCGTGGCGGGCGCCGTACGACCGTCGCCATGTCAGCCCGTTCGCCGGGTTCCTGGCGGACCGGGGCTTCGCCGTGGCGAGTGTGGAGTACCGGCGCGGTGCGGAGGACGGTGACGCCGGTACGGGCGGGCCCGTGGCGGGGCGGTGGCCCGAGACCCTCGACGACGTGGCCGCCGCGCTGGACGCGCTGCCCGGGCTGGTGCGGCGGCACCTCCCGCGGGCCGACGCGCGCCGTACGGTGCTCACCGGCCACTCCGCCGGCGGGCACCTCGCCCTGTGGGCGGCGGCCCGGCACCTGCTGCCCGCCGACGCCCCTTGGCGCACCGACCGCCCGGCGCCGCTGCGGGGCGTGGTCGCGCTCGCGCCGATCGCAGACTTCGAGGTCGCCGACAAGCTCGACGTGTGCGGGGGAGCGGCACGTCAGTTCCTGGGCGGGGGCGACCTGTTCGCCGAACGCCGTCCCTACGCCGACCCCGCCCTGCTGCTGCCCACCGGCATCGCGACGACCCTGGTCCAGGGCCGGGCCGACGTGGACGTGCCGCAGGCCGTCGCCGACGCGTACGCCGACGCGGCGGCGAAGGCCGGGGAGGTGGTGGGCGTGACCCTGCTGGAGGACGTCGGCCACTTCCCGCTGATCGACCCGGCGGCGGACGCGTGCGCGGTGGTGGCGGAGGAGATCGCGCAGTTGGCGTGGTGAGGTGAGGCCGACAGGGACCGGTGGTTCGGCGATCCGGTGGTCCGGTGGTCCGGTGGCTCGGGTCGTACCCGTAGTACCTGAGAGCTACCCGCCAGGTGAGTTCCCTGGCGGGACGCGGGTTACCCGGCCCGATTCATAACTTCCCTTGCAGGCGGGCCCGATGGGCGGGCGTGCCGGAGGGGAGCGGCCATGTGGCCCGGTACGGCGGTACGTTGGCGGCGGTACGCGGGCAGGTGGCGCCGTGCCGTGTGCGCGGCCCTCATCACCGGTGCCGTGGTCCTCCCGCTCTCCGGTGCCGCGCAGCCCCGGATCCCGGCCCCGCTCCCCGCCGAGCCGCCGGCGCCGACAGCCGCCACGCTGGCCGAGACGTACGCGGCCCACCGGGCCAACGCCGCCGAGGCGTCCCGGATGGCCGCCGACCACGGCGACCGTCACCGTGCCGCGGCCGACCGTGCGATGGCCGACCGGTCCCGACGGCTCCTCGCCTTCGACGGCCGGGGCGCCGGACTGGCCACCGAGGTGCTCGGCGACCTGGCGCGGGCCGACCGCGTCGCCGTCCTGGTCCCGGGCTCCGACACCGGCCTCGACACCTACGGCCGGTTCCGCGCCGCCGCCGTCGCGCTGCACCGGCAGCTCGTCGCGCAGGCGCCCGCCGGGACCCGCACCGCGGTCGTCGCCTGGCTGGGTTACGAGACGCCGGGCACGATCAGCACCACCGTCGCCACCACCGGCCGCGCCGAGCGGGCGGCCCCGAAGCTGCGCGCCCTCGTCGCCGACCTGCGCCGGATCACCGGGCCCGGCACCCGCCTCACCCTCCTCTGCCACTCCTACGGCTCGGTCGTCTGCGCCCGCGCCGCCGACGGCCTCGACGTCTCCGACATCGCCCTGCTGGGCAGCCCGGGCACCGGCGCCGACACGGCCGCCGGCCTGCGCAGCGGCGCCCGGATCTGGGCGGCGCGGGGCGACGACGACTGGGTGGAGCACGTTCCGCACCTCAGCACCGAGCTGTTCGGCACCACCGTCGGCTTCGGCACCGACCCGGTCTCCCCGGAGTTCGGCGCCCGGGTCTTCGACGCCGGCGAAGGCGGCCACAGCGACTACTTCGACCCCGGCTCCCGCTCCCTGACGAACCTGGCCCGGATCGCCCTGGGCGAGACCACGGAGGTGACCCATGACTGACGTGACCCGAGCGGTCCGAAGGCCCCGAGCGGTCCGAATCCCCCGAGCCCCTCGAACACTCCGAGCGCCCCGAACGCTCCGAGCGACGCTGGAGATGCCGGAGACCCGGCCGAACCCCACGCGGGAGGCCCCCACCCGGTGGCCCGGTACCGTCCGGCGGAGCCTGTTCCGCTCCGCCGGCCGGATCGACGCCGCCGCGCCCGCGTCGAGGGACCGGGCCGTCGACGCCCTGCGAGCCTTCGCCATCCTCGGGGTGGTCCTCGGGCACTGGCTGGTGACGGCCCTGGTCGCCGACGGCAACAGCCTGCGTGCGGCCAGCCCGTTGGGAGACATGCCCTGGCTGGCCCCGGTCTCCTGGGCCTTCCAGACCCTCGCCGTGTTCTTCCTGGTCGGCGGCCATGTCGCCACCCGTGGCTACGCGTCCGCCCGTGCCCGGGGCGAGTCCTACGGCCGCTGGCTGTCCGCCCGCCTCTCCCGGCTGTTCCGACCGGTCCTGGCCGTCCTCGGCCTGTGGACGGTGACGGCCGCGCTGCTGCTCCTGTCCGGCGCGGAGTTCGGCACCGTCCACACGCTGGTGAAGCTGGCCCTGTCCCCGATGTGGTTCCTGCTGGTCTTCGCTGCGCTGACGGCGGCGACGCCGGTGCTGACGCGGCTGAGCCCGCTGTGGCCGCTGGTCGTCGTCCTCCACGTCGACCTGCTGCGCTTCGGCTTCGGAGCCCCGTCCTGGCTCGGCTGGCTCAACCTCGCGGCCGGCTGGCTGGTCCCCTTCACCCTCGGCGCCGCCTGGACCCGCGGCGAACTGGACCGCCGCCGCAGCGGCTGGATCCTGCTCACCGGGGGTACGGCGGCGACCGCGGCGCTCGTCGCCTGGGCGGGCTATCCGGCCTCGATGGTCGGCGTCCCGGGCGCCGCGGTGTCGAATCTCAATCCGCCGACCCTGGCCGCCGTCACCTTCGGTCTGGCGCAGTGCGGACTCGCCCTGCTGCTGCGCGACCCGCTCCGACACGCGATGCGGCGGCCGGTGGCGTGGGCGGCCGTCGCCCTGGTCAATCTCTCCGCGATGACGATCTTCCTCTGGCACCAGACGGCGCTGATGGCGACCACGGCCGGCAGCCTCCTCCTGGGCCGCCTGCCCGGTCTGCACACGCGCCCCGACGGCCTGGACTGGGTCGCGGCCAGGATCGCCTGGCTCCCGGTGTTCGCGCTGGTCCTGGCGGGCTGCTGGGCCGCCTTTCGCTCCTGCGAGCGCGGTGGCGCCCGGCGCCGTTCCAAGATCGTCCGGGCCCACCGCCCGGACGGCCGGACGGGGACGGCGGGTGCACGTCATGTCTAGGGTGGGGCCCGTGACACGAAGGGGGACACGACACACGGCCCGGGGCCGAGTCGAACGCGTGCTGGGGGTGCTCCACGACGACCTGTGGACGTGGCGGCCGGATCCGCTGCCGCCGTCGGTGTGGCTGCGCTGGTTCCCGCACGGGATCGTCTGCCTGGCCGCCCTCGGCGTGCTGCTCGGCGACGCGGCCCAGCTCGGTGAGAACGGCGGGGTCGACCCCGGATTCGCCTTCGTCATCGCGCTCGCGCAGGCCGGTGCGATGGTCCTGGCGCTGTGGCGGCCGGTCGCGGCGTGGTGGCTGTCGATGGCGGGCATGCTGGTGGGCGCCTTCGCCGTGCGGGCCGAGATGGTGGCGGACGGGGACAAGTTCACCTGGCCCTGGACGGCCGCCGGGCTCATCGCCCACCTCTTCGTCCTGCTCCTGCTCGCCCTGCGGGTGCGTACCCGGGTGTCCCTGGAGGCGCTGGCCCTGACCGCGCTCACCACCTACCTGGTGCAGGGCGTGGTGGGCGCGTCGAACTTCCAGCCGACCGGGATGCTCGCCGTCATCCTGTTCACGGTCGTCGTCGTCCTCGGCACCGCCCTGCGCGGCCGCCGCGAGGCACGCTCGGAACTCGCGCAGCAGACCTCGCTCACCGCCGAGGAGCGGGCCCGGCGCACCCTGCTGGAGGAGCGCAGCCGCATCGCGCGCGAGTTGCACGACGTGGTCGCCCACCACATGTCGGTGATATCCATCCAGGCCCAGGTCGCCCCCCTCCTCGTCGAGGACCCGCCGGACGAGCTGAGGGAGAACCTCGCGGGCATCCGGCAGAACGCGCTGGAGGCGCTCACCGAGCTGCGCCGGGTGCTGGGCGTGCTGCGCTCCGAGCACCCCGAGGTACCGGAGGCGTCCGCGGGCGGCGATCCCGCGCCGCACGCCCCGCAGCCCACCCTCGACCGGCTCGACGCGCTGGTGGAGAACACCAGGGCCGCGGGACTGACCGTCACCACCGGGACGAGCGGCACGCGCCGGCCCCTGCCGCCCGGCGTGGAGCTGTCGGCGTACAGGATCGTCCAGGAGGCGCTCAGCAACGTCCTGCGGCACGCACCCGGCGCGACCGCCCGGGTCCACCTCACGTACCTCCCGATCGGGCTGCGCGTGGAGGTCTCCAACACCCGCCCGAAGCGGGCGCCGGCGCCGTCGCAGGGGGCGGGGCACGGGCTGCTCGGCATGCGGGAGCGGGTGGCGATGCTCGACGGCAGCCTGACCGCGCACGCACTGCCGGGCGGCGGCTACCAGGTGGCGGCGTTCCTGCCGGTCGACGCCGCCGAACCCGCGGTCCCCGACGAACCGGCCGGCACCGACGAACCCTCCGCCCACCACATCCCCGAGGACGACACCCGATGACGACCAGCAGCGACGGGCGCGTGATCCGTGTCCTGATCGCCGACGACCAGCAGATGGTCCGGCAGGGATTCACCGTGCTGCTCAACACCCAGCCGGACATCGAGGTGATCGGGCAGGCGGTGGACGGCCTGGACGCCGTCGCCAAGGTCGCCGAGCAGGCCCCGGACGTCGTCCTGATGGACATCCGCATGCCCGAGCTGGGCGGCATCGAGGCCACCCGCCTGATCACCGGGGCGACCCCGGAGATCAAGGTGCTGGTGCTGACCACCTTCGACCTCGACGAGTACGTGTACGAGGCGCTGCGGGCCGGGGCCTCCGGGTTCCTGCTGAAGGACGCGTCCGCCGACCAGCTCGCCGAGGCGGTCCGGGTGGTGGCGTCCGGGGACGCCCTGCTCGCGCCGGGCATCACCCGCCGCCTGATCGCCGAGTTCTCCCGGCTGGACGACCGGCCGCGCGCCCCGCTGAAGGCCCGCGTGGGTGAGCTGACCGAGCGGGAGACGGAGGTGCTCGCCCTGATCGCACAGGGCCTGTCGAACGCCGAGATCGCCCAGCGCCTGGTCGTCGCCGAGCAGACGGTGAAGACCCATGTGGGCCGCATCCTGGTGAAACTGGGGCTCAGGGACCGCACCCAGGCGGCCGTGTTCGCGTACGAGTCGGGCCTCGTGCGGCCCTCGGGGTACTGACTCCGATGGACGCGCGTGGACCGTCCCCGGCCCCCGTAGTACCTGAGGCGGATGCCCAAGGACCCCTCTCACTGGTGACGACGGCCCCTCCCGCCGCCGCCTACCGTGGCAACGTGACCGAGACGACCCAGACGGGTAGCACGCCTCCCGGCGACGCGAGCGCGACCCGCAGCCCCGAGTACCGGCTGGCCAAGGATGCCCTGAGCGGCCTGCGCGAGGACCTGTTCCACGACGCCTTCGCCTACCGCCCGCTGTCCCGCACGGCCCCGGACGCCCCGTGGGTCCGCCGCCTGCCCGCACGGATGCGGCCGTACGCGGCCCGCGTCCCGTACCTGGCGGTGGCCGGCGCGGCGCTGCTGTGCTTCTACGGCGGCCTGGTGGGCGGTTACAGCAGCCAGTGGACCCTGCTGAGCGGCCTGGTGTGCGCGCTCCCGGTGCTGGCCACCCTGGTCCGGCCGGTCGGCGCCTTCTGGATGTCCATGGTGGCCACGCCGCTGGTGGCGCTGCTCGGCAGCAGCTGGGGGGACTGGCCGTGGCTGCCGGGATCGTTCATGTGCCACACCGCCGTGCTGGTGATCGTGGCGATACGCACCCGCCCGCGCACCGCCGTGTGGATGTGGGTCATCACCGCGGCCTACGCCTTCTTCAACGAGTCCCTGTGGGGCCCGGGCCAGTACGGCAGCAACTCCGCACCCCTGCTGCTGCTCACCGCCTTCGCCCTGCTCGCGATCTCGCTCTGGCACATCCGCCGCGACGCCCGGCAGCAGGTGACCGCCCAGCAGACGGTCACCGCGCACGAGCGGTCCCGGCGCACCCTGCTGGAGGAGCGCACCAACATCGCCCGCGAGCTGCACGACGTGGTCGCCCACCACATGTCGGTGGTCGCCATCCAGGCGGAGGCCGCGCCCTACCGGGTGGAGAATCCGCCGGAGGAGCTGGAGCGCGCCTTCGCCACCATCCGGGAGAACGCGGTGGCCGCCCTCACCGAGCTGCGCCGCGTCCTCGGTGTCGTCCGCGCCGAGGACTACGAGGCCCCGGACGCCCCGCAGCCCACGCTGACCGACCTGGACGCCCTGCTCGCCAACGTCCGCGAGGCCGGCCTGGGCGTGGAGAAGGCGGTGACCGGCGCGGTGCGCGAGCTGCCGCCCGGCGTGGAGCTGTCGGCGTACCGGATCGTGCAGGAGGCGCTGAGCAACACCCTGCGGCACGCGCCCGGCGCGACGGCCCGCGTGGAGGTCGCCTACGTCCTGGGCGGCCTCGGCCTGCGCATAGTCAACACCGCCATCCCGCAGAACACCTTCGTCAAACCGTCCCCCGGCGCCGGACACGGAGTCACCGGCATGCGCGAGCGCGTCTCGATGCTGAACGGCGAGATGACGGCCGGCCCGACCGACGACGGAGGCTACGAGGTGGCGGTGTTCCTGCCGGTCACCGCGGTGAGCGAGGGTGACGCATGACCGGCCGCACGATCCGGGTACTGATCGCGGACGACCAGATGATGGTGCGCGAGGGCTTCTCGGTCCTGTTGAACGCGATGCCGGACATCGAGGTCGTCGGCGAGGCGGTCAACGGCCGGGAGGCGGTCGACCGCGTCCGCGAACTCGCCCCCGACGTCGTCCTGATGGACATCCGCATGCCGGAGCTGAACGGCATCGAGGCGACCCGGGAGATCGTCGCCGCCGACGGCACGTCGAAGGTCCTGGTGCTGACCACCTTCGACCTCGACGAGTACGTGTACCAGGCGCTGCGCGCGGGCGCCTCCGGCTTCCTCCTCAAGGACGCCTCCGCCCGCCAGCTCGCCGACGGCGTCCGGGTGGTCGCGGCCGGGGAGGCCCTGCTCGCGCCCTCGATCACCAAGCGCCTGATCACCGAGTTCTCCAAGCTCTCCGACGCCCCGCGCCTGATGCCCTCGGCGCAGGCGGCCTTCGGGGACCTGACCGAGCGGGAGACGGAGGTCCTGGTGCTGATCGCGCAGGGCCTGTCGAATGCGGAGATCGCCGAGCGCCTGGTGGTCGCCGAGTCGACGATCAAGACGCACGTCAGCCGCATCCTGGTGAAGCTGGGCCTCAGAGACCGCACCCAGGCGGCGGTGTTCGCCTACGAGGCACGGCTGGTGACGCCGGGCTGAGGGCGTGACCGCGAGGGGCAGCGGCGGGCCGGCGCCGGACCGGCGGCCTCTGGTCAGCGTCGATGCCACCGGCTAGCGTCCGTCCATGGCCGCCATCGACAGCTCCGCGCGCTTCGACCCGTGGGACCCCGCGTTCGTCGCCGACCCCTACCCCGCCTTCGCCGAGCTGCGGGACCGGGGCCGGGTGCACTACTACGAGCCGAGCGACCAGTGGCTGGTCCCGCACCACGCGGACGTCTCGGCGCTGCTGCGCGACCGGCGGCTGGGCCGGACCTACCAGCACCGTTTCTCGCACGAGGAGTTCGGCCGCACCCCGCCCCCGCCGGAGCAGGAACCCTTCCACACGCTCAACGACCACGGGATGCTCGACCTGGAGCCACCGGACCACACCCGGATCCGGCGCCTGGTGTCGAAGGCGTTCACGCCGCGCACGGTGGAGCGGCTGAAGCCGTACGTGCGCGCGCTGGCGGACGACCTGGTCGCCGGGGTGGTGGCGGCGGGCGGCGGCGATCTGCTCACCGACGTGGCCGAGCCCCTGCCGGTCGCGGTGATCGCCGAGATGCTGGGCATCCCGGAGGCCGACCGGGCCCCCTTGCGGCCCTGGTCCGCGGACATCTGCGGGATGTACGAGCTGAACCCGTCCGAGGAGACCGCGGCGAGGGCGGTACGTGCCTCGCTCGACTTCTCGGACTACCTGCGCGGGTTGATCGCCGCCCGCCGCAAGGAACCCGGCGAGGACCTCGTCTCCGGTCTGATCGCGGCCCACGACGAGGACGACGACCGCCTCACCGAGCAGGAGATGATCTCGACCTGCGTGCTGCTCCTGAACGCCGGTCACGAGGCCACGGTGAACGCGACGGCCAACGGCTGGCTGGCCCTGTTCCGCAACCCGGACCAGCTGGCGGCCCTGCGCGCCGACCACTCCCTCGTCCCGACCGCGGTCGAGGAGCTGATGCGCTACGACACCCCGCTCCAGATGTTCGAGCGCTGGGTGCTGGACGAGATCGAGATCGACGGGACGGTGATCCCGCGCGGCGCCGAGGTGGCGCTGCTCTTCGGCTCCGCCAACCACGACCCTGCGGTGTTCGCCGACCCGGACCGTCTCGACCTCGCCCGCCGGGACAACCCGCACATCTCCTTCAGCGCCGGCATCCACTACTGCATCGGCGCGCCGCTCGCCCGGATCGAACTCGCGGCGTCCATGACGTCCCTGCTGGAGCGGGCCCCGACGCTGCGGCTCGCGGCGGAACCGGAGCGGAGGCCGAACTTCGTGATGCGGGGCCTGACGGGGCTACCCGTGCACCTGTGAGCGCTCGCGACCTCGCCCGCGCCGCGAGAGCAGCCAGGCACCCAGCCCCCACACCAGGCCGGGCAGGACCGCGCCGGCCACCACCACGAGAGGCAGTTCGACGAGGGCGGCGCCGAAGTCCTGCCCGTTGTTCTCGAACTTGCGGCCCAGATGCCGTTGCGTGCGATCGGATGCCCCCCACAGCCACAAGGCGCCTATGGCTCCCGCCGCCGAGACCACACATCCACCACACGTCACCGCATCTCGCTTCATGCCGATCAGGACGCCGAAGGCCCGCCCTCCGGTTCGCCGCACCGGCTCAGGTGCTCATGTCCCGCCTCCGCAGCCCCGCCAGCCCCGCCGCCACCAGCACCCCCGCGATCAGCAGCAGCACCAGCACCGGTGACCAGCTCATCTCCCCGCCCGGCAGCTTGGGCAGATGACCGAACGGCGAGACGTCCAGCACCGCCTGCGGCACGTCCAGCGCCGGTCCCACCCAGCCGATCAGCAGCACCGCTCCCGCGATGCCCCACGCGGCGACCGCGCCCCGCGGCAGCACCCCGTGCAGCAGCACCGCCGCCCCGCCGATCACCCACACCGCGGGCAGCTGCACGAGGCACGCACCGAGGATCGCCCCGGCGTCCCGCCCGTAGCCGGCCGCGAAACCGGCGCCGGCGAGCAGCATGATGAGCGCCGCGCCGCCGAAGGCGACGACGAGGTGTCCCGCCGCCCACCGCAGCCGCCCCACGGCGCCCGCGAGCACCGGCTCCGCGCGCCCGGACGTCTCCTCGCCGCTGAGCCGCAGCACCGACGCCACGACGTAGAGCGCGGCGACCAGTCCGAGCATCCCGACCATCGCCGACACGAACGCGTCAGTGATCTGAGCCTGTCCGCCCATCCGCTCGATGATCCGGCGGGCCTGCTCGTTGTCCCCGACCAGGTCCGCCGCGCCCTCCGTCATCCCTCCGTACACCAGACCGGCGAGGAGGAAGCCGACGCTCCAGCCGAGGACGCTGCCCCGTTGCAGCCGCCAGGCCAGCGCACCGGCCGTCGCCAGGCGCCCGGTGGCCGGTCCCGGCCGGGTCGGCAGGAAGCTCATGCCGAGGTCCCGGCGCCCGGCGAGCCCGTAGGCCACCGCGCCCTGCACCACCGCCGCGCCGGCGATCAGCGCCAGCACCCACCACCGTTCGCCGGCGAAGGGCCGCAGGTTCTCCAGCCACCCGAGCGGCGACAGCCACGTCAGCACCGACGAGCCGTCGACCGTCGCGGAGTCACCGGCGGCGCGCAGCACGAAGGCCCCGCCCAGCACCCCGGCCGTCAGCCCCCGGGCCAGCCGCGCGCTCTCGGTCAGCTGGGCGACGATCGCGGCCATGGTCGCGAAGAGCATCCCGACACCCGCGACGCCCAGACCGAAGGCCACCGCTCCGGCCGCCCCCCGTCCGGCGAGTCCGGCGGTCACGAGCAGCGCGAGGGCGGCGTTCGCGACCGCCGCCGCGAGCAGGGCCGCCGTCAGCGAGGCGCGGCGGCCGACCATGCCGGAGGCGACGACCTCCTGCCGTCCGCTCTCCTCCTCGTCGCGGGTGTGCCGTACGACGACGAGCAGGCTCGTGACGGCGGCGAGCGCGGCGGCGTACACGCCGACCCGCCAGGCGGTGAGGGCGCCCAGGCCGTCGTCGAAGAGCGGGCCGACCATGGCGCGCAACGAGGAGTTGGTCTCCATCTGCCGTACCAGGTCGGCGCGTTCGGCGGCGGTGCCGTACAGGCCCTCGATGGTGCCCGGCATGGACAGGACCATGAGGGCGTTCACCGCGACCCAGACCGGGATCATCACCCGGTCCCGGCGCAGCGCGAACCGCAACAGTGTGCCGGTGCCGGCCAGTTGGCGCGAGCCGCCCGGCCGGGCCCCGAGGGCGGCGCCGGCGGTCATCGCGCCGCCACCTCCTCGGCCTCCTCGCCGATGGCGTCCTCGGCCTGGTAGTGCCGCAGGAACAGCTCCTCCAGCGTCGGCGGCGTCGACGTCAGCGACCGCACGCCCGACTCGCTCAGCGACCGGAGTACGGCGTCCAGTTTGTCGGTGTCGACCTGGAGCCGGACCCGGTGGCCCCGGACGTCGAGGTCGTGCACGCCGGGCAGACCCGCCAAGCCGTTGGGCGCACCCGCGAGTTCGGCGCTCACGCTGGTGCGGGTCAGATGGCGCAGCTCGGCGAGCGAGCCGCTCTCCACGGTCCGTCCGTTGCGGATGATGCTGACGCGGTCGCACAGCTCCTCGACCTCGCTGAGGATGTGGGAGGAGAGCAGCACCGTCCGGCCGCGCTCGCGCTCCTCGGCCACGCACCGCTGGAAGACCTCCTCCATCAACGGGTCGAGCCCGGAGGTGGGTTCGTCGAGGATCAGCAGGTCGACGTCGGAGGCGAAGGCGGCGACGAGCGCGACCTTCTGCCGGTTGCCCTTGGAGTACGTGCGCCCCTTCTTGGTCGGGTCCAGCTCGAACCGCTCGACCAGTTCCGCCCGGCGCGCCTTGTCCAGGCCGCCGCGCAGCCGCCCGTAGAGGTCGATGACCTCGCCGCCGGAGAGATTGCGCCACAGGGTCACGTCGCCGGGCACGTAGGCGATCCGCCGGTGCGCCTCCACGGCGTCGGTCCACGGGTCGCGGCCCAGCACCTGGGCGGCACCGGAGTCGCCGCGCAGCAGGCCGAGCAGGACGCGGATGGTGGTGGACTTGCCGGCGCCGTTGGGGCCGAGGAAGCCGTGCACCTCGCCCGTCTCGACCTCCAGATCGAGCCCGTCCAGCGCGTGCGTCCGCCCGAACGACTTGTGGAGCCCGGAGACGCTGATTGCCTTCGTCATGATTCGGAAAGTACAGTGATTTCACAAATTTGTGAAGTTAAGAAACCGTCAGGATGTGAGGGATGATCGAGGGATGAGCGAAGCAGCGCAGGCGCGGGGCGCGGGGCGCGACCCCGAGGCGGTGTCGAAGTTCGTCGAAGGCTTCGCGGCCCAGCTCGTCGAGGCGGGGATGCAGCGGATGCCGGCCCGGGTCTTCGCCGCGCTGCTGGCCTCCGACTCGGGCTCACTGACCTCGGCGGAACTGGGTGAGAGCCTCCAGGTCAGCCCGGCCGCCGTCTCCGGCGCCGTGCGCTACCTCTCGCAGCAGCACATGGTCTCCCGCGAGCGCGAACCCGGCTCCCGGCGGGAGCGGTACCGGGTGCACAGCAACCAGTGGTACGAGGCCCTCACCAACCGCGAAACCATCATCAAGCGCTGGGAGAGCGCCCTGCGCGAGGGCGTCGCGAGCCTGGGCGCGGAGACCCCGGCGGGCCGCCGCATGTCGGAGACGCTGGCCTTCTTCGAGTTCGTCGACGGCGAGATCGCCGCGATGATGGAACGCTGGCGCACCCACCGGGAAAAGGTCTTCGGCACCCCCTGACCACCGGCACCCGCCGACGGCGAGGACGCCCCACAGGGGCCACCCGCACCCGACAACGCATGCCGCACGGGTGATGCGGGTGGGAACGACACATGCCGAAGGCGAAGCCGAGGCGTCACACCACCGGCAACGTCAACCCCCACGCCCCCTCCCGCACCGTCCACGTCCGAGTCCGCACCGGCCCGGAAACCACCGCATCCGCGCGATAGCGAAAGTGCGCCCCCGAAACCGTCACCGTCCGCCCACTCCCCGTAAGCGGCACCGTCACCGACTCCGCCCCCACGGGCACCGGACGCACCTCCACCACGGCCATCCCCGAAGGGCCCGGTATCAAGGACACCGCCTCGACCGGCTGATCGAAGTCCACCAGCGTCGCCCCGTCCACCTCCACCCGCAGCCGGGCCGGCGTCCCACCCGCCCCCGACGCCACCGCCGCCCTCGCGGGCCGCGAGGCCGCGAGGTTCCGCACGAGCGACTGGCAGGTCCGCAGCCAGGGACGGCCCACCCCGGATTCCCCGCGCACCCCGTCCGCGCCGGCGTCCTCAAAACGTTCCCGAGGGCCGCCGGAGGCAACCGGCGGAATCCCCACCGCCCCCAGCACCACCCCGTCGCTGTCGTCGACGAGCAGGTCGAGGCGCCGTTCGGTGCCGTCCAGCACGGCCCGGGCCGCCGCCACCGCCCCGGTGGGCAGCCCCAGCGACCGGGCGAGGCCCAGCGCCGAACCCACCGGCACCACCGACAGCGCGCATCCCGCCAGCTCCCGCCGCCGGTGCAGCAGGCCCACCGCCCGCAGCAGCGCACAGTCGTCACCGACCACCACGGGCCGCCGCGAACCACGCCGTCCGAGCGCCCGCGCGAACTCCTCCGGGTCGTCCGGCAGACACACCTTCGTACCCGCCGCACCCGCGCTGAGCACGTCTTTCGCGATCCGGACGGACTCCCCGTCGGCCCTCCGGGCGACCGGATCGACGACCACCAGAAGCTGGTCGGGCCTCGCGGAGGAGTTCGTGGAAGAGCTCACGGAAGTCGCCACCTCGGCCATGCCTCGCTTCCTCGGGTAGCATCTTTGTGCAAGAGCCCCTTGCGCTATTGCGCCAGGGGCTTCGTCTATTCCGGGGCATCCGGTCCGACGGTTGGCGGCCAACGACGGTCGCGGTGTACGTGGCTCAAGACCGCCGCGTACTCCCTCGACCTTGGACATGCCCCGCCCGGAAGGGGTGTACGCGCGTGCCCGCACTTGTGCTGCTCGGTGCTCAGTGGGGTGACGAAGGCAAGGGAAAGGCGACGGACCTGCTCGGTGGTTCCGTCGACTATGTGGTGCGCTACCAGGGCGGCAACAACGCCGGCCACACGGTAGTCGTGGGCGATCAGAAGTACGCCCTTCACCTGCTCCCTTCCGGAATCCTGTCTCCCGGCTGTACGCCGGTCATCGGTAACGGTGTCGTTGTCGACCCGTCGGTCCTGTTCTCCGAGCTGAGCGGGCTGAACGAGCGCGGCGTCGACACGTCCAAGCTCCTGATCAGCGGAAACGCGCACATCATCACGCCGTACAACGTGACCGTCGACAAGGTGACGGAACGCTTCCTCGGCAAGCGCAAGATCGGCACCACCGGCCGCGGCATCGGCCCGACCTACGCCGACAAGATCAACCGCGTCGGCATCCGCGTCCAGGACCTCTACGACGAGTCGATCCTCACCCAGAAGGTCGAGGCGGCGCTGGACGTCAAGAACCAGATGCTCACCAAGCTCTACAACCGCCGGGCGATCGCCACCGGCCAGGTCGTCGAGGAGCTGCTGGCGTACGCGGACAAGCTCGCCCCGTACGTCGCCGACACCGTCCTGGTCCTCAACCAGGCCCTGGACGACGACAAGGTGGTCCTCTTCGAGGGCGGCCAGGGCACGCTGCTCGACATCGACCACGGCACGTACCCCTTCGTCACCTCCTCGAACCCGACCGCGGGCGGCGCCTGCACCGGCGCCGGCGTGGGCCCGACGAAGATCAGCCGGGTCATCGGCATCCTCAAGGCGTACACGACCCGCGTCGGCGCCGGTCCCTTCCCGACCGAGCTGTTCGACGAGGACGGCGAGGCCCTGCGCCGCATCGGCGGCGAGCGGGGCGTCACCACCGGCCGCGACCGCCGCTGCGGCTGGTTCGACGCGGTGATCGCCCGCTACGCCACCCGCGTCAACGGCCTCACCGACTTCTTCCTCACCAAGCTCGACGTCCTCACCGGCTGGGAGCAGATCCCGGTCTGCGTGGCGTACGAGATCGACGGCAAGCGCGTCGAGGAGCTGCCGTACTCGCAGTCCGACTTCCACCACGCGAAGCCGGTCTACGAGACGCTGCCCGGCTGGAGCGAGGACATCACCAAGGCGAAGTCCTTCTCCGACCTGCCGAAGAACGCCCAGGCGTACGTGAAGGCGCTGGAGGAGATGTCCGGCGCCCCGATCTCCGCGATCGGCGTGGGCCCGGGCCGGGACGAGACGATCGAGGTCAACTCGTTCCTGTAGGAGACTGAGGGCAGCTGTAGGAGACCGCGGGAATCCGCGGACGTAGGGCGACGGAGCGAGTGGACATGCGGATCGGCAACCTTCTCCCCGTCGCCCTGCGCCGAAAGCCCGCCACCCGGACGTGGATCTGGCTGGCCGTCGCCGTCGTCGCCGTGACCGGCGGGCTCTTCTACGTCGACGGCCACCGCGTCTCCGCCGCCCCGCACGCGGACGACGCCAAGTGCGACAAGGTCGTCTCCCGTCTGCCGGACGGCATACCCGGCGCCGCACGCGACTGGGCCCTGGGCGACGGGGTCGCGTCCTGGGGCGGCCAGAAGGCGGTCTTCCGGTGCGGAGCCGAGGAACTGCAGCCGAACATCAACCTCTGCGTCACCGTCGACGGCGTCGACTGGGTCCTCGACGAGGACCGGCTGAAGCGCGACGGCGTGAGCGTGCTGCGGACGTACGGCCGCTCACCGGCCGTGGAGTTCACGTACGACGGTCCGCGCGAGGAGGTGGGCGGGATCCTCACCGCGCTGGACCCCGCCGTGCGGTGGATCCCGCAGCAGCGCAAGTGCATCGGCCTGGACGACGCCGACGTCCTCTAGCCCTTCGCCCGGCCGCCCTTCGTTCGGCCCCCTCCGCCGGGCGCCGGCCCGGACGGTGGTGTCGGATCGAGGGCATGACCGACCGCTACAGCACCGCTTCCTGCCAGGGCCCGTACGGCGGCACCGGGCCGGGCGACTGCGGCGACCCGGTCCGCTTCGAGGTCGCCCGGCATCTGCGCACCCCGCTGCTCGTGTGCCCCGTACACCTGGGCCCCTCGCTGCTGCTGGCCGAGGGCGTGCTGTGGCCGCCGGGGATCACCCTGGTGCGGTGAGAAGGCCGGGAGGCCGCCGGGGGAGCGCGCACGCCGGAGTGGTTGACTGGGGCGACCCGCCCACGAGGGCGCGGGGACGCGGAAGGAAGCCGTACGGTGCCCGGACGATCCGACGAAATGGCGCGTCAGTTCGAGCTTGACCGGCCCCGGCTGCGGGCGGTCGCGTACCGGATCCTCGGCTCCCTCGGCGAGGCCGACGACGCCCTCCAGGACGCCTGGCTGCGGGCCGACCGCACGGACACCTCCGACGTGGCGAACCCCTCCGGCTGGCTCACCACGGTCGTCGCCCGGGTCTGCCTCAACATGCTCCGCGCCCGCGCGGGCCGCCGCGAGGAGCCGCTGGAGGACGTGCTCCCCGGCTCCCGATCCGGCCCACGGTCCGGCCCCCGGCCGGCCGATCCGGAGGAGGAGGCCCAGCTCGCCGACTCCGTCGGGATCGCGCTGCTGATCGTCCTGGACACCCTGGGCCCGGCCGAACGGCTCGCGTTCGTGCTGCACGACATGTTCGACGTGCCCTTCGACGACATCGCCGAGATGCTCGCCAAGACCCCCGCGGCCACCCGCCAGCTGGCCAGCCGCGCCCGCCGCCGGGTCCGGGGCGTCCCCGCGCCGGTCGCCGACCCGCCCCGCCGGCGCCGCGCGGTCGACGCCTACCTGGCGGCCACCCGCGGCGGCGACTTCGACGCGCTGGTCTCGCTGCTCCACCCGGACGTCGTCCTGCGCGCCGACGCCGCGGTCATTCCGACGCCCGAGCCCGTCACCGTGTCCGGCATGGAGCCGGTGGCCAGGGGAGCGATGGCCTCGATGGCCAGGGCGCAGTCCGCCGCCGTCGTCCTCGTCGACGGCCTGGCCGGCATCGCGACCGCCGTACACGGCCGGCTGGGCGTGGTCCTCCGCTTCACCTTCGCGGACGACGACCGCATCACCGGCATCGACGTGGTCGCGGAGCCGGAACGCCTGAACGAACTGGACATCACGGGCGTAAGCTGAGGGCGTGCACGCTGAGTTCGTACACGTCGCGTCGGCAGAAGAAGGTGAGTGCGATGCGCGTGCTGCTCAAGGCGACGCTGGACACGGAGAAGGCGAACGAGGCGCTCCGCAGCGGGAAGCTGCCCGAGCTGATCAGCCGGACGCTCGACCACGTCAAGCCGGAGGCCGCCTACTTCGGCCCCCTGGGCGGTAGGCGGACGGCCCTGATGGTCTTCGACATGCAGGACAGCTCGGAGCTGCCGTCCACCGGCGAGCCGTTCTTCACCGAGCTGAACGCCGAGGTCGAGGTATCTCCGATCATGAACGCCGACGAACTGCGCAAGGGCCTCTCCCAGCTCGGCTGACCGGAGCCGGACCGCCCCGGTCAGCTGAAGACGATCATCGATCCCTGTGCCAGGCTCCGCGTGGCCGCCGCGTGCAGGCCCAGCCACACGTGGCGCTCCCGGGCGAAGGGACTGGAGTCGTAGGGCGCGGGCACGGCCGGCTCCTCCAGCTCCGTCGGCGCGAGCGGCGGCTGCGGCGGCGCCGGGGGGTTGGCGGGGTCGATGCCGAGGGCCGGGGCGACGGACTCCAGCTCCCGCAGCAGGGCGTGCGAAGAGCCCAAGGGCCCGCCGCCCGCGAGGAGTTCGTCGTTGGCGAGCGGGTGCGGGAAGTCGACCGGGACGTAGGCGCCCGCGTGGTCGTAGTGCCAGACCAGGTGCGACTGCTGGGCCGTCGACTCGAACATCTCCAGCAACTGCTCGTAGTCACCGCCGAGTTCGTCCACCGGTGTCACCGGCAGCCCGCACACCTGGAGCAGATACGCGCGGCGCAGGAAATGCAGCGCGTCGTAGTCGAAACCGGCCACCGGCCCGACCTCGCCGGTGAGCCCCGGCATGTACTGGTACACCGGCACCGGCGGCAGTCCGGCCTCGGCGAGCACCTTGTCGTATTGCGCGAGTTCTTCGGCGAACGGGTTGTCCGGCGTGTGGCACAAGACGTCGACGAGCGGTACCAGCCACAGGTCACAGGCCAAAAGAGGACTCCTCACACAGCACAGCGGGTCAGGAAAGGGTAGTCGGTGCGTGTCGCGTGCAGGTCCCATACCCATCTGGCGCCCGACCACGACACCTCAGCCGTTGGTCATCCCCCGCCGGCCCCCAGGTCGTCCCGGCCGAGCCGCTCGATCAGCGCGAGCGAGTGGGCGTTGTAGGCGTGCACCAGCGACCGCGCGCCCGGCACGTCGCGGCGGCCGAGGGCGTCGACCAGCTCGGTGTGCCCGGACCACAGCGCGCCGCGCAGCTCGCTGAGCCGGCGCAGGTGCTGCACCGTGCACACCCACGACTGCACGCGCAGCCGGTGCAGGAAGTCGGAGAGGTAGGCGTTGCCGAACAGGACGGCCAGCTCGCGCCAGAACCGCAGGTCGTAGCCGATGAGGACGGTCAGGTCACCGGCCGCGGCGGCGCGCTGCGCCTCCTCGCCCCGGCGCCGTACTCCGGCGAGGGCGGCGGCGACGCGCGGGTCGTCCGGATCGGGGCCGCCCTCCAGGTCCCCGGCGAGGGACAGGAACATCCCGTCGGTCACCAGGTTGCGGGCCTCGACCATGCCGCGGAAGTCGTCGACCGAGTACTCGTGCACCCGGAAGCCCCGGTGGTGGTCGGCGTCCAGGAGCCCTTGCGCGGACAGGTCGACCAGGGCCTCCCGCACGGGCGTCGCGGACACCCCGTACTGCTCGGCGATCTCCTTGACGGTGAACTCCTGCCCCGGCTGGAGCCTGCCGGCCAGCACCTCGTCGCGGAGCGCGTCGGCGATCTGCTGCCGCAGGGTGCTGCGCGTGACGGCACCGGTGCCGCTGGGGCCGGGCATGGGCGGGCGTCTCCTCGTCGCGGGCGGGGCGTGCGCGCCCCGGGGCGGGCGCGCAGGGTTCGCACACATGTCTACGGTGTACGAGCACGCCACCATACGCGCCGATGCCCCCTCCCTGCCCGCAAGCGGGCAGGGACTTCCCGGTGTACTCCTGCCGCTACTCGGTGTACTCGTCCGCCACGGACAGCGCCGTGTCCAGGACCTCCAGGCCCTCCTTCAGCTCGGCCTCCGAGATGTTGCACGGCGGCACGACGTGCGTGCGGTTCATGTTCACGAACGGCCACACGCCGTGGGACTTGGCGGAGGCGGCGAACGCGGACATGGGGGTGGCCGCCTGCCCGGTCGCGTTGTAGGGCACCAGGGGCTCCCGGGTCTCCCGGTTCTTCACCAGGTCCAGCGCCCAGAACATGCCGGTGCCACGCACCTCGCCCACGCTGGGGTGCCGTTCGGCCAGCTCGCGCAGGGCCGGCTCGACGACCTCGGCACCGAGCCGCGCCGCGTGCTCGACGATGCCCTCCTCCGCCATCACGTTGATCGTGGCGACGGCGGCGGCGCAGGCCAGCGGGTGCCCGGAGTAGGTCAGGCCGCCCGGGTAGGGGCGCTCGGCGAACGTCTCGGCGATCTTCGCGGAGATGGCGACACCGCCCAGCGGCACGTACCCCGAGTTCACGCCCTTGGCGAAGGTCATCAGGTCGGGCACGACGTCGTACAGGTCGGCCGCGAACCACGTACCGGTCCGCCCGAACCCGGCCATGACCTCGTCCAGCACGAAGACGATGCCGTACTTGTCGCAGATCTCGCGGACCCCGGCGAGGTAACCGGCCGGCGGCATCATGATCCCCGCCGTGCCCGGGACCGTCTCCAGGACGATCGCGGCGACGGACGCCGGACCCTCGAAGGCGATCGTCGTCTCCAGGTGCTCCAGCGCCCGCGCGCACTCCTGCTCCTCGGTCTCGGCGTAGAAGCGCGAGCGGTACAGGAAGGGGCCCCAGAAGTGCACGACACCCGCGGTGCCGCTGTCGGAGGCCCAGCGGCGCGGGTCGCCGGTGAGGTTGATCGCCTGCTGGGTGCCGCCGTGGTACGAGCGGTACGCCGACAGCACCTTCGGCCGCCCGGTGTGCAGCCGCGCCATGCGCACGGCGTGCTCGACGGCGTCGGCGCCGCCGTTGGTGAAGAAGATCTTGTCCAGGTCGCCGGGCGTCCGCTCGGCGATCAGCCGGGCCGCCTCCGAGCGCGCCTCGACGGCGAACGCGGGCGCGAACGTCGTCATCTTCGCCGCCTGCTCCTGGATCGCGGCGACGACCTTGGGGTGCTGGTAGCCGATGTTGGTGTAGACGAGTCCGCTGGCGAGGTCGAGGTAGCGCTTGCCCTCGTAGTCCCAGAAGTACGATCCCTCGGCGCCGGCGACGGCGAGCGGGTCGATGAGCTCCTGGGCGGACCAGGAGTGGAAGACGTGCGCGCGGTCCGCGGCCTTCACGGCGGCGCCGGCCTGGAGGTGGGGCTCAGGAGTCATGCGGCCGAGGGTAGATGTCCGCGATGCGGAAACGGAATCGGCGTCCTGTCTGCGGTCCGGGCCTTTCCACGACAGGTTGTCGACGTGCGGGCACCCCGTCACGGACAAGACCCCCTCGGACAGGTACCCCCTCGGACAAGACCCCCTCCTCGGAGGGGGCGCCCGCACTATCCTCGCTCTGTTGCGCACGTTCGGGGGAAGGCGGCGGCGACATGCACGAGCTGGGGGACGGGGATCCACAGCACATCGGGGCGTACCGGCTGCTGGGGCGGCTGGGCGCGGGCGGTATGGGCCACGTCTACCTGGCCCGCTCGGACCGCGGGCGCACGGTCGCCGTGAAGCTGGTCCGCGAGGAGCTGGCCGCGCTGGAGGAGTTCCGGGAGCGCTTCCGGCAGGAGGTCCAGGCCGCCCGCCGGGTCGGCGGCCACTGGACCGCGCCCGTGCTGGACGCCGACACCGAGGCCGCCGTGCCGTGGCTGGCCACCGGGTACGTGGCGGGCCCCAGCCTCCAGCAGGTCGTCGGGCACGACCACGGCGCCCTGCCCGAGCGGTCGGTCCGCATCCTGGGGGCCGGTCTCGCGCACGCCCTCCAGGACATCCACGCCGCCGGGATCGTCCACCGCGACCTCAAGCCGTCCAACGTGCTCGTCACCATCGACGGGCCCCGCGTCATCGACTTCGGCATCGCGCGCGCCCTCCAGACGGTCACCGACGGCGGGCTCACCCGCACCGGGGCGCTCGTCGGCTCGCCCGGTTTCATGGCGCCGGAGCAGGTGCGCGGCGACCGGATCACGCCCGCCTGCGACGTCTTCTGCCTCGGCTCCGTCCTCGCCTACGCCGCCACCGGCGCGCTGCCCTTCGGCACCGCCGGCAGCGGCGTGCACGCCCTGATGTTCCGCATCGCGCAGGAGGAGCCCGACCTCGACGGTGTGCCCGAGGGCCTCGCCGACCTGGTGCGCGACTGCCTGAAGAAGGACCCCGCCGCGCGCCCCGTCCTCGCCGAGGTCCTGGAGCGCACGGGCGCGCAGGACACGGTCACCGAAGGACGCTCCCGCGATCCGTGGCTGCCCGGCGCCCTGGTCGCCCAGCTCGGCCGGCACGCCGTACGGCTGCTGGACACGGAGAATCCGGAGGCGCCGGACGGCACCTCCCCGCTCCCGCAGGCACCCGTGGCGGGACCCCCGCCACCGCGTGAGCCGGGCAGCGGCGGCGCGGGCGGGGGAGCCCCGCTGAACCACCTCCCCACGCTGGTCGCGGGCCAGACCCCGCCCTCCACACCCCCGCCCGCCCACGGGTACGCCGTCCCGGCCCCGGCCTGGAACGCGCCGCCGCCCTCCGGCCACCCGCAGCCGTACGGCGCCGGCGGCCCGACCCCGCCCTACGGGCCGCCGCCGTACGGCCCGCCCTACGACCCGCCCCGCGGAGGCCGCTCCACCGCGCTGCTGATCGCCGTCGCCCTGGTCGTCGCGCTCGGCGCCGGCGGCTCGGTCTACGCCCTGATGAGCGGGGGCGGCGACGACCGGGCCGACGGCGACCCCAGGCCCACGCCGACGGCCTCCGTGTCCCGGAGCACGGACGGGTCGGCTCCCACCGTCGACGCCGACCAGCAGACCCGTGACGGCACGATCCCGACGGCGTACCTGGGCACGTGGGCCACCACCATCGACAACGCCTCCGGCGTCCACACCCGCACGCTGACCATCCGGCAGGGCGAGGTGGGCGACACGGTCCTGTCCCTCGCCGCCGACGGCCCCGCGGGCAACGGCACCTACCACTGCGTCTTCGAGGCCGACCTGACCGACACCCCGGGCCCCGAGGGCCCCGTGACGGTCGGCCCCTCCACGGTGACCACGGGCCCGTCCACCACCTGCACCCCGGGCGCCCCCACGGAGATCGCCCTCCTGCCGAACGGCGCCCTGCAACGCACGAACACGACGACGGGCGAAATCCTGACGTACACCCGCCAGTAGCCCCCACCCAGCTGCGGGCAATCGTGCCGCTGGGGCGGCACGGGTGGGCGCAGCGGCACCCGGCCAGCGCCGGCCCGCGACACCCACCCCCGGCCCACCACAGCGCCGGTCACTCCCTGGCCGACCTCACCACACCAACCTCACCCGCGAACCCAGCGCACGTCACCGCGATCCCAGCGCCACGGCACCGCGAACCCAGCGGCGCGTCACCGCGGCTCCGGCGGCCGCTGCCGAGGCATGTTCGGCCGAGCCCCGTTCGCAGGCGCCGAGAACCGCCCCGCCCCGGCCACCCCCGCCTCCGAGGACCGGCCGCCCGCCATCGAGCCCCCCACCCCCGACTGCAACCCCAGCGGCGCCACCCCGGACCGGAAGTCCACCATCCAGTCCGCCGTCTCCGCCCGCACCAGCTCCGTCACGTCCTCCGAGAACCGCCGCAGCACCAGCAGACACCGCTCCGCCGCCTCGCTCGCCGTCCCGTCCGCCGGCCCCAGCACCTCCCGCACGCTCTCCGAAGCCCAGTCGAACTGGAGCGCCTGGAGCCGCCGCTGCACCGCCTGCGCCGTGGCCACGTCCCGCATCCACCCGGACGTGACCCCGAAATACCGGTCCCCGGCCACGCAGGCCACCGCGACCAGCAGCGCCAGATACCCCCAGGGAGCGACCCCGCCCACCACCCCGGACATGTCGAGCAGCGGCAACGCGGCCCCCGCGACCGCCCCCACCGCCGCCCCGCCCCGCAGCAGCACGGCGCCCCGCCGCTTCCAGACCCGGTCGGCCAGATACCAGGCCGCCGTGTCCAGCGCACCCCGCTCCACCCACCGGTACAGCTCGTCCAGCCGGTCGGCGGGCAGCGCCCAGTCGCCGAGCGGAAACGCCCGTCCGGCCAGGTCGCCCGGCCGCGCCCCGGCCGCCCCCTGCTCGCCCCGCCCGTCCTGCGGCGGCCCCTCGGGCTGCCTCTCCGGCTGACCCACCCGGCACTCCCTACTGCTCACCGTCCGCTCCTGCTCGGAACCCTTCCTACCGCCCAATGGGTGGCGAAACCGTGGGTTCCGTCGTCTTTCCGCCCAGAAGAGGCCCTTGATCAGGTATAGGACTGGGGCGACA
This sequence comes from Streptomyces sp. NPDC107500, assembly GCF_055582785.1. Classification (NCBI taxonomy): domain Bacteria; kingdom Bacillati; phylum Actinomycetota; class Actinomycetes; order Kitasatosporales; family Streptomycetaceae; genus Streptomyces; species Streptomyces sp. NPDC107500. The sequence continues at coordinate 489,536 of NZ_JBVJPF010000005.1, forward strand.
TCACTCGAAAGAGTGCTGGGGCGAGGGCCGCCCGGACCACGTAGGCTCGTGCCGAACGGGAAAAATCCGCGACGAGCCGTAGCGACAGGAGCTGAACGTGATCCCCGGTGGTGGCCAGCCCAACATGCAGCAGTTGCTCCAGCAGGCCCAGAAGATGCAGCAGGACCTCGCCCGGGCCCAGGAGGAACTGGCACAGACCGAGGTCGAGGGCCAGGCGGGCGGCGGCCTGGTGAAGGCGACGGTCACCGGCTCCGGCGAGCTGCGCGGCCTCGTGATCGACCCGAAGGCGGTGGACCCCGAGGACACCGAGACCCTCGCCGACCTGGTCGTCGCCGCCGTCCAGGCGGCCAACGAGAACGCGCAGACCCTCCAGCAGGAGAAGCTCGGACCCCTCGCCCAGGGCATGGGCGGCGGCAGCGGCATCCCCGGCCTGCCTTTCTGAGTTCGCCTTTCTCAGACCGGCGGAAGCCATCTACCGTACGTAGTGCAGGAACCTCAGGAAGGACGGCAGTCCGTTGTACGAAGGCGTGGTCCAGGACCTCATCGACGAGCTCGGGCGCCTGCCCGGCGTCGGTCCCAAGAGCGCGCAGCGGATCGCCTTCCACGTCCTCCAGGCGGAACCGACCGACGTACGACGGCTCGCCCAGGCCCTCATGGAAGTGAAGGCAAAGGTCCGCTTCTGCGCGACCTGCGGGAACGTGGCGCAGGAGGAGCAGTGCAACATCTGCCGCGACGCCCGGCGCGACCCCGCCGTGATCTGCGTGGTGGAGGAACCGAAGGACGTCGTCGCCATCGAGCGCACCCGTGAGTTCCGCGGGCGCTACCACGTGCTCGGCGGCGCGATCAGCCCGATCGACGGGGTCGGCCCCGACGACCTCCGCATCCGTGAACTGCTGGCCCGCCTGGCCGACGGCACGGTGACGGAGCTGATCCTGGCCACGGACCCGAATCTGGAGGGCGAGGCCACGGCCACGTACCTCGCCCGCATGATCAAGCCCATGGGCCTCAAGGTCACCCGCCTGGCCAGCGGCCTCCCGGTGGGTGGGGACCTGGAATACGCGGACGAGGTGACTCTCGGCCGCGCCTTCGAGGGGAGACGACTCCTAGATGTCTGACGCCACGCTGCACGCGACCAACCAGAACCCCGACGACTTCGCGGTCCAGATCGCGGACCAGATCGAAAGCTTCCTGGTCGCGGTCACGGAAGTGGCCAAGGGCGACGAACCGGACTCGGCCGTCCCCTTCCTCCTCCTGGAGGTCTCCCAGCTGATGCTGGCCGGCGGCCGCCTGGGCGCCCACGAGGACATCGTCCCCGACGAGCGCTACGAGCCCGACCCGGGCCCGGAGCTCGACGTCGACGAACTCCGCGAGAACCTCGCCCGCATCCTCGAACCCGTCGACGTCTACTCCGAGGTCTTCGACCCCTACGAGCCGCGCAAGGCCCCGGTCCCGGCCCGCATCTCGGACGACCTCACCGACGTCATCACCGACCTCCGCCACGGCATGGTCCACTACAAGGCCGGCCGCACCACGGAGGCCCTGTGGTGGTGGCAGTTCTCCTACTTCTCCAACTGGGGCTCCACCGCCTCCGCCACCCTGCGCGCCCTCCAGTCGATCGTCGCCCACGTCCGCCTCAACCAGCCCCTGGCCGCCCTCGACGGCCTGGACACCGACGAGGACCTCGGCGACGACACCCTGGAGACCGAGGCCGGCCGGGTCATGGTGGAGGAGATCGCGGGACCACTGGGACTGCGTCCGGTGAAGTGACGACCTCACCCGTCCCGGTCACACACGGCCACCGTCGTCTATACCCTCGGTAGTCCACGACTTGCCGGAGGTGGACGCTGTGCCGGTACCGAACGACAACTCCCGGCCACCCGCGGCCTGGTGCTACAGCGGCAACCAGATCAGACGCTGGCGCACCCTGGCCAACGTCAGCCGCGAGGCCCTGGCGGCAGCCGCCAACTACGCTCCCGAGACCATCTCGTCCATGGAACGCGGCGTACGGATGCCGTCACCCCGCCTCCTCGACATCGCGGACGAACTCTGCGGCGCCCAGGGCATGCTGAGCGCGGCGAAGGAGTACGTCCGCAGGGAGCGGTACTCCGCGCGGGCGGTCGACTTCATCGAGCGGGAGCGGGAGGCGACGAGCCTGTGGTGGTACGAGGTCGCCCTCGTCCCAGGCCTGTTGCAGACGCGGACCTACGCGCAAGCACTGATCGACAACCGCATCCCGCCCCTGGACGAGGAGACCGTGGCGGAGCGGGTCGCGGCTCGGATGGAGCGGCAGGCGATCCTCACCGAGCGAAAGCCGCCCGTGGGGCTCAGCTTCGTCATGTACGAGGCCGTGCTGCGCAGCCCGTTGGTGGACGAGGCCCAGCTGCTGCGCCTGCTCGAGGTATCCCACATGCGCAATGTCGTCGTGCAGGTGCTCCCCTTCGGGCAGGCCTTCAGCGACGCCCTCATGGGACCGATGGTGCTGGTGGAGGGGCGGGATCACGAGCGACTGGCCTTCATGGAGGGCGCGTTCGCCAGCGAACTTTCGGCCGATCCGGGTGTTGTCAGCCGCGTCACTGAGCGACTAAGCATGATCCGCACGCGGGCCCTCGACCCCGACGAGACGGCCCGCCTCATCGAGCGGATGGTGGGTCGGCGTGAGTGATCAGTTGAAGTGGTTCAAGTCGAGCTACAGCGACAACGAGGGCGGCGCATGCGTCGAGGTCGCCCACGACGACGCCATCCACATCCGCGACTCCAAGTCCGCCCCGTCCGGCCCCGAACTCCAGATCTCGCCCTCCACCTGGTCGGCGTTCATGGCCGCAGTTCAGCCCGGAGCTTGAGCCCCGGGACCAGGGCTCTTTCCGGGCTGCGGGAGACCGTCCGGCCCGGAAGCGAGCCCGGGCCGGACGGCACGCGTCAGGAAAGCGCCGTCGGGTCCGGCTGGGTCGCGAAGAAGGTGGTGGCCTGGCGGCCCGCGAAGGGCGCGCGCCAGTCGCCGGTACCCGGGTAGAAGTACTGCTCGGCGTAGGTTCCGCCCGCGTACAGGTCGGGGTGCCCGTCGTGGTTGGCGTCGCCGATGCCCACGGTGTCGCCGTACGCGTCCCAGCCGCCGCCGATCCGGGTGCGGGTGGCGAAGGTGCCGTCGCCCTTGCCGAGGTGGAGCCACAGCACGCCGGAGGTGTCGCGGGCGATCAGGTCTCCCGCACCGGCGCCGCCGATGTCGCCCGTCGCGGTGATCTGGTTGTAGACGCCGTAGCCCGTACCGGCCTCGACCCGCCCGGCGAAGGGTGCGCGCCAGTCACCGGTGCCCTCGTAGAGCCACAGGGTGCCGTCCTTGTCGGTGGCCAGCAGGTCGGCCCTGCCGTCGTTGGTGACGTCGCTTCCCGCGGCGATCTTGTCGTAGACGCCCCAGCCGCCGCCGACGCGGGCGCGGGTGGCGAAGGTGCCGTCACCCTTGCCGAGGTAGAGCCAGAGCACGCCCTCCTTGTCGCGGGCGACGAGGTCTCCCGTGGCCGCGCCGCCGATGTCACCAGTGGCCTCAGTACGGTCGTAGGTGTTCCAGCCGCCGCCGACGAGTACGTCGGTGCCGGAGATCAGCCTGCCCTCCCCGTCGAGGCGTTCGAAGTGGGAGTCCGAGCGCCACATGCGGCCCGAAGCGTCCCGTGCCAGCAGGTCGGGGCTGCCGTTGTCGGTGAAGTCGTGCGGCGCGTCGGCCGAGCGGACGACCTTGAACGTACCGGTCTCGGTCAGCGCCGGGCCGATGCCGTTGATCGGCCGGGCCGAGATCTCCCACGTGTAGTCGCCGTTGGGGGCGCTGATCGGTTCGGAGCCGAGGTCGCCCGACCAGACGAAGCCGAAATCGGGTGACGAGGTGTCGGATATCCCCACGGTGGTGGTCTCGCGGGTACGGACGTGGCGCAGGGTCACCCTCCCCTCCGCATTGTTCCTGGAGAGTGTCCACCGGAAGTCGAAGAGGCCGGAGTTGCGGCTGAGGTCCACGACGTCGGGGACGTTGTGGCCGGCCAGGGTGAGCTTCGTCGGCTCTCCGGTGCGCGCCACGAGGGTGGTGGTGGGTTCCCCGCCGTTCACGCCGGGTGAGAAGCGGTAGAGCCCCTCGCCTTCGGCGACGGTGCCGCCGCGGAGGTAGAGCGTGCCGTCGGGGGAGGTCTCGGCGGAGGTGAAGTGGTCCAGGAGCTTGGTGTCCACCTTGCGCTTCAGGTCGTGGGCCACCGGGGCGTGGAGCGCGTTCGGCCATTCGGCGGTGAGCCCGAAGCGCTCGCCGAACACGAGGTGGTCGCCTTGGAGCCCGATCTCGATCTGGGTCGTGCGGGAGGTCATGAGCGGGACCCGCTGGGTCTCTCCGGTGGCACGGGTACGGACCACCACGCTCGGCGGAATCTCGCCCCCACCGCTGTCGACCCAGGCGACGTACGTGGCGGAGACGGCGATGTCCCCGGTGCCCGCGGGCCGGGTCGACCGGCCGGTTTCGGTCACGGCACCGGTCGCGAGGTCGATCAGGCCCCAGTACCGTACGGACGCGCCGGTGCTGTAGGTGACGAGGGCGTGGGTGGACGTGCCCGGCCGGACGCTGAGTGCGCTCGCGTCGCCCGGGAGGCCGGTCACCGGGACGGACGCGTCGTCCATGGTGTGCATGCGCAGCCCGGAGCTCTCCGAGGCCCTGGAGTCCGTGCTGAAGACCGCCCGGCCCGCGGCACCCGCGTAGCGGACACCGGCGGCGTGATCGAGAGGGAGGCGGAAGACCTCCTGGCCGGTCGCCAGGTCCCGCAGCGCGATGTGGGCGAGATCGGAGTGTACGGCGGCCAGATCCCCGTACCCGGTGGCCAGGACGGAGGCCGCGGAGGGCAGGGCGGACACGGCGCCGTCGGACGCCCGCACCCACGCGTGGCCGCCCGCCGCGCTGTCCAGCGTCAGGTAGCCCGAAGCCGTGGCTCCGACGATCCTTTGGCCGGTCGGGAACGCGATGACGGACTCGGCTGCCGACCGGGCCTGCATCGCGGCGGCTTGAGCCGTCCCGCCCGGAGACATCGCGTGCGGAGCCGCGACGGCTGCGCCGGTGAATCCGGCGGTGACGGCGAGAACGGCGGCGACGGCGGTCGCGAGCCGACGTCTGGACGAACGTGCGTGAGACAAGGTGGTGACCCTCCCCGGAGCGTGGCGCACCGGCGCGCCACAGCCCTCAGACTCACCACCCGCCCCAAGGGTTGCGCTCCCCGCAGGTGCGGGCTTTACGGAACGGAAAGACACTTGTGAACGTGTGACACGCCGCACTTTCCCGAGTGACGCGTCTCCGGTTGGGCATGAGCCAGCCTGAGCGAGTACCCGGGTCTCACCATGCGATACCGCAGAGGCGAGACCCGGACGCTCGGTAAAATGAGCCGACCGCAGTACATATACGTACGTGCGGAAAGAGACGGATTGAGCGAGGAGCGCACGTGGGCCTTGTCGTGCAGAAGTACGGAGGCTCCTCCGTAGCCGATGCCGAGGGCATCAAGCGCGTCGCCAAGCGGATCGTGGAAGCGAAGAAGAACGGCAACCAGGTGGTCGCCGTCGTTTCCGCGATGGGCGACACGACGGACGAGCTGATCGATCTCGCCGAGCAGGTTTCCCCGATCCCTGCCGGGCGTGAACTCGACATGCTGCTGACCGCCGGAGAGCGTATCTCCATGGCGCTGCTGGCCATGGCGATCAAAAACCTGGGCCACGAGGCCCAGTCGTTCACCGGCAGCCAGGCCGGAGTCATCACCGACTCGGTCCACAACAAGGCCCGGATCATCGACGTGACCCCGGGGCGCATCAAGACCTCGGTGGACGAGGGCAACGTCGCCATCGTGGCCGGCTTCCAGGGCGTCAGCCAGGACAGCAAGGACATCACCACGCTCGGGCGTGGCGGGTCCGACACGACGGCCGTGGCCCTCGCCGCCGCGCTCGACGCGGACGTCTGCGAGATCTACACCGACGTCGACGGCGTGTTCACCGCCGACCCGCGCGTCGTGAAGAAGGCGAAGAAGATCGACTGGATCTCCTTCGAGGACATGCTGGAGCTCGCGGCCAGCGGTTCCAAGGTGCTCCTCCACCGCTGCGTGGAGTACGCCCGCCGGTACAACATCCCGATCCACGTCCGGTCCAGCTTCAGCGGACTCCAGGGCACGTGGGTCAGCAGCGAGCCGATCAAGCAAGGGGAAAAGCAGGTGGAGCAGGCCCTCATCTCCGGAGTCGCACACGACACCTCGGAGGCCAAGGTCACGGTCGTCGGCGTGCCGGACAAGCCGGGCGAGGCCGCCGCGATCTTCCGGGCGATCGCGGACGCCCAGGTCAACATCGACATGGTCGTGCAGAACGTGTCCGCCGCCTCCACGGGCCTGACGGACATCTCCTTCACCCTGCCGAAGTCCGAGGGCCGCAAGGCCATCGACGCGCTGGAGAAGAACCGCGCCGGCATCGGCTTCGACTCGCTGCGCTACGACGACCAGATCGGCAAGATCTCGCTGGTCGGCGCGGGGATGAAGAGCCACCCGGGCGTCACCGCCGACTTCTTCACGGCGCTCTCCGACGCCGGGGTGAACATCGAGCTGATCTCGACCTCCGAGATCCGCATCTCGGTCGTCACCCGCAAGGACGACGTGAACGAGGCCGTGCGCGCCGTGCACTCCGCCTTCGGTCTCGACTCCGACAGCGATGAGGCAGTCGTCTACGGGGGCACCGGCCGCTGATGTCCGTCACCGCACGGGACGGGCGGCCCACGCTCGCCGTCGTGGGCGCGACCGGTGCCGTCGGCACGGTCATGCTCACCATCCTGTCCCAGCACGCGGACATCTGGGGCGACATCCGCCTGATCGCCTCGCCGCGCTCGGCCGGCCGCAAGCTGGCCGTGCGCGGTGAGGAGGTCGAGGTCGTCGCGCTCACCGAGGAGGCCTTCGACGGCGTCGACGTCGCCATGTTCGACGTCCCCGACGAGGTCGCCGCGCGGTGGGCGCCGATCGCCGCCGCCAAGGGCGTGGTGGTGGTCGACAACTCCGGCGCGTTCCGGATGGACCCGGACGTGCCGCTCGTCGTGCCCGAGGTCGATCCGCACGCGGTGCGGATGCGGCCGCGCGGCATCGTCGCCAACCCCAACTGCACGACCCTCTCCATGATCGTGGCGGCGGGCGCGCTGCACGCCGAGTTCGGGCTGCGCGAGCTGGTCGTCTCCTCGTACCAGGCGGTCAGCGGCGCGGGCCGGGAGGGCGTGGACACGCTGCGCCGGCAGCTGTCCCTGGTGGCCGGCACCGAGCTGGGGACGCACCCCGGTGACGTGCGGCGGGCCGTCGGCGACGACACCGGGCCGTTCCCGGAGCCGGTCGCGCTGAACGTCGTACCGTGGGCCGGGTCGCTGCGCGAGGACGGCTGGTCGTCGGAGGAGATGAAGGTGCGGGACGAGTCCCGCAAGATCCTCGGGCTGCCGCAGCTTCCGGTGGCGGTGACGTGTGTACGTGTCCCCGTCGTCACCACCCACTCCCTGACCGTGCACGCCCGTTTCGAGGGCGAGGTCACCGTCGACCGGGCCCGGGAGATCCTGGCCACCGCGCCCGGCGTGGTCCTCTTCGACAACCCGGCCGCGGGGGAGTTCCCCACCCCCGCCGATGTGGTCGGCACCGACCCCACCTGGGTGGGGCGGGTACGGCGGGCGCTGGACGACCCGACGGCGCTGGAACTCTTCGTCTGCGGGGACAATCTGCGCAAGGGCGCCGCCCTGAACACCGCGCAGATCGCGGAGCTGGTGGCCGCCGAGTTCGCCTGAACCCCCATCAGGCCCCATTCAACGGGCGAAAAGCCCTGGCCACCGTGGGTTTCCTTTGTAGGATCTGTGGACGAGATGTGATCCGGAAGTTGGTCCGGACTACTTGTACCCGGCACCTGTGCCGTCAGAGGATTTCCTCCCCGCCCTCCGCAACCGTGCGGAAGGCGGGGAGCGTCTTTGCGGTCACCCATTCGGGGCGCGGAGACGCGTGGGTCGGCGTGGGGACGCCGAGGGCGGGCGTGGGGACGCTCGTTCACATGGGACATAGGGGATGAGCGGACGATGAGGGCGTATGACGCACCGTCAGCCGGGCGGCTGCCCGGCAGACAGGACCGACACGGGAACGTGACGCCCGGCACGTACAACCCTCACGGGGGTCGGCGTGTCCAACAGGCGTGGCAGAGGTACTCGAATTCACCGCATCGACGCGTGGCCCCGCTGTGCGGGCCCCCGGCCGGTCAGTCCGTCCCCGTGTGGCCGGTCCGGCCGGTGGCATGCCGGTGATCGCGCCGATGCCAGCAGCGCGGCCGGCCCGCATATCGAACCAGCGCGACGGCGCCGACGACACGGTGGCGGCGGGTACCACCGTCGACCACCTCACCGAGACGTACCGGGCTCACTACCGGTCGCTGCTCGGCCTCGCGGCGCTGCTCCTCGACGACACCGCCTCCTGTGAGGACGTCGTCCAGGAGGCCTTCATCCGCGTGCACTCCGCGCGCAAACGCGTCCGCGACCCGGAGAAGACCCTGGCGTATCTGCGCCAGACCGTCGTCAACCTCTCGCGTTCGGCGCTGCGCCGCCGCATCCTGGGCCTCAAGCTGCTCTCCAAGCCGATGCCGGACATGGCGAGCGCGGAGGAGGGCGCCTACGACCAGTTGGAGCGCGACTCCCTGATCAAGGCGATGAAAGGGCTCCAGCGCCGCCAGCGCGAGGTCCTGGTCCTGCGCTACTTCGCCGACATGACCGAGGCACAGGTCGCCGAGACGCTCGGCATATCCCTCGGCTCGGTGAAGGCGTACGGTTCGCGCGGCATCGCGGCGCTCAGGGTGGCCATGGAGGCACCGGCATGAGTGACGGCAACGGGCACGCTCCGCGGGAAGAGGGCGCGCCGCAGGAAGGGTCCGTTCCCCGGGAGGGGCTCGCGCCTGACGGACCCGCCGCGCCGGACGGGCCTGTCGCGCCCGACGGAGCGGCCGCGCCCGACGGACCCGCCGCGGCGAACCCGGCGGAGGCCACCGCCGGGCAGGATCAGCAGAAGCACAAGCACGACGCTGGGAACGGAACTGTGAACCACGGCCCCGCCGACCAGGGCCCCGACCCGCGAGGGCAGGACGGGCCCGACGCCGACGAGGCGGCGCTGCGCCGGATGCTGCGGCAGGCCGTCCAGGACGTCGAGCCGAGCGACGGCACCCTGGAGCACCTGCGCCGCGCGGTCCCCGCGCGGCGGGCCCGCAAGCGCCAGGCCGCCGTCGGAGTGGCCGCCGCCGCCCTCTTCCTGGGCACCGCGGTCCCCGCCCTTGTGCACGTCTCCAACTCCACCGGCCCGGGCGCCGACCCGTCCGTCGCGGGCCACGCCTCGCAGGCCCAGGGCGGCGCCTCCCAGGGCAAGGACCCGGCCGGCGGCCAGAGTGGTGTCGCCGGTTCCGAGGGCCCCGGTGAGGACAAGGACAGCACCGGCCCCAAGGAGACGCCCGACGGCAAGGAGAGCGGCGCGGCCACGGGCACCGCGCCCGGGACCGAACCCTCGCCCAGCGTCGCCGCCGACGTTCCCGCGTGTGCGCCGAAGCAGCTCGGACCGGCCGTCGCCAGCATCGCCGAGCCCGACTCCGCGGGCGTGGTCTACGGCTCGTTCCGGGTCACCAACGTCTCCTCGGACGGCTGCACCGTCACGGGCCCCGGCAACGTGTCCACCGCCTCGCAGGGGGCGGCGGACGCCTCCAGGATCGGCACGGCACGGCATGTGGCGGGCGACGCCGCGGCCGGACTGCCCGACCCGTCCCTGGAGACCGCGGCGGTGACCCTGGCGCCGGCCTCCGGGTACGAGGTGCAGTTCGCCTGGGTGCCCTCGGAGACCTGTCCCACCACCGGCGGCACCACCGGGGGCAGCACCGGCGGACCCTCGCCGGACCCCTCGCCCACCGGGGACACGACCGCCGCGGGCGGCACCTCCACGAGCGGCGCCGAGGCCGGCCCCACGACCCAGCTGCTCAGCGAGGACGGACCGGCGGACGGAAGCGTGTCGGTGACCTACACCCCCGAGGGCGGATCCGGTTCGGCCACCGCCACGGTGTCCAACGCGTGCGTGGGCACCGTGTACTGGACGGGCGTGCTGGCGGGCACGGAGTCGTAGGGGGCGCCTGCTCAGGCGTTGGACGGGCTGGGCCGCGCCGCCCGCTCGCTCTCTTCCCCGGCGTCCTCGGCCTCCGCGGCGTCGGCGTCCCGCGCCTCCTCCACCGTCAGCCCCAGCTGCGCGTCCCGGGCGAGTTCGACCTCGCGGCGCAGCAGCCGGAACCACATGAAGATCACGAAGCCCACGAAGGCGAACCACTCGGCGGTGTAGCCGAGGTTCTGGAACGCCTTCAGGTCGAGGCCGCTGTTCTGCGGCGCGCTGACGGGCACGGCCCGCATCCCGGAGTCGCCGCTGTTCAGCGTGACCCACGCGTCGTAGACGTCGTACGGGACGAGGTTCAGCAGCGTTGCCGCGCTGATCGAGCCGGTCTGCCCGGCGGGCCATCCGGAGCGTCCGCTGACGCCGTTGCCGCCCGGTGACTCCGGGGCCTGGAGCGCTCCCGTGACGGTGACCTCGCCGGCGGGCGGGGCCGGGACCTTGGCCTGGTCGGGTGCGCCCGGCAGCCAGCCGCGTACGACCGGCAGCGCGCGGCCGTCGTCGGTGCGCAGCAGCGTGAGGACGTAGTAGCCCTCCCGGTCGTCCAGCTTCCGCTCGGGGACGAGCAGCTGGTCGTCGTACCGGCCGGTGACGGTGGTCTGCTTGCCGACCGTGGACTTGTCCAGCGGCAGCAGCTCGTCCAGCGGGCGGGGCGCGTCCCGGCGGGCCTCCTCGTGCTGGGTGGCCGCGGTCTCGTGGTCCTGTACGCGGTCCTCGAAGCGGCCCAGCTGCCAGGAACCCATGAAGATGCAGAAGGGGATGGCCAGGACGACGAAGACGTTGATCCCCCACCATCGGGGCGTCAGCAGAAACCGGTACACGCCCTCCACGGTACGGGGCGGGCCGGTGCGCCCCTGCTTCGGGGCTGTGGAAAACGCGCGGGCCGGCGGGTGGGCGGACGAGGTTGTCCACAGGCTGGGGATCCCGTCTGCGCGTTGTCGGCAGGTCGGGGCAGTATGGGGCCATGACTGAGAGCAACGGGTCCGTTCGGTCGGACAAGTCGTCGGACGAGGCAGACGAGCGGCAGACGCAGGGCGAGCGGATGCCCGAGTGGGAGAAGCGGTTCCGGGCGCCCAGGGTGTCCCTGCCCGACTGGGCCGAGGACGCCCCGGACCGCTCCCTGTTCGTGTCGAACGCGACGGGGACGTACGAGCTGTACGCCTGGGACCGCTCCTCCGGCGACCAGCGCCAGGTCACCGACCGGCCCAACGGCACGACGGACGGCGTGCTCTCGCCCGACGGCGACTGGATCTGGTGGTTCGACGACAAGGACGGCGACGAGTTCGGCGTCTGGCGCCGCCAGCCCTTCGCCGGCGGGGCGGACGAGGCGGCCGTGCCGGGCCTCGACCCGTCCTACCCGGCGGGCCTCGCCCTCGGCCGCGACGGGCGTACGGCGGTGGTCGGCCGCTCCACCGACGAGGAGGGGACGACCATCCACCTCGCGCGCGGGGACGGCGCCGCCCCGGCGGAGATCTACCGGCACCGCGAGTCCGCGGGCGTCGGCGACCTCTCGCACGACGGCACGCTGATCGCGATCGAGCACACCGAGCACGGCGACGCGATGCACTCGGCGCTGCGCGTGCTGCGCCCCGACGGCACGACGGTCGCCGAGCTGGACGACACGGAGGGCGGCGAGAAGGAGCTGGGCCTGGAGGTCCTGGGCTTCGCGCCGGTCGACGGCGACACCCGCCTGCTCATCGGGCACCAGCGCCGGGGCCGCTGGGAGCCGCTGGTGTGGGACGTGGCGACGGGGGAGCAGACCGACCTCGCCCTGGAGCTGCCGGGCGACGTCAGCGCCGAGTGGTTCCCGGACGGCAGCGCCCTGCTGATCGTGCACGGCTTCGAGGCCCGCAGCGAGCTGTTCCGCTACGACTTCGCCAAGCGCGAGCCGGCCGAGATCGAGACGCCCGCGGGCACCGTCTCCGGGGCGACGGCCCGCCCGGACGGCACCGTGGAGTACCTGTGGTCCTCGGCCGCCGAGCCCTCGTCCGTCCGCTCCACCACCGGCCGTGTCGTCCTGGACCCGCCCGGCATGAAGTCGCCGCGCTCGGTCCCGGTGGAGGACGTGTGGGTGGAGGGCCCCGGCGGCCGCATCCACGCCCTGGTCCAGAAGCCCGCCGGCGCGACCGGCCCGCTCCCGACGGTCTTCGACATCCACGGCGGCCCGACCTGGCACGACAGCGACTCCTTCGCCGCCGGCCCGGCCGCCTGGGTGGACCACGGATACGCGGTGGTCCGCGTCAACTACCGGGGCTCCACCGGGTACGGACGCGCCTGGACCGACGCCCTCAAGCACCGGGTGGGGCTCATCGAGCTGGAGGACATCGCGGCGGTGCGCGAGTGGGCGGTCACCTCCGGCCTCGCCGACCCCGGCCGCCTCATCCTCACCGGCGGCTCCTGGGGCGGGTACCTCACGCTGCTCGGCGTCGGCACCCAGCCCGACGCGTGGGCCCTGGGCATCGCCGCCGTCCCGGTCGCCGACTACGTCACCGCGTACCACGACGAGATGGAGGGCCTGAAGGCCCTCGACCGCACGCTGCTGGGCGGCACCCCCGAGGAGGTCCCCGAGCGCTTCGAGGCGTCCTCCCCGCTGACCTACGTCGACGACGTCAAGGCCCCGGTCTACATCTCGGCCGGGGTCAACGACCCACGCTGCCCGATCCGCCAGGTCGAGAACTACGTCAAGCGCCTGGAGTCCCGCGGCGCCCTCCACGAGATCTACCGCTACGACGCGGGACACGGCTCCCTGGTGGTCGACGAACGCATCAAGCAGGTCCGCCTGGAACTGGACTTCGCGGAGAGGTACCTGCCGAAGGGCGCCTAGAGTTCCGACGCTTTTCGACCTGACCCTCTCTCCCAACCGAGTCGGGTGGTGGGTGGGCAGAGGCCGGGGTCCAGGGGGCGGGAGCCCCCTGGACGGGACTGGAGGGGGCCGAACCCTGCACTCCGCCCACCCTCACGCCGCCCCCCCCCGCTACCCGGCGAACCGCTCCCGCGTACGCCGACCCAGCAGCTCCGCCAGCCCCCGCCGCGTGGCCGCCAGCACCACCCGGTCCTCACCCCGGAGGACATACGTGTCGGGCAGATCCCACACCAACCGGGACGCCCGGGGCACCTCGCCCTCCTCATCCGTCTCACCCTCGCCGGCGGCGGACCCGTCCGCCACCTCCAGCGCCAGCACCCGCCACGCCCCCGCCCGGAAAGCCTCGCCGACCGTCCGCCCCTCCAGCTGCGGATGCCCCGACACCTCCACCCGGGCGAACAGCAGCACCCGCCGCTCCACGGGAATCGCGCCCAGAATCTGCCGCCCCATCATCGCCCCGGCGAAGGACGGCGCCGCCAGATGCGTCACGCTGCGGCTGCGGGTGAGGGCACCGGGGTGGGCGGCACGCAGGGTCCGGTACGCGGCGGTCGCGAAGTCGTCGTCGTACAGCCGCAGCACCACCCGCAGTCCCGACCGCACGGACCGCCCGTAGAGCACCGCCTCCAGGTTGGTGGTGTCCACACTGGTCAGCGCGAGCAGCGAGTGCGCGCGCTGGATCTTCGCGGCCTCCAGTACGCCCTCCTGCGTCACGTCCCCCAGCACCACCGGCACCCGCAGCCGCCGGGCGGTCGCCAGCCCCCGTGCCTCGGGGTCGGCCTCGACGCAGACCACCGGGATGTCCATCTCCCGCAGCCGCGTCAGCACCCGCGTGCCGATCTTGCCGAGACCCAGCAGCACGACGTGCCCGCCGATCCCGCGCGGGGGCTTGCGCAGCGCGGTAGCGGTACGGAAGGTCCCCAGGGCCTCCAGTACGGCCGCCAGCAGCACCGGAAGCAGCAGCAACCCGACGAATCCGGACAGGAGTTGAAGGATCTGACGGCCGATGTCCGCGTTGTGGGCGGGTTCGTTGATGGAGAACAGGTCGAGCAGCGTCACGTACGTCGCGTGCACCGGATGGTCGTCCGTGACCACCATCAGCGCCACGGCGAGCGCGACCACGCACGCCGCCAGACCGGCCAGCGACCACCGCAGCCGCCGCGAGAACAGCTCGGCGAACGGCGGCACGCTCGCGCGTCCGGCGGGCAGCGACGGTCCGGAGTACGACACCTGCTCCAGCGCCACGGTCCCGCGCCCGGTCGCGGCCTGGACCGCCGCCGCGTCGGGCAGCAGCTGCGGACCCTCGCCGCTGTCCTCCGAACCGTCCGCCCCGGCCGGATCGTTGCTCGTCGCGGAGAGCAGCGCGAGGGTGCACAGTCCGGGGTCGGCGACCTGGCCGGGCAGCGGCGGGTTCCGTTCCACCGCGCGCAGCAGCAGGCCGTCCGTCTCCACGATCTTGCTGGTGCCGACCAGCGCGGTGGCCGCCAGCGCGGGCGCGGCCGTGTCGGCGTCGGACAGCACGGTCGTGGAGGACTCGGCGCTGCCCGACCCGTTGGCGCCCCCGCCACCGGTCGCCAGTGCGGCGCTCTGGTCGAGGAGATCCTCGATGTGCTGGCCCAGACGCCGGTTGTACAGGCGCAGCACCAGCCGCAGCCGTGGGTTGAGCCGACGGGCGGTCAGGGCCGCGCGGATGTTGGTCTCGTCGTCGTCGTACACCAGCGCCAGCGCGCCGGCCCGCTCCACGCCCGCGTCGGCGAGCACGTCCTCGGTCGGCTCGGTGGCCTCCAGTTCACGGCCCGCGCCGTCGCGGCCCGCCCCCTCGCGGCCCGCGCCGCCCTGGTCGCCGTTGCCGCTCCGGTTGACGGCCGCGTTGACCATGTCCAGCAGCGCCGCCGAGGCCGCCCGGGCCCGTCCGACCACCGGCTGCCGCACCCGGCGCCCGGAGGGCGGGACGACGAGGGTGACCTGCTCGCGGTAGACGCCGCGCAGTTCGGCGGCGAGGCGATGTGCGAGCCCGTCGTCACCGCACACCACCATGTGCGCGTACGCGTCGCCCTGCGGAACCTGATTCGGAACGCTCCCCGTATGAGTTCCCATTTGAAGAAGGACAGTACAGGCGGCGGGCGCGGTTCCAGGAGGGCCCGAAGAGGCCGAGGGCGGCATCAAGAACGCGTAAAGATTGCCGGAACACGGCAATGACGTGCCCTGGCGCCCGGTGTGAGGATTCTTCTCACCGGAGCTCAGCGACGGGTGGGAGGGGGACGGCACACATGGCCTGGTTTCTCGGAATCGGCATCACGGGGGTTGTGCTGCTCGCCCTGTCGCTGGTCTTCGACGGACTGCTGGAAGGCGCGCTCGACGGAGCGCTGGACGGCGTCCTGGAGGGGTGGCTGTCGCTGCCGGTCGTCGCGGGATTCGTGGCGATGACCGGCTTCGGCGGCGCCATCGCCCTCGGCACCGGCTGGACCGGACCGGCGGGGGCCGCCGCGGGCGGCGCGGTCGTCGGAGTGGGCGCCGCCTGGCTGACGTACCGCTTCAGCCGTGCGCTGATGCGCGACCAGACCGCCGTCACACCCAGCACGAACGACCTGCTCGGCACGTCCGGCAAGGTCGTGACCGCCATCCCGGCGGAGGGCTACGGCGAGGTGCTGCTGCGGCTCGCGGGCCAGCCTTTGAAGTGCGCGGCGCGCAGCGCGGTTCCGGTGGCGCGGGGCGCCGAGGTGTGGGTCGAGGCGGTGCCGACGGGGACGTCGGTCGTGGTCCGCCCGGTGGACCGCTGACCACCTCCATCTCCGTTCCGTCTCTTCCGATTTCTGTCTTCTCTGTCTCTATCTCTGTGTGATTCGGGGGCGTTGTCATGAGTCCTGTCGTCATCGCGGTGCTGGGAGTCGTCGTACTCCTGGTGCTGCTCGCACTCGTCGTGGTCAGCCGCTACAAGGTGGCCGGTCCGAGCGAGGCGTTCATCGTCACCGGCCGCCGCGGCAAGAAGTCCACCGACCCGGAGACGGGCCGGGTGTTCACCGACAACAGCGGCCAGAAGGTCGTGGTCGGCGGCGGCGTGTTCGTCGTGCCGTTCGTGCAGCAGCGGTTCACGCTCGACCTCTCCTCCCGGCACATCCCGGTCGCCGTGCGCGGCGCGGTGACGCTGCGCGGGGTGAAGGCCCACCTGGAGGGCGTCGCGATCGTCAAGGTCGGCGGCACCGAGGACGCGATCCGCGCCGCCGCGCAGCGGTTCCTGATGCAGCAGGTCGGCATCGTCGGCTTCACGCAGGAGGTGCTGTCCGGCGCGCTGCGGGCGATCGTCGGCCGGATGTCGGTCGAGGACGTCATCCGGGACCGGGCCGCGTTCGCCGGCCAGGTCGCCGAGGAGGCGGAGGCGAGCCTGTCCGGGCAGGGCCTGGTCCTGGACGCCTTCCAGATCCAGGACATCACCACCGAGGGCTCCTACCTGGAGGATCTGGGCCGTCCCGAGGCGGCCCGCGCCAGGCAGGAGGCCGACATCGCCGAGGCCGTGGCCCGGCGGGCGGCGGAGCAGGCGCGACTGAAGGCCGAGGAGGAGATCGCGGTCGCGCAGCGCACGCTCTACCTGAAGCAGGCCGAGATCAAGGCCGAGACCGACCAGGCGTCCGCCCGCGCCAACGCCGCCGGACCGCTCGCCGAGGCGGCCCGGCAGCAGGACATCCTCGCCGAGCAGGAGAAGGTCGCCGAGCGGCAGGCCGCGCTGAAGGACCGCCAGCTCGACACCGAGGTGCGCAAGCCGGCCGACGCCCAGCGGTACGCCGCCGAGCAGGAGGCGGAGGCCCGCCGGGTGGCGCGGGTGAAGCAGGCCGAGGCCGAGCGTTCCGCCGGGATCGCCGCCGCCCAGGCGGAGGCCGAGCGGGCCCGGCTCACCGGTGAGGGCGAGAAGCAGCGCCGCGGGGCGCTGGCCGAGGCGGAGGCCATCGAGGGCCTCAAGCAGGGCGAGGCCGAGCGCTCCCGGCGTGCGGCGATCGCCGAGGCGGTCCGGCTGGAGGGCGACGCGGAGGCCGCCGCGATCGGCGCGAAGGGCGCGGCCGAGGCCGAGGCGATGGAGAAGAAGGCCGACGCCTTCGACCGGTACGGCGACGCCGCCGTGCTCCAGATGCTGGTCGAGGTGCTGCCGCAGGTGGTGGCGAAGGCGTCCGAGCCGCTGTCGGCGGTGGACAAGATGACGGTGATCTCGACGGACGGCGCGAGCCGCCTGTCCCGCACGGTCGCCGACAACGTCGCACAGGGCATGGAACTCCTCGGCTCCACCACCGGCGTCGACCTGGCGTCCCTGCTGAAGGGCATCACCGCGAAGGGCTCCACCGACGCGTCCGGCCCGGCCGCACCGGAGGCGGCCCCGGGCCGCGCCGACTCCCGCAACGGCAAGGTGGAGATCACGGGCTGACCGCGCGGGCGGGGACCGGCCGCCGGCCGTCCCCCGAAGGCGCAGGTCAGGGCTGCTGGTACGGCTGCTGCGGCGCGGCGCCGTACGGCTGCCCGCCCTGCCCGCCGCCGGGGCCGCCCATGCCCCCCTGAGCCTGGAGCTGCTCCGCCTGCTCCTTCGACACCTGCTGCTCGGCACCGCAGAAGGTGCACTGGGTCGCGTACTTCGTCGAGAACGGGAACAGCGGCACGAAGAACAGCGTGAACTTGTTGACGCGCTTCCTGAGCGTGTGCGCGGAGGGGTTCCCGCACCGCCCGCACACCAGCGTCAGTATCGCGAGCTGGTAGAGGTATCCCTTGGTACCGAAGATGATCACGATGCGGTCCTTCCCGGTCGGCCCCCGCGAGCACGCGGGACACGCAGATCTTCTCCCAGACTACGGAGGTCACCCGCCGTCCGCGGCTTCCCGGCGCACCAGGTCCCCCGGGCCGGCACGGGAGCACGTCGCGTGAACCTTGATGGACACGACAAGATCTGCACGTTTCCCTACACATCCGACGTCGCTGGATTTGGGTACCAATCCCGATGGTGCCCGGCATCCGCCGCGGGCGAGGCTGGGGTCAACTCCCCGGCCCCGGGCCCGAACCGACGCCGAAGGGGGGCAACGTGCCCGTGCCCGACGACCACCAGCTCAGCGAGATCGCGTCCCGTCTGCACCGCGAGGACCCCCACTTCGCGCGGGCCCTCGCCGACGGCCGCCCGCGCCGCCCCCGCGAGTACCGGTCCCGGCGGGCCTGGCTCCTGCTCGCCGCCGCACTGTGCGCGCTGGCCGCCGGCCTGGTGCTGGCCCACGGACTGCTCATCGCCGCCGGCCTGGTCTTCGCCGGCGTCGCCGGTGAGCTGCTCGACCCGCACCGGTACGAGCGCGACAGCGTGCCCGACGCCTGACACGTCCGGCTCCGCCTCGCTCTGCTTCCTTCCGGCGGGACCCGGGCGACCCACTCGGACCCCGGGGCACGTCGTGTCCCGGCGCGCCCTCGGCCGAGAAGGCGCACAGACGCCGCCACCGATCCCCATCCGACCGGAGGACAGACGCCCGTGCATCACACGACCGCCATGCTGATCGAACTGGGAGCGATCATCCTCGCTCTGGGGCTCCTGGGCCGCCTCGCGGGCCGGGTGGGCTTCTCACCCATCCCCCTCTACCTGCTGGCCGGACTCGCCTTCGGACACGGAGGCATCCTGCCCCTCCAGGCCAGCGAGGAGTTCGTCGCCACGGGCGCGGAGATCGGCGTCATCCTGCTGCTCCTCCTGCTCGGCCTGGAGTACAGCGCCTCCGAACTGGTCACCAACCTCAAGACCCAATATCCCTCCGGCGCCGTGGACTTCGTCCTCAACGCCGTCCCCGGCGCCGTAGCCGCGCTGATCCTTGGCTGGGGCCCGGTGGCCGCCGTGGCGCTCGCCGGCGTCACCTGGATCTCCTCGTCCGGCGTCATCGCCAAGGTCCTCGGCGACCTGGGCAGGCTCGGCAACCGCGAGACCCCCGTCGTGCTCGGCGTCCTGGTCATCGAGGACCTCGCGATGGCCGTCTACCTGCCGATCCTCACGGCCCTGCTCGCGGGCGTCGGCCTGGCCGGCGGCGCCGTCACCCTGCTGATCTCCCTGGGCACCGTCGGCGCGGTCCTCTACCTGGCGCTCCGGCACGGCAGGCTGATCAGCCGCGCGGTCTCCTCGGACAGCGCGGAGATGATGCTGCTGGTGGTCCTCGGCCTGACCCTGCTCGTGGCGGGCCTCGCCCAGGAGCTCCAGGTCTCGGCGGCAGTCGGCGCCTTCCTCGTGGGCATCGCCCTGTCCGGCGAGGTCGCCGAGGGCGCGAGCAGCCTCCTGACCCCCTTGCGCGACCTGTTCGCGGCCGTGTTCTTCGTCTTCTTCGGCCTGTCCACCGCCCCGTCCGACATCCCGCCCGTCCTGCTCCCCGCCCTGCTCCTGGCCACCGTCACCACGCTCACGAAGGTCGCCACCGGCTGGTACGCGGCACGCAGGGCCGGCATCCGCGGCGGCGCCCGCTGGCGAGCGGGCGGCACGCTGGTCGCCCGCGGCGAGTTCTCGATCGTCATCGCGGGCCTCGCGACCGCAACGGAGCCCCGCCTGGGCCCGCTTGCGACGGCGTACGTCCTCATCCTGGTCGTGCTGGGCCCCCTGACGGCCCGCTTCACGGAACCGCTGGCCCGGCGGGTCGTCGCCTCGGGGACCGGGGACAAGTGCTCCGAGTCGGCGGCCGAGCCGAAGCCCCCGGAGTCGGCACCAGTCAACGTGTGAGCCGCACCGTCGGCCGACCGGAAAAATGGGTCGCGGGACGGAATCGCGTCCCACGATGGTGTCTCGTGCAGCCCGCCCGAGAGAAGGACCGTGAAGCACGAGTACGAGGCGAAGTTCCTGGCCGTCGACACCCCCGCCCTCCAGGCCAGGCTGACCGCCCTCGGAGCCGTTCAAGCCTTCCCCCGCACGCTCCTCACCCGCAGGATCTTCGGGGCCGACTCCTTCGAGCGCGGGACCTGGATCCGTCTCCGGGCAGAGGGCACCCGCTCCACGCTCACGCTCAAGCAGGTCACCGACGGTACGACGATCGACGGCACCAGGGAGATCGAGACTGAGGTGTCCGACCTGGACGCCACGGCCGACATCCTGCGCCGCGCCGGCCTGACCGAGGTGCGCTACCAGGAGAACTACCGCGAGGAATGGCGCCTGGGCGAGGTCGTCTTCGACTTCGACACCTGGCCGGGGCTCCCCACCTTCCAGGAGATCGAGGGCCCCGACGAGACATCGGTCCGGCAGGCCGCCGCGCTCCTCGATCTCGACTACTCCGAGGCCCGCTTCGGCAGCGTCGACGCGATCTACAAGAGCGAGGCCGACCGGGACATCCTCACCGGGCCGACCCTCTTGTTCTCCGACGTCGAGAAGCGGGAGGACACTGCCTCGGCGGCGCCGCGCGTCTGATCAAGCAGGCGCCCCCCGGAAACCACTCAAGGGCCCGACCCGCTAAGCGGATCAGGCCCCTGACCTGGAACTTCCCTGTCGGGGTGGCGGGATTTGAACCCACGACCTCTTCGTCCCGAATTAGGTCCGATCGTGTTGCCCACCAGCTGCGAAGGATGTATGCCCAGGTCAGGCTGTTGGTGGCCGTTGGTCTCGGGTGGTGTCGCGAGGGCTCTGGGAGAAGATCTTCTCCCAGATTTCTCCCAAGCGGTGGGGTGACAGCGTGACAGTTGCTTCAGGATGTCGCGTTACGAAGGCGAATTTGCAAGCTGCGGTACGCCGTCAGCGGCAGCACGGCGCATGGCGTACCACCGTCTTTGCGTTGCTCGCGCAGAGGATCGGTTGAACCGTCCTTTCAAGTACCTCGACGTCTCTCTGCTCTGGCTGAGGGAGTTGGCCGAACCCGTGGGTGTACCTGCACGTTTGGAGCAAGAATGGCGGCCTGGTAGATCAACAAGGCGCAGGGGGCGAAGTTCTGTATGACGAGCCAGGTGGAAGTAGGCGGCCTGAGGATCGCCAAGGCGCTGTCGTACGTGTGTGGGAATCGGGACGAACTCGCCGCGCTGCTTGACGAGGACGACGCCGCCTTGCGTGCTGTCGAAGCCGCAGTCGGCAGGCCGCCCGCAGACGTCTCGCTCACTACCCTTCTGGACGCCTTGCATGCAGCAGTTCGATGCGCAGGCGATCCATCGGGGGTGTATGGGGGAATGGGCCGCAGCGTGATGTCGGCCGGCGTTGCTGGTTTGGACGTCGTGTATCGGTGTCCCTTGCAGCTGTGTATCGGTCGATCCGATCAGGAAGTGGACGGCGACGTGCCACGCTGCCGGTTCGCCCCCGGCGCGACGGCGCTGATCCGGGAGAGGCTCCCGTAGTGGGAGGGCTGCTCAGTGAACTCAGCAAGAAGCTCGCCGAGCGGTGGCTGACTCTCCTTGTACTCCCAGGCGCGCTCTATTTGGCGGTCGCCGCAGCCGGACACACTCTCGGGCAGAGCGCTGCGCTGGACGTGGGGCGGCTTACTCACGCGATCTCGGACGCTGCCCAGGCTCCCGTGGCGACTGCGGTAGGCGGCCAGGTCGTGCTGCTTGCTGCCATCTTGGCCGGTGCGGCCGCCGCCGGTCTTGCTGCCCAGTCCCTCGGCTCCGTTGTCGAGCGTGTGACTCTGGCTGCCGGCTGGGGTGCATGGCCGTGGTTGTTCGGTGAGTTGGCTGAGCGGTACGTGGCACGCCGGCAGCGTTGCTGGGACGCGGCACGGGCGGAGTACGAAGCTCTACGGCTTCTGGAACGCGCTCCGCGACCGGCTGACCGTCCCAGGCCCCGGGAGCGTCACCGCGCTGCCCACAGGTATGAACGTATCTCCGTGGAGCGGCCTGAACGGCCGACTTGGAGTGGTGACCGGATCCACGCCACGGCGGTTCGGCTGGACCGAGACGCACATGTCGATCTCCTCATCCTCTGGCCACATCTTTGGCTAGTGCTGCCGGAAGAGATACGTGGCGAGATCGGCAGGGCCCGCGCCGCGTTGGCGCGAGCTGCCGTCCTCGGTGGATGGGCCCTGCTCTATCTGCCTCTGGCCTGGTGGTGGTGGCCTGCAGCGCCGCTCGCCGCCACGATGGTGGTCGTCTCGGCACGTCGCCTCCGTGCTGCGTCGGACACCTACGCCACGTTGCTGGAGGCATCTGTGCGCCTTCACCTGGCGGACCTGGCCGACAAGCTGCGCATCGAGGAACAGCCGATGGGTCCTCTGCTCGGTGGCGCGGTCATGCGACGGCTGAGCAGCCCGGCGCCTGTGACGGAACCGACTTCGTGAGCTCCGTGGAATTCAGAGACCCGCCTCGGCAGTCCTGGGCGGTGCGGAAATCAGATCTACCGGAGACGGAGATCGGGAAGTGACAGGACGGTTTATGCAGGGGCGTGAGCAGGATTTCGCAAGGAAAAGCGAAGTGGAGAAGCGCATTGCCGTAGTGGAGTTACGGCTGGACCGGCTCGCCCGCGAACAAGATCCTCGGGTGGTGCTGGAGCCGGAAGCACTGGTCGAAGCCCGTCAGCTTGCCTCGATACTCCACGATGACGAGTCCGACCTGGAAGGTTACTACCTCCTCGGTTGGTTGCATGTCTCCAGGTACAAGGCACTTCCCGAAGGGGCTGGGCAGCGGGACAGAGAGGAAGCCGTCGCGAAGTTTACGCCCTGCTTCGTGTTCGGCGCAGATGAGGAGGATCTGCCGGACGAACTCCTTCCAGATGTGGCCCAGCGCGCGCTCGGCTTCGTCTGGAGGATCCAGCAAGGGATGAGTGCTTCGCCGAGCCCGGCTTTGCGCGCAAGATTGACCGATCTCCTGCGCCGTATCGCGGCCGCTATCCCTCGTGGAAAAAGCGAGTACGCGGAAACGCTGTCCAATCTTTCCGTCATCCTGAGTTCCCACTTCGACGCGGGTGGTGAACTGGCGGATCTGGACGCGGCGATCGACGCGGCCCTGGGCGCAGTGGAAAGCACGGCAACAGGGCATCCGAAACGGCCGGGCATGCTGTCCAACTTGTCAGGTGTGCTGATGACGCGCTTCACTCATACAGGTGCCGCGGCGGACCTGGACGGTGCGATCGAGACCGGCCGATTGGCAGTCCAAGCTTCTGTGGGCTCCGCTGTCGGCAGGGCTGGCGGGCTCAACAACTTGGGTACCGCGCTGAAGACCAGGTTCACCGAGAGCGGCATCCTGTCGGACTTGGACGCGGCGATCGAAGCCTTCCAGGAAGCCTCAGCCCTCTGTACCGAATACCACGAAAAGGCGGGAGTTCTTCACAATCTGGGGACCGCCTGGCACGGCCGATATGAAAGCACCGGCGCGCCGGCGGATCTGGACAACGCGATCGAGTGCTGCCAGGCCGCAGTGGAGGCGGCTCCCGAGGAACATCCTGCGCGCTCCATGTTCCTGTCTGGGCTCGGCACCGTCACGCTGACTCGATTCCAACGCAGCGGTGAAACAGCGTATTTGGGCCGATCTGTTATTGCGTTCCGGGAAGCTCTGGAGATGCTCCCGCCGGGGCACAGGGCTCGTGGGCTTCGTCTCTCCGGCCTGGGGCAGGCTCTCCTGGCGCGATACCGCATCGGCGGCGACAGATCCGACCTCGATACGGCGATCGACATGAACCGCGCTGCCTCCCGGGAAATTACCCCGCATCAGACCGAGTTCAACGCGGTTCTCAATAACCTGGCCATCTCCCTCGGGCAGCGATTCGAATGCACTGGTGACATGGACGACCTGGACGAGGCGATCAGTGCCAGTCGTGCTTCCGCTCAGGCCACCGCGGACGGTCACGTCGACCGGCCGACCCGTCTGTCCAACGTCGGTCTGATGCTGTGGACTCGGTTCAAGCGCACCGGGGCGTTGTCGGACCTGAACGCCGCGATCGAGTTCGCGCACGGAGCCGTGAAGACGGCACCCCGTGAACACTCCGCCTTGGCGGCGATGCTGTCCAATCTCGGCACAGTGTTGTTGCAACGTTACGAGCGGAACGGGGACCCTCAAGACCTCGACGAGGTGGTCCGAAGAAACCGCGAGGTCCTCGGCATTACGGATGCAAGTAGTCCTGACCGCCCTCGCTTTCTCGCGAATCTGTGCACCGTCCTGCACACCCGTTACCAGCGCACTGGAGGCTTTGAGGACCTGGACGGCGCGGTCGCAGCGGGACATGACGCGACCGCCACCGTTCCGTCCCACCACCCTGAGCGCCCCAGGTACTTGTCCTTGCTGGGAGGTGTGCTGACCGTCAGGTTCGAGAGGACCGGGGCCATAGCGGATCTGGATGACGCGGTGGTTGCGTGCCAGGCCGCGCTCGACATCTCGTCCGCGGAACATCCGGAGCGGGCTGACTACCTGTTCCAGCTTGGGGCGGCGCTGCATCGTCGGTATCATCAGACTCACTCGCGACGCGACTTTGACCGAGCACTGGCCGCCCACACGGAAGGCGCGCGAGCCGACGGGGCCAGGCCCTCAATTCGGATTCGGGCGGCTCAGGCAGCGGCCTCAATGACCGGACGGCTGGATCCTGATCTCGCAGCCGATCTCTTGGCCAGTGCCGTACACCTGCTGCCCGAAGTGGCAGACCGCCGACTGAGCCGTGGTGACCAGCAGCACGCCATGGGCAAGTGGTCCGGGCTGGCCGGAGATGCGGCGGCACTGGCTCTTGCTTCTCACGAAGGCACACCCGCCGATCGGGCAGCGCGAGCACTGCAGTTGATCGAGGTGGGCCGCGGCGTCCTCCACAGCCAGGCGCTGGACATGCGGAGCGACCTCGCAGAGCTTCGCGAGCGCCATCCCGACCTGGCCCATCGCTTCGAGGTGCTTCGGGACGAGCTGGACCGGCCGATGGAATTGGCTTCCCTCACGGAGCTCGACGGACAAGTCAGCGCCGCCGTACGTGCGGTCGATGCCGAGGAGCAACGACGCAGCCTTGCCGACCAACTTCAGGCCACGCTGGGCAACATCCGAGCGCAGGAAGGATTCGCCAGCTTCGCTCGTCCCTCCGCCGTCAGTGAGCTCCTGGCACAAGCCGCCTCCGGCCCAGTGGT
Organism: Streptomyces sp. NPDC107500; assembly: GCF_055582785.1. Classification (NCBI taxonomy): domain Bacteria; kingdom Bacillati; phylum Actinomycetota; class Actinomycetes; order Kitasatosporales; family Streptomycetaceae; genus Streptomyces; species Streptomyces sp. NPDC107500. The sequence goes on from NZ_JBVJPF010000005.1 coordinate 514,570, forward strand.
GAGCTTCACCGTCAGCCACTACCGCAGCGACGCACTGCTGTTGACGTCCGATGGAATCGAGTCCCTGAACCTGCCCGACCTTACGTACGACCTCGTCATCGACCAGATACAGACTTTCCATAGGGCACTGGAAACCGTTGCGGATCCGCGCATGTCGCCTCTCACGCGAAAGGAGGCGCAAGCGACGCTTCACGCTGTCTTGGAGTGGCTGTGGGACGCGGCGGCCGAACCGGTCTTGCGCAGCCTTGGTTTCACGGGTGAGCCCTCTCCCGGAGAGTCGTGGCCTCGCGTCTGGTGGGCGCCTGGCGGGCTCCTCTCGCTGCTACCTCTGCACGCTGCCGGCCATCACTCCGATTTGCTCCGGGCAGACTTGAGAGACGGGGAACCGCCGACAGTCATGGACCGTGTCGTCTCCTCGTACACCACCACTATCCGTGCACTGCACCACGCGCGCCGTCGTCGCACCTCCGCGCCGTCCGTGAGCCGGTCACTGATCGTGGCCATGCCCACAACTCCGGGTGTTCAAGGCCGCCTGGACCACGTCTCGGAAGAAGCCGCACTGCTGTGCGGCCTGCTGCCCGGGCCGACGCTCCTCATGGCGCCGGGTGCAGAAGCTGACGGCATGACCGTCCCCGGGTCGGAGACACGACCGACCAAGGCTCGGGTCCTGAAGGCCCTCTCCGATTCCGGGATCGTTCATTTCGCGTGCCACGGTGCCCACGACCCCGACGACCCGTCCCAGAGCCTGTTGCTTCTGCACGACCACGAACGTGATCCGCTTACGGTGGCGAGCCTTGCAGGAATGAAGATGGACTCGGCCCAACTGGCCTACCTGTCAGCGTGCCGAACAGCGTTCATGGAATCCGTGAAGCTGATCGACGAGGCCATCCATCTCACATCAGCCTTTCAGCTCGCGGGTTTTCCCCACGTCATCGGCACACTCTGGGAGATAAACGACGAGGTGGCCTCGCATATGGCAGCTGACTTCTATGCTGAGCTCGGCGGAGTCACCGACCAGCATGCCGGCCTCGACACGGATGCGGCGGCCCGTGCTCTGCACCACACTGTGCGCAAGGTCCGTGATCGCTATCCCAAGTCCCCCTACCTCTGGGCGGCCCACTTGCACGCCGGGATCTGAACGCGGGCGGTGTCGCAGCTGAGACGCGGCATCGACATGCATACTGCTGTCGGTGCCGCTTGCACCTTGGTCTCGACTGATCGTGAGTGCGCGGTGATCGGGTGTCCGTGACGCGGATCTTCCGCGATGGACATGTAGAAACTCCCCAGGCTATGGCTCACATTGCGGTGGTCGGGGTCCGACCAGGCCGAGCTCCGACAGGACTTGGTGGGCCAGTTCGAAGGGCTGGTTGCGGGGGCCGTGGGGTACGGAGGCGGCGGATTCGAAGCCGCGTTGTGCGGCGAGGGCTCTGGGGCCTACCAGCCCGGTGAGCCGGTAATGCCGCCAGAGGGGAATCGGCCGACGGGCGTCGACCACGATGAGGTCGGGCCGACGCCAGACGACCAGCGCCCAGGCTCCCCCGCCGGAGTCCGAGCCAGAGTCGGCCCAGGCCCCGACCAGGGGCGCATCCTCGGCGGCGCCGACTGCTTCGAGTGCCACCAGCGCGGGGTTGCTGAAGCGGCCGGTGACATGGAGGAGGAGTCGTCCGTGGCGGTGTACGTCACGCCCCTTCTCGGCGAGGGACCATACGGCGTCGGCGAGGGGATCGTTCTGGACGACGTCCGACGCGACATCGAGCACGGCGGCCGGGTCGACGGCCGGGCCGAAAGCTGTGTCGAGCAGCGTCGTGTACTCCGTGACGTACGCGGAATCCACTGCGGGAAGCAGGCGGTCGACTGTCTGGGAGGCTTCGTTGAAGGCGATGGTCTCAGGCGTGATCTCGTAGCGCGGGGCGTGGCTGCGGAGCACGGCGAGGGCGACTGCGGCGAGGCTGCCGACCTGGGGCTCGATCCGCTCGGGGAGGTCGTTTCGGTTCAGTGCGCGGACGGCCTGGGAGAGCAGTGGCACCCAGTCGGTGTGCGCCGGCGGCCAGGCGCCTGCCGCGACGGTCCACAGGGTCAGCCGGACGACGAGCATGCGCTCCGGAGGGCCCAGGTGGGGAGCGAGGGCGACGAGGCGCTCCACCCAGCGCCGGTATCTACGGCGAACTTCCTGGTCCGCCTGCCGGAGGTCGGGAAGGGTGGAGGTGCTGCTCGCTTCGGCACCGGCTGCCTCGGGGTCGTGCTCTGCCGCCACGGCCTCCGCGGTGTCATCGTCGAGGGCGGCTTCGATGTCGTCGGTGAACCGCTCGTCCCAGGAGACGGGCAGCAGGTCCTGAAAGGGCGTGCTGATGTCGGTGGGCAGGGGGAGCCCCAGCGCGAAGCGCGTGAGCGGATGTCCGACGCGTCCGGCGCATTCGTCCAGATAGCGCTCCCAGCCGTCCTCGTCGCCGTCCAGCGGGGCCGTCGTGACCGCACCGCCAGTGCTACTGCTCGCGGATACGCCCGCTGGGGTAGGGGTCAGTCCCGTACGGAGGGTTTCCAGGTCGCCCAGGAATCGTTCGGCGAGCCGGGGATCCGCGAACAGGTCGGGAGGCCGTGTCGTGGGGGCCTGGGACTGGGTCGGGGTCATTCGGCGCAGGGCGCGGTCAGGGTCGACGACGAACACGATGTTGCCGAAGCTCGGTACGCCGTCGCTGTCGACTACGACCAGGCGCACACGGCTGCCCGCATCGGCCGGAGCCGTCACCGTCAGCGTGGCCTGTCCGGGCGGGACATCGGCGATGCGCTCCCATGCCTCCGGCGGTGCTGTGGCCTGGGACAACTCCAGGTGAGCGGTGTCGGAGAGAGGCCGGGCAACGCTGATCTCCAGGCCGTCCGGTACGCGTAGGGCACCAAGCAGCAGTGGCCCACCGCCGGCGATGGGGCGGGGAAGGGGCGGGACCGTGTGCAGCCGGGCGGCGGGCTCGTCGCTGCCGTCCGGGAGGAGGGTGGCGGTGATTGGGGCGATGATGCCGAGTTCGCAGTTGCCGCCGTCACCTTGGGAAAGCAGCAGGGCCGCGGCCGAGAGGTTCGGGCTGCCGGTCAGGGCCCAACGCTGCCCCTCGGAGATCCACTCGACGAGTTTCCCATGGCGGTACCGCTGGTCGTTGTCGCTGATGACGCGTCCGTCGTACTCCTTCACCAGGGCGGCGACCGACGGACCGTCGAGATCGCTGAGTCCGGGCTGGTAGGCGAGGGTGAACCGGCTCGGGCGGAAGCGTTCGAGCAGCCGCCGCAGTGCCATCGAGCGCCGGTCGTAGAAGGGCGCGAACACGGCCAGTTCGTCGACGGGCCCCTGTGGGAGCTGATCGATGATCGGCGAACGCAGACTGCTGACGACGCGGACCTGTGGCGCCGTGGGTGTCCTGTCGCGGTGGAGCCGGTCCAGCAGTACTGCGACCCGACCCAGCGCCTGTGGCACTCCGGCGGAGAACCTCACCTTTTCCGGGAGGTCGCGCAGCCATGCCGACAGCTCCGGAACTGCCGTGGGACTCTGCTCGCCGTCCACCCGCAGAACCGTCCACAATTCGGCGTTGGCCTGCCAGCCGGCCAGCGTGGTGTTACCGGAGCCGAGGGCAATGGTGGCGTGCTCCGGTCCGGCGAGGACCATCAGCTTGGGATGGAACGCGGCACCCTGGGCGTACGCCAGACCGGCGAGGTAGCTGCGGCCGGCCCGCCGGACGGAGCGGGGATCGTTCCGGGTCATTGAGACGTCTCCCGCCACCGTGACGCGTGCGCCGGTGGACTGGGTGACGCCGAGGGCTACCTCCTCGAAGAAGCCGAGATCGGCGGTGAAGCTGAGGAAGAGCGCTTCTTCCAGGCTCCGCCCGCCCGTGCGCTCCTCGTCGAGGATGAGGGTCAACGGAGAGGCGAACGCGGTTGGTGGCTCCACCACTCCCGGTGCCGGTGCGGTCTCAGTCAACGAGAGCCCTCCCGCTACTGGTCACCGACCAGTGTTGGTCGTGGTAGTCCAGTACGCCGCAGGTGGCCAGGACGGTCCCGAGCTGGTCCAGCCGTAGCCCGACGTCACCGCGCCCCTCCTGGCTCGTCCGGTACAACAGCCCACCCCGTTCGTGCAGCCGGGTCGGTAACCACAGCGTGCCGTCAGCACGTCGGCGGGCCTTGGCCAGCGCGATCCGCTGCGACCGCGCCACCAGGTCGTAGGTGAGTCGGCGGGCGACGTCGCGCAGTTTCATGGGCCGCGCCTCGTCAAGGCGCCGCTGGACCCATTCCGGGCCGAGCTCGACACCGCGCTGTCCGAGGAACGCGTCCCGGACCCGACCGGTGAGTTCGTCCACCCGACGGGCACTGGCGGCGAGCACCCGCAGTTCGGAAAGGGGCAAGGAATCGCCCGCCCACCGCAGGTCGTGCTCAGCGGGCAACGGCGCTCCGGTCGTGCTCTGTGTCGCGGGAAGGGAGGACAGGAACGCGTCCACCGTCATGTCGGGAAGCTCCGCGGCGAAGCGGTCGGCCACTTCCTCGATCGGCACCAGCCCGTCGACCTGCTCCACGAGCCAGGACCACAGGCGGCGCCACGCTCCGACGGAGTAGTTCCGCAGCACCACTCCGCGCCAGGCACCGGCCGCGTCGATGCCGTTGGTCACGGGATCGGTGGTCAGGAAGTCGCCGAAGGCGAGCACGTGGCCAATGTCGCGGGTGAAATATCGGACGGGATGTGTGGCGACCACACGAGTCAGAAGCTGAATCGTCTGTCGCCGTGTTGCCGAGCGGGAGCCTGCTTCGGCCGGTGCACCGGGCTCGCACATGAGGTTCGCCAGCCACGCCCCGTCAGGATGCTCACCGCCCACGCACACGCACAGCCGGTCCCCGAACGGGGCGAGATCATCCACGTTCAGCGTGTCCTCGGCGGCCAGTTCGAGCAACCCGCCCAGTCCGGCTCGTAGTGCCGCGGTCTCCAACCGCGGTCCGGGAACCGGCATGGGCCCCGCACCGAGGATGCCGAGCGCTACCTCGGATCCGGCGTACGGTGTCCAGAACCCCCACGAGTTGCCCACGTACCCGTCCTTGCCCGGGACCTCGGCCTCGGACATGGTGACCGTCCCGGAGTGCAGCCGCCGGGCAAGAGCATCGACCCCATGAGCACGCGGCAGCCACTCCAGAGCCTGTGGATGATGCGCGAACGACACGGCGCCCAACGCCACTTCCGCGCGGCGCAGCAGAGTCTGGGCAGCCGGGACCGTCAGGTCTTCCGCATCGGCTTGCGCCGCGACCAGCCCGTGCAGAGCGTAGTAACGCGCGTGCGGGGTCAACGTGGTCACCCCTGGCACCAGGTGATCGACCATGCGCCCCACATGCCGCTCCACCGAGAGCGGATAACGGCCCGCGGCGACGTCCAGTCCAGGGCGGCTCCAGCTGGGTCCGTCCACGAGCTCCGGTGTCTGCCCCTTCTCGCCGACGGCGGACATGCGCTCAACCATCGGACCGAGAGCGGCTGAACACCGCTGGCCGGTAGGTGCGCCGCGCAGTGAACCCTTTTCGGCAAGACGGACCGCGGCTGTGCTCGACCATTTCCCGCTGCCACCCCCTCAGTGCTGTTCAGTCGGGAAACTGATCCGTCATTCTGGCGCACCTCTCGGGAGGCAGCGGCACTTCGGATGTGAATCACCCAGCCGGATGAGACAGCCCGATGAGGGTGAACCTGCATCTAGGTCTGATAACCACCATTATCAAATGAAGACGCACTCGCCCTCGATTTTTCGGGAGAGCGTGGATTTGCCGATCCCGCCCACACCGTGGAACACGAGGATGTTGTGGCGGGGAGCTTCCAGGTCCTCCACGTCGAAGTCCGCACGGGTCACGTGCCGTATGTGCTCGGCGAGGCCGGCCGTTACGGCCTGCCACTGTGCCTGCCGGTTCGTGAACGCCTCGCTGGCGGCGATGCTCCGGTCGTTCGAGCTGAACAACGTGCGAAGATCCCGCCCTGCCACAGCTCCCCCTGACGATCAACTGAGCGCGAGCGACGCTCCGTTGACGACAGCATGGCATGCCCGCATCCAGACAGGTCCGCAGGCCGCATCCGGCACGCGGCAGTTCAGCCGACGGCCTCGGTCAGGGGACGGTGACATGGGTTCCCCATCCTGCGTACTCACCCTCACAGGTCGAACAGGCTCTCCTGGAAGTTCTCGACGACATCCCGTCGCGGGTAGAACAGGCCCAGCAGCAGGAACGTCTTGGGGCGGGCCGCGACGTTCCCGACGAAGCAGTGCACGGCCTTCTCCGCAGTGACCATCCGGTCGAACCAACGCTCGCGAAGCTTCTCCTCCACGCCGTCCTTCCCGTAGTGGCGAAAGAACTTGCGGTACGACTCGCCCGCCTCCCAGTCCCTCAGCCCCATGTCGTGACCAGCGCACTCCTGATCCGCGCATCGGAAGCTGTACCGGAACTCAAGTGGCACCCACTCCAGTTGGCGGAGGTCCTGTGCGAGTAGATCCAACTGATCTGCCAGGGCCGCCTTCGAAGCTGGCCAGGGCTCGGCAGGAGCGAAGCGGAAGCCGGTGAACTCCGCTGGGCGGAAGACGCCAAGCGACGTTCCCCGAAGCTCCTGGTCCCGCTTTATGGAGCACAGGGACGGCGCTACGAGGGGCTGCACATGCGAGAAGCGTTCGCGCCAGCCGTCCGCTGTCCCGAGGCGCTCGATGACCTTGAGACTCTGCAGATTGGGGCGCAAGCTTTCGGGACGGCGGTCCCCATGGTGTCGCTGCACATCGACCTCGACGATCGAGTACTTGGCGAGCTGGCTTTCTTCGTTCAGCAGCCGGAACGGAACCGGGAAGAGCCGCACATGCTGGGGCGCCCCTTGGTCGAGCCGTATGCCGGCCACGCAGCTCGTCTCGTGGTACTTCGCGGACAGTTCCGGATAGGTCTTGACCGTGATCATGATCCGTGCGCGCTGCCAAATCCCCGATCCCATGGTTGCCCCCTCCACTGATCTCCCGATCCGATTGGAGGAGAGGCATGCGCCAGCGGCAAGGGCGCGTACAGGAGCGAGGGGCGAAGTCAGGCCAGGGGAATTACGGGCACGGCGGCCCGCTTGCGGACCGTCTCCAGGACGACCTGTCGGTGGCAGCGGCTTTCGTCTTTCTCGAAGCACAGCACCGCGACCCGGGACTGCCGGGCATGCTCTGCGAGGCGCTCAAGATCGGTTTGCGCTTCCTCGGACCGCAGCACTCCACGGAACCGAGCCCGGCCTACGTCGAGGCGGCCCTCCCAGAACGGCGCCCGGTTGTCCTTGGGATTGCCCAGGCCACGCAGGTGGGTGTATTCGATGCCGGCCTCGGCGAGTGCCTGCCCGAGCCGAGTCTTGCTGAAGCCCTTCTTGCGGCTGATCGGCGTAAGTCGTACGTCCGCCACGACATCAATACGGTTGTCGAGGAGAGAGGAGACGAACGAGTCGATGTCCCGGCCTTCGTACCCGGCGGACCAGAGGCCGGGAGCGACCTTGGTCTCCTGGAAGAGCTCATCGAGGGAGACCTCAAGTGCCTCGGCGACCGCTCCGACGGTGAAGAAACCTGGCTGGATCGCTCCCTCGCTCTCCAGTCGGGCCAGCGTTCCAACGGCGACGCCGGCTTCCTTGGCTAGCCGCTCCCGCGACCACCCTCGACCCTCCCGCATCGCTCGCACGCGCTGGGCGAGTGCTCGGGCGTGGTCGTGGGGACGCGCTGAGTGATGGCTTGCCATGTGTCGTGATCCTAGGGGCGGTTGAGGCGGGCCGGCATGGTGTTCCCGGCCGACTGCGGGGCTGGATTCGCGAACGCGCAGGTGCGAGTGCCCTCAGCCGCCGCACTTGAGACGGCCTCACCAGTCATCCCCTGGGAGAGCCCGACCAAGATCTTCTCCCAGATTTCTCCCAAACGATCTCCAGAAACCCGTCAGGGGCCTGATCCATTCGCTGGATCAGGCCCCTGACCTGGTACTTCACTGTCGGGGTGGCGGGATTTGAACCCACGACCTCTTCGTCCCGAACGAAGCGCGCTACCAAGCTGCGCCACACCCCGATCGTCGCTGCTCGTCGCGGCGACGTCGTTTACTTTAGCCCACCGGTGGCCGGAGACGAAATCCGGTTTAGCGGGGTCGGCGGAGTGGGTTCGGGCGGATGTGGTCGACGGTGATGAGGAGCACGGCCAGGGCGTAGAGGGCCAGGCCGACGAGGAGGGCGTTGCCCAGGACTCCCTTGAAGCCGTGCTGGTCGACGTCGAGGAAGGGGTAGAGGTAGCGGTCCTGCGTGCCGGGGAGCAGCAGCTCGCCGCGGGCCAGGGTGAAGGCCAGGTAGGCCAGGGGGTAGAGGAGCCACGTGGGGGCCTGGCGCAGGTGCAGGCGGCCGGGGACGGTGAGGAGGAGCCAGTCCAGGGCCGCGGCGACCGGGACCGCCGTGTGCAGGATGTGGGTCGCGGCCGTCTGCCAGCCCGCGCCGGCGCCGTCCGGTGCGACGAAGGGGCTCGCCGCGCTGGTCAGGAGCAGGTGGTGGACCAGGCCGGCGGTGGCGACGTAGAGCAGGGCGGCGCCCGTCACCGCGCCCGGCAGGGGGTGGTGGGCGGACCAGGCGCACCGGGCGGACGCGATCATGACCAGCGCCAGCAGGATGGCGCTCTGGATCGTGAAATGGCTCAGGGTCTTCAGGACCGGGCCGCCCACGAGCAGCACGATCGTCACTCCGGTCAGCGCCAGCAGGGCGGTGAGGAGGCGGAAGACCGCGATCAGCCTGCGGCGTACGGGGGTCACGACGGCCGTCGCCGGTACGACCGTGGGCAGCAGGGCGCGGTGACCCGGGATCGGGGGGAGGTCCGGGATGTCCCTGGGTATCGGGGCTGTCATGGCCTCACGCTAGGCAGACCGGACATATCGGGCTATGCGGGTGGGCCGTGTGGGTTACCCGGGTGGCCGGGCCGCCCGGGTGATCCGGGTAACCCGGCCACCCGGGCAGCCGGATCACGTAACCCGCCCGCCGCCTTCCCGGGCCGCGCCCCCTCACTGCCCCCGGGGCCCCCTACCGCCCCCGCGCCACCAACGTCAGCAGCGTCGCCTCCGGTGGGCAGAAGAAGCGGACCGGGGTGTAGCGGCTCGCGCCGCAGCCCGCGGAGACGTGGAGGTAGGACGTGCGCCCCTCCGCCGTGTGCGTGGACAGGCCCTTCACGCGGTCCGTGTCCAGGTCGCAGTTGGTGACCAGCGCGCCGTAGAAGGGGATGCACAGCTGGCCCCCGTGCGTGTGGCCGGCCAGGATCAGGGGGTAGTCGTCCGCCGCGAAGGCGTCCAGGACGCGCAGGTACGGCGCGTGCACCACGCCCATCGAGAAGTCCGCCGTGCCGGACGGGCCGCCCGCGACCTCCGCGTACCGGTCCCGCTTGATGTGCGGGTCGTCGAGGCCGGTCAGCTCGACGGAGATGCCCTCGATCTTGAGCGTGCCGCGCGTGTTCGTGAGGTTCTGCCAGCCCGCGGCGTCGAAGCCGTCGCGCAGGTCCTCCCACGGGTTGTGGACGACGCCCACGGCGGGCGGATTGCCGTTGAGGCCGTGGCGGCCCTGGAGCTTCTCGGTCAGGTAGCGGCCGGGATTGCGGAGCTTGGGGCCGTAGTAGTCGTTGGAGCCGAAGACGTAGGCGCCCGGGAACTCCATCAGCGGGCCCAGGGCGTCCAGGACCTCGGGCACGCCCTCCGGGTCGGACAGGTTGTCGCCCGTGTTGATCACGAAGTCGGGGCGCAGGCCGGCCAGGGAGCGCAGCCAGCGCTGCTTCTTTCGCTGGCCGCCGACCATGTGGATGTCGGAGACCTGGAGCACGCGCAGCGGGCCCATGCCTGCGGGCAGGACGGGGGCCGTCACCCGTCGGAGGCGGAACGAGCGGGGCTCGATCCCCGCCGCGTAGACCAGACCGGCGGCGCCAACCGCCGTGATTCCCAGGGGCACTCCGTATCGCGCGCGCATACGTCCATCGTGTCAGAAGCGGGGGCCAGGGGCCGAACACGGGCCACGGGCCGACCGCCCGTGGGGCCGATCGGCGTCCGCCGGTAAATCGGCGGGCGATCGTCCGGCCGTACCTGCGACAATCAGGTCCATGACCACGCTCAAGTCGAAGCTGCACGCCGACCTCAACGCCGCGATCAAGGAGCGTGACGAGCTGCGCTCCTCGACGCTCCGGCTGACGCTCGCCGCGATCACCAAGGAGGAGGTCGCGGGGAAGGAGAAGCGGGAGCTCTCCGACGACGAGGTGCAGAAGGTGATCACCCGCGAGGCGAAGAAGCGCCGGGAGGCCGCCGAGGCCTTCGCGCAGGGGGGTCGTGCCGAGAGCGCCGAGCGGGAGAAGGCCGAGGGCGAGGTGCTCGCCGCGTACCTGCCGAAGCAGCTGTCGGACGACGAGCTGAACGCGATCGTCGCGCAGGCCGTCGAGGAGGCGAAGGCGGGCGGTGCCGAGGGGCCGCGGGCCATGGGCGCCGTCATGAAGATCGTCAACCCGAAGGTCGCCGGACTGGCCGAGGGCGGCCGGGTCGCCGCCGCGGTCAAGAAGGCGCTCGCCGGCTGAGCCCTGGCCCCGGCCCGCGACGAGTGAACGAGTGAGGGCGCCCTCCGCGAAAAGCGGAGGGCGCCCTCACTCGTTGCGCGTGCGGTCTCAGTCGCGTCCGCCCGGCCCGTTCCCCGGCCCCTGGATCAGGTTCCCGGGGAAGCCGCCGTCGCCGCCGCCGTTGCCACCGCCGCCGTTGTCCGACCCGCCGTTGCCGGTGCCGCCGTCGATCAGGCCGCCGATGAAGCCGTCGTCGTCGCCGTTGTTCCCGTCGTCCTGGCCCGGGTCCTCGGCCCCTTCGTCGCGGCCCTTGTCCTTCTCCTTCTCGCCGTCCGGGATGTCGACGAGGTTGAAGGAGGGGGAGTCCTTGCCGGCCAGGGCGCCGGTCATGGCGTCCTTCCAGATGGGACCGGGAACCGCGCCACCGAAGACGAGCGGGTGGTATACGCCGCCGATCGTGATGTTCTTCATCTCGACCTTCTGGGTGGCGCTGCCGACCCAGACGGCGCCCGACATGTTCGGCGTGTAGCCGACGAACCAGGCGTTCTTCCGCTCGTCGGTCGTACCGGTCTTGCCCGCGTTGGCGCGGTCGCTGAGGCCGGCCTCCTTACCCGTACCGGAGTCGACCACGCCCTGCAGCAGCGTGTTCACGCTGTCCGCGGTCTTCTCGGTCATGGCCCGGGAGCACGTGGACTTCGGCACCTCGAGCGACGTCTGCTTGTTGCCGACCTTCTGCGTGATCGACTCGATGGCGACCGGCGTGCAGTACATGCCGCGCGAGGCGAAGGTCGCGTAGGCGCTCGCCATGGTCAGCGGGGACATACCGACGGAGCCGAGGGCGAGGGCGGAGGGGTTCTGCGGGAGCTTGTCGCCGTTGCCCTGGTGGACGTCGAGCTTGTCCGCCATCTCGGACACCGGGCACAGGCCGATGTCGGCGAGCATCTGCACGAAGTAGGTGTTGACCGACTTGGCCATCGCCTCCTTCAGGCGGTACGGACCGACCTCCGACTCGTTCTCGTTCTCCACCCGGTAGCTCGAGTCGTTGATCCAGGGCTTGTCACAGGTCTGGATGGGGCTCGGGTAGTCCATGTCGTACGGCGACGAGTACTCCTTCGTCGGCGGTACGTTCTGCTCCAGTGCCGCGGCCGCCAGGAAGGGCTTGAACGTCGAACCCGTTGGGAAGCCGTAGTTGGAGCCGCCGTAGGCCGCGTCGACCGAGTAGTTGTACTCGGTCTCGTTCTTGCCGTAGCCGTACGGCTTCGACTGGCCCATCGCGACGATCTTGCCGGTGCCGGGCTCGACCAGCGTGCTCGCCGCGGCGACCGAGTCCGACTTGTTGACGTGGTCCTTGAGCGACTGCTGGACCGATTCCTGGGCCTGCGGGTCCATCGTCGTACGGATGGTCAGGCCGCCCTGGTTCCAGATCTTGGCCCGGTCCTTGCGGGTCTTGCCGAAGACCTTGTCGCTGAGGAAGACCTCGCGCACGTAGTCGCAGAAGAAGCTGCCGTTCTTCACGGCCGTGATGCAGCCGTTCTTGGGCCGGCTGACCTTCAGCCCGAGCGGGGCCTCCTTCGCCTTGTCGGCCTCCGCCTGGGAGATGTCGCCGACCTGGGCCATCCGCGTCAGGACGGTGTTGCGCCGCTTGGTGGCCTCGGCCTCGTCGTTGACCGGGTCGTACCGGCTGGGCGACTGGACGATGCCGGCCAGGAGGGCGGACTCCTGGACGTTGAGGTCCTTGGCGGACTTGGAGAAGTAGCGCTGGGCGGCGGCCTCGACGCCGTACGCCTGCTGGCCGAAGAAGGTGATGTTCAGGTAGTTCTCGAGGATCTTCTTCTTGCCCAGCTCCTCCTCGACCTGGATCGCGAGCTTCAGCTCCTGGATCTTGCGGCCGAGGGTCTGCTGGGTGGCCTGGGCGACCTTCGTCGGGTCGTCGCCGGCCTCCTCCACGAAGACGTTCTTGACGTACTGCTGAGTGAGGGTGGACGCGCCCTCGGAGACCTCACCGCTGCGCGCGTTCTTGTTGAGCGCGCGCAGGACGCCCTTGAGGTCGATCGCGCCGTGCTGGTAGAAGCGCGAGTCCTCGATCGCGACGATCGCCTTCTGCATGTACGGCGAGATGTCCTTGAGGTCGACCACCGTGCGGTCGCGCGAGTAGACCGTGGCGATGGTGCCGCCCTCGGCGTCGAGGATGGCGGTGCGCTGGCTCAGCGGGGGAGTCTTCAGGTTGGCCGGGAGGGCGTCGAAGCCCTCCACCGACCCCTTGGCCGCCAGCCCCAGCGCGCCTACGGCGGGCAGCGCGATGCCGGCCAGCACCGCTCCCGCGAGCACACTGACACCGAGGAACTTGGCGGCCTGCTGCGTTGGCGACAGACCACCGCCCGAGCGCTTCTTTGGCATGGAGGCAGCCTACGTTCTCATTCGCCGGACACGCGTATATGCCTTGGCCTAAGCTGCACTCAACTGTCACAGCAGTGCGGCCACGTATCAATACGTCCGGCGACCCCGAATCGTTCCGGATCCGCTCGGTTTTTTTCTGAGGACCCCCACTGGGGGGCGTGTTGGTGTGTGTCGGCGCGCGCCACGGCGTGTGGTTTACGTGTCCGAATCCGCCTTGTGTGTCAATCGGTGTCCGTTGTGGCGCAAGAGAGATGACCCGAATGTCGGGATCGTCGCGCATGTCGCCAGGTCACTCCCCCGGGTGATCTGCCGCTTACCCATAGTCCGTTCGGGCCATTCAAGATTGGGCCCGAAGGGGGTGTTGCGCTGTGCCCACCTTCCGTAACGTCCTCAACTGGCGGCGGTGAATATGCCGCTGCCGCCGTGGGGGAGCCTCGATTCGGGAGAGGACGGCGCCGGTATGGGCTGGGTAACCGACTGGAGTGCGCAGGCCGCCTGCCGCACTACCGATCCGGACGAACTGTTCGTTCAGGGAGCAGCGCAGAACAGGGCCAAGGCGGTGTGCACCGGGTGCCCGGTGCGGACCGAGTGCCTGGCCGACGCGCTGGACAACCGCGTCGAGTTCGGCGTGTGGGGAGGCATGACGGAGCGGGAGCGCCGCGCACTGCTGCGCAGGCGGCCCACCGTGACGTCCTGGCGCCGGCTGCTGGAGACGGCGCGGACGGAGTACGAGCGGGGGGCCGGCATCCTGCCTCTCGACGACGACGAGGTGTACGAGAACTACATGGCCGTGGGCTGAGCCGCCGCTCCGGGCTCCTCGGACGCCCAGGTCGGAGTCAGACGTCCGTCTCCGGCAGCTCGGGGTGGTCCGTCGCGAGACGGTCCCCGATGTCCCGCAGGCCCGCGAGGTCGTGCACGTCACCGGCGAGCGCGGCCACTTCGGTGACCGCCACCTCGGGATGACGCGCGGTGAAGCGGTCGCGCGTGCGCTGCTCGCGGGCGAGCAGATGCATCCGGTCCGCATGCAGCCTCAGCAGGCCCGAGGCCAGCTGGTCCACCGACCGCTCCGGCGTGTCCGCGTCCGGCGTGTGCAAGTCCCGCGTGTATGCGTCCTGCGTGTCCGTATCCGGCGGCGCTGCCTGCGGCGTCGCCGCGTCCGGTCCGTCGTCTTCGTGGGCGTCTGAACTTCCGTACGTGTCGGGAGAGTTACGAATTCCAGCTTTCCCGCCGCCCTGATCCACAATGCGGGGATCCTCAAGATTTTCCGCGGCGGCGAGCGCCCGCTCGGCCGACAGCCGGTCGGCGCCGCTGCCGTGGACCCTGTTGAGCACCAGGCCGGCCAGGGGCATGTCCTCGGCCGCCAGCCGCTCCACGAAGTACGCGGCCTCGCGCAGCGCGTCCCGCTCCGGGGCCGCGACCACGAGGAACGCCGTGCCGGGCGCCTGGAGCAGCTTGTACGTCGCGTCCGCGCGCGTACGGAACCCGCCGAACATGGAGTCCATCGCCGCGACGAAGGTCTGCACGTCCTTCAGGAACTGCCCGCCCAGCACCTTCCCCAGGACGCCGGTCATCATCGACATGCCGACGTTGAGGAACTTCATGCCGGCCCGGCCGCCGACCTTCGCGGGTGCCAGCAGGACGCGGATCAGCTTGCCGTCCAGGAAGGACCCGAGGCGCTTGGGAGCGTCGAGGAAGTCCAGTGCCGAACGGGACGGCGGCGTGTCGACCACGATGAGGTCCCACTCGTCCCTCGCCCGCAGCTGGCCCAGCTTCTCCATCGCCATGTACTCCTGCGTGCCCGCGAAGCCCGCCGAGAGTGAGGCGTAGAAGGGGTTGCCCAGGATCGCCGCCGCCCGCTCGGGATCCGCGTGCGCCTCGACGATCTCGTCGAAGGTGCGCTTCATGTCGAGCATCATGGCGTGCAGCTCACCGCCCGCCGAGTCGTCGACGCCCTTCACCCGGCGCGGCGTGTTGTCCAGGGAGTCGATGCCCATCGACTGGGCGAGCCGCCGGGCCGGGTCGATGGTCAGGACGACCACCTTGCGGCCCCGCTCGGCCGCGCGCAGGCCCAGGGCCGCCGCGGTGGTCGTCTTGCCGACCCCGCCCGCGCCGCAGCACACGACGATGCGGGTCTCCGGGTCCTCCAGCAGCGGGTCGACGTCGAGCACGCGCGCGTGGGAGAGGCGCCGCGCGCCCTCCTGGGGCCGGGCGGCCGGGTCCGGACTCATGCGATCCCCTGCTTCCGCAGCTCGGTGGCGAGTTCGTACAGGCCCGCGAGGTCCATGCCCTCGGCGAGCAGTGGCAGCTCGTGCAGCGGCAGGCCGAGGTCGGTCAGGACGGACCGCTGCTCCTGCTCCAGCGCGTACCGCTCGGCGTACTCCTCGGCCTGCGCCAGCAACGGGTCCACCAGCCGCTCGGCGTGCCCGCCGCGCCGCGCCCCGCCGAGCCCGGCGCCGGACAGGGACCGCGCCAGCGCCCCGCGCGGGGTGCTCCGTACGAGGTCCAGGTCGGTGGCGTCCAGCACCTCGGGCCGGACCATGTTGACGACGACCCGGCCCACCGGGAGGCGAGCCGCGCGCAGCTCGGCGATGCCGTCGGCGGTCTCCTGGACGGGCATCTCCTCCAGCAGCGTCACCAGGTGCACGGCCGTCTCCCGCGACTTCAGCACCCGCATCACGGCCTGCGCCTGATTGTGTATCGGGCCGACCTTCGCGAGGCCCGCCACCTCGTCGTTCACGTTGAGGAACCGGGTGATGCGGCCGGTCGGCGGGGCGTCCATGACGACGTAGTCGTAGACGAAACGCCCGCTTTTGTCCTTTCGGCGGACCGCCTCGCACGCCTTGCCGGTCAGGAGTACGTCCCTGACTCCCGGCGCGATGGTGGTCGCGAAGTCGATCGCGCCGAGCTTCTTCAGGGCCCGTCCTGCGCTGCCCAGCTTGTAGAACATCTGGAGGTAGTCCAACAACGCCAGTTCGGCGTCTATGGCGAGGGCGTACACCTCCCCGCCCCCTGGAGCGACGGCGATCTTCCGCTCCTCATAGGGCAGCGCCTCCGTCTCGAAGAGCTGCGCGATGCCCTGGCGGCCCTCGACCTCGACGAGAAGCGTGCGCTTCCCCTCGGTGGCGAGGGCCAGCGCGAGGGCGGCGGCCACCGTGGTCTTACCGGTTCCGCCCTTGCCGCTGACGACCTGGAGCCTGCTCACGTATTCGAGCGTAACCAGTCCGCGCGCGGAGTACGCCGGAGGCTGTGGACAACGTCGCCGTGGTCGGCCTGCGAAGGGGGTTCCGGGCAGCGGCTAGAGTCGGCCGCATGACCAAGTGGGAATACGCAACCGTGCCGCTGCTCGTCCATGCCACGAAGCAGATTCTGGACACCTGGGGCGAGGACGGCTGGGAGCTCGTCCAGGTCGTGCCCGGGCCGAACAACCCCGAGCAGCTCGTCGCCTACCTGAAGCGGGAGAAGCAGGCATGAGCGCCGTCGAGGCGAAGCTGGCCGAGCTCGGCCTGACGCTGCCCGAGGTGGTGCCCCCGCTGGCCGCCTACCAGCCGGCCGTGCAGTCCGGGCCGTACGTCTACACCTCGGGCCAGCTGCCGATGGTGGACGGCGCGCTTCCGGTCACCGGCAAGGTGGGTGCGGAGGTCACCGCCGAGGAGGCCAAGGAACTCGCCCGCACCTGCGCGCTGAACGCCCTGGCCGCGGTGAAGTCCGTCGCCGGTGACCTCGACCGCATCGCCCGCGTGGTGAAGGTCGTCGGCTTTGTGGCCTCCGCGTCCGACTTCACCGGCCAGCCCGGCGTGATCAACGGCGCCAGCGAACTGCTCGGCGCGGCCCTGGGCGACAAGGGCGTCCACGCCCGCAGCGCCGTCGGCGTGGCGGTCCTCCCCCTGGACGCGCCGGTCGAGGTCGAGATCCAGGTGGAACTGGTCCAGGCGTAGCCGGGCGGATCCGCGGGGTGGCGTGGCGGGGCGTCGCGCACTTCACGGGGCGTCCCGCACCTCTTTGCCACCCCGGCAACAATCCTCGCCTCCCTCACCTGGCACCCGCAGGATCGGACCCGGAGACCGGGCCGTGAATCCGGGCCCGGTCGTTCGACCGTACGTGTCAGGAGGAGTCGTGCCGCAGTCGCCGTCCGTGAATGATCAGTGGGTCCACCGTCTGGTGCCCTCACCCGCGGGGCGGATCCACCTGGTGGAGCAGGGCAGCGGGCCCCTGGTCCTGCTCGTCCACGGATTCCCCGAGTCCTGGTACTCCTGGCGCCGCCAGCTGCCCGCGCTGGCCGCCGCCGGTTTCCGGGCCGTCGCGATCGACGTACGCGGCTACGGGCGCTCCTCGCGGCCGGACTCGGTCGAGGCGTACCGGATGCTGGACCTGGTGGCGGACAGCGTCGCCGTCGTGGAGGCCCTCGGGGAGCGCTCCGCCGTCGTCGTCGGCCACGACTGGGGCGCGAACATCGCCGCGCACTCCGCGCTGCTGCGGCCCGACGTGTTCCGCGCGGTGGGTCTGCTGAGCGTGCCGTACACGCCGCCGGGCGGCCCGCGGCCCAGTGACGTCTTCGCGGGGATGAGCGGCCCCTCCGGTCCCTTCGCCGGGCAGGAGTTCTACGTCTCCTACTTCCAGCGGCCCGGGCGTGCCGAGGCGGAGATCGAGCCCGACGTGCGCGGCTGGCTGGCCGGCTTCTACGCCGCCCTCTCCGCCGACACCATGCCCCCGCCCGAGGCCCCCGACCCGCACTTCGTCGCCCCCGGCGGCAGGCTGCGCGACCGGTTCCCGGCCGCCGAGCGGCTGCCCTCCTGGCTGACCGAGGAGGAGCTGGACGTCTACGCGGCGGAGTTCGAGCGCACCGGCCTGACCGGCGCCCTCAACCGCTACCGGAACATGGACCGCGACTGGGCCGACCTGGCGGGACACGCGGGCGCCCCGGTCACCCAGCCCGCCCTGTTCCTCGGCGGCGCCCTGGACCCCTCCACGACCTGGCTGTCCGACGCGATCGAGGCGTACCCCACGACGCTGCCGGGTCTCAGCGCCTCGCACCTGCTGGACGGCTGCGGGCACTGGCTCCAGCAGGAGCGCCCCGACGAGACGAACCGGCTGCTCACCGAGTGGCTGGCCGCCCTCCCCGGCTGACGCCCGTCCCCGGCCTCCGTCCCTGGCGTCCGTCCCAGCCCTGGGACCACTCGAACATCCGCCCGTCACCGGATAGCCTCCGGCCATGGTGAATGCGCAGGCGAACGGGCAGTGGTATCCACCGGAGTGGCCGGACCGCATCCGCGCGCTGGCGGCCGGCACCCTCACCCCGGTCGCCCCGAAACGCGCGGCAACGGTCATGCTCCTCAAGGACACCGGCGCCGGTACGGCCGTCCACATGCTGCGCCGACGCACCTCCATGGCGTTCGCCGGGGGCGCGTACGCCTACCCGGGCGGCGGCGTCGACCCGCGCGACGACGACCGCGCCATCGGCTGGGCGGGCCCCACGCGCGCGTGGTGGGCGGACCGGCTCGGCGTCGACGCGGCGGGCGCCCAGGCGATCGTCTGCGCGGCCGTGCGGGAGACGTACGAGGAGGCGGGCGTCCTGCTCGCCGGCCCGACCGGCGACTCCGTGGTCGGCGACACGACCGGCGCCGACTGGGAGGCGGACCGCGCCGCCCTGGTCGCCCGCGAGCTGTCCTTCGCGGAGTTCCTGGACCGCCGCGGCCTCGTCCTGCGCTCCGACCTGCTGGGCGCCTGGGCCCGCTGGATCACCCCGGAGTTCGAGTCCCGGCGCTACGACACCTGGTTCTTCGTGGCCGTGCTCCCCGAGGGGCAGCGCACCCGCAACGCCTCCACGGAGGCCGACCGCACGGTGTGGATCACGCCGGCCGAGGCGACGGCCGGGTACGACAAGGGCGAGCTGCTGATGATGCCGCCGACCGTCGCGACCCTGCGCGGGCTCGCGGCCTGCGGTACGGCGGCCGGGGCGCTGGCGTCGGCGCCGGGCCGCGACATGACCCCGGTGCTCGCGCGGGCGCGGGTGGAGGGTGACGAGGTGGTCCTCTCCTGGCCGGGGCACGAGGAGTTCACCAAGCACGTGCCGAGTACGGCGCCGACGCCCGCGACGCCTGCCGACCCGACCGGGGGAGCCACCGCATGACGGACGCAGCAGCACTGCCCGGCCAGCCGAGGGGCGGCGTCCTCTCGGGACCGGCCACCGCACGCGCGGTGAACGTCCTGGCGCCCAATCCCTCCGCCATGACGCTGGACGGCACGAATACCTGGATCCTCGCCGAACCCGACTCCGACCTGGCCGTCGTGGTCGACCCGGGCCCCCTGGACGACGTCCACCTGCGGAACGTCGTCGACACGGCCGCCCGCGCGGGCAAGCGCGTCGCGCTGACCCTCCTGACGCACGGTCACCCGGACCACGCGGAGGGCGCCGCGCGCTTTGCCGAGCTGACGGGTACGCATGTCCGGGCGCTGGACCCGGCCCTGCGGCTGGGCGACGAGGGGCTGGCGGCGGGCGACGTGATCGGCGTCGGCGGCCTGGAACTGAGGGTCGTACCGACGCCCGGGCACACGGCCGACTCGCTGTGCTTCCATCTCCCGGCCGACCGCGCGGTCCTGACGGGCGACACGATCCTGGGGCGCGGTACGACGGTGGTGGCCCACCCGGACGGCCGTCTCGGCGACTACCTGGACTCGCTGCGCCGGCTCAGGTCGCTCACGGCCGACGACGGGGTGCACACGGTGCTGCCGGGCCACGGGCCGGTCCTGGAGGACGCCCAGGGCGCCGTGGAGTTCTACCTCGCGCACCGCGCCCACCGCCTCGCCCAGGTCGAGACGGCGGTGGAGAACGGTCACCGGACGCCGGGCGAGGTCGTCGCCCACGTGTACGCGGACGTCGACCGGTCCCTGTGGCCGGCGGCGGAACTCTCGGTGCGGGCGCAGCTCGAGTACCTGGACGAGCACGGGCTCATCCAGCGACTCGGCTGACGAAGGGACCAGGGGCGGCTCAGCGCGAGCGCTTGGCGAGCCGCTCCACGTCCAGCAGGATCACCGCGCGGGCCTCCAGGCGGAGCCAGCCGCGCTGCGCGAAGTCCGCCAGGGCCTTGTTGACCGTCTCGCGGGACGCGCCGACCAGCTGGGCCAGCTCCTCCTGCGTCAGGTCGTGCACGACGTGGATGCCCTCCTCGGACTGCACGCCGAACCGGCGGGAGAGGTCCAGCAGGGCGCGGGCGACGCGGCCGGGGACGTCCGAGAAGACCAGGTCCGACATGGCGTCGTTGGTCTTGCGCAGGCGGCGCGCGACGGCGCGCAGCAGGGCGGTGGCCACCTCGGGGCGGACGTTCAGCCAGGGCTGGAGGTCGCCGTGGCCGAGGGCCAGCAGCTTGACCTCGGTCAGCGCGGTGCCGGTCGCGGTGCGCGGGCCCGGGTCGAAGAGCGACAGCTCGCCGATCAGCTCGCTGGGACCGACCACGGCCAGCATGTTCTCGCGCCCGTCGGGGGACGTGCGGTGGAGCTTGACCTTGCCTTCCGTGACCACGTACAGGCGGTCTCCGGGGTCCCCCTCGTGGAAAAGGGTGTCGCCGCGGGCGAGGGTCACCTCACTCATGGAGGCGCGGAGCTCCGAGGATTGCTCGTCGTCGAGCGCCGCGAAGAGCGGGTTGCGCCGCAGAACGTCGTCCACGAGTTCTCTCCTTGTCGACCGGCTCAGAGGATCTTGTTCCCCCGGTGTACCAGGGGTCCGTGGTGCCCATTTTGCCGGACAGTCCAAACAGTGTGATCTGTCACAAGGATGCCGCACTGGTGTCCCGGGGTACGCGGCAGGGGTCCAATTGGACGTCGATCTTCGGGGTCCAGGGCGGATGTCGGTGCCGGGCCGTAGGCTGGCCGGGTGTCCAAATCGCCGGTGAGAGCACAGGCCGAGGGGGCTGCGCGGGTGAGTGTACGTCGCGATTCCGCTGTGGGCGAACAGGGCCCCGATGGCGGTAGGAAAACGGCGAAAGCGACAAAGAGGGCGGCGCCTGCCAAGAGGGTGACCGCGGAGAAGGATGCCGTGAAGAAGACCGCGCCCGCCAAGAAGGCCGCCCCTGCGAAGAAGGCCGCGAAGAAGGCGGCCCCCGCGAAGAAGGCCGCGCCCGCCAAGAAGCAGGCATCCGCCAAGGCCAAGAAGCAGGCCCCCGCGAAGAGGCAGGCCCCCGCCAAGACGCCCGCCGTCGCACCCAAGAAGGCCTCCGCCGCCGTCAAGGGCGTCGCCCCGGCGAAGACCGTCGCCGCTAAGCCGCCGCGCGGCGAGTCGCGCACCGCCCTGGTCCGCCGGGCCCGCCGGATCAACCGCGAGCTGGCCGAGGTCTACCCGTACGCCCACCCGGAGCTGGACTTCGAGAACCCGTTCCAGCTGGTCGTGGCCACCGTGCTGTCCGCCCAGACCACCGACCTGCGGGTCAACCAGACCACCCCCGCGCTCTTCGCCAAGTACCCCACCCCCGAGGACCTGGCCGCCGCCAACCCCGAGGAGGTCGAGGAGATCCTGCGCCCGACCGGATTCTTCCGGGCCAAGACCAAGTCGGTCATAGGGCTGTCGAAGGCCCTGGCGGAGGACTTCGGCGGCGAGGTCCCCGGCCGCCTCGAAGACCTGGTCAAACTGCCCGGTGTGGGCCGCAAGACCGCCTTCGTCGTACTCGGCAACGCCTTCGGCCGCCCCGGCATCACCGTGGACACGCACTTCCAGCGCCTGGTGCGCCGCTGGGAGTGGACCGAGGAGAGCGACCCGGACAAGATCGAGGCCGCCGTCGGCGCGCTCTTCCCGAAGAGCGACTGGACGGACCTCTCGCACCACGTGATCTGGCACGGCCGCCGCATCTGCCACGCCCGCAAGCCCGCCTGCGGCGCCTGCCCCATCGCCCCGCTCTGCCCGGCGTACGGCGAGGGCGAGACGGACCCGGAGAAGGCGAAGAAGCTGCTGAAGTACGAGAAGGGCGGCTTCCCCGGCCAGCGGCTGAACCCGCCGCGCGCCTATCTGGACGCGGGCGGGAAGGCGGCACCGCCGCTGGGGTCCGCGTGACGGAACGATCCCGGGGGCGTCGGGCGTTGGAGTCGGCAGGACGGGGGTGTGGATGACACGGGCGAGCGACACGCAGGGCCACGCGCGGGGCGCGATGCTCAGCAAGGAGGGTCTGCCGGACTGGCTGGACCCCGTGGTGCGGGCCGTCGAGACGGTGCGGCCCACGCAGCTGAGCCGCTTCCTGCCGCCCGCGGACGGGGCCGGCCGCCAGTCCGCCGTGCTGATCCTCTTCGGGGACGGTGCGGGCCGGGCCGGCCGCGGCCCCGAGCTGCTCCTCATGGAGCGGGCCGGCTCCCTGCGCTCCCATCCCGGCCAGCCGGCCTTCCCGGGCGGCGCCCTCGACCCCGAGGACGGTGATCCGCGGGGCGACGGGCCGCTGCGGGCCGCCCTGCGCGAGGCCGAGGAGGAGACCGGGCTCGACCCGTCCGGTGTGCAGCTCTTCGGTGCCCTGCCCAAGCTCTACATCCCGGTCAGCGGCTTCGTCGTCACCCCGGTGCTGGCCTGGTGGCGCGAGCCCTCCCCGGTCGGCGTCGTCGATCCCAACGAGACCGCGCGGGTCTTCACCGTCCCCGTGGCGGATCTCACGGACCCGGCCAACCGGGTGACCACCGTCCATCCCAGCGGGCACCGGGGCCCGGCATTCCTGGTCGAATCGGCGCTCGTATGGGGGTTCACCGCCGGCGTCATCGACCGGTTGCTGCACTTCGCGGGCTGGGAGCGGCCCTGGGACCGGGACAAGCAGGTCCCGCTGGACTGGCGCGCATGACAGGGTGGCCTGCGTACCGAAGACGACAAGGCGAGGCCTGAATCAGTGAACGTGCTGGACATCCTGTTGCTGCTGGCCGCCGTCTGGTTCGCGATCGTCGGGTTCCGCCAGGGCTTCGTCGTCGGCATCCTGTCCGTGACCGGCTTCCTCGGGGGCGGGCTCGTCGCCGTCTATCTGCTGCCGGTCGTCTGGGACGTACTGACGGACAACGCGGAGGTGAGCACGACCGCCGCCGTCGTCGCGGTCGTCGTCATCATCCTGTGCGCCTCTGTCGGCCAGGCCCTCACCACGCATCTGGGCAACAAGCTGCGCCGGTACATCACCTGGTCCCCGGCCCGCGCCCTGGACGCGACCGGCGGCGCCCTGGTCAACGTCGTCGCCATGCTCCTGGTCGCCTGGCTGATCGGTTCCGCCCTCGCCCGGACCACGATGCCGACGGTCGGCAAGGAGGTGCGGCAGTCCACGGTGCTGGGGGGTATGCAGGAGGTGCTGCCCGCGGGGGCCGAGAACTGGTTCGAGAGCTTCACGTCGGCCCTTGAGCAGAACGGCTTCCCGCAGGTCTTCAGCCCGTTCGCCAACGAGTCGATCCCCGACACGCAGCCGCCCGACCCGGCGCTGGCCAACAGCCCCGTCGCCGACCGCGCCAAGCGGTCCATCGTCAAGGTCATGGGCACCGCCCCCGACTGCGGCAAGGTCCTGGAGGGCACCGGCTTCGTCTTCGGCGACCGCAGGGTCATGACCAACGCCCATGTGGTGGGCGGCGTCGACGAGCCCACCGTGCAGATAGGCGGCGAGGGCAGGAAGTACGACGCGACGGTCGTCCTCTACGACTGGCGGCGCGACATCGCCGTACTCGACGTGCCGGAACTGGACGCGCCCGCCCTGCGGTTCACGGACGAGGACGCGAGCCGCGACGACGGCGCGATCGTCGCGGGGTTCCCGGAGAACGGCGCGTACGACGTCCGTGCCGCCCGGATCCGCGGGCGCATCACCGCCAACGGTCCGGACATCTACCACCGCGACACCGTCGGCCGCGACGTCTACTCGCTGTACGCGACCGTCCGTCAGGGAAACTCCGGTGGCCCCCTGCTGACGCCCGAGGGCGAGGTCTACGGCGTGGTCTTCGCCAAGTCCCTGGACGACCCCGAGACCGGCTACGCGCTCACCGTGGACGAGATCCGCGAGGACATCAGCGAGGGCCGCGCGGCCAACCAGCAGGTCGACAGCGACAGCTGCGCGCTCTAGGGCCTGTCTGACAGTTCCCTCCCCCAGCCTCCGGCCGGGAGGTGCCCCCAGCCTCGCGACGCCATGCACGCACTCTCGCCGCACCGGGCGCAGAGCCAAGTACATCCAGTACGAGGCTCTACGCCCGGCACGGCGAGAGCACGCACCTGACGCCGCGAGGCCGCCCTCCGGGCGACGACGGGAATTGTCAGACAGGCCCTAGGGCCACGCGGGAGATCTACACCTGCGAGCCGCGTTGGTGGCGCAGTCGTACCGAGACCCAGCGGGCCCGGCGGCGCAGGATGAGGGGGATGCCCACCCGCGGGTCGGCACCCGCCAGTTGCGGGGTGCCGCCTCGTCGGTGAATGCTCATGCCGCTCGTGGAGCGGCCGTCGCGTGCTACGTCGTTGTAGTCGTGCGTCCAGCCCATACCGGGACGTGTGCCCCCGACCCAAGGTCGATAACCGCTCGGCGGGCGCCCAATTGGCCTATGCGCGGGGCAAGTGGCCGCTCATAGGACAAGCGTTCTGGTTCGGATACGGGATGCGTCCGTTCCGTCACCGATCGGGTTCGGGATCCTTCAGCCAGTTGATCAGTTCGGTCGAGAACGCGACCGGATCCTCTTCGTGCGGGAAGTGTCCGAGACCGTCGAACAGCCGCCAGCGGTACGGCGCTTCGACGTACTGCCCGGACCCGGCCGCGCTCCGCGTCCGCATCACGGGGTCGAGCGAACCGTGCAGGTGCAGGGTCGGCACGCGCACCGGCCGCTTCATCCGGCGGTAGAACTGGATGCCGTCCGGACGGGCCAGCGAGCGCACCAGCCAGCGGTACGGCTCGACGGAGCAGTGCGCCGTGGAGGGGACGCACATCGCGCGCCGGTACGCCGTCACCGCCTCCTCGTCCAGCAGCCGCGGCCCCGACCAGTCGTGGAGCAGCCGGCCGACCAGCGCGCCGTCGTCCGCGGTGAGTTGACGCTCCGGCACCCACGGGCGCTGGAAGCCCCAGATGTAGGAGCCCGCCCGGCTCTGCCGGACGTCTCCGAGCATGGCCGAGCGCCAGCGCCGGGGGTGCGGCATCGAGGAGACCGCGAGCCGCCGCACCAGCTTGGGCCGCATCGCGGCGGCCGTCCAGGCCAGGTAGCCGCCCAGGTCGTGGCCGACCAGCGCGGCGTCCGGCTCGCCGAGCGAGCGGACCACCCCGGTGATGTCGAGGGCCAGGCCGGCGGGGTCGTAGCCGCGCGGGGTGCGGTCGCTGCCGCCGACGCCGCGCAGGTCCATGGCGACCGCGCGGAATCCCGCGTCGGCGAGCGCCACGAGCTGGTGCCGCCACGTCCACCAGAACTGGGGGAAGCCGTGCAGCAGCAGCACCAGCGGCCCGTCGCCCAGTTCGGCGATGTGGAAGCGGGCGCCGTTGGCCGCGACGTCCCGGTGGATCACCTCGTGGCCGCCGGGCATGGCCGGCCGGACGACCGAAGTGGGGGGCTGGCCCGAAGGGGTGGTGGAGCCGGTCATGAGGACGAGCGTGCCACAGCCTCGATGGCTTCGGGGGACCGGTCCGCGGGCAGCTCCGGACGCGGGTGCGGCTTGGCGTTCTGCAGGACGCCCGCCGACTGCTTCACCGAGGCGGCGACCTTCTGCGGGCCCTTGCCCTTCTTGGCCTTCTTCGCGAAGACGATGCCGATCAGCGCGAGGAGGGCCGCGACGAGGACGTTCGCCGCGAAGGACAGCAGGAAGCAGACGGCCATGTTCCAGCCGCTCCAGGTCCGGATGCCGTAGGCGAGCGCGAAGCTCAGCATCGGCAGCGAGAACAGGAGGACGGCCCCGGCCGCGGAGAACGCGCCGCCGCTCGTCGCCCCGCGCTTGACGTCCTGCCTCAGCTGCGCCTTGGCCAGCGCGATCTCGTCGTGCACGAGCGCCGACAATTCGGTGGTCGCCGAGGCGAACAGCTGGCCGATGCTGCGTTCGGTGCCGACCGGGCTGCCGTCGGGTGCGCTCATCGCGGTCTCCCTCTTCTGCTGGCTCATCTGCGTACGGTTTCGTGACGTCGTCCTCGGCCCCGGTGCGTCCGGTCCGAGCGCGAACGGTCCCGTCTTTTGTACCGTCTCGTCAGATCATGCCGGACCGCCGCCCTCATCGCCTGCCCCGCCCTTCACTTCGGCAAGCCGTGCGGCCTCCATCTCCTCGGCGATCCGGCGGTGCTCGGCGGCCTTCTTCTCGTAGATCGCGGCGACGCGCAGGTGGTAGGCGGGGTCGTCCTCCTCGTAGATGTCGGGGACGCCGCTGAGGTCGTCGTCGCGCTCCTCGTCGGCCACCATCCCGCGGTACTTGGCGTTCCGTATCTTCAGCAGCACCGTCGCCAGGGCCGCCGCGACCAGCGAGCCGGTGAGGACGGCGGCCTTCACCTCGTCGGTCAGCGCCGCGTCGCCCTCGAAGGCCAGCTCGCCGATGAGCAGCGAGACGGTGAACCCGATGCCGGCCAGCGTCGCCACCGCGAACACGTCGGCCCATTCCAGGTCGTCGCTGAGCGAGGCCTTGGTGAAGCGCGCGGTCAGCCAGGTGCTGCCGAAGATGCCGACCGTCTTGCCGATCACGAGGCCCAGCACCACACCGAGGGTCTCCGGCCTGGTGAACACGTCGGCGAGCGCTCCACCCGAGATGGACACACCCGCGCTGAACAGCGCGAACAGCGGCACGGCCAGGCCCGCCGACAGCGGGCGCACCAGGTGCTCGATGTGCTCGCCCGGTGCGTGGTCCTCGCCCTCGCGCCGGTGGCAGCGCAGCATCAGGCCCATCGCGACACCGGCGATGGTGGCGTGGATGCCGCTGTTGTACATCAGCCCCCAGATCACGAGGGCGAGCGGGACGTACACGTACCAGCCGCGCACGCCCTTGCGCAGCAGCAGCCAGAAGACGCCGAGGCCGACGACCGCGCCGCCCAGTGCGGCGAAGTTCAGGTCGGAGGTGAAGAAGACCGCGATGATCAGGATCGCGAACAGGTCGTCGACGACCGCGAGCGTCAGCAGGAACGCGCGCAGGGCGCTGGGCAGGGACGTGCCGATGACGGCGAGCACGGCGAGCGCGAAGGCGATGTCGGTGGCGGTGGGCACGGCCCAGCCGGCCAGGGAGCCGCCGCCCGTGGTGGCGGTGACCGTGTAGACGAGGGCCGGTACGGCCATGCCGCACAGGGCGGCCACCACGGGGAGGGCGGCTGCCCGCGGGTCCTTGAGGTCACCGGCGACGAGTTCGCGCTTGAGCTCGATGCCGGCGACGAAGAAGAAGATCGCGAGGAGCCCGTCGGCGGCCCAGTGCGCGACGGAGAGGTCCAGGCCGATGGCCGCGGGGCCGAAGTGGAAGTCGCTGACGCTCTCGTAGCTGTCGTGCAGCGCCGGGATGTTCGTCCACACCAGTGCGGCGACCGCGGCGACCAGCAGCAGCACACCGCCGACGGTCTCGGTGCGCAGCGCCTCCGCGACGTAGTTCCGCTCCGGGAGGGACAGGCGTCCGAAGGCTTTGCGGGCGGTGCGGGGCGCGGTCACGGGGAAGACCTCCGGTCTGTGGGCAGCACTGAAACACTTGCCGACCAGACTTCCCGGCGCACCATGAGGATCTTGTTGGTTTTCTTACGCGCTCCCCAGCCTACCCATACGGCAAACGGAAAGGGCACCCGGCGGATCTTCGCCGGGTGCCCTCGGAGCAGGGGGTTCAGTCCTCGCTGGGTGCCGCGGGGAGCTTCGTCTGGATGAGGTCCATGACGGTGGAGTCGGTCAGGGTGGTGACGTCCCCGAGCTGGCGGTTCTCCGCCACGTCCCGCAGCAGTCGCCGCATGATCTTGCCGGAGCGGGTCTTCGGCAGCTCGGCCACCGGCAGGATCCGCTTGGGCTTGGCGATCGGGCCGAGCGCGGTGCCGACGTGGTTGCGCAGCTCGGTGACCAGGCCCTCGGACTCCGCCGCCGTGCCGCGCAGGATCACGAAGGCCACGATGGCCTGTCCGGTCGTCTCGTCGGCCGCGCCGACCACGGCCGCCTCGGCGACCGAGGGGTGGGAGACGAGGGCCGACTCGACCTCGGTGGTGGAGATGTTGTGGCCGGAGACGAGCATCACGTCGTCGACCCGGCCGAGCAGCCAGATGTCGCCGTCGTCGTCCTTCTTGGCGCCGTCGCCCGCGAAGTACTTGCCCTCGAAGCGCGACCAGTACGTGTCGATGAACCGCTGGTCGTCGCCCCAGATGGTGCGCAGCATCGACGGCCACGGCTCGGTGAGGACCAGGTAGCCGCCCCCGCCGTTCGGCACCTCGCGGGCCTCGTCGTCGACGACGGTGGCGGAGATGCCGGGCAATGCGCGCTGGGCGGAGCCGGGCTTGGCCTCGGTGACGCCGGGCAGCGGTGTGATCATCATCGCGCCGGTCTCGGTCTGCCACCAGGTGTCCACGACCGGGGTCGCGTCCGCGCCGATGTTCTTGCGGTACCAGACCCACGCCTCGGGGTTGATCGGCTCACCGACCGAGCCGAGGACGCGCAGGGAGGTGAGGTCGAACTTCGCGGGGATGTCGTCGCCCCACTTCATGAACGTCCGGATCGCGGTGGGCGCGGTGTAGAGGATCGTCACGCCGTACTTCTGCACGATCTCCCAGAACCGGCCCTGGTGCGGGGTGTCCGGGGTGCCCTCGTACATGACTTGCGTCGCGCCGTTGGCGAGCGGGCCGTAGACGATGTAGGAGTGGCCGGTGACCCAGCCGACGTCGGCGGTGCACCAGTAGACGTCGGTCTCCGGCTTGAGGTCGAAGACCGCCCAGTGCGTGTACGCCGTCTGGGTGAGGTAGCCGCCGGAGGTGTGCAGGATGCCCTTGGGCTTACCCGTCGTACCGGACGTGTAGAGGATGAAGAGCGGGTGCTCGGCGTCGAACGCCTCCGGCGTGTGCTCGGCCGACTGCCGGTCGACGGTCTCGTGCCACCACTTGTCGCGGGAGTCGTCCCAGGCGACGTCCTGCCCGGTGCGGCGGACGACGAGCACGTGCTCGACGATGCCGGCCCGCTCGGCGGCCTCGTCGACGGCCGGCTTGAGCGCGGACGGCTTGCCGCGCCGGTAGCCGCCGTCGGCGGTGATGACGACCTTGGCGTCGGCGTCCTGGATGCGGGTGGCGAGGGCGTCGGAGGAGAAGCCGCCGAAGACCACCGAGTGGGCGGCGCCGATCCGGGCGCAGGCCAGCATCGCGATCGCCGTCTCCGGGATCATCGGCATGTAGACCGCGACCCGGTCGCCCTTCTGCACGCCCAGCTCAAGGAGGGCGTTGGCGGCCTTGGAGACCTCGTCCTTCAGCTCGGCGTAGGTGACGGCGCGGCTGTCGCCGGGCTCGCCCTCGAAGTGGATGGCGACGCGGTCGCCGTGACCGGCCTCCACGTGCCGGTCGACGCAGTTGTAGGCGACGTTGAGCTTGCCGTCCTTGAACCACTTGGCGAACGGCGGATTCGACCAGTCGAGGGTCTCGGTCGGCTCCTCGGCCCAGGTCAGCCGGCGGGCCTGCTCGGCCCAGAAGCCGAGCCTGTCTGCCTTGGCCCGTTCGTACGCCTCTGCCGTGACGTTGGCGTTCGCGGCCAGGTCGGCAGGGGGTGCGAACCTGCGTTCTTCCTTGAGCAGGTTGGCCAAGGATTCGTTGCTCACGACATCTCCCATTCTCAGGGTTGTCCGTTGTGTCCCAGGCCACAGCTCATCAGACCCGGGGGGCCGGTGACAAGGGCCGACGGGCAATTGGTTTAGACCTGTCGTGTTCCTGTGCCGCGTTCCCTTCGCGGCCCTGGTCACCCGTACCCACGGACGCCGGCGGTGCCGAGTTCAGCCTCTGTAACGCCCGTCACACCCTGCGGGCGGTCAGACGGTCAGGTCGGTCTCCAGCACCCGCTCGAACACGGCCTCCCCGCCGCCCTCGGCGAGCAGGTACGCCTGGGCCTCGCCGACGTGGAAGTACATGCCGTGCAGTTCCAGGTCGCCGGCGCCCAGGGCCCGGGACACCGACTCATGGGCGCGCAGGTGCTCCAACTGCTGGACCACGTTGGCCAGGCAGAGCTGCTCGGCCGCGTCGGCGGGCCCGCGTCCCGCGAGCCGGGGCCGGGTGCCGTCGTCCTCGGGCAGGCGCTCCAGGCTCGGCAGCCCGTGCCGCAGCCACCTCTTGAGCGGTGTCTGTCTGCCGCCGGGCTCGGCGCTGAGCAGCGCCTGCATGGCGCCGCACCCGGAGTGCCCGCACACGGTGATGGACCGCACCTTCAGCACGTCCACCGCGTACTCGATCGCGGCGGCCACCGAGTCGTCGCCCTCGTCGCCGGGCAGCGGTACCAAGTTGCCCACATTGCGTACGACGAAGAGGTCGCCGGGGCCGCTGGAGGTGATCATCGATGTGACCACCCGGGAGTCGGCGCAGGTCAGGAAGAGCTGGGAAGGCTGCTGTCCCTCCCGTGCCAGCCGGGCCAGCTCGCCGCGGACCAGGGGGGCGGTGTTGCGCTGGAAGGCGCTGATGCCGCGCGCGAGTTCGCGCCCGACGGCCGCACCGGGCGCCGGGTCGGCGGCGTCGCCGGTGGCATCCGGCCGCCCGGCGCCGGGCGGAGGCGCGGTGGGCGGCCGTTCGCACTGGTGGTTGCGCCAGGGGGTCCAGGGGCGGCAGCGGCAGTTGTCCGTGTCCGCCGGTTCGGAGATGCGGGTGCCGGGACGGCGGCCGGTGATGTTGACGGAGCCGCCCTGTGCGGTGTGCGTCTTCTGCCAGTCCTGCAGCGTCTCGAACGCCGCGTGGTCCATGAACGACCCGTCCAGCTCCACGACGGCGGCCGATCCGTGCGGCACCTGGTGCAGGATCCGGCTGAGCCGGGGCACCGCGAGGAAGGTCAACTGGCCCCGCACGTGGACATGGTGGACCCCCTCGGTCTCGTCGTGGGTGATGCGCATGCGGGTGAGCCGGTGCAGGGCCACGGCGACGGCGACGGCGATGCCCAGGGCGACGCCCTCCAGGACGCCGAGGAACACCACGCCGGCGGTGGTGACCGCGTAGACCAGCACCTCACGGTGGCGGGTCACCGTGCGGATGTGGTTCAGCGAGACCATCTTGAGCCCGACGGCCATGACCAGGGCGGCGAGCGAGGCGAGCGGGATCAGCTCCAGGGCGGGGACCAGCAGGAGCGCGGCGATCACTACGAGAACGCCGTGCAGCATCGTGGAGTTCCGGCTGACGGCGCCCGCCGCCACGTTCGCGGAGCTGCGCACGGCCACGCCGGCGATGGGCAGTCCGCCGAGCGATCCGGAGACGATGTTGGCGGCGCCCTGTCCGAGCAGCTCGCGGTCGAGGTCGGAGCGCTTGACGCGGCCGGTCAGCCCCGGCCGGGCGGCGACCAGCTTGTCCACGGCGACCGCGCCGAGCAGGGACTGCACACTGCACACCAGTGTGGTGGTGAGGACGGCCGCGACCAGCCCGAGCACCGGACCGTCGGGCAGCGTCGCCAGCGCGTGACTGCTCCAGGACGGCAGGTCGACCTTGGGCAGGCGGAGCCCGGCGAGGGCGGCGACCGCGGTGGCGCCCGCGACGGCGACCAGGGCGGCGGGCATCTTGCCCAGGAGCCGCCCGGCCCGGCCCGGCACGCGGGGCCAGAACGTCAGCAGGGTCAGCGTCAGCACGCTCACCGCCACGTCGGCCGGGCGCAGGTTCGCCAGCTGCGCGGGGAGCGCGACCAGGTTGTCGGGCACGGAACTCTGCGGGGTGCCGCCGAGGACGATGTGCAGCTGGGCGACGGCGATGGTGACGCCGATGCCGGCGAGCATGCCGTGCACGATGGCGGGGCTCACCGCGAGGGCCGAGCGGGCCACGCGCAGGCAGCCGAGGCCCAGTTGGGCGAGGCCGGCGACGACGGTGATGGCGCAGGTCGTGCGCCATCCGTACTGCTGGATGAGGTCGGCGGTGACCACGGTGAGGCCTGCGGCGGGGCCGCTGACCTGGAGGGGGCAGCCGCCGATCCGCCCGGCGACGATCCCGCCCACCGCGGCCGCGACGAGGCCGGCCTGGAGGGGGGCGCCGGTGGCGAGGGCGATGCCCAGGGAGAGGGGCAGGGCGATCAGGAAGACCGCGATGGCGGCCGACACGTCGGCGCCCGCGACGCGGAAGCGCCGGGGGCCGCGGGGCGGCGGGCTGTGCGGTGGGTGGACGTGCTCGGCACGGGCCGGATCGGCGTGGGCGGGGACGCAGGCTGACATTTTTCCCGTCTCCTCCGGGGCTGCGCGGTCGCGGTCATGCGGCCGTGGGTCACGGCGTACAGCGGCGGGATGCCAGAGCGCTCGGTGATTGCGCTCAGTAAACAGAGCGTAATTCAGAGTAAAGAAAAGGCATAGGCTTTTCGCGCAAGTGGAGTAATGGACCGCTCGACCGAGTGAACCGGTTATTTCATCGGCTTGTCGTACTAATTCCTTCTCATTTCCGTGTCACCTTGACGGCGCTGACGGCACGGCCCGGCTCAGCACCCGACATCGCCTCGTCGGCGTTGGCCCGAGAGAAGGAAGAAGGTGGGCGGAACATGGCCACCACCCACAGGATGGCCGCGTGCACCGTGGTCGCGGCGGTCTGCGCCTCCGCGCTCGCCGGTTGCGCGCTCGGCAGCGGCAGCGGTTCCGGTGAAGGGACACATGGCTCGCAGAGGGAAAAGGGGGAAGCCGCCCCGGCGCCGAAGAACGCGGTCCGCCTGATCGGCGACGGTTCCACCGCGTACACCGGGGCGCAGCCCCACCTGCCGCGCCCCGAACGGCTCAAGCCCGGCCAGAAGCCACCGCAGTTCGTGGTCTTCTCGTGGGACGGCGCGGGCGAGGACAGTCAGAAATTGTTCTCCCACTTCCGCGAAGTGGCCAAGGAGAACAACGCCACGATGACGTATTTCCTGAGCGGCGTGTATCTGCTGCCGGAGGAGAAGCGGGACCTGTACAGGCCGCCGCAGCATTCCCCGGGCCGTTCCGACATCGGCTTCAACGACCAGCAGGGAATCGCCGACACCGTCGAGCAGTTGCGTCTGGCGTGGCTGGAGGGCAACGAGATCGGCACCCACTTCAACGGGCACTTCTGCGGCGCCGGCGGCGGCGTCGGCGAGTGGTCGGTCGACGAGTGGAAGGACGAGATCGGCCAGGCCAAGCAGTTCGTCAAGTCCTGGAAGAGCAACACCGGGACGGGGGAAGCATCACCTCTTCCGTTCGACTACGACAAGGAGCTGATCGGCGCCCGCACGCCCTGCCTGGAGGGCCAGAAGAACTTCACGAGGGCCGCGAGCGAGATGGGCTTCCGCTACGACAGCAGCGGAGTCAACAACCAGGTCTGGCCGGCCAAGAAGCAGGGCCTGTGGGACCTTTCGATGCAGCTCGTGCCGTTCCCCGGCCACTCCTACGAGCAGCTCACCATGGACTACAACTACATGGTCAACCAGTCGGGGACCACCACCCAGGGCGACCCCGCCAAGCGGGAGTTCTGGGGCGACCAGATGCGCGACAGCCTGCTCCAG
This sequence comes from Streptomyces sp. NPDC107500, assembly GCF_055582785.1. NCBI lineage: Bacteria > Bacillati > Actinomycetota > Actinomycetes > Kitasatosporales > Streptomycetaceae > Streptomyces > Streptomyces sp. NPDC107500. The sequence continues at coordinate 548,052 of NZ_JBVJPF010000005.1, forward strand.
GGCTTCCAGCGGGCCTACGACGGCAACCGCGCACCGCTGATCATCGGCAACCACTTCGAGTCCTGGAACGGCGGCACCTACATGCGCGCCATCGAGGAGACCATCGAGCAGGTGTGCAACGAGAAGGAGGTGCGCTGCGTCTCCTTCCGGCAGCTCGCCGACTGGCTGGACGCACAGGATCCGAAGGTCCTGAAGAAGCTGCGCACCCTCGGCGTCGGCGAGGCCCCCGCGAAGGGCTGGGCGCCCTTCCTGTCGGCCGCGCCCGCACCGGCACCGAAGGGCGTCCCCGGGGCACCGGCCGCCAAGCAGTAGCGCGACGGCCCCCGCGCGGGGGTCACGCGGGGGTGGCGACCTCCTCGCCGAGCACGAAGCCGGGGTCGATCTGCGCCGCCAGGTCGGTCCCGGTGCGCTCGTTGCCCCAGCTCTGGGCGTTCTTCAGGTGGAAGTGGACCATCTGGCGCGTGTAACGCTCCCAGTCCCGCGACTCGTACGTCTCGTCCGCGGCCGTGCGCAAGGCGCGCAGCGCACGGTCGTTGACGTCCTCCAGGAGGTCGAACCGGGGCGGGCGGCCCTTCTCCATGGCGCGCACCCAGTCCGAGTGCCCGACGGTCACCAGGAGGTCGTCGCCGACCTGTCCGCGCAGGAAGTCGAGGTCGTCCGGTCCCTGCACCTTGTTGCCGACGACCTTCAGGGTGACGCCGAAGTCGCGGGCGTACTCCTTGTACTGGCGGTAGACGGAGACACCCTTCCGGGTCGGCTCGGCGACGAGGAACGTGATGTCGAAGCGGGTGAACATGCCGGAGGCGAACGAGTCCGAGCCGGCGGTCATGTCGACCACGACGTACTCGTCGCGGCCGTCGACCAGGTGGTTCAGGCACAGCTCCACCGCTCCCGTCTTGGAGTGGTAGCAGGCGACTCCCAGGTCGGCGTCGGTGAAGGGGCCGGTGACCATCAGACGGACGGCCCCGCCGTCCAGCTCCACCGGCCGGGCGCAGGCGTCGTACACCGGGTTGTCCTCGCGCACCCGCAGCAGGCGCGACCCCTCGCCGGGCGGCGTCGTCTTGATCATCTTGTCGGCGGAGGGGATGCGCGGATTGGTGCCGCGCAGGTGGTCCTTGATCAGCGGCAGGTGCGCGCCCATCGCGGGAAGCCCGGCCGACTCCGCCTCGTCGAGGCCCAGCGCGGCCCCGAGGTGCTGGTTGATGTCGGCGTCGATCGCGACCACGGGTGCGCCGTCGGCGGCGAGATGGCGGACGAACAGGGAGGACAGGGTGGTCTTGCCGCTGCCGCCCTTCCCAACGAAAGCAATTTTCATGTTCACCAAGCGTAGTGTCTCGATAGCTGTACGTGGCACACGGGCCCGGTAATACGTGAAGAAGACCACTCATTCGTGGGGCGCGGCGCAGGGGTGCGTAGGGTCGTACTCATGAGTACGACAGGCGCGACCGCCGATCCGCTCGCGGCCCTGGGCGCACTGCCCGGCGTGGCCGAGTCCGTGGAGTCCGTACGCAAGGCCGTGGACCGCGTCTACGGCCACCGGATCATGCGGCGCCGCAGCAACGAGATCACCTCCGAGGCGGCCCTGCGCGGCGCCCGGGGCTCGGCCGCGCTGTCCGGGGCGGACTGGGCCCTGGAGGAGGTCCGCAGGCGGACCGACTTCAGTGGTGACGCCGAGGCGCGCGCGGTGGGCGCGGCCCTGCGGCTGACCGCCGAGGCGGGGCAGCTGCTCTCCATCTGGCGTCAGTCGCCGCTGCGGGTGCTGGCCCGGCTGCACCTGGTCGCCGCCGCCGACAAGGCGGACCAGGTGGGACGGCCCCGCCAGGAGGGCGAGCCGGTGGACGAACCGCTCGTCGAACTGCCGCTGCCCGGCGCCGGGGAGGCGCACGGCCGGCTGGACGGGCTGGCCGCGCTGGTCACGGCGGGCGGCTCCGCGCCGGCGCTGGTGACGGCCGCCGTCGTGCACGGCGAACTGCTGGCCCTGCGGCCCTTCACCTCCCACAACGGACTGGTCGCGCGCGCGGCCGAGCGCATCGTCCTGGTCGGCAGCGGCCTCGACCCGAAGTCGGTCTGCCCGGCCGAGGTCGGCTACGCCGAACTGGGCCGCGCGCCCTACCTGGCGGCGCTCGACGGCTACGTTTCCGGAACTCCTGAGGGCATGGCCGCCTGGATCGCCCACTGCGGCACCGCGGTGACACTGGGCGCGCGCGAGTCGACGGCGGTGTGCGAGGCGCTCCAGCGAGGGGCGGCGTAGGCGCCGGGCAGAGAAATGCGGCGGTACGAGGGCTCGTACCGCCGCTGGCATGTCCACCGGGGTACCAAGCGTCCTCGATGTGTTGCCCATCAGGCCGGGTACTTTGCCCGTCACCTGGTGCGGCTGGCCCGTAATCGACGGGTCGACGTCGCGTGGGTGCCCAGTGGCCATGCTCGGTCCGTGGGGCCAAATGCGTTATCTAAGGTGATCCTTTCGGATGTCCTTGGTCTCGCGGGCCGTTGATTCCTTTGTACTCCTGCCCCCGAGCAAGCGGAAGTGCTCGCCGCACTTCTTTACTTTTGCGCTCATACGCGGGTGAAAGGGCCCTGCCGGCCCGGCGTGCCGTCAGGCTGCCGCGGCCCTCCGCCGGCTCGCGTACCAGACCAGTCCCGCCGTGGCCGCCGCCGCACCGACCGCGGCGGCGGCCACCAGGGCCGGGCGGGGCGGTACGGAGAACCCACGGATCCGCTGCTTGAGCCGCACCGGCCGGTGGAAGTCGAGAATCGGCCACCCGCGCGCGAGAGCCTCGCGGCGCAGCGCCCGGTCCGGGTTCACGGCGTGGGGGTGGCCGACGGCCTCCAGCATCGGCAGGTCGGTGGCCGAGTCGCTGTAGGCGTAGCAGCGGGACAGGTCGTAGCCCTCCGACTCGGCCAGCTCCCGGATCGCCGCCGCCTTCGTGGGCCCGTACGCGTAGTACTCCACCTCGCCGGTGAAGCAGCCGTCGTCGCCCACGATCATGCGGGTCGCCACCACCCGGTCCGCGCCCAGCAGTTCACCGATCGGTTCGACGACCTCGGCGCCCGACGTGGAGACGATCACGACGTCGCGGCCGGCGGTGTGGTGCTCCTCGATCAGGGAGGCGGCCTCGTCGTAGATGATCGGGTCGATCAGGTCGTGCAGGGTCTCGGCGACCAGTTCCTTGACCAACTGGACGTTCCAGCCCCGGCACAGTGCGGACAGGTACTCCCGCATCCGCTCCATCTGGTCGTGGTCGGCCCCTCCGGCGAGGAAGACGAACTGGGCATATGCGGTACGCAACACGGCCCTGCGGTTGATCAGTCCGCCTTGGTAGAACGACTTGCTGAACGTCAGCGTGCTCGACTTCGCAATGACCGTCTTGTCCAGGTCAAAGAAGGCCGCTGTGCGGGGCATGGAGTGGCGCAAGGAGGGGTTTTCCACGACCCTGAGCATAGGTGCAGCCCATTCGGCGTAAGGTGGGGCGTGTGGGTTTGCCTGAGAAGGCTCTCGGGTACACCATGGAAGTCACGGATCGTTCGCGACCGTGCTAACCCGGTCCGACTCCTCCCCCCCCGAGTCGGCCGTGGAGACGACCCCCGCTCTCCCCCCCGGCGGGGGTCGTCGCATGTCCGGGTGGGTTTTCCGGCTCTCGTCCTGTTCCGGTCTCCGTGTCGTGATGACGCACGGAGGCCTACTCGTCATGCCCATGATTGGCTACTCAGTGTAGTTGCCGGGCTGCTCTGCGGAAGCCGTGCACAGGGCGCGGAGGCCATGTGGACGGAGCGCGGGTGGGAGTGCGGGAGGCCCGGCAGGGCTCACCGGTTTGAGTGACGGCGATATTCACAACCGTCAACTTGTCCACAGTTTTGGACCAAGATCCACACTATTTCCGCGTTCGCCGCACCGTGATTCCCATGCGTCCGGGCCGCGCCGACTTCCACGGCCGGATCTCTTTGCCGGACGCGCCATGTCGGCCGTTCATGCGGGGACCGCTTTCCGGTTCTTCACGCGGCCGCGAATCGAAGGGGGAAGCGAACCATGGCCGGAAACATCACGCACGATCCGCCGCCCACCGCGGGAGGGCGGCGCGGCGGGCCGCTGATCGTCACGGAGGACACCGAACTCCTCGACGATCTGTTGCGCCTGTGCGCCGCGGCCGGCGCCACACCGGAGGTGCACCACTCGCTGCCGGCGGTGTCGGGGGCGACCGCCGGGCGGACCGGAGGCGGTACGTCCGGACAGCTCGGGGGCTGGGAGGCCGCGCCGCTCGTGATCGTCGGTGACGACGCCGCACGGCGCGTGCGCGGAGCCGTGCGGAGGCGAGGCGTGGTCCTGATCGGCCGCGACCAGGACGACTCCGGGGTCTGGCAGCGGGCCGTCGAGATCGGCGCCGACCACGTGCTGATGCTGCCCGACGGCGAGCAGTGGCTGGTCGACCGCATCGCCGACGTCACCGAGGGCGTCGGCAAGCCGGCCCTCACCGTCGGCGTCATCGGCGGCCGGGGCGGCGCGGGAGCGTCGACGCTGGCCTGCGCGCTCGCCGTCACCTCCGCACGGGAGGGGATGCGCAGCCTCCTGGTGGACGCCGATCCGCTGGGCGGCGGTCTGGACGTCCTCCTCGGCGGTGAGACCGCCGACGGGCTGAGGTGGCCCGCGTTCGCCGCCTCGCGCGGACGCGTCGGGAGCGGCGCCCTGGAGGAGTCGCTGCCGGAGCTGCATGCGCTGCGGGTACTCAGCTGGGACCGGGGCGACTGCGTCGCGGTACCGGCGCAGGCCGTCCGCGCGGTGCTCGCCGCGGCCCGGCGCAGGGGCGGCACGGTCGTCGTCGACCTGCCGCGTCGGATCGACGACGGCGCCGCGGAGGTCCTCGCCCAGCTCGACGTCGGGCTCCTCGTCGTCCCCGCCGAGCTGCGGGCCGTCGCCGCGGCCGGCCGGGTGGCCACCGCGGTCGGCATGGTCCTGCGCGACCTCCGCGTCGCGGTACGCGGGCCGTACGCATCCGGACTCGACGACCGCGAGGTGGCCCGGCTGCTCGGACTGCCCCTGGCCGGCGAGGTGCCGGTCGAGCCGGGACTGCTGCGCGCCGCGGAGAGCCGACGCCCACCGGGCACGTCCGCCCGCGGACCCCTGGCGCGCTTCTGCCGGGAGTTCTGGGACCGGGCGCTGGTGGAGACGGGGGGTGTGGTGTGAGCGCCGTGGGCTCGGTCTTCGCGGGGGAGTCGAGCGGGGGAGGGGGCGCGGCCGACGCGGGACCCGGAGGGCGCGGTCCTGGGACACCGAGGGGGCGGACTGCAGGAGCCGTTCCCGGCTGGGCCTCCGGGACGCCCTCCGGTGGGACCGGCCCGGACCGGTCTGCCGGTTCGGCCGCGGACGGGTCACAGGGATCGGCTCCCGCTCCCGGGATGCTCGACGGGGTGCGGAGGTGGCTGGCCGAGAGCGGGGCGGAGCCGACACCCGCGCGCGTGGCGCAGGCCCTGCGCGAACAGGGGCGGGTGCTCGGAGACGCCGAGATCCTCGGCACCGCGGCCCGGCTCAGGTCGGAACTGGTCGGCAGCGGGCCACTGGAACCGCTGCTCGCCGACCCGTCGGTGACCGACGTGCTGGTGTCCGCGCCGGACCGGGTCTGGGTCGACCGGGGCGGCGGTCTGGAGCTCACGCCGGTCTCCTTCCCGGACGCCGGGGCGGTACGGCGGCTCGCCCAGCGCCTCGCCACCGTCGCCGGACGACGGCTCGACGACGCCCGGCCGTGGGTGGACGCGCGCCTGCCCGACGGCACCCGGCTGCACGCGGTACTGCCACCGGTCGCCGTCGGCTGCACCTGCCTGTCGCTGCGGGTGGTGCGCCCACGCGCGTTCACGCTCGACGAGCTGGCGGCGGCGGGCACCGTGCCGCCGGGCGGGGACCGGGTGCTGCGCGCCCTGTTGCGAGCCCGGCTGTCGTTCCTCGTCAGCGGAGGCACGGGCAGTGGCAAGACGACGCTCCTGAGCGCGCTGCTCGGGCTCGTCGGACCGGACGAGCGCATCGTGCTGGCCGAGGACTCGGCGGAACTGCGGCCGGATCACCCGCATGTCGTTCGCCTGGAGACCAGACCCGCCAACCAGGAGGCCGCGGGCCTGGTCACCCTTGAGGACCTGGTCCGGCAGGCGCTGCGAATGCGCCCGGACCGGCTGGTCGTGGGCGAGGTGCGCGGCCCCGAAGTGGTGCATCTGCTCGCGGCGTTGAACACCGGTCACGAAGGCGGGTGCGGGACGGTGCACGCCAACGCCGCCGCCGACGTACCGGCCCGGCTGGAGGCGCTCGGCACAGCGGCCGGGCTGGACCGCGCGGCCCTGCACAGCCAGCTCGCCGCCGCCCTCTCGGTCGTCCTGCACCTGGTCCGCGACCGGACCGGCAGGCGCCGGATCGCCGAGGTGCACGTACTGGAGCGCGATCCGTCGGGCCTGGTGCGGACGGTGCCGGCTCTGCGGTGGGGCACGGCGGCCTTCGTGGCCGAACGCGGGTGGGAGCGGCTGCGGGAGCTGCTGCGTGGCGGAGGGCTCGAAGGAGGCGGAGGGCCCGACGGGATGGACGGGCTCGGCGGGCGGGTCCGTAGGACGGGAAGCGAGCGATGACGGTGACCGGAACGGGCGAGCTGTCGACGGGTGTGGCCCTGGCGTGCCTGGGGAGCGCCGCCTGGCTGGCGGGCGGTTGGCACTCCGGCGTGCGACGCGCGCGGGCGGTGCTGGCGGAAGGAGGGAAGGGCGGGATCGGACCGCCCGCGGTGCGCCGGGTGACGGAGTGGCTGTGGCGGGCCCGTGGCCGGCTGGGGTTCGAGTGGTGGTCCCCGGCCGCCGGGCTGGTGCTGGCGCTGCTGGGCTCCTCGGTGCTGCCGCTGCTCGCGGGAGCGGTCGGGGTGCCGGTACTGCGGCGGACGCGGCTGGCCGGCGATGCGAGGCGGGCCCGGGAGCGGCGGCAGGACGCGGTGCTCGCGCTCTGCGGCGCGCTCGCCGGGGAGGTGCGGGCGGGTCGGCAGCCGGGCGAGGCGCTGTTGTGCGCCGAGCGCGACTCCGGCGGACTGGGGGACGCGCAGGCCGCCGTGCTGGCGGCGGCCCGGTTCGGCGGGGACGTTCCCGCGGCGCTCGCGGCGGCGGCGCGGCAGCCGGGCGCCGAGGGGCTGCGGGGTCTCGCCGCCTGCTGGCGGGTCGCCGTCGACCAGGGGGCGGGGCTGGCCGCCGGACTCGACCGGCTGGAGGGTGCGTTGCGTGCCGAGCGGGACCAGCGTGCCGACCTGCGCGCCCAGTTGGCGGGCGCCCGGGCCACGGCGGTGATGCTCGCGGGCCTGCCGGTCCTCGGTCTCCTGCTCGGCGTCGCCCTCGGCTCCGATCCGCTGCACGTGCTGCTGCACACCGGAGCGGGGCTCGGCTGCCTGCTGGCCGGCGGGCTGCTGGAGGGCCTGGGCGTGTGGTGGGTGACGCGGATCGTGCGCGGAGCGGAGGCGGTGTCGTGAGCGGGGACGTTGTCCACAGGCTGGGGGTAGTGGTGGGGATTCTGGCGGCGGTCGTCTGGCCGGTGCGGGTGCTCGGAGCCGCGCGGCGGGAGCGGACGGTGCACAGGAGGCTCACGGGGCTGCTGGCGCCCGTCCCGGCCCCCGCGGCCCCACGGCGCACCGAGGAGGTGCGGGCCGTCGCCCGCGCGTGGCTGCCGCTGCTGGGCACGGTGTGTGCCGGCTGGGTCGTGGTCGGGGGTGCCGCCGGTGCCGTGGTGGGGCTGGGGGGCGCGGCGTTGCTGTGGCGGCTGCGCTCCCGACGCCCGGCCGCCGGTACGCCCGAGGTGGGGGCCACCGCCGCACAGGCCGCGCGTCAACTGCCCTTGGCAGCCGATCTGCTGGCGGCCTGTGTCGCGGCGGGCGCGAGTCCGGTGACCGCCGCGCGGGCGGTGGGGGACGCCTTGGACGGGCCCGTGGGGGAGGCGTTGGGGCGCGGCGCCGCGGAGGTGCGACTGGGTGGTGAACCGGACGGTGCCTGGCGGGGGTTGGCCGCGATCCCGGGCGCCGGTCCACTGGCGCGGCTGCTGGAACGGGCCGACGTGTCGGGACTGCCCGCGGCAGGTCCGGCCGCCCGGCTCGCCGCCCAGGCCCGCGCCGACTGGGCCCGCACCACGACGGCCCGGGCCCGCCGGGCGGCCGTCATGGTCACCGCGCCGGTGGGGCTGTGCTTCCTGCCCGCCTTCATCGCGGTGGGCGTGCTGCCGGTCGTCATCGGGCTGGCCGGCGGTGTGCTGGGGGACGGAGGAGGTGGCCGCTGACGGAGGCGTGTACCGGCGGGGAGCCGGAGAGCGAGTGACCAGCAAGGACGAGCGAGTGAACAACGGGATCGAACCTCACGGGGGTTGAGATGTATCAGGCGGTACGGGCACGGCTGAGTGCCCTGGTGTGCGGAGCACGGACGGCGCTGCTGCGGCGGGGCGCGGGACGGGACGCGGGCATGGTCACGTCGGAGTACGCGATGGGGATCGTCGCTGCGGTGGCCTTCGCCGTGGTCCTCTACAAGGTCGTGACGAGCGGCACGGTCAGCGCCGAGTTGCAGGGCATCGTGAAGCGGGCGCTCGATGCGCGGATGTGAGCGGACGCCCGGGACGGAGGCCGTGCCGGGAGCCCGCCGGGGGCGCGGCCGCCGCTCGGACGGAGGGTTCGTGACCGCGGAGACGGCCGTGGTCCTGCCGGTGTTGGTGGTGTTCGCGATGGCACTGGTGTGGGGGCTGCTGGTGGTGGCCGCCCAGATCCAGTGCGTGGACGCGGCCCGCACGGGCGCACGCGCGGCGGCACGCCAGGACCCGGACGGCGCGGTCGTCGAGCTCGTCCGGGAGGCGGCGCCGCGCGGGGCACGCGTCACGGTCGCCCGGGAGGCGGGCCTGGTCCGTGTGGTCGTGGTGGCCGAGCCACCGGCGTTGCACGGCCTCCCCTTCGAGGTACGGGAGGAAGCCGTGGCGTCGGCGGAGCGAGCGGTGGGGGCGGAGCCGTGAGGCGCGCTCACGACCAGGGGTCCGCCACCGTCTGGAGTGTGGGCGCAGTCGCCGTCCTGTGCCTGGTGTTCGGCATCGTGCTGGCCCTCGGACAGGCGGTGGTCGCCCGGCACCGCGCCGCCGGGGGCGCCGATCTGGCGGCGCTGGCGGCGGCGGACCACTGGGGCCGGGGCGGCTCGGCGGCGTGTGCCGAGGCCGACCGGGTCGCGCGGGCCCAGGGCGCGCGGCTGGTGCGCTGCGTGCTGACCGGGCAGGTGTCGGACGTGTCGGCGGCGTCGGGCCGGGGTCCGTTCGCGGCGGAGGTCCGTGCGAGGGCGGGCCCGGGCCTGCCCGCCGGGCCTCGGCCCGCCGGGCGTCAGCCCGCCGAACCTCGGCCCACCGAACCCTTGCCCACCGAACCCCGGCCCGCCGAAATCCTGCCTACTGAGCCTGCTCCGCTTCGGCCTGCCCCGCTTCAGGCTCTTCCGTCTGTTCCGTCCGTCCCACCTGCCCCGCCCGAGGCCGCTCTGCCGCATCCGCCGCTGCCGCCGCCTCCGCGCCCCGCAGCAGCACCGTGAGCAGCCGCACTGCTCCCCGCTTGTGCAACGGATCGTTGCCGTTGCCGCACTTGGGGGACTGGATGCAGGACGGGCAGCCGGCGTCGCACTCGCAGGAGGCGATGGCCTCCCGGGTGGCCGTGAGCCATTCGCGGGCCGTGTGGAAGGCGCGCTCGGCGAAGCCCGCGCCGCCGGGGTGGCCGTCGTACACGAAGACGGTGGGGAGCAGCGTGTCCGGGTGCAGCGGGACCGACACTCCGCCGATGTCCCAGCGGTCGCAGGTCGCGAACAGCGGCAGCATGCCGATGGAGGCGTGCTCGGCGGCGTGCAGGGCACCGCCGAGGATCTCCGGGTTGATCCGGGCGGCGTCGAGCTGGTCCTCGGTGACCGTCCACCACACCGCGCGCGTGCGCAGCGTCCGAGGAGGGAGGTCGAGCTTCGTCTCGCCCAGGACCTCGCCGGTGATGAGGCGCCGGCGCAGGAAGGAGACCACTTGGTTGGTGACCTCGACGGAGCCGTAGCACAGGCGCCCGTCGCCCCAGGGGACCTCGATGTCGGTCTCCAGGACCGAGATCGCCGTCGTGTCGCGGGCGACCGTCGAGTAGGCGGGGGTGGCCTGTTCCACCAGCGCGACGGAGTCCTCCAGGTCGAGGGAGCGGACGAGATAGGTGCGCCCCTGGTGCAGGTGTACGGCGCCCTCGTGGACGCTCGTGTGGGCGGCACCGGCGTCCACCGTGCCCAGCAGCCGCCCCGTCCCGGCCTCGACGACCTGGACCGGGCGTCCGCCCTCCCCGCGGATGTCCGTGAGGTCGGCGGCCCGCTCCCGGCGCGTCCAGTGCCAGGCCCGGGTCCGCCGGCGGAGCAGCTTGGCCGCCTCCAGCTGGGGGAGCAGTTCCTCGCAGGCGGGGCCGAAGAGCTTCAGGTCCTCCTCCGTCAGGGGCAGCTCGGCCGCCGCCGCGCACAGATGGGGGGCGAGGACGTAGGGGTTGTCGGGATCGAGGACGGTCGACTCGACGGGCTGGTCGAACAGAGCCTCGGGGTGGTGGACGAGGAAGGTGTCCAGCGGGTCGTCGCGGGCGACCAGCACCGCCAGGGCCCCCTGACCCGCGCGACCCGCCCGGCCCGCCTGCTGCCACAAGGACGCGCGCGTGCCCGGGTACCCCGCGATCACCACGGCGTCCAGGCCGGAGATGTCGAGCCCCAGTTCGAGGGCGTTCGTCGCCGCGAGCCCGAGGAGTTCGCCGGAGTGCAGGGCGCGCTCCAGGGCGCGGCGTTCCTCGGGGAGGTAGCCGCCGCGGTACGCCGCCACGCGCCGGGTCAGGGAGCGGTCGACCTCGGCGAGGCGCTCCTGGGCGATCACCGAGATCAGCTCGGCGCCGCGCCGGGACCGTACGAAGGTGATCGACCGCATGCCCTGGACGGTGAGGTCGGTGAGCAGGTCGGCGGCCTCGGCGGTGGCCGTGCGGCGCACCGGGGCGCCCTTCTCGCCCTCCAGCTCGGTCAGCGGCGGCTCCCAGAGGGCGAACACCAGTTCACCGCGCGGTGAGGCGTCGTCCGCGACCTCGACGACCGGGAGCCCGGTGAGCCGGCGGGCCGCCACCGACGGCTCGGCGGCCGTGGCGGAGGCGAGCAGGAACACGGGCGACGCGCCGTAGCGGGCGCACAGTCGGCGCAGCCTGCGCAGCACCTGCGCGACGTGGGAGCCGAAGACGCCCCGGTAGGTGTGGCACTCGTCGATGACGACGTACTTCAACGACTTGAGGAAGGAGGACCAGCGGGGGTGGGACGGCAGGATGCCGCGGTGCAGCATGTCCGGGTTGGTCAGCACGTAGGTGCCGTACTGGCGGATCCACTCGCGTTCCTCGAACGGCGTGTCGCCGTCGTAGACCGCGGCGCGGACGGCCGTGCCGAGAGGTTGTGAAAGTTCCTTCACCGATCGGCACTGGTCGGCCGCGAGTGCCTTGGTCGGGGCCAGGTAGAGGGTGGTGGCGCCGCGTCCGTTGGGGGCCTCGGAGCCGTCCAGGAGCGCGGAGAGCACCGGCACCAGATAGGCCAGCGACTTGCCGGAGGCGGTGCCGGTGGCGACCACCACGGAGTCGCCGTCCAGGGCGTGCTCGGCGACACGTGCCTGGTGGGCCCACGGGTGTTCGATGCCCGCGGCCTGCACGGCGGCGACGACCTCCGGGCGAATCCGGTCCGGCCAGAGGGCATGACGGCCCGCACGCGGGGGCAAGTGCTCCGTATGAGTGATGCGCGCAGCCCGACTCGGTCCCGCGGCGAGCCGGTGCAGGACCGTGCCTGGTTCCGGCCGGGAGCCGGGCTCCGCCGGGGGTCGATCGGGTCGGTGATTCTTGGCCATCGGCACCGAGTCTGTCACTGGCGTGACGGACAATGGGAGCAAGGCGTCGTGCACGCCTGCCGGTAAGTGATTGAATGCCATCGCGGCTGGCGTACCGTCCTGGGGGCTTCAAGCCGAGGTGTCCCGATGGACGACCGCTCGATAGCAAGGTGCTGGAGGATCCGTGGACCTGTCCCTGTCGACCCGTACCGTCGGCGATCGTACGGTCGTCGAGGTCGGTGGCGAAATTGACGTATACACCGCGCCCAAGCTGCGTGAGCAGCTGGTCGAGCTCGTGAACGACGGGAGTTTCCACCTCGTCGTCGACATGGAGGGCGTGGACTTCCTCGACTCCACGGGGCTCGGCGTGCTGGTCGGCGGACTGAAGCGGGTGCGCGCCCATGAGGGCTCGCTGCGCCTGGTCTGCAACCAGGAGCGCATTCTCAAGATCTTCCGTATCACCGGCCTCACCAAGGTGTTCCCCATTCACACCTCGGTCGAGGAAGCGGTGGCGGCCACCGACTGACGACCGGTCCCGGGCCCGCGGGCCCGGGACGGTGAGAGAACGAGGGGGGTCCTGGCCGTCGGCGGCCCGGACCCTCGAAAGCACGCCCGTAGTTCCGAGGGGGATGCATGGCCACCGTTGAACTCCGCTTCAGCGCGCTGCCCGAGCATGTCCGTACCGCCCGTCTGGTGGCGGCCGCCGTGGCACGCAGGGCCGGAGTGGACGAGGCCGTCCTCGACGAGGTCAGGCTCGCCGTCGGTGAGGCATGCACGCGGGCTGTGGGCCTGCATCAGCACGTCGGCATCACGGCGCCGGTCACGGTGTCGCTGATCGAGGAGGAGAAGCAGTTCTCCATCGAGGTCGGTGACGAGGCGCCGCACGCGGTCCCCGGTGACCGGACCCCGGGCTCCGGGGCCGACGAACCGGAGACCGAGGAGGACGAGATGGGCCTCGCGGTCATCAGCGGACTCGTCGACGACGTGGAGGTCAAGGCCGGTGAGGACGGCGGACTGATCCGCATGACCTGGCCGACCGCGCCGGCGGTCCTGCCGCCGGTCTGACCGCTCCCGCCTCACCCACCCGTATCACCCGAAGGGCCCTACCTCGTAGGGCCCTTCGTCATGGGCGGATCTACAGTGGTGCCGTGCGGGCGCCAAGTGAATTCATTCACGATCAATGACGCGATAAATGGATCACAACAGGAAACCGGGACGTTAATGCGGGAAGGGCATTACTACTTCCCGGGTCCTTGTGGTTGACAGGTCATTTCCTTTTGTCGTGCACTGTTTTGATCAGCTTCCGGTACCTACAATCCCGTCCACATCTTGAGCTCAGCCCAAGCGTCAAGGAGGACGAATGGCGGAGCTTTCCACCCCTCATCAGTTGGGCGACCCCTCGACCCTCGCGGCCGCCGTGCTCACCGACGGAAACCGTGTCCTGATCGCGGTCATCGCCGTCGTCGCCCTGGCCGCCCTGGTGCTCGCGGGCATCCTGGTGCGCCAGGTGCTCGCGGCGGACGAGGGCACCGAGAGCATGAAAGAGATCGCGGGGGCCGTCCAGGAAGGCGCGAACGCCTATCTGGCCAGGCAGCTTCGCACGCTCGGCGTATTCGCCGTCGTCGTGTTCTTTCTGCTCATGCTGCTGCCCGCGGACGACTGGAATCAACGAGCCGGGAGATCGATCTTCTTCCTGATCGGCGCGGCGTTCTCGGCGGCCACCGGCTATATCGGCATGTGGCTCGCCGTGCGCAGCAATGTGCGCGTCGCCGCGGCGGCGCGGGAAGCCACCCCGGCCCCGGGTGAACCGGAAAAGGACCTCACTCTCGTCTCGCACAAGGCGACGAAGATCGCTTTTCGCACGGGCGGCGTGGTCGGCATGTTCACGGTGGGGCTCGGCCTGCTGGGCGCCTGCTGCGTGGTGCTCGTGTACGCGGCCGACGCGCCGAAGGTCCTGGAGGGCTTCGGCCTCGGTGCCGCGCTGATCGCGATGTTCATGCGGGTCGGCGGCGGCATCTTCACCAAGGCCGCCGACGTCGGCGCCGACCTGGTCGGCAAGGTCGAACAGGGCATTCCGGAGGACGATCCGCGCAATGCCGCGACCATCGCCGACAACGTGGGCGACAACGTCGGCGACTGCGCGGGCATGGCGGCCGACCTCTTCGAGTCCTACGCCGTCACCCTGGTGGCCGCACTGATCCTCGGCAAGGTGGCCTTCGGCGACTCCGGGCTGGCGTTCCCGCTGCTGGTGCCGGCGATCGGCGTGGTCACCGCCATGATCGGCATCTTCGCGGTGGCGCCCCGGCGCTCCGACCGCAGCGGCATGAGCGCGATCAACCGGGGCTTCTTCATCTCCGCGGTGATCTCGCTCGTCCTGGTCGCGGTGGCCGTCTTCGTCTACCTGCCCGGGAAGTACTCCGAGCTGGACGGCGTCACCGACGCGGCGATCGCGGGCAAGAGCGGCGACCCGCGGATCCTCGCGCTGGTCGCGGTGGCCATCGGCATCGTGCTCGCCGCGCTGATCCAGCAGCTGACCGGCTACTTCACCGAGACCACCAGGCGCCCCGTCAAGGACATCGGCAAGACCTCGCTCACCGGTCCCGCCACGGTCGTCCTCGCCGGTATCTCCCTCGGTCTCGAATCCGCCGTCTACACCGCCCTGTTGATCGGCCTCGGCGTCTACGGGGCGTTCCTGCTCGGCGGCGCCTCGATCATGCTGGCGCTGTTCGCGGTGGCGCTGGCCGGCACCGGCCTGCTCACCACGGTCGGTGTGATCGTCGCCATGGACACCTTCGGCCCGGTCTCCGACAACGCGCAGGGCATCGCCGAGATGTCCGGCGACGTCGAGGGCGCCGGCGCCCAGGTGCTCACCGACCTGGACGCCGTCGGCAACACCACCAAGGCCATCACCAAGGGCATCGCCATCGCCACCGCGGTCCTCGCGGCGGCGGCCCTGTTCGGGTCGTACCGCGACGCCATCACCACCGGCGCGGCGGACGTGGGCGAGAAACTCAGCGGCGAGGGCGCGCCGATGAGCCTGATGATGGACATCTCGCAGCCCAACAACCTCGTCGGGCTCATCGCGGGCGCGGCGGTCGTCTTCCTCTTCTCGGGACTGGCGATCAACGCGGTGTCGCGGTCGGCGGGAGCGGTGGTCTACGAGGTGCGGCGGCAGTTCCGGGAGCGGCCCGGAATCATGGACCACAGCGAGAAACCGGATTACGGCAAGGTCGTCGACATCTGCACCAGGGACGCCCTGCGGGAACTCGCCACGCCCGGACTGCTCGCCGTGCTGGCGCCGATCTTCATCGGATTCACGCTCGGCGTGGGCGCGCTCGGCGCGTTCCTCGCGGGCGCCATCGGCGCGGGCACGCTGATGGCCGTGTTCCTCGCCAACTCCGGCGGCTCCTGGGACAACGCCAAGAAGCTCGTCGAGGACGGCCACCACGGCGGCAAGGGCAGCGAGGCCCACGCCGCCACCGTGATCGGCGACACGGTCGGCGACCCGTTCAAGGACACCGCGGGACCGGCCATCAACCCGCTGCTGAAGGTCATGAACCTGGTGGCGCTGCTCATCGCGCCCGCCGTCATCAAGTTCTCCTACGGCCCCGACGAGAGCATCGGCGCGCGGGTGGTGATCGCGGTCCTCGCGTTCCTCGTCATCGCGGGAGCGGTCTACGCGTCCAAGCGGCGCGGGATCGCGATGGGTGACGAAGACAACGCCGGCCACGAGCCCAAGTCGGCCGATCCGGCCGTGGTTTCGTAGCGGGCGGCGCGCGGCCTCGTAGGAGGCGCAGCTCAAGGGCCGGGCGGACGGCGCGTGTTGGCGCGTCGTCCGCCCGGCCCGTGCGCGTGCGCTTCCTTCGCCGTGACCCTTCTCTCTCTTGGTGCAAATGGCTTCAATGCGGTCATAACGGATGTTCGTCCGGCGGGTGTCCCCCATCCGGCGTGTATGTTCCGGGGCCGAGAGCCATGGAAGGGACCAAACCGGTGAACAAGAAGCTCGCGGTCGCACTGTCCGGCGGTGCGGTACTGGCACTGGCGCTGACGGGATGCGGTGGCAGCGACGACAACGAGAAGCTGAACTCCTGGGCGAAGGACGTCTGCGAAGGGGTGCAGCCGCAGGCCAAGAAGATCGAGGCGGCCAACGCGGCGATCCAGAAGGAGACCGCGGACAACAGCACGCCGGCGGAGGTCCAGAAGACCGACGCGAAGGCGTTCCAGGACATGTCCGACGCCTACAAGGCGATGGGCGCCACCGTCCAGAAGGCCGGCGCTCCGGACGTCGAGGACGGCGAGAAGAAGCAGAAGGACGCGGTCACCGAGCTGAACGGCCTCTCCACGTCGTACGCCTCCCTCAGGAAGCAGGTGGAGGACCTCGACACCAAGGACCAGGCGAAGTTCGCCGACGGCCTGAAGGACATCGCCACCGAGCTGAACAAGCTCAGCAAGAGCGGCAGCGACGCGCTGAAGACGCTGGAGGAGGGTGAGGTCGGCCAGGCGATGGCGAAGCAGGAGAGCTGCAAGGCGGCCTCCGTGACGCCGTCGGCCGCGGCGGGCTGATCCCCCGGGCGGACACGGGGCGGAGGGCGGGGAGCGGGGCCACAATGGGGGTGTGAGTAACGCCAGCCTGTCCCCCCTGCCCTCCGCCGACCGCCCCGACGTCACCGCCCGGCTGCGGGACGCCCTGCTCGGGGCCTCCTTCACCGCCGACGGGCTGCTGGAGCTGCTCGGCGCCCCCGCATACGCGGCGCTGTCGCGCAGCGAGACCGTGCCCGCGCTCCGGGCCACCCGCGGTGACACGCCGCTCGAAATGCTCGTCCGGCTGTTCCTGCTTCAGCAACCCGTGCCCCACGCGCGCGTGACGGACGTTCTGCCCGTCGACGCCTGCCTGGAGACCGGCTGGCTGGTCCGGACGGACGACGAGGTGGCGGCCACCGTGGACGTACGGCCCTACGGCGGGCCCGGCGGCGAGGACTGGTTCATCGTCTCCGACCTGGGCTGCGCGGTCGGCGGCGCCGGAGGCATCGGCAACCACGCCCAGGGCGTCGTCCTCGGCGTCGGCGGCGCCTCCACGACCCTCGCCGGCCTCACCGTGCGCACGCCCGTCTCCGCCGCCCTCGACCTCGGCACCGGCTCCGGCATCCAGGCGCTGCACGCCGCCGCGCACGCCACGCGCGTGACCGCGACCGACGTCAACCCGCGCGCGCTGCACATCACCGCGCTCACGCTCGCCCTGTCCGGGGCCCCGGCGGCCGAGCTGCGTGAGGGCTCGCTGTACGAGCCGGTCGACGAGGACGCGACGTACGACCTGATCGTCTCCAACCCGCCCTTCGTGATCTCGCCCGGCGCCCGCCTCACCTACCGCGACGGCGGCATGGGCGGGGACGATCTGTGCCGCCGGCTCGTTCAGGAGACGGGGGAGCGGCTGAACCCGGGCGGGTTCGCGCACTTCCTCGCCAACTGGCAGCACGTGGAGGGGGAGGACTGGACCGACCGGCTGCGCTCCTGGGTGCCGCGCGGCTGCGACGCCTGGATCGTGCAGCGCGAGGTGCAGGACATCACGCAGTACGCCGAGCTGTGGCTCAGGGACGCGGGCGACCACCGCGGTGACGCGGGCGAGTACCAGGCGCGGTACGACGCGTGGCTGGACGAGTTCGAGGCGCGCAAGGTCAAGGCCGTCGGCTTCGGCTGGATCACGCTGCGCCGGACCGGGGCCGCCGAGCCCTCGGTCGTCGCCGAGGAGTGGCCGCACCCGATCGAGCAGCCGCTCGGCGAGACGGTGCGCGCGCACTTCGACCGCGTCGACTACCTCCGCGCCCACGACGACGCCGCCCTGCTCGAAGCGCACTTCACGCTGGCCGGCGAGGTCGTCCAGGAGCAGGTCGGGCTGCCCGGCGCCGAGGACCCGGAGCACGTCGTCCTGCGCCAGAACCGCGGCATGCGCCGGGCCACCCGGGTCGACACGGTCGGCGCCGGTTTCGCCGGCGTCTGCGACGGCACCATGAGCGCGGGCCGCATCCTGGACGCCATCGCCCAGCTGGTCGGCGAGGACCCGGTGGCGCTGCGCGACCGCACGCCCGCCCAGATCCGGCTGCTGGTGGAGCAGGGCTTCCTCGAACCGGCGTAGAGACATGCCACGCGGAGACGTGTCTTTCAGAGACATGCCTCACCGGTCCCGGCCTCCCGCCGCCGAACGGGAAGAACGAGCCACGCGCGGTGGCCGGCCACCCGTCGGCTCCCCGTTCACCTCGGGTTCGCCTGCCCGCCGCCCACGCGTGGCAGCGTCCCCGATGCTGCACACGCGCGGGCTGGAGAAAAGGGGCACGGGGACCATGGAGAGCGGGCCGGCGATCTTCGCGGGATTGGTGTTCGCCCTGTTCGGGGCGGGTCTGCTGGTGTGGACCACGACGCGGGTGCGGCACGGCCGGCCCGTCGCGCACGGTGTGAGCCCCGTCGCATCGGCGACCGTCGCGAGCGTCGCCGCCGTGGTCGCGCTGGCCCTCGGGGCATGGTGCCTGTCGCACGTGTGAGGGGCCGGTTCCGGTCCCCTGCCGCACTCTCCCCCGCGTAATCGGGGGATCGCGCTCCGGATATCCGGATCCGGGCCGGTGACCACTCCGGGCGGCAGGAACAGGGTTCGTCGGGTTACCGTTCGAGTGGCCGTTGCGGGCTTTTCCCGTTTGACACGGGGGCGGGAGGTACCGTCACACTCCGCAGCGTCACGACCGAAACGCAGTACGACCCGACCCCGGGGACCACGGCCCGGGGAGGCCCAGCGTCGACCGGAGAGAAGAGCGAAGTTGTCCCCGACCAGCGAGACCGCGAACGGCGGCCGCCGACTCGTCATCGTCGAGTCGCCTGCCAAGGCGAAGACGATCAAGGGCTATCTCGGCCCTGGCTACGTCGTCGAGGCGAGCGTCGGGCACATTCGCGACCTTCCCAGCGGCGCCGCCGAGGTGCCCGAGAAGTACACCGGCGAGGTCCGCCGCCTCGGTGTGGACGTCGAACACGACTTCCAGCCGATCTATGTGGTCAACGCCGACAAGAAGGCGCAGGTCAGGAAGCTCAAGGATCTGCTGAAGGACTCCGACGAGCTCTTCCTCGCCACCGATGAGGACCGCGAGGGCGAGGCCATCGCCTGGCACCTCCAGGAAGTCCTCAAGCCGAAGATCCCCGTCAAGCGCATGGTGTTCCACGAGATCACCAAGGACGCGATCCGGGCCGCCGTGGCCAACCCGCGCCAGCTCAACCAGAAGCTGGTCGACGCCCAGGAGACCCGCCGCATCCTCGACCGCCTCTACGGCTACGAGGTCTCGCCGGTCCTGTGGAAGAAGGTCATGCCGAAGCTGTCGGCGGGCCGCGTCCAGTCCGTCGCCACCCGCCTCGTCGTCGAGCGGGAACGCGAGCGCATCGCGTTCCGCTCCGCCGAGTA
Source organism: Streptomyces sp. NPDC107500 (assembly GCF_055582785.1). Taxonomy (NCBI): domain Bacteria; kingdom Bacillati; phylum Actinomycetota; class Actinomycetes; order Kitasatosporales; family Streptomycetaceae; genus Streptomyces; species Streptomyces sp. NPDC107500. The sequence continues at coordinate 567,350 of NZ_JBVJPF010000005.1, forward strand.
CTGGGACCTCACCGGCACCTTCGCCACCGGCCGCGCGGGCGACGCCTCCGACCCGTCGTCGCTGGTCGCCCGCCTCCAGACGGTCGACGGCCGGCGTGTCGCCCAGGGCCGCGACTTCGACTCCCTGGGGCAGCTCAAGAGCGCCAACACCCTCCACCTCGACGAGGCGAACGCCCGCGCGCTCGCCGCCGCCCTGGAGAACACGCGCTTCGCCGTCCGCTCGGTCGAGTCCAAGCCGTACCGCCGCTCGCCGTACGCCCCGTTCCGTACGACGACGCTCCAGCAGGAGGCGAGCCGCAAGCTGGGCTTCGGCGCCAAGGCGACCATGCAGATCGCCCAGAAGCTGTACGAGAACGGCTACATCACCTACATGCGTACGGACTCGACGACCCTGAGCGACACGGCGGTCTCCGCCGCCCGCGCCCAGGTCACGCAGCTGTACGGCGCCGACTACCTGCCGCCCCAGCCGCGGACGTACGCCGGCAAGGTCAAGAACGCCCAGGAGGCGCACGAGGCGATCCGCCCCTCGGGTGATCGTTTCCGCACGCCCGCCGAGACCGGGCTGACCGGCGACCAGTTCAAGCTCTACGAGCTGATCTGGAAGCGGACCGTCGCCTCCCAGATGAAGGACGCGACCGGCAACAGCGTCACCGTGAAGATCGGCGGCGCCGCCTCCGACGGCCGCGACGTCGAGTTCAGCGCGTCCGGCAAGACCATCACCTTCCACGGCTTCCTCAAGGCCTACGTCGAGGGTGCCGACGACCCGAACGCGGAGCTGGACGACCGCGAGCGCCGCCTGCCGCAGGTCGCCCAGGGCGACGCGCTGACGGCCGAGGAGATCACGGTCGACGGCCACGCCACCAAGCCCCCGGCCCGCTACACCGAGGCGTCGCTGGTCAAGGAGCTGGAGGAGCGCGAGATCGGCCGCCCGTCGACGTACGCGTCGATCATCGGCACCATCCTGGACCGCGGCTACGTCTTCAAGAAGGGCACGGCGCTCGTCCCGTCCTTCCTCTCCTTCGCCGTGGTCAACCTCCTGGAGAAGCACTTCGGTCGCCTCGTCGACTACGACTTCACCGCCAAGATGGAGGACGACCTCGACGCCATCGCCCGCGGCGAGGCCCAGTCGGTGCCGTGGCTGCGGCGCTTCTACTTCGGCGAGGGCACCGGGACCGGCGGCGCGGCCGAGGCCGGAAACGGCGACGGCGACCACCTCGGCGGCCTCAAGGAACTGGTCACCGACCTCGGCGCGATCGACGCCCGAGAGGTGTCGTCCTTCCCCGTCGGCAACGACATCGTGCTGCGCGTCGGGCGCTACGGCCCCTACATCGAGCGCGGCGAGAAGGACTCCGAGAACCACCAGCGCGCCGACGTCCCCGAGGACCTGGCACCGGACGAGCTGTCCGTCGAGCTGTCGGAGGAACTGCTCGCCAAGCCGAGCGGCGACTTCGAGCTGGGCACCGACCCGGCCACCGGGCACACCATCGTCGCCAAGGACGGCCGCTACGGCCCGTACGTCACCGAGGTGCTCCCGGAGGGCACCCCGAAGACCGGCAAGAACGCCGTGAAGCCGCGGACGGCCTCGCTGTTCAAGTCGATGGCGCTGGACACCGTCACCCTGGACGACGCCCTGAAGCTGATGTCGCTGCCGCGCGTCGTCGGTGCCGACGCCGAGGGCGTCGAGATCACCGCGCAGAACGGCCGCTACGGGCCCTACCTGAAGAAGGGCACCGACTCGCGGTCCCTCCAGGCCGAGGAGCAGCTCTTCACGATCACGCTGGAGGAGGCGCTGGCGATCTACGCCCAGCCCAAGCAGCGTGGCCGGGCCGCGGCCAAGCCGCCGCTGAAGGAGCTGGGCACCGACCCGGTCAGCGAGAAGCCGGTCGTGGTCAAGGACGGCCGCTTCGGCGCGTACGTCACCGACGGCGAGACCAACGCGACCCTGCGCTCCGGCGACAGCGTCGAGGAGATCACGCCGGAGCGCGGCTACGAGCTGCTCGCCGAGAAGCGCGCCAAGGGGCCCGCCAAGAAGACGGCGAAGAAGGCCACCAAGAAGACGGCCGCCAAGAAGGCCCCGGCCAAGAAGGCGGCGGCGACCAAGAAGACGGCCGCGGCGAAGACCACGGCCGCCAAGAAGACCACCGCGGCCAAGAGCACCGCGAAGAAGACGGCCACCAAGAAGGCGACCGCCTCGCGGGCGTCGGAGGACTGAGCCCGGCTCAGGAACGCCTTCGCAAAACGAACGCCCCGGCATCATTCGGATGCCGGGGCGTTCGTACGTGCCGCCGGGCATGCCGGACTGTCGGCGGCGACCGATAGGCTGAACGCATGACGCGAGCCGAGCAACCAACGGCCCCTCACCCCGCCCCGGACGACGCCCTGGTCGCGGACTCCCGCGAGCGCGCCGTCCGCGCCCTGCTGCGCCGACCGCAGCTGCGGCGTTTGTGGAGCGCACAGCTCGTGGGGGGTGTCGGCGACATTCTCGCCCTGCTGGTGCTGGTCCTCCTCGCCGTGCAGGCCGCGATCGGCGCGGGCTCCTTCGGCGGGGGCTACCGGGGCGTGGCGTTCGCAGTGGCGACCGTCTTCGGCGTCCGCATCCTGGCGACGCTGCTCTTCGGCGCCGTCCTGCTCGGGCCGCTCTCCTCACTCACTTCGCAGGACGGCCCGCTCGACCGCCGCTGGACCATGGTCGGCGCCGACGGGCTGCGGGCCGCCCTGCTGATCGTCGCCCCCCTGTGGATCGACTGGACGCCGGACAACGCCCTCGCCGTGCTCCTGGTGACCGCCTTCGTCACCGGCGTCGCCGAGCGCTTCTGGACGGTGTGCCGCGAGAGCGCGGCCCCCGCGCTGCTGCCGGCGCCGCCCCTGGAGGGCGCGACCGTACGGCCGCTGCCCGACCACATGGACACGCTGCGCCGCCTGTCGCTGCGTACGGGCTTCGTCGCGATCCCCCTCGCCGGCGCCGTACTGGTCGTCGCGGCACTGGTGAACAACCTGCTGGGCGCCGGCATCGACTGGTTCGCCGAGCACCAGGCGGCGCTCGCCTCGTACGTCGCGGCCGGTCTCTTCGCCGCGTCCCTGTCCGTGGTGACCTTCCTGGAGCTGCCCGGCGTCCGCACCCCCCGCGCGCGGTCGCCGCTGGAGGGACTGCGCCGCCCCAAGAGCGGCACCGGCGTCGACAAGGGCCGCACCGGCGTCCTGCCCCTGCTGGTCTTCGCCTGCGCGGCGGTCGCCGCCGTCGTGGCCGCCGTGGTCGCCGTGGCGGTGCTGCACGCCAAGGACCTGGGCGGCGGCCCGGTGCTGTACGGGCTGATGGTGGGCGCGCTCACCGGCGGAGTCGTCGTCGGCATCCGTACGGCCCCGGCCCTGCTGCCCTCACTGTCGCGCCGCCGCCTGCTCGCGCTGGCGATCGCCTTCGCCGGCGTCGCCCTGCTGGCCGCCGGGCTCGTCCCGGACGACACCACCGTGCTGCTGCTCCTCGTGCTGGCCGGTGTCGGCGCGGGCGTGACCGCGAACACCGGGCACGCCCTGCTCGACCAGGAGACCGAGGACGGCCGCCGGGCCCGCACGACCGAGCACCTGCACGCGGTCGTCCGGGTCTGCGTGGCCCTCGGCGCGGTCGTCGCGCCCGTGGTCGCCGCGGCGATCGGCCCGCACCGCCTGGAGAGCGGCAAGTTCGTCTTCGCGCACGGCGGCGCCGCGTTCGTCCTGATGCTGGTCGGCGCGCTGCTGCTGCCGGTGGCCGCGCTGGTGCTGGCCAAGGTCGACGACCGGTCCGGCGTTCCGCTCCGGCACGACCTGCGGGACGCGCTGCTCGGCGGCGACGACCCGGTGCCGACGCCCGCGACGGGCGGCTTCTTCATCGCCCTGGAGGGCGGCGACGGCGCCGGGAAGTCCACCCAGGCCGAGGCCCTCGCCGAGTGGATCCGGGGCAAGGGGCACGAAGTCGTGCTCACGCGCGAGCCGGGGGCGACCCCGGTGGGCAAGCGCCTGCGCTCCATCCTGCTCGACGTCTCCAGCGCCGGTCTGTCGCACCGCGCGGAGGCGCTGCTGTACGCCGCCGACCGCGCGGAGCACGTCGACACCGTGGTCCGGCCCGCGCTGGAGCGCGGCGCCGTGGTCATCTCCGACCGCTACATCGACTCCTCGGTCGCCTACCAGGGCGCCGGACGCGACCTGTCGCCGACCGAGATCGCCCGCATCAACCGCTGGGCCACCAACGGGCTCGTACCGCACCTGACCGTGCTGCTGGACGTCTCCCCGGAGACCGCGCGCGAGCGGTTCACCGAGGCGCCGGACCGGCTGGAGTCGGAGCCCGCCGAGTTCCACGCGCGCGTGCGCTCCGGTTTCCTCACCCTCGCCGCTGCCGACCCGGGGCGCTACCTCGTCGTCGACGCGGGCCAGGAGCCCGAGGCCGTCGGCACCGTCGTACGCCACCGGCTCGACCAGGTGCTGCCGCTGTCCGAGGCCGAGATCAAGGCCCGGGAGGAGGCGCGCCGCAAGGCCGAGGAGGAGGCCCGCCGCAAGGCCGAGGAAGAGGCCGCGCGCAAGGCCGAGGAGGAGCGCCTGGAGCGCGAGCGCCTCGAACAGCTGGAGCGGCTGCGCGCCGAGGAGGAGGAGCGCAAGCGGCGCGAGCTGGAGGAGGCGCAGCGGCGCGAGGCCGAGCGGCAGGCGGAGGAGGCCCGGCTGCGGGCCGAGGAAGCCAGCCGGAAGGCCGAGGAGGAGCGGGTACGGCTGCTCGCCGAGGAGAAGGCACGCGCCGAGGAGGAGGCGCGGCTGCGGGCCGAGGAGGAGCGCCGCCGCAAGCAGGCCGAGGAGGAGGCCCGGCTGCACGCCGAGGCCGAGGCCCGGCGGCTGGAGAAGCAGCGCAAGGCCGAGGAGGCCCTGCTGCGGGCCGAGGAGGCTCGCCGGGCGGCGGAGGCGGCGGCTGCCGCGGCCTCCGCGGGCCCGAAGACCTCGGCGCCGCCCGCTGCCGACGCCCCCCGGCCCAAGCGGACCGCGGCCCCCGCGGACGCCGCGACCGTGCCGACGCCGGTGGTGACCCCGACGAACGCCTCCGGCGGCCCCGTGGAGGACACGGCCGTCCTGCGCCCGGTGCGGGACACCCGGGACGGCGGCACCGAGGACGGATCCGGGCACGGATCCCGGGCCGACGGGGCGTCCGGGGCATCCGCGGCGTCCGGGACCCGGGAGTCCGAGTCCGAGGTGACGGCCGAGCTGCCCAAGCCGCCCGAGCCGGCCGGTGCGGCGGACGAGACGACGGTGCTGCCGGCCGTGGAGCCGCGGGACGTCGACGAGACGGCGGTCCTGCCCCCGGTGACGCCGGGCGCCGCGGACGAGACGGCGGTCCTGCCGCCCGTACGCGGCGACGACCCCGCCGACCGGGTCCCCCCGGGCTACTTCCGGGAGGACGGACCCGTCGACGGTGGTGCCGACCGCACCCGGGAGGCCGAGGCACAGGACCGTACGCGCGAGCTGCCCCAGATCGACCCGGACCAGGCGCCGCCCCGCCGGCGCCGTTCCGACTGGGCCGAGGAGACGCCGCTCGACGACCTGCCGACCCTGGCGGACGAACTGCTCGGGCCGCGCGAGGACGAGGACGGCCGGGGCGACGACGGCCGCGGTGGCGACGGTGGCCGCCGGGGCAAGGGCCGCGGGCGCCGCTGAGCACCCGGCCCCGGGCCCGTCGGCCGCGGGGCCCGGCCTCGTTGTCGGTGACGCCCCGCACAATGGAAGGCGCGTCGCGGACGGGTGCGGCGCGGTGCGACGGCGGAGCGTGACGGAAGGACGGCGTGACCCATGACCGTGTGGGACGACCTCGTCGGGCAGGAGAAGGTGAGCGAGCAGCTCACCACCGCTGCCCGGGACGCCGACGCCTTCGTCACCGCCGCCGCGGCGGCGGGCCCGCTGCCGGAGGCGTCGAGCATGACGCACGCCTGGCTGTTCACCGGCCCGCCCGGCGCGGGAGTCACACAGACGGCGCGGGCCCTCGCCGCCGCGCTCCAGTGCGTGAGCCCCGACCGCGCCCTGGGGGGCGTCCCCGGCTGCGGCTTCTGCGACGGCTGCCACACGGCGCTCCTCGGCACCCACGCGGACGTCAGCACGGTGAGCGCGGTGGGCGCCGAGATCCTGGTGCGGGACATGCGGGACACCGTCCGCAAGTCGTTCACCTCGCCGGCGAACGGGCGCTGGCAGATCATCCTCGTCGAGGACGCCGAGCGGCTCAACGAGAAGTCCGCCAACGCCGTCCTCAAGGCCGTCGAGGAGCCCGCCCCGCGGACCGTCTGGATGCTGTGCGCCCCGTCCGTCGAGGACGTCCTGCCCACCATCCGCTCCCGCTGCCGCCACCTGAATCTGCGCACACCGTCGGTGGACGCCGTCGCCGACATGCTCGTACGCCGGGAGGGCATCGAACCGGACGTCGCCGCCGCGGCGGCCCGCGCCACCCAGGGCCACGTCGAGCACGCCCGCCGCCTGGCCACCGACCCGGCCGCCCGGGAGCGCCGGGCCGCCGTGCTGAAGATGCCGCTGCGGGTCGAGGACGTCGGCGGCGCGCTCCGGGCGGCGCAGGAACTGGTCGACGCGGCGGCGGAGGACGCCAAGCAGCTCGCCGAGGAGATCGAGACCAAGGAGACCGAGGAGCTGAAGGCGGCGCTGGGCGCGGCCCAGGGCGGCCGGCTGCCACGCGGCACGGCAGGCGTGATCAAGGATCTGGAGGCCGACCAGAAGCGCCGCAGAACGCGCACGCAACGCAACAGCCTCGACCTCGCCCTGACCGACCTCACCGCCTTCTACCGCGACGTCCTCGCCCTCCAGCTCGGCTCCCGCGTGGCCATCGCCAACGCCGACGCGCAGGACGCCCTGGACCGGCTGGCCCACGGCAGCTCACCCGAGGCGACCCTCCGCCGCATCGAGGCGATCGCCGCCTGCGGTGACGCCCTGGACCGCAATGTGCCGCCGCTGCTGGCGGTGGAGGCGATGACGATGGCGCTCAGAGCGGGCTGAGCCCGGCCGCCCTCCCGGCCCGCCGCATCCGCTTGACGGGGTAACACGAACGAGGCACGTGAACCACGCACCGCATCAGTCCCGTCGCGGAGAGTTACGCTCGCTGAATGCACACAAGGCGCACTCACCGCAGGACCCGCATCGGCGGCACCCGGATCCGAGCCACGTTCCTCGCCGCCGCGCTGCTCGCCACCGCCTGCTCGGCGGGGGGCGCGTCGACGTCCGCCGGTCCGGCGGCTCAGGCGGCAGGGGCGACGGAGCCGGCGACGGCGTCCCTGGCCCCGCTGCCGAAGGCCACACCCGCCGAGCTGTCGCCGTACTACGAGCAGAAGCTCGGCTGGCGCGACTGCGGTGTGCCCGGCTTCCAGTGCGCCACCATGAAGGCCCCGCTCGACTACGCGCAGCCGGCCGACGGCGACGTCCGCCTCGCGGTGGCCCGCAAGAAGGCTACCGGCCCCGGCAAGCGCCTCGGCTCCCTCCTGGTCAACCCGGGCGGACCGGGCGGCTCGGCCGTCAGCTACCTCCAGCAGTACGCCGGCATCGGCTACCCGGAGAAGGTCCGCGCCCAGTACGACATGGTGGCGGTCGATCCGCGGGGCGTGGCCCGCAGCGAGCCCGTCGAGTGCCTGGACGGCCGCGAGATGGACGCGTACACGCGGACCGACGTCACTCCGGACGACGAGCACGAGACGGACGAGCTGGTCGACGCGTTCAAGGAGTTCGCGGAGGGCTGCGGGGCGGACTCGCCGAAGCTGCTGCGCCACGTCTCGACGGTCGAGGCCGCCCGCGACATGGACGTCCTGCGCGCGGTGCTGGGCGACGACAAGCTGACCTATGTCGGAGCCTCGTACGGCACGCTCCTCGGTGCGACGTACGCCGGACTCTTCCCGGACCGGGCCGGGCGCCTGGTCCTGGACGGCGCGATGGACCCGTCCCTGCCCGCCCGCAGGCTGAACCTGGAACAGACGGCGGGCTTCGAGACCGCCTTCCAGTCCTTCGCGAAGGACTGCGTACGCCGCGCCGACTGCCCCCTCGGCGACAAGAACGCCACCCCCGCCGAGGTCGGCAGGAACCTGAAGGCGTTCTTCGACGACCTGGACGCCAAGCCGATCCCCGCCGGCGACGCCGACGGCCGCAAGCTCACCGAGTCCCTGGCCACCACCGGCGTCATCGCCGCGATGTACGACGAGGGCGCCTGGCAGCAGCTGCGCAAGTCGCTGACCTCGGCGACGAAGGAGAACGACGGCGCCGGCCTGCTCGCCCTGTCCGACAGCTACTACGAGCGCGAGGCCGACGGCGGCTACAGCAACCTGATGTTCGCGAACGCCGCCGTGAACTGCCTCGACCTCCCCGCCGCCTTCTCCTCGCCCGACGAGGTCCGCGACGCCCTCCCCGACTTCGAGAAGGCGTCCCCCGTCTTCGGCGAGGGCCTGGCCTGGGCCTCCCTGAACTGCACGTACTGGCCGGTGCAGGCCTCGGGCGAGCCGCACCGCATCGAGGCCGCCGGTGCCACCCCGATCGTCGTGGTCGGCACCACCCGCGACCCGGCCACCCCCTACCGCTGGGCCGAGGCCCTGGCCGCCCAGCTCTCCTCCGGCCGCCTCCTCACCTACGAGGGAGACGGCCACACCGCGTACGGCCGCGGCAGCACCTGCATCGACTCCGCGATCGACACGTACCTGCTCCGCGGCACCGCCCCCGAGGACGGCAAGCGCTGCTCGTAGCCGCCTCTCACCCACCCCACCCGCCCCGGAACCCTGGCCTCCGGGGCGGGTACGAAGCACCCCCGGAAACTGTGTAGACTTACCGACGTTGCTGATCGCACCATGGTGCCCGGCACACGCCGCCTTAGCTCAGATGGCCAGAGCAACGCACTCGTAATGCGTAGGTCTCGGGTTCGAATCCCGAAGGCGGCTCCATTCCAAGCCCAGCCCAGACACTGTCTGAGCTGGGCTTTTTCGTGGTGTGTGGCCGGTGGTGCGTGGTCGCGGCTGGGTGGCACTGGCAGTGGCAGTCTCCCGGGGAGTGCCCTCGAGGGGGATCTGGCTGGGTGACGGCGGGCGGCCGAGGGTGGGTGCATGACTACCGCTGATACCGCCACGACCGCCGCGGGCACCCCGCCGGACGGGGTCCGTATGACAGGCCGCCAGGTCGCCGCCCTCGTGGTGCTGCTCGCGTCCCAGTTCATGATGGCCGCCGACTTCTCCGTGCTGAACGTCGCGCTGCCCGAGGTGGGCACCTCCCTCGGGTTCTCCACCGGGAGCCTGCAGTGGATCACCACGACGTTCGCCCTGTGTGCCGCCGGCTGCACCCTGGTCTTCGGGCGCGTCGGTGACTACGTGGGGCGCCGGCGCATCTTCACCGCCGGGATGGTCCTGCTGACCGTGTCCTCACTGGTCGGCGGCGTCGCGGACTCGCCCGCGGTGCTGCTGGTCGCCCGCACGCTCCAGGGCCTGGCCACCGCCGCCGTCACGCCGGCCGCGCTCGCCCTGCTGACGACCGCCTTCACCGAACCCGGTCTGCGCACCCGCGCGCTGGGCCTCAACAGCGTGATGATGAGTTCCGGCTTCAGCGTCGGGGCCGTCCTCGGCGGTGTGCTCACGGACGTGTTCTCCTGGCGCTGGGCCTTCTTCATCAACATCCCTGTGGCCATCGCGGCGATCGTCGTGGTGTCGATCGTCGTCGACGAGAGCCGGGCGGAGGAGCGGAGCCGCATCGACCTGCCGGGCGCCCTGCTGATCACCCTCGGCCTGTTCGCGGCGATCTACGGGGTCACCCGTGTCGGAGAGGAGGGACTCGACGCGGCCGCGGGCGGCTCGCTGATCGCGGGTGCCGTGCTGCTCGGCGCGTTCTGGGTGGTGGAGAGCCGTACCTCCGGTGCCCTGGTGCCGGTGAAGATCCTCAAGAAGCCCGACATCGCCTTCGGCAACCTGGCCGCCCTCTTCATCTTCGGCGGCCAGACCGCGCTGATCTTCTTCACCGGCCTGTACGTCCAGAACGTGCTCGGCCTGTCGTCCATGATCGCGGGCCTCGTGCTGCTCGGTATCGGTGTCGGCCAGATCATCGCCGGGACCGTCGGTCCGCGCATCCTCCAGAAGGTCTCACCGCGCACGTTGCTCGGTGTCTCCCTCGCCCTCCAGGGCGCGTTCATGCTGCCGGCGCTGTGGGCCAGCTCGGAGTCGTACTGGCTGCTCCCGCTGATCGCCACCCAGTTCGTGAACGCGTTCTTCTCCATGCTGGCCGCCCTGTGCTTCATGGTCATCGCCACGTCGTCCGTCGACTCCGACGCGCAGGGCATGGCCACCGGCATGGCCACCCAGAGCCAGCAGGTCGGCATCGCGATCGGGATCCCGCTGGTGAGCGCGGTCTTCGCGGCCGTCGTCGGACAGGGCACCGTCACCGCCGCCGAAGAGCTCACCGGGATCCATGTGGCGATCGGTGTGGCGGGGGTCTCCCAGATCGCCGTCGGACTTCTGCTGTGGCTGGTGCTGCGCGGAAAGGTCCGGCAGGCGGCACACGTCACCGCGTAAATCCCCCGGCGCGGTGGCCCCGACGGCCGGGCGGGCGGAGGAGAACCGCCCGCCCGGCCGTCCACGCGTCCCCGGCGCACGCGGGGGACGACCTTGCCGAAGCGGTGCGGCACTTCATAATGAGAAGGGTGGAGCAGATCGTGAACACGGACCTCGGCGGTTACCTGCGGCAGATGCGTGAGCGTGTCCGGCCGGAGCAGCGGGGACTGCGCATCAGCGGCTCGCGGCGCGTTCCCGGACTGCGCCGGGAGGAGGTGGCCGCACTCGCGGGAGTGAGCCAGACCTACTACACCCGGCTGGAACAGTCGCAGACCGCGCACGCCTCCCCGCAGGTACTGCTCTCCATCGCGCGCGCACTGGACCTGAGCCCTGATGAACAGGACTACCTGCTCAAGATCGGTACGTCGGTGCAGAACCCGCAGCAGCGGGCGCCGCACGACGACCAGTTGAGCCCCAGTACGAAGATGCTGATGGCGTCACTCGGCAACGTGGCGGCGGCCGTACTGAACTACCGGTGCGACATCCTCGCGTGGAACTCGCTCTACCACCGGCTGTTCGCGCCGCACCTCGATTTCGACGTCACCGACGACGCCGAACTGCGTCCCAACATCATCAAGATGAACTTCGTCGACGAGGACGTCCGCGCGCTGTACGCGGACTGGGCCACGGAGTCGGAGTCGAACGTGACCTACCTCCGATTCATCTCCGGAAACCACCGGCACGACCAGCGGCTGGCGGCGCTCATCGGAGAACTGACCATTCAGAGCGAGGAGTTCGCGGAACTCTGGTGCCGGCAGCGGGTGGCCAACTGCATCGAGGGCACCAAGCTCTTCAGCCATCCCGTCGTGGGTGAGCTGGAGCTGATGTACCAGTCCGCGGACCTTCAGGACGGAAACATCCTGAAGTTCTACCACGCGGAACCGGACTCGCCGCACGAAGCGGCTCTCCAACTCCTCTCGGTGGACCTGGACTCCGTCCACGGTGCCTGAAGACGGGCGGGAGCAGAGCGGAGAGGGGCCCCCGGGATCACGTCCGTTCCCGGGGGCCCCTCTGTTTGGCGTGCGGGTCAGGTCCGGCGGATCGCCGTCACGCCCCAGGTGAAGCCCGAGCCGGCCGTCGCCACGATGACCAGGTCGCCGGGGCCGATCCGGTCCTCCCGCTCCAGTTCCTCCAGGGCGAGGAACGGGTCCGCGCCGCCGAGGTGGCCGTCGAGGTCGTACTGGAAGACGCTGCGGGAGTCGGGCACACCCAGCGCGGCGAGGTACTTGCGGTGGGTGTCCTGGTTGCCGTGCGTGACCAGGAAGTACGCCACGTCGGCCACCTCCTGGCCGAGGCCGGCGAGGACCTTGTACGTCAGGTCGGTGAAGTTGCCGAGGAACGCCTCCCCCAGTCCGTCGAGCTTCTCGCCCCGCTCGACCTTGACCTCACCGTCCTTGATCTCGCCGTAGTACGAGTCGACCCACTGCGGGTCGGTGTGGTGAGCGGCGCCCAGAACCTCGTACTTGGCCTCGGCCGAGACGAGCACCGCGGCGGCGCCGTCAGCGAAGTTGAACAGCTCGACGTAGCCGGTGCCGTACTCGACGAGTTGGCTCAGCCGGTCCGAGACGATCACCAGCGCGTGCCGGTGTGTGCCCGCCCGCACCTGGTCGTCGGCCAGTTTCACGGCGACCATGCCCGCGTTGCAGAAGTTGGAGACCTCGTAGCAGTGCGCCTGCGTGATCCCCAGCTCCTGGGCGATCTTCGCGGCGGGCGACCAGAAGGGCGTGCCCCATTCGCTGGATCCCGCGTACAGGACGAGGCCGATCTCGTCGAGCGGCACCGGGGTGCGTGCCAGGATCCTGGCCGCGGCGTCCCGGCCGAGGCTCCAGGAGGTCTCGCCCTCGGCCAGTACCGAGAACTTCCCGGAGGGAAGGATCTGGCCGAGTTTCTCGACGGTCTGCCCCGACTCCCGGCTGACGTCGTCGACGCTCAGTTTCCCGCCCGGCATCGCCAGGGCGTAGTCGGCTATTCCCATGATTCCTCCACCTGTCAGACGTATTCCACGACGGAGTGCGGCACGTACGGCGCCGCGAGCCGGGCGAGTTCGGTGTCGTCGAGCGTCACGGCGAGGGCCGCCGCGGCGTCCTCCAGGTGGTGCGGCCGGGTGGCGCCGACGACGGGCGACGTGACCGCCGGCTGGTGCAGCAGCCAGGCGAGGGCCACCTGGGCCATCGGGAGGGCGCGTTCGGCGGCGATCTCGGCGACCACCTCGGCGACCGCGCGGTCCGCCCGCTCGGTCGGTCCGTAGAAGCGGTGCTGGACCGGATCGCCCGAGGTGCGGGGCGACTCGGCCTCCCAGGCCCGCGCGAGCCGCCCGCGGGCCAGCGGGCTCCACGGCGTGACGCCGACGCCCTCCGCGAGGCAGTACGGCAGCATCTCGCGTTCCTCCTCGCGGTTGAGGAGGTTGTAGTGGTTCTGCATGCTGACGAACCGCGTCCAGCCGTGCAGGTCGGCGACGTACTGTGCCTTCACGAATTGCCAGGCGTGCATCGAGGACGCGCCGATGTAGCGGACCTTGCCCGCGCGCACCACGTCGTGCAGCGCCTGCATGGTCTCCTCGACCGGGGTTTCCGGGTCCCAGCGGTGCACGATGTAGAGGTCGATGTAGTCGGTGTTCAGCCGCCGCAGACTCGCCTCGAGTTCGCGCATGATCGCCGAGCGGGACAGTCCGCCCGAGAGCGGGGCACTGGTCAGCTTCTCGTACACCTTGGTGGCGATGACTACGTCCTCGCGCCGGGTCAGCTTCCGCACCGCCCGGCCCAGGAACTCCTCGCTGGTGCCGAGCGAGTAGATGTTCGCGGTGTCGAAGAAGTTGATGCCCAGGTCGAGTGCCTTGGCGAGGAACGGGAGGCTCTCCGCCTCGGACAGCGACCAGGGGTGGGTGCCGAGTCCGGGCTCGCCGTAACTCATGCATCCCAGGGCCAGTCGGGACACCTTCAGGCCGGACGAACCCAGCCGGACGTACTGCAACGTTCTTCCTCTCGGATCGTGCGGGCGGGCCGGGGGTCAGCTCCTGGCCGCGTCCCCGACCTCGGTGAGCCGGCCCCACGAAGCGACGCCCTCGTCGAGCGGGATGTCCAGGCTGGCCAGGTACATGGCGGTCATGGCGCTGTGCCCTGCGAGGTGCGTGATCTCGGCGATCTCGTTCTGCGAGTAGTGCTCGCGCAGCGCGAACCAGGCCTCCTCGCTCGCCCTGTGGTCGACCATGCAGTCGGTGACGTAGCGGACGAGGGCGGCGCGCCCGGGCGGGAGCCGGTCGTAGATGCCTTCCTCGATCGCCTTGATCTCGGCGTCGTCCAGACCGGCCTTCTTCGCGAGGGGGTAGTGCAGCAGCCGCTCGAACTCGCTGTCGCGCAGGGCCGCCACGCGCAGCACGACCACCTCGCGGTCCAGCAGGCTCAGCAGACCGACCGTGAAGGTCCCGCCGAGCGCGAGGTGGGCGGCGGCGGAGTTCTTGGTGAGCAGCAGCGCGCGGGTCAGGTTGGACTGGAACTTCTCGTACACGGCGAGCTGCTCCGGCGCCATGTCGGCGACCTCGGTCAGGGTGACGCGGGGGGTGGTGCTCATGGGTGGCTCCTTCGGTCGTGGCGGGATTCGGTCGTGGCGGGAACGGTGGGGTCAGGCCGGCTGCCCGGCGTGCTGCCGGGTGCCGGGGTGGGGCAGTACGTGCCGGGCGAGTGCCTCGCCGACGGTGCGGGCCGCGGGGGCGGTGGCGCGGTCGTCCAGCCGGACGAGCGCGTCGAGGTGGCCGTCGGGGCGTACCAGGAGGGCGTGGGCCTCGTTCGGGAGCTTGGCCAGCAGCGGACCGGGCGGACGGCCGCCGAGGTCGCGGACCGTGACCGCGGTCAGCCGTTCCCGCAGCTCGTCGACGAGCCCGGTCCACCGCTGGTACCGGTACCGGAGGCCGGGCCAGAGCAGGACGGTGTAGCGGTCCACGGCGAGGACCGGTGCGGTGGGTGACTCGCGCCAGCCGAGGGGCAGGCGCTCCCCGGCGACCAGGCGGCCCCGTCTCGGCCGGGTGCCGTAGTGGGTGTCCAACTGGGCCAGTCTGGGCGCGAGTACCTTCTCCAGCGACTGCGTGGTGGTACCCAGCCGGTAGACCGTGTCCCGGGCCAGGGTCTGGTGCCGCTTCGAGTACAGGCCGATCCGGGCCAGGCGGGTGGAGAGCCCGGCGACCGCGTCGACGGCCGGGCGGCGCTCGGTGTCGTAACTGTCCAGCAGGCCCGGGCGGTAGTCGCCGCGCACCACGCCTGCCAGTTTCCAGCCGAGGTTGACCGCGTCCTGGATGCCGGTGTTGAGCCCCTGTGCGCCCGACGGGCTCATCGCGTGTGCCGAGTCGCCCGCCAGGAAGACCCGGCCGTCGGCGTAGGCGCCCGCCGAGCGGACGTGCGCGGTGAAGACGCCGCTGAACCTCATGTCGCCGAGCCTGCGGGTGCCGGGCACGCGCTCGGCGAGCAGCTTCTCGAAGAAGGCGCGGTCGGGGGTGTCTCCGGTGTAGTCGTCGGGCACGCTCGCGCCGACCCGGAAGACCCCGTCCCCCAGGGGTGCCAGGACCATGTTCCCGGTCCTGGTGAGGTAGTACGCCGCCTCGCTGCTGGTGGTCTCACCCAGGATCTCCGCGTCGGTGATGGCGAGGCGGGTGCGCAGGGTCCGGCCCGCGAACCGGAAGCCGAACGCGTCGCGGACGGCGCTGTTGTAGCCGTCGGCCCCGACGACGTAGTCGTAGGTACGCGATCCGGACCCGCCGTCGGCCCGTTGGAGCAGGCAGTGGACTCCGTCCGGGTCCTGGGTGCCGCCGGTGAAGGTGGTGTCGTACTCGATCGTGCCGCCCAGGGCGGTGAGGTGCTCCTCCAGGATGGCTTCGGTGCGCCACTGCGGGATGGTGATGGCGAAGGGGTAGCCGACGCCGCGCAGCCGGTCGAACCGGATCAGGCCGATCAGTTTCTTCTGGGAGTAGTAGTTCATCTGGTCGAAGTAGTGACCGCTGTCGACCAGTTTGCGTCCCACACCCACCCGGTCCAGGAGTTCCAGGACGCGGGGCCACAGGATCGTGGCCCGGGAGTGCGGGCTCTGCCGGCGGAGCTTGGAGATGACGTCGACCCGGACACCGTGGGCCAGCAGCTCGCAGGCGACGACCATCCCCACGGGTCCGGCGCCGACGACGAGTACGCGCGGCTGCTGCGTGTCGCTCGCCATGGTCAGGCGGCGAGGGGGCGCAGGCGGTGGACGTACGCGGGGCGCGTGAAGGCGCCGTCCGTCCTCGCGAGGAAGTCCGCGACGTACGGCTCCTTCATGTGCAGGTCAATGGCGGCCTGGTCGGCCCACTCCTCGACCAGCACGATCACGTTCCCGTGTTCCTCGGACCGCCAGGCGTCGAAGCGCAGCGCGCCCTGCTCCCGGCGGGTCGCGGCGCACAGCTCCCCGAAGGCCTCGGCGGTGTCGGCCAGCCGCTCGGGTACGACGTCGAAGAGTACGGTGATCTCGATGCTCATGTTGGTGTCACTTCCATGGGGTTGACCGCGTCGGAGACGAGGGGGTCGAGGTCGACATAGGGCAGTGCGGGAGTCGCGGCGGGGACCTCGGCGCACAGGTGCGCGGCCGCGTTCCACCGGCGCAGGGCGGCTCGCGGACGGCCGGCGGGCGTCCAGTCGATGTCCACACAGGCGGCGGCACAGGTGCCGACCATGGCGCCGGGTGATCCGCCGGCGCGGGTCAGGGCCGACATCAGCAGGTTCAGTACGCCGCCGTGGGTGACGGCCAGGACCGTACGGGCTTCCGGTTCCGCGACGGCGCACAGGGCGGTCACGAAGCGTGAGAGCGCGGCCCGGCCGGTCTCGCCGCCGGGCGGGGCGTAGCCGGGATCGGTGAGCAGCCGCCGCATGGTGTGCGGCTGCCGCCGGGCGTACTCGGCGCGGTCCTGGCCGTCGAGTACGCCCAGGTCGCGTTCGCGCAGTCCGGCGAGGCGCAGGTGGGGGACGTCCAGCCGGCCGGCGGCGTAGGCAGCCGTCTGGGCGGCGCGGGCCAGGGGGGAGGAGTAGACCGCCGACCAGCCGCCCGGGCGCAGGTGCCGGGCGCTCTGCTGGGCCTGCCTCACCCCGGCGTCGTTCAGCGGGATGTCGGCCTGCCCCTGGAATCGGCCGGTGGTGTTGCGGTCGGTCTCTCCATGACGGAGCAGGACGATTCGCATGACGGGTGCCGGCGCCGGGCGTTCAGCCGGCGGCCGGCCCGACGGCCACCGGGGCGCCGAGGCCCTCGACGACCCGGGCCGCCTCGCCGATGGTCTGCTGGGAGTTGAGCACACCCTCCTCGATCGAGACGCCGAGCCGCTTCTCCAGGATCAGTGACATCTCCAGCAGGGCGAGGGAGTCGACGGCGAGGTCCTCGAAGGCGGTGCCGTGGGACACCTCCTCGGCGGGTATCTCGAACTTGCCGGTGAGTATCTCGGTGATCATCGTCGTGACGGAACCGGTCATGGGACACCTCACTTGGTGGTAGGGCGAAGGACGTGGGGGTTCGGGTGGAGCGGGCTCAGCCGATCGGCAGGTCGGGCCAGGTCAGGGTGGCCGAGCCCCAGGTCGCGCCGCCGCCGAACGCGGTCAGCAGCACCCGGTCGCCCGCGCGCAGCTGCCCGTCGGCCATGGCGTCGGCCAGGGCGAGGGGGATGGAGGCCGCGGAGGTGTTGCCCACGCGTTCGATGTTCAGGACGGCGCGCTCCGGTGGCAGTCCGAGCTGGTCCGCGACCGCGTGCAGGATGCGGGTGTTCGCCTGGTGACCGACCAGCCGGTCGACGTCGGCGACTTCCCAGCCCGTACGGGCCAGCACCGTGCGCGAGGACTCGGTCATGCGGCGCACCGCGGCGAAGAAGACGGACTTCCCCTCCATGCGGAAGTACCGGTCCTCCTCACGGGGCACCCCGCCCCGGGACCGCTCCTCGGCGCCGCCGCCTCGGACGGTGATCAGGTCCGACATCGCACCGTCGCTGCCCAGGTGCACGTTCCGTACGCCGCCCGGCTCGCCGGGTTCGCCGGACCGCAGCAGTACCGCCCCCGCGCCGTCGCCGAAGATGACGGAGGTGGTGCGGTCGGCGGGATCGAGGATCGTGCTGAAGGACTCGGCACCGATCACCAGGACCCGTTCGGCGAATCCCGAGGCGACGGCGGCCGTGCCGGCCTGGAGGGCGTACACGAAGCCCGAGCACACCGCCGCCACGTCGTACGCCGGTACGTCGGTCAGCCCCAGCCGGGCGGCGACGGCCGGCGCGGTGGCCGGACAGGGGCGGTCCGGCGTGGTGGTGGCGAGGACGACCAGATCGGCGCCGTCCGCACCGGCGTTCTTCAACGCCCTTCGGCCCGCCTCGACGGCGAGGTCACCGGTGCTGGTGCCGGGGTCGACGACATGGCGCCGCGCGATGCCGGTCCGGCTGCGGATCCAGGTGTCGGAGGTGTCGAGGCGCTGGGCCAGCTCCTCGTTGGTCACCACCCGTGGGGGCACGAAACCGCCCACTCCGGCGATCACTGCTGTGCGGGTCATGTCGCCGGGTGCCCTTCCGGAAGCCGGTGTGCGAGCGCGGACCGCACGTTGATGCCGCCGAGTTCGGCGATCACGTCGAGCGTGCGCCAGGTGCCGCCGCTCATGCGCAGCAGGCCGGGATCGGCCAGCCGGGTGCTGACCGGAATGTCCGCGGCCGGGCGGTCGGGCCGTGCCGCGGTCAGCGTGGTCTGCCTCATCCACAGGGTGTCGCTGTCCTGCCGGCGCATGTCGTCGAGGTCGTAGAGCATGATCTGGGCGAGCTGGAGGGCGGTCACGAAGGCGTCGATCACCGACACGGACGGCTGGTAGGCGCCCTCGATGCCCGCGCGGGGCACGGTGGCCCCGTCCTCGTGGCCGAGGGTGAGCCTGGCCTCGGCGCGCAGTTCGCCGTGGTCGGCCTCCACGTCACGGACGTGCTGCCGGCGCATGGTGAAACCGACGCCGAAGTAGCGGTCCGCCGCCGGACCCAGGAGGGTGTCCAGCCCGGCCGGCGGCCATCCGTCGCCGAGTGGCCGGCCGGCGGCGGGGGAGTGCTCCACCTCGCACCGCACGCGCATGGTGCCGACCGCGCAGTCCACGACGGACACCACACGCTCGGCGTGCCCGGCCACCGGGTCGGTGCGGATCCACTTCGCCTCGGCCGGCAGACCGGTCAGCTCCTCCTGCGGGCGGGCGCCGGCCATCAGCCGCACCTTGCGCAGCCACGCCTCCCTGAGGTCGGTGCCGTCGGCGCCGAGGCACGCCTCGGCCAGCTGGGCGGCGACGACGATCCCGTCGACGGTGCTGAAGTGCGGGCGCAGATCGGTGCCGACGGCCTTTCTCGACCAGTCGGCCGGGTAGCGGACGCCGACCGTGGTGCGGGCGCGGACCGCGCCGTCCTCGCCGCGGCCGAGGTGCACCTCGCCGATGTCGTAGGCGACCCGGCGGAAGCCGCGGCCGAAGAAGCGCTGCTCGGCCGGCCCCAGCCGGTCGTCCACGGACGACAGCACGGTGCGCGTCGAACTGGGGGTCATCGGTGCTCCGTTCGTAGGGTGGGTGCCGAGGCGGTCGCGGGGGCGGCCGCGACCGGCCGGCGACGGCCGTGGCGGATGGCGCAGGTGAGCCGTGCGGTGCAGACGCGGGCGCCGGAGCCGTCCGTGACGACGATCTCGTAGGAGCCCGTCCCGGTCCGCTCGGCGAGCGGCCTGCAGACGCCGGTGAGGGTTCCGGAGGACACCCAGCGGTGGTGCGTACAGGACAGGTCGACGCCCACCGCGTTGCCACCGGGGCCCGCGTGAAGGAAGGCGGCGACCGAACCCAGGGTCTCGGCGAACGCCGCGTTCGCTCCGCCGTGCAGAATTCCCACCGGCTGGCGGTTTCCGGTGACCGGCATGGTGCCCACCACCAGTCCGGGTTCGCAGATGGTGATTTCCATGCCCATTCGCCGGGTGAGTTGTTCGTTCTCGTAGGCGCCGTCGACGTGTATCGGTCCGAGCGTCATGTTCGGCATTCGGGTCTCCGTCATTTAGTGGCCCGCACCGGCGGGCCGATTTCGAGTCAAGCACGGGTCCGCGGCGGTTGACAGACGCGTGGCCCTTTGCTGCCATGACACGTCCTGGACGCCCCAACAACGCTGAATACTCGTAGGGTTGGGGAGGGAACGGATCGTTCGACCAGAGGTGACGGAAGGGAGCGGGTTCGTAGTGCAACGTGTTTCGCTCGGCGGGCTCGATGTATCACGCATCGGCCTGGGTGCCATGACCATGTCCGACTACTACACGGGCGCGGGAAGCGACGAGGAGGAGGCCGTCCGCACCATTGGGCGGGCACTGGACCTCGGAGTGGATTTCCTCGACACCGCCGAGATCTACGGCCCGTTCGTCAACGAGGAACTCGTCGGCCGTGCCGTCGCCGGCCGCCGCGACGAGGTCGTGATCGCCACGAAGTTCGGTCTCGTCTCGCACGCCGGTGCGGGACCGGACACCATCGACAGCTCGCCGGCCAACGTGCGTACGGCGGTCGAGGGGTCGCTCCGGCGGCTGGGCACGGACCACATCGACCTCTGCTACCAGCACCGCGTCGACCCGGACGTGCCCATCGAGGAGACCGTGGGCGCGCTCGCCGAACTCGTCCGGGAAGGCAAGGTGAGGCACATCGGGCTCTCCGAGGCCGGCCCCGACACCATCCGGCGGGCGCACGCCGTCCACCCCGTGACCGCGGTGCAGATGGAGTACTCCCTGTGGTCACGGCAGCCCGCCGAGTCGTTCCTGCCGGTCCTGCGTGAACTCGGCATCGGCCTCGTCGCCTACTCGCCGCTGGGCCGGGGGTTCCTCACCGGAGCCATCCGCTCGCCCCGCGAACTGGACGCGTCCGACTTCCGGTTGACCACACCCCGGTTCGCCGAGGGCAACTTCGACCGCAACCTCCGGATCGTCGACGAGGTCGAGTCCGTGGCCCGCGACGCCGGCGCCACGCCCGCCCAGGTCGCCCTCGCCTGGCTGCTCGCCCAGGGGCACGACGTCGTGCCCATCCCCGGCACCAAGCGGGTGCGGCGGGTGGAGGAGAACGCCGCTGCCGACGCGGTCGTCCTCACCCCGGACCACCTCGCGCGCCTCGACGCGCTCACGCCGGCGAGCGGTGAGCGGTACGCGGAGGGCGACCTCGCCAGGACCGGGCTGTAGGCGGCCGGAAGGCCGGCGCGGGGGTGCGGCCGGATCGTCCGCGCCCCCGCTGAGCCGTGCCTCAGATCCACCGCCGCCGGGCCGCCTCCACTCCCGCCTGGAAGCGGCTCTGGGCCCCCATCCTGGTCATCACGCCCGCCACGGTCCGGCGGATGGTGCGGACCGACAGGCCGGTGCGCCGCGAGATGCCCTCGTCGGTAAGCCCCTCGGCAAGGAGAACCAGGGCCTCCCGCTCCCGCTCGTCGAGTCCGTCGGTGCCGCGCGCAGCGCCACCGGAGGGTTCCGCGCGGGCCCAGACCTGGTCGAAGAGCTCCCGGTAGGCGCTCACCAGGACCCGCCCGCGCATCAGCGTCCCGCGGGCGTCCTCCTGGCCGGGGTCCGAGGGGACGATGGCGAAGTCCCGGTCGGCGACGGCCATCCACACCGGCAGATGGGGCACCGCCCGGGTCCACGCCCCCGACGCGGCGATGCGCCGGGCGTCGTCGGCGTAGGCCGGGTCACGGCTGACGTCCTCCAGGTGCAGGACGCGTACCCGCGCCCCACGGCGCACCAGTTCGGTGCTCAGCAGCGCGGCCTGCTCGCGGACCCGGGGCTCGTACGGTCTTCTCGGCAGCGCGAGCCGCAGCTCTTGCACCGGGCGGCGGCGCAGGGTGTCCAGCAGGTCCACGACGGCTTCGGAACCGATGAGCGGCTGAAGTGCCGGCCGGGCGGTCTCCGGCCCGGGCAGGAGTTGACTCAGCACGTCGACTCCCCGTGTCGGAAAATAAATGCGAAATCAACGTGAACGCCATTCGCGCGTAACACAGGTAAATCTCCCCCGTTCGTCAGGGGGTGCCGAAGAAGGCCGCTGGAGCCGACCGTTCCCCCTGGCTCGCTGAGTGAGATTGCAGCGCGTGACGGAGACTTGTCAAGCGGTAAAAATTTGCCGGTCCGAAGTAATGGAGTTCTGTGTAGAGTGCATTCTGACGGCGCCGCGCTACGCCGGCATCAGTGCCACGAAGCGGGCGCCCGGGGAGTAAGCGGGGAGGAGGACCTGAGAGGTGACCACCAGCTCGGTCTGTGCCACGTGGGGGAGCGAAAGGCGGAACGTACCGCCTTGTCGGAACGCGATGATGCGTGGCCCGGCGTCCCACAATTCCCGGCACGCTGGATCGCGTAGCGCACTGTTCAGTAAACCCTTGAGGGTCGGATCGTCCGGACGCCGGACGAGAGTGAACCTCAACTGAGCGAGATACCGCGAGGCCTGATGCCTCCAGTCGAGGATCTGCGCGCGTGATTCCGGTGTCTCCAGCACCCATTGCATGAGATTGGCCCGCGGTTCGCGAACCCAGGGAAACCAGCTCTCCATGGGCGTGTTGTAGGCCAGAATGTTCCATGCGTGGTCGATGAGATAGGCGGGAAAGGCCGTCTGCGCGTCCACGAACTTCTTCAGCCGGGCGATCCTGCCGTCCTCGTCCTGCGGCTGTTCCATGTCCGAGACCTCGGTCAACCGGTACCAGTACAGCGCTGTACGTTCGTCCGGTCCGAGTTCCAGCGCGTCGGCGAGGCCGGTGAGCGTGTCCAAGGTGAGCGGCACCTTGGCTCCGCTCTCCAATGCGCGGTACCAGCGTTCGCTGACGCCCATTCGCTGTGCGACTTCTTTTTGCGGCAGTGGCCTATTGCGGCCGAGTTTCGCTCCGGCCTCGCCGCGCCACGCCCGCAGCAGCGCCGGTAGATCGGCGAATGCCACCTCGGAATCACTGAGATCAGTTATGTCCGGTTGATGAGAATCGGTCATGGCTGCCCCCGTTCGTGCCATAAATTTCGACGCCCAACCCTAGCCGGAGGCGTCATCGGCTCCAAAGCGGTGAGTACGGCCCGAAGTCTCGCCCATTGATGGAGCGTTCAACCATCCAGAAGGGAAGGCGTTAGCCATGGAGTGCGGAAGCTGCGCAAGCGCGGAGACCGAGGAGCCACGGCACAGCGGTTCGGCCGCGGGCAGAGGCCGGCGACTCCCCTCCCGCGCTCGGCGGGTCGTGGTCACCGGGCTCGGCGCGGTCACCCCGCTGGGCCTGGGCGGCGACGCCCTGTGGACGGGTCTGCTGGCCGGCCGCAGCGGCATCAGGCGGTTGGACGCCCCGGAGTTCGCCGGTCATCCGGTGCGCATCGCGGGAACGGTGACCGTGGACCCCGCCGAGGTGCTGCCCAGAACACAGGCCCGGCGCATGAACCGGTCCGCCCAGTTCGCGGTGATGGCGGCCCGCGAGGCATGGGCGGACGCCGGGTTCCCCGAGGGCGGCACCCGGGCCGGCGGCCTGGAGCCGGACCGGGTCGGCGTCAGTCTCGGCAGCATCATCGGCGGTGCGCCCGTCCTCGTGGCCGGGGACCGGCGGCTGAGGGACCGGGGCGCGCGGGCGGTCCCGCCTCTCACCGCCCCCATGACCGTGCCGTCCCAGGCGGCCTCCCAGGTCTCGCTCGACCTGCACGTCACGGGAGAGGCCCGCACGGTCGTGAGCGCCTGCGCGTCGGGCACCGAGGCCATCGGGCAGGCCGTCGACCGCATCAGGCACGGCCATCTGGACATCGTGCTCGCCGGCGGAGCGGAGGCCGCCGTGACGCCCGAGGTCATGGCCGCGTTCAGTGCGATGCGGACCCTGTCCTCACGCAACGACGACCCGGAGGCGGCGTCCCGGCCGTTCGCCAAGGACCGCACGGGCTTCGTGAACGGCGAGGGCGCGGGGGTCCTGCTGCTGGAGTCCGAGGAGCACGCGGTGGCCCGTGGGGCCCGGATCTACTGCGAGGCCGCGGGGTGGGGGCTGTCCGCGGACGCGCACCACCTGGCCGCCCCGGACCCGGCCGGCACCGGTGTCGCCAGAGCCGTGCGCCGTGCGGTCACCGACGCGGGCGCCGACCTCGCCGACGTGGTTCACATCAACGCGCACGCCACCGCGACCGTGGAGGGCGATCTGGCCGAGGCGGCCGCGCTGAGCACCGTCTTCGCCGGCGCCGACGGTGCCGTCCCCGTTCCGGTCACCGCGCTGAAAGGGAGCCTCGGGCATCTTCAGGGAGCGGCCGGGGGTGTGGAGGCCGTGGCCGCGGCCCTGACCCTCCATCAAGGTGTCATCCCGCCCACCATTGGCTGCGACGACCTGGATGACGCCGTCCCGCTCGACGTGGTCAGGAACTTCGCCCGGCCGCTCCCTGAGCGGGGCGACCTCGTCCTCAGCAACTCCTTCGGCTTCGGCGGCCACAATGCGGTCCTGGCGCTGCGCCGCCGCTGACCGTGTCCGTGCCGGCCGTCGGCGACCCCGGCGGCCGGTCCCAGGGAGTGTCACGGCCGAGGACGCCCCCGGTGCGCAGGGGCAGGGACGCGGGACCGCGCAGGACGACGTGCGGCCGGTAGCGCGTTGGCCCGTCCACCGGCCGCGGATCGACCACCCGCTGGGCGAACCGGGTGAACGCCAGCTCGGCCTCGAGCCGCCCGAGCGGGGCTCCGAGGCAGTAGTGCGTTCCCAGACCGAACGACAGGTGACGGGACGCCTCGGCACGCTCCGCGTCGAAACGGTGCGGGCATGCGAACGCGCTCTCGTCGCGGTTCGCCCCCGCGAGGAGCAGCACCATGGTCGTACCCCGCGGAATCCTGGTGCCCCGTACCTCCATGTCCTGCCGGGCGTGGCGGTGCACGATCTGGAGCGGTGCGTCGTGACGCAGCAGCTCCTCGACCACGGCGGGAGCCGTCGTCGCGGGATCCTCCCGCAGGGCGGCGAGGGTCTCCGGGTGGCGCGGGAGGGTGCGCAGGCCGTTCGCGATCAGGCCGACCGTCGTCTCGTGTCCGGCGTTCAGCAGCAGCCGGCAGGTGGTGACGGCTTCCTCGTCCGTCAGCGGGTCCTCGCCGGTTTGTGTCGCGAGCAGTCGGCTCATCATGTCGTCGCGCGGCTCGGCCCGGCGCTCGGCGGCCAACCGCTTGAAGAACGCGCCGAGTTCGTCCTCCGCCCGCCGCCGCCCCGCCGGGTCGGGCGGCGGCACCCCGAGAAACGCGAGGTAGGGGTCGACCGCCCGGCCGAGCAGCGAGGAGCGGGTGCGGTACCAGTCCGGTTCGCCGGTGTCGACGCCCAGGACCCGGCAGATCACGGTCACGGGCAGCGGGGACGCGAGGTCCGCGACGCCGTCCATCCGGTCCGGGGCCACCGCGTCCAGCAGGTCGTCGATCAGACCCTTGATCATCGGCGTCAGGCGCCGCACGGCGCGGGGCGTGAAGCCGGGCGCCGCGATCCGGCGCAGAGCGGTGTGCCGGGGCGGATCCGTGAACAGGAACGACGGGATCTCCAGCGGCACCGCCGGGTCCGCGGCGGTCGCGTCCTCGGCCGGCCGGCCCGCGCCGGGGGCCTCGGGTGCCCGGTGGATCAGGGCGTGCCGCCGGTCGTTGCTCGCCCGCGGGTCCCGCAGCACCGCGCGGCACGCCTCGTAGGAGGCGAACACGACCACGGGTCGGTCCCGCGCCACCCATACGGGCTCCGCAGCCAGGATCTCCCGGTACAGCGGGTACGGATCCGGTCGCGACTCGGGGGCGAGGATGCCCCGCAGAGTACCGGCGGTGTCCGGGCGGGCGGTGGGGTGTCCGTGGGGCGGCATGGGCGCGACGCCTTCCGTGGTGGTGTCGGTGCGGACGGACGACGTGCCGCGGCGGGCGGCGGGCGGAGCTACTTCCGGCCCCAGGACTGCACCAGCGCGGGTGCCAGGTCCCAGAAGGTGTCGTCCCTCAACAGGGCGTAGAACTCGTCGAGGTCGGACGGCAGTACGTAGCCGCCGGCGATCAGCTGGTCCCGCGACATGTCGACGGTCAGCCGCCAGAAGTCGGCGAGCGGGGTACCGCCCCGCAGGTTCTGGGTGACGGTGTTGGCGCCGACGTCCCCGTAGCCGTAGCCGAGGAAGGAGCCCGGCTGGGCACGGGACCACCAACTGTCGGTGCCGAGTGTGCCGCAGACGAGACTGCTCCAGCGCTGCATGACCTTGCGGTACGTGGGGTGCGGCGAGCTCTCGACGGGGAACCAGCAGAACGACTCGATCAGCACGAATCCGCCGGGACGCAGCCAGCGGAGCATCCGGCGCATGACGTCCTCACGCTGCGGCAGGTGGCTGAGCACGAGCCGTGCGTGGATGACGTCGAAGGAGTCGTCCGGGAAGGGGTCGGTGGTGACGTCGTGGACCAGCCGGCGCAGCCGGGGCTCCGGCACCCGGTCGAGGAGCGACAGATCCAGGTCGGTCGCGACGACTTCGCCGTGCGGGGCCCGGTCGCACAGCCACCGCGCCACCGAGCCCGAGCCGGCCCCCACCTCCAGGCATCTGGCGCGCGGGTCCACGCCCAGCTCGCCCATCGTGGCCCGGCACAGCGGATCGAAGACCTCGGCGAGGAGCCGGAGCCGGAACTCCTCGTTCTGGTCGAGTGCGAACAGGGTGTCGCCGTACTTTTCCACCACACGTCCCCGAAGTCGTCGGCTGCCAAGTGACGTGCAGGAGCCAAACACACCAACGGGACCTGAAAGACGCTCCGTTCGCCTTCTGACATCTTGCTGCCATCGCCCACGACGCCGGGCTGCCCGACACCCGTCGAACCCTCCGTCCGGCGCTCACTTCGCGTCCCCGTAGCACTCCACCACCGCCGTGGTGAACGGGAACCGCACCGGCGTGGCCCCGAACGTCAGCCGTCCCGCCAGCTCCGCCGACTCCCGGATCGCCGCCACGACCGCGTCGGCCTCCTCCTCGGGGCAGTGCACGATCACCTCGTCGTGCTGGAAGAAGACCAGCTCGGCCGCCATGTCCGCGCAGTGCTGCCGCAGCGCGGCGAGCAGCAGCAGCGCCCAGTCGGCGGCGCTGCCCTGCACGACGAAGTTGCGGGCGAAGCGGCCCCGCGCGCGGGCGTCGGTGGAGGCGTAGCCCGGCACCCACTCGTGCGGCCGGTCCGGGGTGCCGGTGGGGTCGTCCTGCGGCAGGCCCGCCTCCTCGGCGCCGTCGGCCGCGCCGGCCGCCGGCGGGCAGGTGCGCCCGAGCCAGGTCCGCACGAGCCGCCCCTCCTCGCCCGCGCGGGCCGCGTCGTCCACGTACGCCACCGCCCTCGGGAAGCGGCGCCGGAGCGCGGCGAGGTTCTTCAGGCCGTCGCCGGAGGTCTGCCCGTACACCGCGCCGAGCACGGCGAGTTTGGCCTGCTCGCGGTCTCCGGAGAAGGCGCGGTCGGAGACCGACTGGTAGAGGTCGCTCTCCCGGCCGGCCACCTCCATCAGCCCCGGGTCGCGGGAGATCGCCGCCAGGACCCGCGGCTCCATCTGGTCGGCGTCCGCGACGACCAGCCGCCAGCCGGGGTCGGCGACGACGGCCCGCCGGATCACCTTGGGGATCTGGAGTCCGCCCCCGCCGTTGGTCACCCAGCGTCCGGTGACGGTGCCGCCGGCCAGGAACTCGGGGCGGAACCGTCCCTCGCGCACCCAGTCCTGGAGCCAGGACCAGCCGTGCGCGACCCAGATCCGGTACAGCTTCTTGTACTCGATCAAGGGCTTCACGGCGGGGTGGTCGAGCGATTCCAGCTCCCAGCGGCGGGTGGAGGCGACCTTGACGCCGGCCTGCCCGAACGCCTTGACCACGTCCGCGGGCAGGTCGGGCCGCACCCGGCGGCCGAACGCCGCCGACACCTCCTCCGCCAGCTCGGCCAGGCGGCGCGGCTCGCCCCCGCCCGCGTACCGCTCGCCAAGCAGGTCGTGGAGGATCTCGCGGTGCACGTCGGCCCGCCAGGGGAGCCCCGCGTGGTTCATCTCGGCCGCCACCAGCATGCCCGCCGACTCCGCCGCGGTCAGCAGCCGCATCCGGTCGGGGTGGGCGGTCCGCTCGTGCCGCCGCTGCTGCTCGGCGTAGACGGCGAGCAGGTCGTCCAGGGGCAGGTGGACCCCCTGCGGCTCGAACAGCGGGGACTGCGCGCCCGGCTCGGCGGAGCGCTGCGGCGGATCGGCCGGTACGGGGCCGCCGCGCAGCCGGGCCAGGGCCGCCGCGGCCGAGCGCGGCTCCCCGTACCGCCCCTCGTGGCCCAGGAGCAGGGTCTCGGCCGCCTCCATGTCGTAGCACCGCTCGACTCGCACCCCCGTGGCGAGCAGGCGCGGAGCGACCTCGGCGGTGGACCGCCACACCCAGCGCGCGACCTCCGGCCTGCTCCGTACCGCCTCGGCGGGACCGGCCTCGCGCCGCACCGGTCCGGCGGGCAGCCCGTCGGGGCCGAGGGGGGCGACGTCCACGCCACCGTCCTCGGCCACGGCGAGTGCCCACCGGTCGGCCATGTCGCGAGTGTCGCAGCAGGGTCTGACAACGCCCCCGCGGCGACCGCGGCGGGGGCGTCACCCCCTTCGGCCGCGACCGCGGGCATCAGACCCGGCCCTCCCCGCCGAGTCCGCGCGCTCGTCGCCTACTTCGGGGACGCCACCACCAACCGCACCGCGAGTCCCGTGAACACCGTCCCGGAGACGATGTTGAGCCAGCGGTTCACGCGGGCACTGCGCCTGAGCAGCCCCGCCAGCCGGCCGGAGAGCAGGCCCACGAAGCCGTCCCACAGGAACCCCATCACCACGAGCGTGCCCCCGAGCAGCAGGAGCTGCGCGGGAACGTGACCGAGCGAGGGGTCGACGAACTGCGGCAGGAACGCCACGTTGAAGAGGATCACCTTGGGGTTGAGCAGGTTGGTGATCGCGCCCTGCCAGAAGGCCCGCCGCATCCCGGTGCCCCGGGCCGCCGCGTCCCCCTCGCCCGGCACCGAACGGTCCCGGAACGCCTTCACCGCCAGATACAGCAGATAGGCCGCGCCCGCCCAGCGCAGCACGTGGTACAGCGTGGGCAGCGTCGTGAACAGCGCCGACAGCCCGAGCGCCGCGGCGACCGCGTGCACCAGCATCGCGCAGGCCACCCCGAACGCTGCCATCACACCCGCCGTGGGGCCGCCCCTCCCGCCCATCGCCACGATGAACATCATGTCGGGACCCGGAGTGACACAGAGCGCGAGAGCGGCGACGAGGAACGCCGCGTAGAGAGTCATGTCCACCATGCCCGCCATGCTCGGCCCCACCGGGTCCCGCACCGGCCGAATTCCGCGGAGTGAGACGACCGGTGGGGCAACCGCGCTCAGCCCCTGCCACCCCCTCCCTCCCACCACCCCAGAACCCGCCGACGCCGGCATGGCACGATCGCCGGGTGAGTACGTCCCGCACCGTCGACCGGGCCTTCGAGGCCGCCCTGTACGACACCGCCGAGCACGCCCTCGACACCGCCGCCTCGCTGCTCGCGGCCGACCCGGCGGCGGACGCGGAGCTGGCGCGACGCGGTGAGGAGTTCGTGGCCACGGCCTGGCGGCGCGGCTGGCAGCCCGCCGACCTCGTGCGCATCGTCCGCCGCGAACTGGACGACGTACACGTACGGCTGGTCGCGGCGCTGATCCGCGCGCAGGCGCCGCACGACCGTCCGCGCGGCCCCCGCTGGGCGGCGCAGCTCGACGCCGTACCGGACGGGACCGCCCCGCCCCGCACCGACCGCTTCTCGCACGCCACCGCCGTACTGGAGCTGTACCGCCTGCTGCTGCGGCTGCCCACGCTGGAGCCCCTCGACGCGGGGGAGACCGGGCGGCCCCCGCGGGAGAACCGCCCCGAGTCCCGCGCCCTCGCCCGCATCCGCGCGCTGCTCGCCAAGGCGGAGGCGACCGGGTATCCGGAGGAGGCGGAGGCGCTGAGCGCCAAGGCGCAGGAGCTGATGGCCCGGCACAGCGTCGACGAGGCGCTGCTGTCGGCGCACGCGCCGTCGCCGGACGCCCCCGGCGCCTGCCGGATCGGCGTCGAGGCGCCGTACGAGCAGGCCAAGGCCGTGCTGCTGGACGCGGTGGCCGACGCCAACCACTGCCGGGCGGTGTGGAACGAGCCCCTCGGCTTCTCCACCGTCGTCGGTTTCGAGGCCGACCTGGAGGCCGTCGAACTCCTCTACACCTCACTGCTGGTGCAGGCCGAGTCGGCGATGGCCAGGGCGGAGGCGGCCCAGCGGGCGGGCGGACGCAAGCGCACCAAGACCTTCCGCCAGTCGTTCCTCGCCGCCTACGCCCACCGCGCGGGCACCCGGTTGCGGGCCGCGGCCGAGGCCGTCGCCGCCGAGGCGGGCAGCGCCGGGGACGTGGACCTGCTGCCGGTGCTCGCCTCCCGGGACGTCGCCGTCACCGACCGGCTGGAGCGCATGTTCCCGGAGACGACCACGACCCGGCTGCGCGGCGCCGGTGACGCGGCCGGCTGGACGGAGGGCACCCGCGCGGCCGACCAGGCCGAGGTCGGCCGCCGACGGCCCCTGCGGTAGGCGGCCACCGGAGCGGGCGCGGGTTCAGGAGCCGAGGCCCTCCGTCGGCAGGCCCGGCGGCAGCGACCCGCCCTCCGACTTGGTGTACGTCTCCTCGCCGAGACCGCCCTCCCAGATCATCTTGAGGGACTTGCCGTCCACCGACCCGACCGTGCCGGTCGACCGCTCGTCGCTGCCGTCGGTGCACTTGAGGCGGACGATGCGGGTGCCGGCGTCCTCACCGGCGGTGCCGCTGCACACCGTCCCGCCGGTGGCGAAGAGGGCGGCCTTGCCGCCGGTCACCATCAGCGCGACGGCCTGGCCGTCGGTGGTGGCCAGCCAGCTCCCCTCCAACTCCCCGGCGTCGGACGGCGACCCGCCGCTGCCGCCGCCGGGGTCCGTGCTCGCGGACGCCTCGGGCGCCGCCGAGGACTCGCCGCCCCCGCCCGAGCCACCGTCGTCGGAGCCGCCGTCGGTGCACGCGGTCAGCGCCAGCGTGCCCACCAGTCCGAGGACCACGGCGGCGGCCCGCACGGACCGTCGCGCCGGCCCGGGCGAGCGCCGCGCGCGGGGCAGCGGCAGCAGGTCATCCGTACGCGTCGCGCTCGCCGTACTCTCCGCAGTCACCAACGTCACGGGAAGCTCCAAGCTGTAGCCGGACGGCCGGGCCGGCCCAGGGCATCGCAACCCCGGGACGACCTGAGGACAGCCGCAAGTTACCAGGACGACTTGCGGACCCCCGGCAGATGTCCGGCGTGCGCCTGCTCACGCAGGTTCACCCGGGACAGCCCGAACGTGCGGAGGTAGCCACGCGGGCGTCCGTCGACCTGGTCACGGTTGCGCACCCGCGTGGGGCTCGCGTCGCGCGGCTGCCCGCGCAGTTCCCGCTGGGCCGCGAGGCGTTCGGCCCCGGTCGAGGACGGGCGCCGGATCACCTCCTTCAGTTCGGCCCGGCGCGCCGCGTACCGCGCGACGGTCGCCCGCCGCTGCTCGTTCTTCGCGATCTTGCTCTTCTTCGCCATCAGACCTTCACTCCCCGGGCGCGGACGCGGGCCACGGCCGCCTCGACGCCGATCGCGTCGACCGTCCTGATCCCCTTCGTGCTCAGCCGCAGCCGTACGTGCCTGCGTTCGCTCGGCAGCCAGTACCGCTTGCTCTGGATGTTGGGGTCGAAGCGGCGCGAGGTGCGCCGGTGGGAGTGGGAGACGCGGTTGCCGAAGCCGGGTTCGGCGCCGGTCAGCATGCAGTGGGCGGACACGGGTGACGTACCTCTCCTTCAGAGGGGGCGAACGTAACTGTTAATGGAATTCATTTTCAGTAAGATACCAGCATGGCACGCAACGAACTCCGTCCGGTCATCAAGCTCCGGTCCACCGCCGGCACCGGCTTCACCTACGTCACCCGCAAGAACCGCCACAACGACCCGGACCGGCTGGTCCTGCGCAAGTACGACCCGGTGGCCGGCCGGCACGTCGACTTCCGAGAGGAGCGCTGACCCGTCATGCGCGAGGGAATCCACCCCGAGTACCGTCCGGTCGTCTTCCGCGACCGCGCGGCGAACCACGCCTTCCTCACCCGCTCGACGATGACCAGCGAGCGCACCGTCGAGTGGGAGGACGGCCGGACCTACCCGGTCGTCGACGTCGAGACCTCGAACGTCAGCCACCCCTTCTACACGGGTACCGCCCGCGTCCTGGACACCGCCGGACGCGTGGAGCGCTTCGCGCGCCGGTACGGGAAGGGCGGGGCATGAGCGGCCCGGACCGCCCGGCGCTGCCGGTGGTGATCGTCGGCGGGCTGCACGCCGAGGCCCGCCGGGCGACCGTGGCGCGGCTGCTGGCCGACGTACCCGGCAGCATCGTCCTCCACCACGACCTGGCGACGGCCGCCGCGGGCACCGTCGTACGGACCGTGCGGGACGCCACCGGCATCCTCTCCGCCGGCGAGGCACCCCTCGTCAACGACTGTGCCTGCTGCGCCCTGCGCGAGGACCTCGTCCCCGAGCTGGTCCGGCTGGCGGACGCCGGGGGCACCCCGCTGGCGGTGGTCGAGCTGTGGGACTCCGTGGAGCCCAAGGCCATGGCGGAGGTGGTGACGGCCGGCGGCTTCACCGTCACCGGCGTGATCACCGCCGTGGACCCGGCCCTGGTGCTGCCGTACCTGGGCAACGGGGACGACCTCGCCGAGGGCGGCCTCGCCGCCGCGGCCACCGACCAGCGCACCGTCGCCGACACCTTCGCGCGTCAGCTGGAGTACGCCCCGGTCCTCGCCCTGGCCGACTCGCTCCCCGGCTCGCCGGAGGCCGACGACGAGGACCGCGAGCTGCTGGCCCAGCTTCATCCGACGGCCCGCCGGGTGCCGGTCGGGCCCGGTGGTGGCCAGGGCGGTGGCCATGGAGACGGCCCCGGCGGCGTCCCCGGCAACGCCCGCGCCGGTGCCCCCGGAAGCTCTCCCGGCGCCCCCGGAGGGCATCCCGCCGGCCCGTCCTCCGAGCTGGCCCGCGCCGCCCTCGCCGGGTTCGACGTGGAGGCCGCGGCCGCCGCCCAGCACCCGGCCTGTGCCCTGCTGCCCGCCGAGGCCGACGCGCACGGCGTCACCACGCTGGTCTGGCACCGCCGCCGCCCCTTCCACCCGGGCCGGCTGTACGCGGCGCTGGAGGACCTGACCTGTGCCGCCGCCCGCAGCCGGGGCCGGTTCTGGCTGGCCGACAAGGCGGACACGCTGCTGCACTGGGACGCCGCGGGCGGGGCGCTGTGCGTGGAGGGGGCGGGGCCGTGGCTCGCCTCGCTGCCCGACGCCGCCTGGGACCTGGTCCCGCCGGTGCGCCGTGCCGCCGCCGCGCTGGACTGGCACCCCGAGCACGGCGACCGCTGCCAGCACCTGGTCTTCACCTCTCCCGGCCTCGACCGCGACGGCCTGGACCGGCTCCTGGAGTCCTGCCTGCTGACCGACGCCGAGTACGCCGCCGGGAGGGCCGCCTGGGAGCGGCTGCCGTCCGGCTTCGACACCCTCCTGGAGGTCTGACCCATGTCCCGGATCCCGCGCAAGAGCGACCGCAAGCCCGCCGGGAAGCGGCCCAACCCGCTGGACCAGGCGGGAGTGACGTACATCGACTACAAGGACACCGACCTGTTGCGGAGGTTCGTCTCCGACCGCGGCAAGATCCGCAGCCGCCGTGTCACCCGCGTGACGTCCCAGCAGCAGCGGCGGCTGGCCAGGGCGATCAAGAACGCGCGCGAGATGGCCCTGCTGCCGTACGCTCCGCGCTGACCTGCGCCGCACTCCTCCCGTCCGGCGTCGCGCCGGGGGTCCGCCCAGCCGGGCGGGTCCCCGGCGCTGTTGCATGTTGTTGCGTGTTCTAGGAATTCGGGGGCAAACGGGGAACGTCTTCTCCGCGGTGGGCGTCCATCAGAGCAAGGGCTTTCGGGTAAAGCGGCCGTCAAGGCTGTAACCGCAGGAACACCGCGCGTGCACGTGCATTTGCTCATGCATCAGCACGTGAACGGGGTTATGATCCGGATCAGTTGACCACTGCATCAATGGCCACATCAGCCAGTGCACCACCGGGGAGCGACCTGTGGACCACGACGTGTACGACGTTGACCGCGTGTCCGGCGTGTACAACGGCATGGCCGCCACGCAGCTGCACGACGCAGCCTGGCAGAAGAGCCGGCACAGCAACTCGCAGGGGTCGTGCGTGGAGTTCGCGAGGCTGCCCGACGGCGCCGTCGCGGTGCGCAACTCCCGCTTTCCCGACGGGCCCGCGCTCGTCTACACGCGGGCCGAGATCGAGGCCATGCTGCTCGGCGTCAAGGACGGCGAGTTCGACCACCTGGTCACGAGCTGACCCGAGGCGGCACGTGGCGCCTCGGGGAGGTGACACGCGTAGAACCGAGACGCGTCGAGGTGTCGCGGCACAGCGTCATCCGTAGGCCGGGTCCGTCCTCTCGCAGGGCCCAGGGAGCCGGAACAGCGCCCAGACGACCTTGCCGTTGAGCGTCCCGGCGAGCGGGTGCCAGCCCCAGCTGTCGCTGAAGGAGTCCACGAGGAAGAGGCCGCGGCCCGACTCGGCCGAGAAGTCGTCGGTCTCGCGGGCCACCGGACTGTCGTGACTGGGGTCGCGCACCGCGCACACCAGCCGCTCGGTCCAGCGCATCAGGTGCAGCCGGACGGGGCCGTTGTGCTCGGCGTGCCGGGGAGTGTCCGCCGGGAGCGCGTGGCGCAGGGCGTTGGTGACGAGTTCGGAGACCACCAGGCAGACGTCGTCGAAGCGCTCGCCGGCGTCCCAGCCGTCCAGTGTCCTGCGGGTGAATCTCCGGGCCTCGCGCACCGCTTCGAAGCGCGGCGGGAGGGCGCAGGAGGCGGCGTTGGACACGGCCGCGGGGTCGAGTGGCGGAAGGCCCTGCCGTAACGGCTCGAGCATGGTCGATCCATTCGTCCCCATGCGAGGCACTCCCGGGAATTCGCGGTCGTAGCGATGCGGCGCGGTGGTGCGGGACCATGGTTTCGGATGAGTACGGCAGATGCAAGGGCAGATGCACGTGCACGTGACCGAAATGGACCTGCCCGTACCGCTTGTTGGGCAATTTTTCCGTCATTTTCGCCTCCCCTTCATCTCTGGCGACGACCGGTTTCGGATCACGGCTTGCATGATCCTGTGCGTTTCCTTTGGCCCGATTCCGTTTCCGTAACCGGACGAGTACTGCTCGGAGTGTTTTAGTGGCAGACTTCGGCCCCTGAAGACGGTTGGGGAGGCTGGCGAACGTGAGCGCGGGAGAGCCCGGATCGGTGGTGCGGCGCATGCTGCTCGGATCACAACTCAGGCGGCTGCGTGAGACGCGGGGGATCACGCGGGAGGCGGCGGGCTACTCGATCCGCGCCTCCGAATCGAAGATCAGCCGGATGGAGCTGGGCCGGGTGAGCTTCAAGACGAGGGACGTCGAAGACCTGCTGACCTTGTACGGCATCACGGACGAGCAGGAGCGCAACTCCCTGCTCTCGCTGGCCAAGGAGGCCAACGTCGCGGGCTGGTGGCACAGCTACTCCGACGTGCTGCCCAGCTGGTTCCCCACTTATGTGGGCCTGGAGGGCGCCGCCTCGCTGATCCGGGTGTACGAGGTGCAGTTCGTGCACGGCCTGCTGCAGACCGAGGAATACGCCCGCGCGGTGGTCCGGCGCGGCATGAAGGGCGCCGGCGCGGCGGACGTCGAACGGCGGGTCGCGCTGCGCCTGGAGCGGCAGAAGTACCTCGTCGCGGAGAACGCTCCGGAGTTCCACATCGTCCTGGACGAGGCCGCCCTGCGCCGTCCCTACGGGGACCGCGAGGTGATGCGCGGACAGCTCCAGCACCTCATCGAGATGTCGGAACGCCCCAATGTGCGGCTCCAGATCATGCCGTTCGGCTTCGGCGGGCACTCCGGCGAGAGTGGCGCGTTCACGCTCCTCAGCTTCCCCGAGTCGGACCTGTCGGACGTCGTCTACCTGGAGCAGCTCACCAGCGCGCTCTACCTCGACAAGCACGAGGACGTCACCCAGTACGAGACGGCGCTGAAGGAACTCCAGCAGGACAGTCCGGGTCCGGACGAGAGCCGGGACCTTCTCCGGGGGCTCCTTCAACTCTCCTGAAACATAAGTACGATGACGCCCATTCAGGCGGCCCGCTCCGGCTGCGGCAGCTCAGGGGATTGAGGGATCACATGTCGTCGTACTTCACCGACCTCGCCCAGCAGTACATCGACGGCGAGTGGCGCCCGGGCACCGGATCCTGGGACATCATCGACTTCAACCCGTACGACAACGAGAAGCTGGCCTCGGTCACCATAGCCACGGCCGACGAGGTCGACGCCGCCTACCGGGCCGCCGAGCGCGCCCAGAAGCAGTGGGCCGCGACGAACCCGTACGCGCGCCGCGCGGTGTTCGAGAAGGCGCTGCGCCTGGTGGAGGAGCGCGAGGAGGAGATCAGCGAGGCGATCGTCGCCGAGCTGGGCGGCACCCGTCTGAAGGCCGCCTTCGAACTGCACCTCGCCAAGGAGTTCCTGCGCGAGGCGGTCCACCTGGCGCTGCGCCCCGAGGGCCGGATCATCCCGTCCCCGGTCGACGGCAAGGAGAACCGCGTCTACCGGGTGCCGGTCGGCGTCGTGGGCGTCATCAGCCCCTTCAACTTCCCCTTCCTGCTCTCGCTGAAGTCGGTCGCCCCGGCCCTCGCCCTGGGCAACGGCGTCGTCCTCAAGCCGCACCAGAACACGCCGATCGTCGGCGGCACCCTGGTCGCGAAGCTCTTCGAGGACGCGGGACTCCCCGGCGGCCTGCTCAACGTCGTCGTCACCGACATAGCGGAGATCGGGGACGCCTTCATCGAGCACCCGGTCCCCAAGGTCATCTCCTTCACCGGCTCGGACAAGGTCGGCCGCCACGTGGCCACGGTCTGCGCCGCGCACTTCAAGCGCTCGGTCCTCGAACTCGGCGGCAACAGCGCCCTGGTGGTCCTCGACGACGCGGACGTCGACTACGCGGTCGACGCCGCCGTCTTCAGCCGGTACGTGCACCAGGGCCAGGTCTGCATGGCGGCCAACCGCGTGCTGGTCGACCGCGCGGTGGCCGACGAGTTCACCGAGAAGTTCGTCGCCAAGGTGCGCACGCTCAAGACCGGCGACCCGCGCGACCCGTCGACCGTCATCGGCCCGGTGATCAACTCCTCGCAGGCGGACGCGGTCTCCGGCGTGGTCGAGCAGGCGCTCGCCGAGGGAGCCACCGCCCTGGTGCACGGCACCGTCACGGACAACCTGGTCGAGCCGTCGGTCCTGACCGGCCTGCCCGCCGACTCCGCGCTGCTGCGGCAGGAGGTCTTCGGCCCGGTCGCCTTCCTCGTCCCCTTCGACGGCGAGGAGGAGGCCGTACGCCTGGTCAACGACACCCCGTACGGGCTGAGCGGCGCCGTGCACACGGCGGACGTCGAGCGGGGTGTGAACTTCGCCAAGCGGATCGACACCGGCATGTTCCACGTGAACGACGGCACCGTGCACGACGAGCCGATCGTGCCCTTCGGCGGCGAGAAGCACTCGGGCGTCGGGCGCCTCAACGGCGACACGATGCTGGACGCCTTCACCACCCAGAAGTGGATCTCGGTGCAGCACGGCCGCAGCGGGTTCCCGTTCTGACGTCCCCGGTGGCCGGGCCCTAATCTGGACCCCATGTCAGCGATCCGTCTCCTCGTGCTCGGCGCCGTGCGTCAGCACGGGCGGGCCCACGGCTACCAGGTGCGCAACGACCTGGAGTACTGGGGCGCGCACGAGTGGTCCAACGCCAAGCCCGGCTCGATCTACCACGCCTTGAAGCAGATGGCGAAGCAGGGGCTGCTGCTCGCGCACGAGATCGCGCCGTCCACGGCGGGCGGGCCGCCGCGGGTGGAGTACGAGGTCACCGAGCAGGGCACCGAGGAGTACCTCACCCTGCTGCGGGCCTACCTCACCGCCTACGACCAGCGGCCGGACGTGCTCACCGCGGCGCTCGGCTTCATGGTCGACCTCCCGCGCGAGGAGGCCCTCGCGCTGCTGGAGGAACGGGTGCGGAAGATCGAGGAATGGCGGGGCGCCGTCACCGAGTACTACACGCCCGAGGAGGGCCCGGGGCAGCTCGGGCACATCGGCGAGATCATGAACTTCTGGGTCCACTCGGCCGACACCGGCGCCGAGTGGACCCGGGGGCTCATCGAACGCGTCCGGGGCGGCGCGTACACCTTCGCCGGCGAGGGCGATCCGTTCGTCGGGGTGCTGGCGGAGGGCGAGGAGAACCCGTTCGCGGCGGGGCGGCCGCACCACGGAGACGGCGGGGACGTCCGCTAATCAAGTTTGACCAATCTCGGTCGGCGCGTTACTTTGATGAAGTAGTCAAATTTGGCTAGCGAGGGGAGTGGCAGTGGCCGACGCGGCGATCACCGTCGAAGGGGCACGCAAGAAGTACGGCAGGAAGGACGCGCTGGACGGACTCGACCTCACCGTCACGCGCGGCACGGTGCACGGCGTGCTGGGCCCGAACGGCGCGGGCAAGACGACGCTGGTCCGCATCCTGTCCACCCTGCTGCGGCCCGACGCGGGCCGGATCGAGGTGGCGGGGCACGACGTCGCCACCCAGGCGTACGCCGTACGGCTGCGCATCGGCCTGCTCGGCCAGCACGCGGCTCTCGACGAGGAACTGGGCGGCCGGCAGAACCTGGAGATGTTCGGCCGCCTCCACCACCTGGGCGCCCGGCGGGCACGCGCGCGTGCCGGTGAACTGCTCGCGCGCTTCGAACTGACGGACACCGGACGCAAGCCCGTCAGCGCCTACAGCGGCGGCATGCGGCGCCGCCTGGACCTCGCCGCGTCCCTGATCACCGAGCCGGAGGTGCTCTTCCTGGACGAGCCGACCACCGGACTCGACCCGCGCGGCCGGGCCGAGGTCTGGGACTCGGTCCGCTCGCTGGTCGGCGCCGGTACGACGGTCCTGCTCACCACCCAGTACCTGGAGGAGGCCGACCAGCTCGCCGACCGCATCTCCGTCGTCGACGCCGGCCGGGTCGTCGCCGACGGCACGGCCGACGAGCTGAAGGCCGCCATCGGCGGCGACCGCGTCGACGTCGTCCTGCGCGACGCCGGCCAACTGGGCGCCGCCGTCGCCCTGCTGCCCCTCACCGGCGTCCGCGTCGACCCCGACCGCCGCCTGCTCAGCGCCCCGGTCACCGACCGCATGACGGCTCTCTCCGCCGTCGTACGGGCGCTGGAGGAGGCCGGTCTTGAGGCCGAGGACGTCGCGCTGCGCCGCCCCACCCTGGACGAGGTGTTCCTGCACCTGACCGACCGCACCAAGGAGGCCGTGTGAGCACGAGCACCGTCCCGCACCCCAGCCCCATGACCTACGCCCTGACCGACTCCTGGACCATGACCCGCCGGGAGCTGGCCCGCTGGGCGCGGCAGCCGGTGGCCATGGTCGTCAACCTGGTCTTCCCGGTGATGCTCCTGCTGATGTTCGGCTACCTGGTCGGCGGCGGCCGGGGCGTGAGCGGCGAGTACGTCGACTACCTGGTCCCCGGGATGCTGGCGCTCACCATGGCGTTCGGCCTGGAGGGCACCATGATCGCCGTCACCCAGGACCTCAACAAGGGCGTCGTCGACCGCTTCCGCTCCCTGCCGATGACCAACGGCGCGGTCCTGGTGGGCCGTTCCGCCGCAGACATGCTCCAGTCGGCCCTCGGACTCACGGTCCTGATCGTGGTCGGCCACGCGCTCGGCTGGCGGACCCACGGCGGCCCCGGCGCCTTCCTGGGCGCCGTCGGCCTGCTCCTGCTCTTCCGCTTCGCCATGCTGTGGATCGGCATCTTCCTGGCCCTGGTGGCCGGCAAGCCGGAGCTGGTGCAGGCGGTGCAGATCCTGGTCTGGCCGGTCGGCTTCCTCTCCAACGCCTTCGCCACACCCGACTCCATGCCCGGCTGGCTGGGCACGGCCGTCCAGTGGAACCCCATGTCCCAGACCGCCACCGCCGTACGCGACCTGTTCGGCGGCCCCGGCGGCGAGTCCGGCCACGTGTGGGCGGCGATCGCCTGGCCCCTGGCCCTGCTGGTGCTGTTCTTCCCGCTGGCGGTGCGGAGGTTCGCGCGGCTCAGCCGGTGAACGGCACGCCCAGGGCCTGTCTGACAATTCCCGTCGTCGCCCGGAGGGCGGCCTCGCGGCGTCAGGTGCGTGCTCTCGGCGTGCCGGGCGTGGAGCCTCGTACTGGATGTACTTGGCTCTGCGCCCGGTGCGGCGAGAGTGCGTGCATGGCGTCGCGAGGCTGGGGGCACCTCCCGGCCGGAGGCTGGGGGAGGGAATTGTCAGACAGGCCCTAGTGGTGGAAGCCGGTGGCCGCCCCCTTGTCCCGGTCCAGGGGATGCGGCTGCCGGCGCAGTTCCGGCAGGAGCAGCTCCAGGTCGTCCAGGAGCAGGTCCGCCATGTCGGTGGAGAAGCCGTTGCGGCACACCACCCGCAGCACCGACAGGTCCTCGCGGTGCGGCGGGAAGGTGTACGCCGGCACCAGCCAGCCGCCCTCCCGCAGCCGCCGCGACACGTCGAAGACGTCGTACGCCGTCACGTCGTCGGCGGTCGTGAAGGCGAAGACCGGCAACTGGTCGCCGCGGGTCAGCAGCCGGAAGTCGCCGAGCGCCTCGATCCGTTCGGCGAGTCCGCGGGCGGTGTCCCGCGCGGTCTGCTGCACCGCCCGGTAACCCTCCCGGCCCAGCCGCAGGAAGGTGTAGTACTGCGCCACCACCTGCGCGCCGGGCCGGGAGAAGTTCAGCGCGAAGGTCGGCATGTCGCCGCCCAGGTAGTTGACCCGGAAGACCAGCTCCTCGGGGAGCGCGGCCGCGTCCCGCCACAGCGCCCAGCCGACACCGGGGTACACCAGCCCGTACTTGTGCCCCGAGGTGTTGATCGAGGCGACCCTCGGCAGCCGGAAGTCCCACACCAGGTCCTCGTCGAGGAACGGCGCGACCATGGCGCCCGACGCCCCGTCGACGTGCACCGGCACATCGAGGCCGGTGCGCTCCTGGAGGGCGTCCAGGGCGGCGCACAGGTCGGCGATCGGCTCGTAGGAACCGTCGAAGGTGGAGCCCAGGATGCCGACGACACCGATCGTGTTCTCGTCGCACAACTCGGCGGCGGCCCGCGGGTCCAGGTGGAAGCGGTCGCCCTCCATCGGGACCTGCCGGGCCTCCACCTCCCAGAAGTTGCAGAACTTCTCCCAGCAGACCTGGACGTTCACGCCCATCACCAGATTGGGCCGCACGTCCTTCGCGGGATACCGGTCGGCGTTGCGCAGCGCCCAGCGCCGCTTCAGTGCCATCCCGGCGAGCATGCACGCCTCGCTCGACCCGGTCGTCGAGCAGCCCACGGTCGTCGACGGGTCGGGTGCGTGCCACAGGTCGGCGAGCATCGCCACGCAGCGCCGCTCCAGCTCGGCGGTGCGCGGGTACTCGTCCTTGTCGATCATGTTCTTGTCCCGGCACTCGCTCATCAGCACCCCGGCCTGCGGCTCCATCCAGGTGGTGACGAAGGTGGCCAGGTTCAGCCGGGCGTTGCCGTCCAGCATCAGCTCGTCGTGGACCAGCCGGTACGCGCTCTCCGGCGGCAGCGGGGCGTCGGGGAGGCGGTGCGTGGGCGGTGCCTCGGTCATGCCGGCGGTCGGGTTCGCCTGACCGTGGAAGGGGTTCACGGCGAGCCGACGCCGGGCGGGATCGTCGTGCTGCGCGGGGTGGGGCCCGTGATGCAGTGGCATGCAATCGACGGTAGGTCCGGCCCGGGAACCCCGCATCCGGACTTGCACCTCACGTCACGTGAGGCGGCAGCGTGGACGGCGTCACAGAAGGGAGCGGAAGTGAGCTACTCCGTGGGACAGGTCGCGGGCTTCGCCGCGGTGACGGTGCGCACCCTGCACCACTACGACGACATCGGCCTGCTCGCACCCAGCGAGCGCAGCCACGCGGGTCACCGGCGCTACAGCGACGCCGACCTCGACCGGTTGCAGCAGATCCTGTTCTACCGAGAGCTCGGCTTCCCGCTCGACGAGGTCGCCGCCCTGCTCGACGACCCGGCCGCGGACCCGCGCGCGCACCTGCGCCGCCAGCACGAGCTGCTGACCGCCCGGATCGAGAAGCTGGAGAAGATGGCGGCGGCCGTGGAGCAGGCCATGGAGGCGCGCAGCATGGGAATCAACCTCACGCCGGAGGAGAAGTTCGAGGTCTTCGGCGACTTCGACCCGGACCAGTACGAGGAGGAGGTCAAGGAACGCTGGGGCCACACCGACGCCTACCGCCAGTCGAAGGAGAAGACCGCCTCGTACACCAAGGAGGACTGGCAGCGCCTCCAGGACGAGGCCGACGACCTCACCAGGCGCTTCGTCGCCCTGATGGACGCCGGTGAGCCCGCCGACTCCGAGGCGGCCATGGACGTGGCCGAGGACCACCGGCGGGGGATCGCCCGCAACCACTACGACTGCGGGTACGAGATGCACACCTGCCTGGGCGAGATGTACGTCTCGGACGAACGGTTCACGCGGAACATCGACACCGCCAAGGCGGGCCTCGCCGCCTACATGCGCGACGCGATCCTCGCCAACGCCGTCCGCCACACCCCCTGAGCGGTGGCCGTGGCCCGGGTCTCACTCCCGGGCCACGACCACCGCCGTCCCGTACGCGCACACCTCGGTGCCGACGTCCGCGGCCGTCGTCACGTCGAAGCGGAACGCCAGCACCGCGTTGGCCCCGCGCGTGCGTGCCTGCTCGACCAGCCGCTCCATCGCCTCGTTGCGGGTCTCGACCAGCGTCTTGGTGAGTCCGCGCAGCTCACCGCCGACCATCGACTTCAGCCCGGCCCCGATCTGGCTCCCCAGGTGCCGGGAGCGCACGGTCAGCCCGAAGACCTCGCCCAGCACCTCCTGGACCCGGTGGCCCGGCAGGTCGTTCGTGGTCACGACGAGCACATCGGACTGGGGACTCTGTCCGCCGCCGTATTCTTCAATACCCATGGTTCTCCGCTTTCCCCGGTAGGGCGGCAGTTCACCCCGAGGACCCCGGTGGAACCTGGGACACCGCGGCTGCGTTATACGTTTGGGCAGCCAGGTCCAGCCCGCCTCCCCCCAGCAGCAGGAGCCACATCCCGTGACCACCCTTGCGCTCGGCCCCGAGTGGCTCAGCCCGGACTATCTGATCGAGACCTTCGCTCTGCCCGGCATCCTGCTCATCGTCTTCGCCGAGTCCGGACTCTTCGCGTTCCTGCCCGGCGACTCGCTGCTGTTCACCGCGGGCCTCTTCGTCGCCCAGGGCGAGTACATCAGCCAGCCGCTGTGGCTGGTGTGCGCCCTGATCGTGCTGGCCGCCGTCATCGGCGACCAGGTGGGCTACATGATCGGCAAGTTCCTCGGCCCCAAGCTCTTCAACCGCCCCAACTCCAAGCTCTTCAAGAAGGAGAACCTGGAGAAGGCGCACGAGTTCATGGAGAAGTACGGCCCCAAGGCGATCGTCCTGGCCCGCTTCGTGCCGATCGTGCGCACCTTCGCGCCCATCGTGGCGGGCGCCGGCCGCATGAAGTACCGCACGTTCCTCACGTACAACGTCATC
The DNA here is from genome assembly GCF_055582785.1 of Streptomyces sp. NPDC107500. Taxonomy (NCBI): domain Bacteria; kingdom Bacillati; phylum Actinomycetota; class Actinomycetes; order Kitasatosporales; family Streptomycetaceae; genus Streptomyces; species Streptomyces sp. NPDC107500. The sequence continues at coordinate 610,558 of NZ_JBVJPF010000005.1, forward strand.
GGCGGCGTGGCCTGGGGTACCGGCGTCACCCTCGCGGGCTACTGGCTCGGCCAGATCGAGTTCATCCGCACCAACGTCGAGCCGATCCTCGTCCTGATCGTCGTCGTCTCGGTCGTCCCGATCGCCATCGAGTACCTGCGCGAACGCAAGAAGAAGAAGCAGGCCGCGGCGTCCGCACCGGCGGCTCCCCAGCAGCAGCCCCAGCAGCACCAGTACCCGGTGATGGACGACGCCACCACCCAGCTCCGCCGCGTGGACCCGTACGACCAGCCCCAGCAGCCTCAGCAGTACCAGCAGCCGTACGCCCAGCAGTACCCCCAGAACTACAACGACCAGTACCCGTACAACCAGGGCCACTGAACCCACCAGGGGCGCGGGGAACTGCGCGACCAGCCACGGTGAACCCGCACTCGCCGTCGCGCGGAACCCTCCGCCCCACTGGGCGCCCTAGAAACCCCGGGTTCGCTTGGCCGCCCGCCTGCCGGCGGCACTCGCCGCGCCCGGCACCTTCAGGAACAGCCGCGAGATCTCCCCACCGAGGTTCACCCCGATCGCGATGGCCATCGCCAGCGCCACCGCCTTGGACAGCGACAGCAGCCCGTTGTCGACCTCGCTCTGGGCGATCGCCAGCAGTCCGAAGTAGGTCGCGGAACCGGGCAGCAGCGGCCCGATCGCCGCGGTCGTGTACGGCAGCGCCGACGCGAACCGGTACCGGGACATCAGCTGCCCGAAGAGACCCACCAGCCCCGCCGCGGCGGCCGTGGAGGCCACCGGCGAGATGTCCCCGGCGTAGTGCATGGCGCCGTACACGCACCAGGCGACGCCGCCGTTCAGGGTCACCGCGAGCACGGTGGCCCGTTCCTGCTGGAGCAGGATCGCGAAGGCCAGCGACAGCAGCATCGAGGCGAAGATCTGCACGAACGGGTCGTCGCCCGTGCCCAGCTCGGCGTCCGGGTTGAGGTTGGCCCCCAGCTGGACGCCGAAGTACAGCACCACCAGCACCCCGGCGACGATGCTGACGAAGAAGTACATGACCTCCAGCAGACGCGCCGCGGCGGTGATGTAGAAGCCGGTCAGACCGTCCTGCACACCCGCGACCAGCGCCCGCCCCGGCAGCAGCGCGAACAGCCCACCGGTGATCACCGCGGACGCCTTCACGTCGACGTGGGTCAGCGTCAGCGCGATGCCGATCGCGGCCGGCGGCATCGCGGCCACCGCGAACTGGTAGAACTCCGGCAGCCCGCGCCCCGCGCACAGCCAGGCCAGCCGGTCACCGAGGATCGCGCCGACCATCGCCGCGAAGAACACGATCGCGTCACCGCCGACGAGCAGTGAGGCCCCGCCCGCGAGCAGGCCGCTCGCCGTGCTCAGCACCCAGGTCGGGTACGGGTGCCGGTTGCGCCGGATCTCCGCGAGGCGCCGGTAGGCCTCCTCCAGGGAGATGTTGGTCTCCGGGTCCGAGAGGTCGTCCACCAGCTGGAACACGGCCGCGAGCCGGGTGTAGTCGGTGCCCCGGCGGCGTACCGTCCGCGACGCCGTCACCGGGTCTTCGACCAGGGAGGGCTGGTGGGAGATCGACAGCAGGGTGAAGGTGACGTTCGGCTCGCAGCGGTCCAGGCCGTAGGACCGGCAGACGGCGAACATCGCCGCCTCCACGTCCTCGGCGCCCTCACCGCCCGCCAGCAGCAGCTCCCCGATACGCAGCGTCAGGTCGAGCACGCGCGGCACGGCGGGGCCGGTCTCGTCGTCGTGCTTCTGCGAGGGCTCGGGCGCGGGACGCTCGGCCACCGGCATGCGCAGCATGGCCCGCATCCGGTCCTGCCAGGGCACGTCCGCCAGGTTCACCGCCGGGAATCCGCTCGCCGGGGTGAACGCGGTCGGCGCGGTCCACGCGTGGTAGGTGCTCGGCGTCGTGAACGCCGACCCCTCGGCGTCCGCGGGCGTGGCCGTGGGCACCTCCAGGCCGTCCGGCAGGGAGAACTCCGAGGTCGTCTCGGATTCCGTGCCGGTGTGCCGCGGGACGGCCAGTCCCTGCGGGATCTCGAACTCGGACGTCGTCGACGACTCGTCGTCGACCGACGCAGCGATCCCGCCCGGCTGCCGGAAGGCGCTGTGGGCCTCGTCCGACTGCGGCTTGCGGTCCTCCGCCTCCGTCACTTGTGCAACGCTCCCTGGTACGAACACACCCTCCTGTTGACCTCAGTATGCGCACCCAAACGCGAACGGGCCGCACGCGGGTGGCGTGCGGCCCATTGCGGAAGAGTGGCTGCTCAGTGGCCGCCCTGCTCCTTGAAGCGCTTGTAGGACCGCTCGATCTCGATCTCCGCGTCCGTGCGTCCCACCCAGTTGGCGCCCTCGACGGACTTGCCGGGCTCCAGGTCCTTGTAGACCTCGAAGAAGTGCTGGATCTCCAGGCGGTCGAACTCCGACACGTGGTGGATGTCCCGCAGGTGCTCCACGCGCGGGTCGGTCGACGGCACGCACAGCAGCTTGTCGTCGCCGCCGGCCTCGTCCGTCATCCGGAACATGCCGATCGCGCGGCAGCGGATGAGGCAGCCCGGGAAGGTCGGCTCGTCCAGGATGACCAGCGCGTCCAGCGGGTCGCCGTCCTCGCCGAGGGTGTTCTCCACGAAGCCGTAGTCGGTCGGGTAGGCGGTCGAGGTGAAGAGGCGGCGGTCCAGGCGGATACGACCGGTCTCGTGGTCCACCTCGTACTTGTTCCGCGAACCCTTCGGGATCTCGATCGTGACGTCGAACTCCACCGGACGCTCCTCCATGATCAGTACATAGTTCTGGTGGTTAAGTGTCCCTCACGCCGGTGTGTGATCGCGAAAGGGGCTGGTGATGGTGCCAGAGCTGAGGCCTTGGCGGTCCGCGAGGCCGCACCTGGTGCGGGCCGCGGGCGCCGTACGACCCCGTCTGGCGCGCCTCGGCCGGGCCGCCGGACCGCGGATCGCGCGGTTCACGCGGGCCACGGGACCGCGGCTCGCCCGGATCACGAGGCCGAAGACCTGGCAGTACACCGCCGGTGCCGCCACCGCCGGGCTGGCTCTCGCCGCCGGTGTGGTGACCGCCGCCGGCCCCTGGGACTCCACGGGTCAGCGTACGGCCGAGCGGGACCGGGCCGTCGCACTGGAGCACACGGGTGGCGCAGATCACGATCGCGGGTCCGGCGGCTCCGGCACCGCGGCCGGGACGCCCCGTCCCGCGCCCAGCGCCGGAGCCGTGCTGGCCGGCCTCGGCGGCGCCACCACCCCGGGCGGCGTCAAGGCGGCCCCGGGCGGCGAGGCCCTCGCGGACCTCCTCGAGCCGCTCCTGGACGACCCGGCGCTCGGCACCGACCGCGCCGCGTCGGTCGTCGACCTCACCACCGGCAAGCGCCTCTACGGCCTCGGCGGCGACGCGCCCCTCACGCCCGCCTCCACCACCAAGATCGCCACCGCGGTCGCCGCGCTCACCGCCCTCGGCCCCGACCACCGCCTCACCACCCGCACCGCCCTGGAGGCCGACACCGGCGAAGTCGTCCTGGTGGGCGGCGGCGACCCGACGCTCACCGCGCGTGCGGACGCCAAGGGCCTCGCCAGCCTGCGCACCCTGGCCGAGAAGACCGCCACCGCCCTGAAGAAGCGGGACCTGCGCAAGGTGACGCTGTCGTACGACACGACGCTCTACGCCGGTGACGAAATGCACCCGATCGGGGTCAACGAGAACCTCGCCCGCGTCACCGCCCTGATGGCCGACGAGGCCCGGACGGACGACTCCACCAGCGGACCCGCCGAGCGCGAGGCCGACCCGGCCGCCCACGCGGCCCGCGCCTTCGCCGGCTTCCTGAAGCAGCACGGCATCACCGCGTCGGCCCCCGGCCCCTCCAAGGCCACCGACCGCGCCGACACCCTCGCCGCGGTGTCCTCGCCGCCGCTGTCCGCCCTGGTCGAGCGGATGCTGACGAACAGCGACAACGACCTCGCCGAGGCCCTGGCCCGCCACACCGCCGTGGCCGGCGGCAAGCCCGCCGACTTCGACGGCGCGTCCGCCGCCATGAAGGACCGGCTGAAGCGGCTCGGCCTGCCGGTGGACGGCGCCGCGCTCCGCGACGGCAGCGGCCTGGACCGCGCCGACCTGGTCAGCGCCGACCTGCTCACCGCCCTGCTCGCCGAGGCGGCCGACCCGGCCCGCCCCCAGCTCCGCCCGGTCCTCACCGGCCTTCCGGTGGCCGGCTTCACCGGCACCCTGGCCAGTCGTTACTCGGACGGCGCAGCGGGCGTCGTCCGCGCCAAGACCGGCACGCTCACCGGCGTGAACACCCTCGCCGGCACCGTCGTCACCGCAGACGGCCGCCTGCTGGGCTTCGCCTTCATGGCGCACGGGACGTCCGACCCCGCGGCGGCCCAGTCGACCCTGGACCGGGCGGCGACGGGCCTGGCGTCCTGCGGCTGCGGGTGACCGGGATCCAGCACCGGGCCTCCACCCCCGCGCCCCGCACAGCCTGCCCCCAACGGCGGGGCTCCCGTACCGTTGACGCATGACGAGCATCGGCGCAAATTCCGGCATGGTCGACTGGAACCTCGCGGTGGCGACCGCGACCCGGCTCGTACGGCCGGGCCCCGAGGTGAGCCGCGACGAGGCCAGGGCGGTCGTCGCGGAACTCCGCCGCCATGCCAAGGCATCCGAGGAACACGTCCGGGGCTACACCCGTATGGCCACCGACGAGATCCACGACACCCCCGTCCTGGTCGTCGACCGCCCCGGCTGGGTCCGGGCGAACGTCGCCGGGTTCCGCGAGATCCTCAAACCCCTCCTGGAGAAGCTCCAGGAGCGGCGCGGCGACGGCGCCGGCAACGCGGTCCTCGGCGCCGTCGGCGGCAAGGTCACCGGTGTGGAACTGGGCATGCTGCTGTCGTTCCTGTCCTCCCGCGTCCTCGGCCAGTACGAGACCTTCGCCCCGGCCACCCGGGAACTCCCCGCCGGTGCCGACGGCGGCGGCCGGCTGCTCCTGGTCGCGCCGAACATCGTGCACGTCGAACGCGAACTCGACGTCCACCCGCACGACTTCCGCCTGTGGGTCTGCCTGCACGAGGAGACGCACCGCACCCAGTTCACGGCCGTGCCCTGGCTGCGCGACCACCTGGAGGGCGAAATCCAGTCGTTCCTGGCGGAGACCGACGTCGACCCCATGACCGTCCTGGAGCGGGTCCGCGAGGCCGCCCAGACCCTCGCCGGGGGCCGCCCCGAGGGGGAGGAGGACGACGGTGGCCGCTCGCTGGTGGAGCTGGTGCAGACCCCGGCCCAGCGGGAGGTCCTCGGCCGCCTCACCGCCGTGATGTCCCTGCTGGAGGGCCACGCCGACTTCGTGATGGACGGGGTCGGCCCGGCGGTCGTGCCGAGCGTCGCGGAGATCCGCGAGAAGTTCCAGCAGCGCCGCGCCAAGGGCGCCTCCCGCCTCGACCTCGCACTGCGCAGGCTGCTCGGCCTGGACGCCAAACTCCGCCAGTACCGGGACGGCGAGCGCTTCGTACGGGCCGTCGTCGACGAGTGCGGAATGGACGGCTTCAACCGCGTGTGGACGTCGCCCAACACCCTCCCCACCAAGTCGGAGATCGCCAAACCGGCGGACTGGATCGCGCGGGTGCACCGCAAGCCGGAGTCGTGAGCCCCCCTCAAGCGGCGTGAACGATTCCGGCCGACGGCAGGCGAACGACCCTCCAATCACCCGTCCGAGGGACCGTGAGCCCTCGACAGGCGTGCGATGCTCGGGGAACGGCCCGTTTCTGTCACCATCTACACACTCTGCGTGACAGAACCCCGGGCTCACCCCCCGAAACTTCATGAAGGGCACCGGACATGGGTCCCCATCCTGCGGTCGCGGCGATACGCCTGGCGGTCCGCCGCGTCCTCCACGACATCCTCACCGAACTGAAGACCACGGCCGGCGTCCCCGCCGCGACGGCCGCCGGACCGACACCCGAGCGGCCGCCGTCACCGCTCGTGCTCGTCGCCTGCTCCGGTGGCGCCGACTCCATGGCGCTCGCCTCCGCCCTCGCCTTCGAAGCCCCCCGGCTCGGCGTCCGGGCCGGCGGCGTCACCGTCGACCATGGCCTCCAGAACGGCTCCGACCTGCGCGCCGAAGAGGTCGTCCTGCGCCTGCGCGAACTGGGCCTGGACCCCGTCGAGGCCATCGCCGTCAGCGTCGGCCGCGCGGGCGGCCCCGAAGCCGCCGCCCGCGACGCGCGCTACGCCGCCCTGGACGCCGCCGCGGCCCGCCACGGCGCCGCCGCCGTCCTGCTCGGCCACACCCGCGACGACCAGGCGGAGACCGTCCTGCTGGGCCTCGCCCGCGGCTCCGGCATCCGCTCCCTGTCGGGCATGGCCGCGGTCTCGGGGGCCGACGGCCGTTACCGGCGCCCCTTCCTCCAGGTCGACCGCCAGACCGCCCGCAAGGCCTGCATGGTCCAGTCCCTGCCGGTCTGGGACGACCCGCACAACGCCGACCCGGCGTACACCCGCTCCCGACTGCGCCACGAGGGCCTGCCCGCCCTGGAGAAGGCCCTCGGCAAGGGCGTCGTCGAGGCCCTCGCCCGCACCGCCCAGCTCTCCCGGGACGACGCAGACGCCCTCGACACCTGGGCCCGCCAGGCCGAGGAGGGCGTCCGCGACGCCACGGGCGTGCTGGAGTGCGCCAAGCTCTACGCCCTGCCGCCCGCCGTGCGCCGCCGGATCCTGCGCCGCGCCGCCATCGCGGCCGGCGCCCCGGCCGGTGCCCTGTTCGCCCGCCACATCGAGGAAGTCGACCGGCTGATCACCGGCTGGCGCGGTCAGGGGGCCATCAACCTCCCCGGCAAAGTCGTCGCCCAGCGGCAGGGTGGCAGACTGGTGATTCGGCAAGGCTGAATACGGCCGGTGGGACGACCGAAAGTGATGCGGGTGGACGCGAACGACATGGGTGCCGACCTCGAGAAGGTACTCATCACCAAGGAAGAGATCGACGCCAAGCTGGCCGAGCTGGCGGAGAAGATCGACGCGGAGTACGCGGGCAAGGACCTGCTCATCGTGGGCGTGCTCAAGGGCGCCGTGATGGTCATGGCCGACCTCGCCCGCTCGCTGTCCTCCCCCGTCACCATGGACTGGATGGCCGTGTCGTCGTACGGCGCGGGCACCCAGTCCTCCGGCGTGGTGCGGATCCTCAAGGACCTCGACACCGACATCAAGGGCAGGCACGTCCTGATCGTCGAGGACATCATCGACTCCGGCCTGACCCTGTCCTGGCTGATCTCCAACCTCGGCTCGCGCGAGCCCGCCTCCCTCAAGGTGTGCACGCTGCTGCGCAAGCCCGACGCGGCGAAGGTCGCCATCGACGTGGAATGGGTCGGCTTCGACATCCCCAACGAGTTCGTCGTGGGGTATGGCCTCGATTACGCCGAGAAGTACCGCAATCTGCCGTTCGTCGGTACGCTCGCGCCCCACGTCTACGGCGGCTGACCCGCCCCAGTGGCGGGCAGCGCGGCGATCGGGGGGTCACCGGGAACCCCGGAGGCCCCCGCGCCGTTGGAGCATGCAGACGGGGCGCCAGCGGTCCCGTGCGGCTGAGGGCCGCCGGGCTGGGGTACCGTCAGAAGAACTGTCTTATCAAACTCACTATGGCAGGAGGGACGGGGCGACACCGCTCCGTGTGGATGGACGTGAAGCGATACTTCCGTGGGCCAATCATGTGGATCGTGCTGGCCGTCCTTGCCGTGGTCGTGTTGATGCAGGTCGTTGGCTCGTCCGGCGGCTACAAGACGGTGGACACGGGCCAGGTCGTCCAGGCGATCAACGACAACAGGGTCGAGTCGGCCAAGCTGACCACCGGTGACGAGCAGACCATCAAGGTCCAGCTCAAGGACGGCGAAAAGGTCGAGGGCAGCTCGAAGATCCAGGCGAGCTACATCGGCGACCAGGGCGTGACCCTCGCCAACACCCTGCAGAACAAGTACCAGGACAAGCAGATCTCCGACGGCTACACGGTGTCGCCGTCGAAGCAGAACCCGTTCGTCGGCATTCTGCTCTCCCTGCTGCCGTTCGTCCTGATCGTCGTCGTCTTCCTGTTCCTGATGAATCAGATGCAGGGCGGCGGCAGCCGCGTGATGAACTTCGGCAAGTCCAAGGCCAAGCTCATCACCAAGGACACCCCCAAGACGACGTTCTCCGACGTCGCCGGCTCGGACGAGGCCGTCGAGGAGCTCCACGAGATCAAGGAGTTCCTCCAGGAGCCGGCCAAGTTCCAGGCCGTCGGCGCCAAGATCCCCAAGGGCGTGCTGCTGTACGGCCCGCCCGGCACCGGCAAGACCCTGCTCGCGCGTGCCGTCGCGGGCGAGGCGGGCGTGCCGTTCTACTCGATCTCCGGTTCCGACTTCGTCGAGATGTTCGTCGGTGTCGGTGCCTCCCGAGTCCGTGACCTGTTCGAGCAGGCCAAGGCGAACGCCCCGGCGATCGTCTTCGTCGACGAGATCGACGCGGTCGGCCGCCACCGCGGCGCCGGCCTCGGCGGTGGCCACGACGAGCGCGAGCAGACCCTGAACCAGCTGCTCGTCGAGATGGACGGCTTCGACGTGAAGGGCGGCGTGATCCTCATCGCCGCCACCAACCGGCCCGACATCCTCGACCCGGCGCTGCTGCGCCCCGGCCGCTTCGACCGGCAGATCGCCGTCGACCGCCCGGACATGCAGGGCCGGCTGGAGATCCTCAAGGTCCACCAGAAGGGCAAGCCGGTCGCGCCCGACGTCGACCTGTCGGCCGTCGCCCGTCGTACGCCCGGCATGACCGGCGCCGACCTGGCCAACGTGCTGAACGAGGCCGCTCTGCTGACGGCCCGCAGCGACAAGAAGCTGGTCGACAACCAGATGCTGGACGAGGCGATCGACCGTGTGGTCGCGGGCCCGCAGAAGCGGACCCGGATCATGTCGGACAAGGAGAAGAAGATCACCGCGTACCACGAGGGCGGACACGCCCTGGTCGCGGCGGCCTCACCGAACTCCGACCCGGTCCACAAGATCACGATCCTGTCGAGAGGCCGGGCCCTCGGTTACACGATGGTGCTCCCGGACGAGGACAAGTACTCGACCACGCGCAACGAGATGCTGGACCAGCTCGCCTACATGCTGGGCGGCCGCGCGGCCGAGGAACTGGTCTTCCACGACCCGACGACGGGTGCCGCCAACGACATCGAGAAGGCCACCAGCGTGGCCCGTGCCATGGTCACGCAGTACGGCATGACCGAGCGCCTCGGTGCCATCAAGTTCGGCGGTGACAACAGCGAGCCGTTCCTCGGGCGTGAGATGGCCCACCAGCGCGACTACTCGGAAGAGGTCGCCGCGCTGGTGGACGAAGAGGTCAAGAAGCTCATCGAGACGGCGCACAACGAGGCCTGGGAGATCCTGGTCGAGAACCGCGACGTCCTCGACAACCTCGTCCTCGCCCTGCTGGAGAAGGAGACGCTGGGCAAGGAGGAGATCGCCGAGGTCTTCGCCCAGATCGTCAAGCGCCCGGCCCGGCCCGCCTGGACCGGCTCCTCGCGCCGTACGCCCTCGACCCGTCCGCCGGTGCTCTCCCCCAAGGAGCTGGCCCTGACGAACGGAGCGAACGGCGCGACGGCGGCGATCTCCACCACCAAGAGCCCCACGGTGGAGCCCGCCCCGGCACCGGAGCACGCCCCGGAGGACCGTCCGGAGAGCTGACCCCGGTCACTCCCGACGGGCCCACCAGGCCCGGAATGTATGCCGCGCCCCCCAGGTTCTAGCCTTGGGGGGTGCGGCATTTCCTCATGCCGACCGCAGGACAGCACAGGAACGAGGCACCAGATGACCGACCCCGTGACGTTGGACGGCGAGGGCGAGATCGGCGAGTTCGACGAGAAGCGGGCCGAGAACGCCGTACGCGAACTGCTCATCGCGGTCGGCGAGGACCCGGACCGCGAGGGCCTGCGGGAGACGCCGGGACGGGTGGCGCGGGCGTACAAGGAGATATTCGCCGGGCTGTGGCAGCAGCCGGAGGACGTGCTGACGACGACGTTCGACCTCGGGCACGACGAGATGGTCCTGGTGAAGGACATCGAGGTGTTCTCGACCTGTGAGCACCATCTGGTGCCGTTCCGCGGGGTGGCGCACGTGGGCTACATCCCGTCCAGCAGCGGGAAGATCACCGGCCTGTCCAAGCTGGCCCGCCTCGTCGACGTCTTCGCCCGGCGCCCGCAGGTGCAGGAACGTCTCACCACGCAGATCGCCGACTCCCTGATGGAGATCCTCGAACCGCGCGGAGTGATCGTCGTGGTCGAGTGCGAGCACATGTGCATGTCGATGCGGGGCATCCGCAAGCCCGGCGCGAAGACGCTCACGTCGGCGGTGCGGGGACAGCTGCGGGACGTCGCCACGCGCAACGAGGCCATGAGCCTGATCATGGCTCGCTGAGGGGGTGCCGGCGGCGGGCCGGCGTGCGGCTCAGGCCGCCGTCGCCGCGCCCGGGTGGTCGTCGTCCTCGTCCTCCGGGAGCTTGCAGACCCGCTCCATGAAGACCGCGGCCGCTATGACGCCGATGCCCGCCACCACCGAGAGGCCGGCGTAGATGGACTGGTCGCGGCGGGCCGGGATGTCCAGGTACTCCAGCAGGAAGACGCCCGTGCCGCCGTACATACCGGCGACGAGGGCGGCCACCAGGGCGCTGGCCTGGGCGAAGACGACCGCGCGGGCCGCCATCATCGGGTCCACGCCCTTGGCGCCCGGGACGCGCTCCCGCTGCGCCTTGAGGCGGGCGCGGAGCGAGAGCGCCGTGGCCAGCAGGATCACCGCGATCAGGGCGAGGACCACCGGGGCGGCCAGGGGGACGCTCGGCAGGGTCCCCACCGAGTTCCACAGGCGGGCGCCGGCCCAGGACAGGACACCGGCGACGACGAAGACGCCGGCCAGCACCCTGATGCGCAGCTCTTTCACGGTGTTCCGGTGTCCCTTCGGTCCCTGAGCGGTCGTCGTGATCTCGTCGACCTTAACGACTACTCGGGCAGCCGGAGTTCCAGGTCGGCGCGGGGCGCGACGCCGTCGCGGGTGACGGTGTCCAGGAGGCCGGCGACCGTGCCCTTTCCGGGCAGCCGGGCCTCGGGGTCCACGTCGAGCCAGGGCGCGAGCACGAAGGCGCGTTCGTGGGCGCGCGGGTGGGGGAGGGTGAGCTGCGGGTCGTCGGAGACGACCTCGGCGTAGGCGACGATGTCGACGTCCAGGGTGCGCGGGCCCCAGTGCTCGTCGCGGACCCGGTGGAAGGCCTCCTCGACCGCGTGCGCGCGCTCCAGCAGGGAGGACGGGGGCAGGGTGGTCTTCACGACCACGACCGCGTTGAAATACGACGGCTGGCTGTCGGGCGCGACGCCCCACGGCTCCGTCTCGTACACCTGCGACACCCCTTTGACGCGGACGCCGGGGGTGTCCTCAAGAGCGTCGATGGCGCCCTGGAGGGTCTCCAGGCGGTTGCCCAGGTTGGCGCCGAGAGCGATCACGGCGCGCTTGGGGTTGGACAGCGTCGTGTCCGCGGCGTCGACCTGCTCGATGACGGAGGCGGGCACCGGCTGTACGGTCGGGTCGCTGGAACCCTTGGCGAAGGGGGTGCTCATACACGGCTCCGGATGATGGTGACGGTCACGTCGTCGAAGGGGACGGTGATCGGCGCGTCCGGCTTGTGGACGCAGACCTCGACCTCCCGCACCCCTTCGTGCTTCAGACAGACCTGGGCGATGCGCTCGGCGAGCGTCTCGACGAGGTTGACGGGCTCGCCCTCCACGACGGCCACGACCTCCTCGGCCACGATGCCGTAGTGCACGGTCTTCGCCAGGTCGTCGTCGGCCGCGGCCGGCCGGGTGTCCAGGCCCAGGACGAGGTCGACGAGGAAGGTCTGGCCGTCCTCGCGTTCCTTGGGGAACACACCGTGGTGCCCGCGGGCCTTGAGGCCGCGCAGCGCGACACGATCCACGCGAATCACTCCTGCAGTCGTCGGTCGGGGCCGGTCGTACCACGTGCGGGCGGTACGGCGGCCACAGTCGAATCTACCCGCGAGCACCGACAGGGCCGGGCCACGGGGGGTGGGGGACCGGGCGGGGGCCGGGAGGTTTCACCCGGCGTTTTCCCTGGCGGTCCCGGTGGATCACGGGTTGGTAGCCGCCCATACCCGGCGGTCCGTGATTCCAACCACTTCTTGTCGTTCTTGGTCCTTCCGGTCAGGAAGGTGTGTCCTCGCTCTCGTCGTCGTCGGTCTCCGCGAGTACGGGGGAGGCGTGGTGGGACCAGAGCTTCCAGCCGGCGGGCGTACGCCGGAACGTGTTCGTGGCGACCACGAGCTGACCGACGAGCGGGCCCAGCTCCTCGTCGCCGTCGGGGGCGGGGCCGCCGCTGAGGATGTTCTCGGTGCAGGTGACCAGGGCGGTGTCGCCGGTGACGGAGACGTGGACGTCGGTGAGGAAGAACTGGATGTAGTCGGTGTTCGCCATGATCAGGGCGTAGGAGCGGAGCACCTCGCCGCGGCCGGTGAGTACCGGCCAGCCGGGGTGCACGCAGGAGACCACGCCGGCGTCGGCCGGGTCGTGGTAGGTCTCGTCGACGCCCAGGTCGGACGGGGTGAGCCAGAACGCGGAGACCTTGTCGAAATCGCCCTGTTCCAGCGCCTCGTAGAAGGCGGTGTTGGCGGACTCGACCTGTTCGACGTCGAGGTGCGGGGCGTTCACCGGGCTCCTTCGACGGCGCGGGCGACCCGTACGGCGTCGGCGGTGGCGCGGACCTCGTGCACGCGGACGGCCCACGCGCCGGCGTGCGCGGCGAGGGCGGAGACGGCGGCCGTGGCCGCGTCGCGCTCCCGCGCGGGGGGCGGGGTGGCCCGGGGGTCGGCGGCGAGGACGCGGCCGAGGAAGCGTTTGCGGGAGGCGGCGACGAGGAGGGGGTGGCCGAGGCCCAGGAGGCGGTCGAGGTGGGCGAGGAGGACCAGGTCGTGCTCGGCGTTCTTGGAGAAGCCGAGGCCGGGGTCGACGACGACGCGGTCGGGGGAGATGCCGCCCTCCAGGACGGCCTCCACGCGTGCGCGCAGCTCGTCGACGACCTCGGTGACCACGTCCTCGTAGACGCCCTTGACGTTGCCGCCCTCCAGGAGGCCGCGCCAGTGCATGACGACGAAGGGGGCGGCGGCGTCGGCGACCACCGGGATCATCCGGGGGTCGGCCAGGCCGCCGCTGACGTCGTTGACGAGGGCGGCGCCGGAGGCGAGGGCCTGGGCGGCGACCGAGGCGCGCATGGTGTCGACGGAGACCGTGACGCCCTCGGAGGCGAGGCCGCGGACCACGGGGACCACGCGGCGGAGTTCCTCGTCCTCGTCGACGCGGGTGGCGCCGGGGCGGGTGGACTCGCCGCCGACGTCCACGAGGTCGGCGCCCTGGGCCACCAGGTCGAGGCCGCGCTTGATGGCGGCCGTGGTGTCGAAGAAGCGACCGCCGTCGGAGAAGGAGTCGGGGGTCACGTTGACGACCCCCATGACCGCGCAGCGGTCCCATGCGGTGAGGCCCGCCAGGTGGTGGCGGCGGCCGGTCTGCTTGCTCATGTGTTCAGCGTAGGCCCAGTGGGTGGGATGCCTGCGGGGGCCGGTGGCCCGTCGGGTGGGCCGGCCGGCGCCGGCCGGCGGCACCCGACCACCCCGGTCAGGCCACGTGCGGGTCCCCGTGGGCGCAGGGGCGGCGGGGTCGCGTGCGGCGGCGCAGGGCCGGGGGGAGGGGCGGGGTGAGGGTGACGAAGCCCTCGGCCTGCATGGCGGCGAAGCCGATGCGGGGGAGGTCGGACGAGGAGCGGTAGACCACGAAGCGCGGCTCCCAGCGGGGGCGGAACTTCGCGTTGAACTTGTACAGGGACTCGATCTGGAACCAGCGGGACAGGAACACGAGCAGGCCGCGCCAGGCGCGCAGGACCGGGCCCGCGCCGATCTTCTCGCCGCGTGCGAGCGCCGCGCGGAACATCGCGAAGTTCAGCGACACCCGCGCGATGCCCAGCTTCGGCGCCGCCTGGAGCGCGGCCACGATCAGCAGCTCGTTCATGCCGGGATCGGCCGCGCGGTCGCGGCGCATGAGGTCCAGGGACACGCCGTCGCTGCCCCACGGGACGAAGTGCAGGATGGCCTTGAGGTCGCCGTACTCGCCCGGCTCGGCGTCCTGCTTGTGCGCGGTCGCGATCAGGCAGTCGCCGTCGGCCGGGTCGCCGACCCTGCCCAGCGCCATCGAGAAACCGCGCTCGGTGTCGGTGCCCCGCCACGCGTCCGCGGCGCGGCGGACGCGGTCCAGTTCGGCGTCGGGGAGGTCAGCCACGCGCCGTACCCGGGTCTCGTAACCGGCCCGCTCGATGCGCTTGACCATCTGGCGTACGTTGCGCATCGCGCGGCCGGCGAGGGAGAAATCCGGGACGTCCACCACCGCCTCGTCCCCCAGTTCCAGCGCGTCGAGCCCGGTCTCGCGGGTCCACACCTCGCCGCCGGTCTCGGAGCAGCCCATCACGGCCGGTGTCCAGGAGTGGGCGCGTGCCTCGTCCATGAAGCGTTCGATCGCGCCCGGCCACGCCTCCACGTCGCCGATCGGGTCGCCGCTGGCCAGCATCACGCCGGAGACGACGCGGTAGGTGACGGCCGCCTTGCCGCTGGGGGAGAAGACCACCGCCTTGTCGCGGCGGAGCGCGAAGTGGCCGAGGGAGTCGCGGCCGCCGTGCCGGGCGAGGAGGGCGCGCAGGCGGGACTCGTCCTCCTCGGTGAGGCGCGCCGCCGGGTGTTCGGGGCGGAAGGCCAGGTAGATGGTGGTCACGGCGGTCAGCAGGCCGAGCGCGCCGAGGGAGAAGGCGACCGTCCAGGAGGTGTTGCCCGCGTAGTCGACCGGGCCCTCCACGCCGAACAGGCCGTACAGGACGTGGGTGATGCGGTCGGCCAGGCTCGGGGCGCCGATCATCCGGCGCGGGTGGGCGCTGACGATCAGGAGGCCGAGGGTGAGCGAACCGGCCCCCATGAGGACGAAGTTGGCCAGTGCCCGCCAGCGGCTGCGCGGGTCGGGCAGGGCGGCGAACTGGTCGCGGTGGCGCAGCAGGGGCGCGAGCAGCGCGAGGGAGATCAGTACGCCGAGGATCGAGTGGCGGTAGCCGAACTGAGCGACGGCGCCCACCGGGAGGAGGGCCACCGCGGCCCGCCAGGCCCGGCGCTTGCGGCGTTTGAGGCCGTGGGCGAGGAGGAGCAGCAGGACGCCGGCGCTGAGGGAGAGGGCCGCGGCGAACGGGCCGAACGAGCCCGGCAGTACCTCGGCGAGGGCGTGCATGCGGCTGTGCCGGAAGCGGGGGAAGACTCCGGCGGCGATGTCCAGCAGGCCGACGAGCGCGCAGGCGCGGCCGACGAGGAGCGGCACGTTCTCCGGGCGGGGGCCGCGCGGCAGTCGGCGTACGCGGGTGGGTCCTGCCGGAACCGCACCCGACATTTCCTCATCTGTCCTGACAGACATCGCACCTGTTGTTCTGCGAGTAACCGTGGATCCGGGCCCGTTTCGGGCATCCGGCGACATTGCGCCCTCTAGGACGGTGTCTTGGAGGGAGAGGTTCACTCCCCTCGATCGGATTGCCCGAACGGGCACACGGAAAGCGCAGGCAGGTACCAAGGCATGGGTCTCACGAGCGACAAGGTGCTGGCGTTGGCGGTACTGGCCGGCGTGCTGCTGTTCGCCGGCACGGTCTGGCTGTGGCCGCGGCTGGCCCGCGGTGGCATACGCGCGGTGCTGGGACGCGTGGGCCTGCTGTTCGCGACCCAGTTGGCCGTCTTCGCGGCGGTCGGTCTGGTGGCCAACCAGTCCTTCGGGTTCTACGGCAGCTGGGCCGACCTGTTCGGCCGGGAGGACGGCCGGGGCGTGGTCGTGGACCACGCGGCCGGTGGTCCCTCGGGGCCGCTGCGGGTCGTCGGGGACAGACGGGTGACGAAGGTGGGTGGCGGCGGGCCCGAGACGGGCGGGCGGATCGAGGAGATCGAGGTCGTCGGGCGTACGACGGGGATCGCGACACCCGCGTACGTGTATCTGCCGCCGGAGTACTTCCAGGCCCGGCACCGCGGCCGTACGTTCCCCGCGGCCGTCGTCCTGACCGGGTACCCGGGGACCGCCGAGGCGCTGGTGGACAAGCTCCACTATCCGCGCACGGCATGGGAGTCGGCCCGGGCCGGACGGATGCGGCCGATGATCCTGGTGATGCTGCGGCCGACGGTCGCGCCGCCCCGGGACACGGAGTGCGTGGACGTGCCGGGCGGCCCCCGGACGGAGACGTTCTTCGCGAAGGACCTTCCCGAGGCGGTGGGCGCCCACTACCGCGTGGCGAAGGGGCGGGGGAGCTGGGGTGTCGTCGGCAACTCGACGGGCGGATACTGCGCGCTGAAACTCGCCGTGCACCATCCCGAGGTGTTCGGCGCCGGGGCCGGGCTCTCCGCGTACTACGACGCGCCGAACGACCCCACGACCGGTGATCTCTTCCAGGGCGACAAGGAACGGAAGAACCACGCGAATCTTTGGTGGTATCTCAAGAACAAGCCCGCGCCGGACACTTCCCTGCTCGTGACCAGCAGCAGGTCGGGCGAGACGAACTACCGGGACACGCTGGCGTTCATCGAGCGGGTCAAGAGCAGGAAGCCGACCCGGATCTCTTCGATCATCCTGGAAAGCGGCGGGCACAACTTCAATACCTGGCGGCGGGAGATTCCCGCGACGCTGGAGTGGCTCGGTCAGCGGCTGGGCGGGCGCCCGGCGTGAATGATCTTGAGGTAATTCGCCCCTCGGCGGGCTT
The DNA here is from genome assembly GCF_055582785.1 of Streptomyces sp. NPDC107500. Lineage (NCBI taxonomy): Bacteria > Bacillati > Actinomycetota > Actinomycetes > Kitasatosporales > Streptomycetaceae > Streptomyces > Streptomyces sp. NPDC107500. Next base: position 627,396 of record NZ_JBVJPF010000005.1, read on the forward strand.
GTGGAATCCCGGTGCCGTGTGAACACGTCGGAGACGACCGTGTTTTTACGGGGCGGGGCGCCAAGATTCGCCTACGCGCGGTAAGTTTCTGGCCATGCCACGTGGACGTCACCGCCATTCCCCGCCTCTGCACAGGCTGCTTCCTCCGTCGGCGATCGCAGGCGTCTCCGTCGTCTGCGCCCTCGGCCCCTGGGTGTTCAGCGAGACCATGATCCTCCGTGTGCTGGCCGCGGCCGCCGCGGTGACGGCCGTCGTCGGCGCGGTCGTCATGCGGCACTGGGACGCACAGGCGGGCAGGCGCGTCGCCGACCTCACGCGCGCGCGGGCGAGCGACGAGTGGCGGTACGAGGAACGGGTCGCCGAACTGGAGTCCGACCTGGAGGAGTCGCGCGAACTGCGCGTCAAGCTGGAGCACCGGCTGCGGGCCAAGCGCACCGAGCTGGCGGGGCTGCGCAACGAGCACGCCTCGCTGCTGCGGCGCTACGCCACGGCGGAGACCGAGCGTGCCACGGCGCTGGAGGGCCGCCGGCTGCTGGAGATAGAGGCGGTGCCGTCGACGCCCGCGCTGCCGGCGGCACGACCGGCACCGGCCGAGGAGGCGACCGACGAGGGCGGTGTCCCGGCCGCCGAGGACCCGGCCGAGGCCGTGACGGACGAGGCGCAGGCCGTTTTCTCCCCCGCCGGCTCGCGGCTGTTCCTCCGGGCCAACGCGGCCCTCGCGCGCTTCGACGAGGACGCGCCGAACGGCCCGGACGGTGGCGACCGGGACGACGGCGGCGACTCCTCCGACGGCGACGAGGACGGCGGTGACGACGGCGACGGCGGTGACGACGGCGGCAGCGGCGGTGGGGAGAGCGCGACGGCGCCCGAGGCGGTCCAGGAGGACGAGGCGCAGGGGCAACCCGAGGCGGCCGACGGGCACGAGAGCTCCGCCCCGGCCGCTCCGGCGACGCAGGCCGACGAACGGCCCGCGCCGCCCGACCGGTCCACCCGGCGGGCCGACGGTCACTTCACGGTGCCGACCGCGGTGGCCGTCGTACCGGCGGCGCCGGCGCGGCGTCCGTCGGTCGAGGGCGGCTTCGACTTCTTCGGCACCAAGGAGCCCGGGGACGGCGCGGACGGCGCGGCGCCCTCCGGCGCCGCCCTGGAGAACGTCCAGAACGAGGATCTCGCCGACGTGGTCGGCCAGGAGGCCCTCGCCCTGCACAAGGCCGAGGCGGAGGCCGCCTTCAAGCCGGCCGGTGAGGAGTCCCGGGGGGTCGGCCAGGTGATCGACCTGACGGAACACGACGAGACCGAGCAGATCGACATGCAGGGGCTGCGCAGCGCGGTGTCCTGAGGCCCTGGGGACGGCTCAGGCCATCCAGCGGTCCGGTGGCGCGTCCCGGCGTCCGGTCCGGGACCGTTCCGCCTGGCTGTCCAGCAGCCGGGCCGCCTCGTCGGCGTCCCGCAGCCGCGCGGTCACGGTCTTGTTCGCCCCCGTGTCCACCCGTACGTCCGCCAGCCGCAGCGCCCGCTGCCAGGGCCCCTGGGTCAGCCGGACGCTCTGCACCTTGGCGTGCGGCACCAGCGCCAGGCTGCGCCGCAGCAGTCCGTACCGGGCCGCGAAGACCGCGTCGGTGACGGCGAGGCCGTAGCCGCGCCACCACAGCGGCCTGCACCGCGCCGCGCGCCGCGGCGGACGTGACAGGTCCGAAGCCGTCGGCACGGTCACCCCGGGCAGCACCCGCGCGACGACCGACTCGGCGATCTCGCGCGGGGCGACCGGCAGCAGCACGGAGTTCGACGAGCCGGCCACGTCCAGCTCCACCCGCACCCACCGGCGCCGCCGCCACAGCAGCGGCTCCACGATCCGCACGGTCTGCACCCGCCCCGGCGGCACCGTCTCGTGGGCGCGGTCCAGCAGGCCGTGGTCGATGCGGAGCCCGTCCTGGGACTCGGCCACGGTCCAGTCGTACTCCCCGACGAACCGGCCCGCGCTGCTCGCGCCCGCGGCACCCACCAGGGGGATTGCGGTCGCCAGCACCGTCCACAGGTTGTGGGTGGCCAGCCACAGCAGCGTCGGTACGACCACGGCGGCGAGCAGCGTGCCCCAGGTCGCGCCGGTCAGCAGCAGCGAGACGGCCAGCACACCGGGCGGCACCCGCAGCAGCTGCCGGGCGGGGGCCTCACCGACCTCGTGCGCGGTCTCGGGGGCGAAGCCGGCCGCGCGGGCGAGCAGCTCGGCCCGCAGCGCCCGGGCGTCACCGGCGCCCAGGAAGGCCAGTTCGTCCTTCTTGCCGGTGCCTATGACGTCGAGTTTGAGCTTGGCGACCCCGGCGACCCGGGCCAGCAGCGGCTGGGTGACGTCGATGGCCTGGATGCGTTCCAGGCGGATGTGCGCGGTACGGCGGAACAGCAGCCCGGTGCGGATGCGCAGCTCCGTGTCGGTCACCGCGTAGTGGGTGAACCACCAGGTCAGGAAGCCGTAGAGGCCGGCTGCCGGGATCAGTACGGCGAGGCCGATGAGCAGGTGTGTGGTGGTCAGCCGGGTCAGCTGGCGCTGTGCCTGGTCGGGGTCGTGCACCGCCCAGCCGACGAGCACGGCGACCGGTGCCCACGCGCGGCGCAGCGGCGTGACGGGGTGCAGGCGGCGCTCGGTGACGCCGTCCGCTCCGGGGGGCGGGCCGTGCTCGGTGGCCTGGGTGGAGCCGCCGGCCCCGGGCGTGGTCACAGCCCCGCCGATCGGGCCTCGCCCAGCTCGGTGAGGCGGTCGCGCAGGCGTTCCGCCTCGGCCGGGTCGAGGCCGGGGATGGTCGCGTCGGTCGCGGCGGCGGCCGTGTGCAGTTGCACGCTGGCCAGGCCGAAGTGCCGCTCGACCGGCCCGGAGGTGACCTCGACCAGCTGCATCCGGCCGTAGGGCACCACGGTCTCCTCCCGCCACAGCACGCCCCGGCTGATCAGCAGGTCGTCGGCGCGCTCGGCGTACCGCCAGGAGCGCCAGTTGCGCTCCAGCATCACCCAGCCCCAGGCCAGCAGGGCCAGTGGCGGCAGCGTCAGGGCCGCCCACGGGGCGCCGAGGAACAGGCCGGGCAGCAGCCCCGCGGCGAGTGCCAGCAGCCCCAGCCACACCACCAGCAACAGCCGCCTCATGCGCAGCAGTCCCGGCGGCAGGCCGGTCCACACCGGCTCGTCCCGCACCGCCTCCGTCGCCCCCGCCGTGCCCGCGTCGTCAGGGCTCCCCGTCTCCATGAGGCCAGCGTACGTAGGGGAGACTGTGTTCATGACTCCTACGACGGAGACCATGGTCGGGATCGGCGGCGCCGCGGAGAGCACCGACATGGTGCTCAACATCGGGCCCCAGCACCCCTCCACGCACGGCGTGCTGCGGCTCAGGCTCGTCCTGGACGGAGAGCGCATCACCAGCGCGGAACCCGTGATCGGCTACATGCACCGCGGCGCGGAGAAGCTCTTCGAGGCCCGCGACTACCGGCAGATCATCGTGCTCGCCAACCGCCACGACTGGCTGTCGGCGTTCTCCAACGAACTGGGCGTCGTCCTCGCCGTGGAGCGGATGCTCGGCATGGAGGTCCCCACGCGCGCGGTGTGGACGCGGACGCTGCTCGCGGAGCTGAACCGGGTGCTCAACCACCTGATGTTCCTGGGGTCGTACCCCCTGGAGCTGGGCGGGATCACCCCGGTCTTCTACGCCTTCCGGGAGCGGGAGGTCCTCCAGAACGTCATGGAGGAGGTCTCCGGCGGGCGCATGCACTACATGTTCAACCGCGTCGGCGGCCTGAAGGAGGACCTTCCGGCGGGCTGGACCGGCCGCGCGCGTGCCGCCGTCGCCGCCGTGCGCTCGCGCATGGACGTCTTCGACGACCTGGTGCTCGGCAACGAGATCTTCCGCGGGCGCACGCGTGGGGTGGGTGCCCTGACGCCCGAGGCCGTGCACGCCTACGGCGTCAGCGGGCCGATCGCGCGCGCCTCCGGCGTCGACTTCGACCTGCGGCGCGACGAGCCGTACCTCGCCTACGGCGAACTCCAGGACACCCTGAAGGTCGTCACCCGCACCGAGGGGGACTGCCTCGCCCGCTTCGAGGTCCTCCTGGAGCAGACGCACAACGCCCTCGACCTCGCCGACGCCTGCCTGGACCGCCTGGCCGAGCTGGCGCCCGGGCCGGTCAACCAGCGGCTCCCCAAGGTGCTGAAGGCGCCCGAGGGCCACACGTACGCCTGGACCGAGAACCCGCTCGGCATCAACGGCTACTACCTCGTCAGCAACGGCGAGAAGACGCCGTACCGGCTGAAGCTGCGCTCGGCCTCGTTCAACAACATCCAGGCGCTGACCGAGCTGCTGCCCGGCACGCTGGTCGCGGACATGGTGGCGATCCTCGGGTCACTCTTCTTCGTCGTCGGCGACATCGACAAGTAGCGCGGCGGCGTCCACACCGCCCACCGGCTGGAGCAGCCACCCGAAGTCACCCAGACCGCCCGGCGCGAGCAGTTCCGCCGCCTGCGAGGCGCGCGTCAGGGCGCGCAGGTACGCCGCCGGGTCGGTGGAGGCCAGCGCGAGCGGGGGGCGTACGCCCGTGAGCCCGAGGGCGCGAAGGGCCTCGCGCTGGGGGCGTACGAGGGCGTCCGGGGGCGTGCGATCCGGAGCGCACCTCGCGGCGTGGGCCGACGCACACGCGTCCAGCGCGACATGCGCGGTGATGTCGCACGACCCGTCCGGCACCGGCCGCGTCTCCCGCCCCGCCCGGAAGCCGGTGAGCGTCCCGAACGGCGGGCGGGAGTCCACGGTGTGCGCGTAGTCGGCGGCCACCGCGAGCCCCGCGTCCAGCGACGCCACGGCCGACGCCCAGGCGGTGTCCCGGGGCAGCCCGATCTCGGCCCGCAGCCCCTCCTCGCCGGGCAGCGGCCACCACCGCGCCAGCCAGGCGGCCTCCGCCCCGGCCACCGGTCCGCCGAGCCGCTCCGTCCCGTCGCCCCGGACCAGCACCCGCCGCGCCACGCCCGCGGCGTCCACCTCCGCCACCTCCACCGGCACGTTGTCCAGCCACTCGTTGGCGAACAGCAGCCCGGTGACGCCGTGCGGCGGCTCGGCGAGCCACTCGATCCGGTGGTCGAGACCCCCGGGACGACCGGCGACCTCGACGGCGTACGCGCGCGTGCGGGCCGACACGGCGGCGGGCAGCGCGGCCAGCACTGCGGTGACCAGTTCGCCCCATCCGGCCGCCATGTCCACGAAGGCCAGCCGGGCGGGGCGGCCCAGGGCCTCGTCGACCCGGCACAGCAGCCGCGCCACCGCCGCGGCGAAGAGCGGCGACGCGTGGACGGAGGTGCGGAAGTGCCCGGCCGGACCCTCCGGACCGGTCCGGTAGAAGCCCTCCGGCCCGTACAGGGCCTCCTGTGTGGCCTCCCTCCAGCCACGCCACTCGCGGTGCGCCTCCGGAACCTCATCGGCCCCTGTCATCCCTGCTGTCACAGGCCCAGGCTAGGGGCACAGGAGAGCGGGGCCTCCACCTTGCGGAGTATGCGCGGCGGATACGGATCGACCCTCCGGTTGACCCCTGCACCTATTCCGCTTCCCTACGCTGGGTTACGTGCAGCGCCTCTACGATTTCCTCCGCCGACACCCGACAGGGGTCGACAGTTTCTGGGCCCTCGTCGTCCTCGGGGTCTCCCTGGTGTCCGTGTCGGGCCCGGGGACTTCGGACGAGGGCACGCACCTGATGGCGCTGATCGTCCCCTTCGCCGTGCTGCTGAGCGTCGTGATCGCGCTGCGCCAGCGGATGCCGGAGAAGATGCTGCTGCTCGCCGTCGCACTCGGCGTGGGGCAGCTGGCGCTGGACGTCTCCACGATGCCGTCCGACTTCGCCTTCCTCGTGATCGTCTACACGGTCGCCGCGACCGGCGCCCGCTGGGCCTCCCGCACCGCTCTCGCCGTGGGGCTGTGCGCCGCGCCCTTCGCCCAGCTGCGCTGGGCCGACGACGAGCTGGGGATAGGGAGCAACATCGCCATAACGGTCTTCCAGGCGGTGCCCTTCGCGCTCGCCTGGGTGCTCGGCGACTCCATCCGCACCCGCCGCGCCTACTTCGCGCAGCTGGAGGAGCGGGCCGCCCGGCTGGAGAAGGAGCGCGAGGCGCAGGCCAAGGTCGCCGTCGCCGCCGAACGCGCCCGGATCGCCCGCGAGCTGCACGACGTCGTCGCGCACAACGTGTCCGTCATGGTCGTCCAGGCCGACGGCGCCGCCTACGTCCTGGACGCGGCCCCCGACCAGGCGAAGAAGGCCCTGGAGACCATCTCCTCCACCGGCCGCCAGGCGCTCGCCGAGATGCGCCGCCTGCTCGGCGTGCTGCGCACCGGCGAGCACCAGGAGGCCGGCGAGTACGTCCCGCAGCCCGACGTCCAGCAGATCGAGGACCTCGTGGAGCACTGCCGGACCTCCGGACTGCCGGTCGACTTCAAGGTCGAGGGCACCCCGCGCCAGCTGCCCAGCGGCGTCGAGCTGACCGCGTACCGCATCGTGCAGGAGGCGCTGACCAACACGCGCAAGCACGGCGGGCCCAACGCGGGCGCGAGCGTGCGCCTGGTCTACTTCGACGACGGACTCGGGCTGCTCATCGAGGACGACGGCAAGGGCGCCCCGCACGAGCTGTACGAGGAGGGCGGCTTCGACGGCCAGGGCCACGGTCTGATCGGGATGCGCGAGCGGATCGGCATGGTCGGCGGGACCCTGGACGCGGGACCGCGTCCGGGCGGAGGATTCCGCATCAGTGCGCTGCTGCCGCTCAAACCCGCACACTGACGACCGCCCCCGCACGCACGTACCGCGTTGACACCTGTAAGGAAGAGGCCCCGATGGCGATCCGCGTAATGCTCGTCGACGACCAGGTGCTGCTGCGCACCGGGTTCCGGATGGTGCTGGCGGCCCAGCCGGACATGGAGGTCGTCGCGGAGGCGGGCGACGGCGTCGAGGCCCTCCAGGTGCTGCGCTCGACCGCCGTGGACGTCGTCCTCATGGACGTCCGGATGCCGAAGCTCGACGGCGTGGAGACCACCGCCCGGATCTGCGTGGACCCCGACGCGCCCAAGGTGCTGATCCTGACCACCTTCGACCTCGACGAGTACGCCTTCTCGGCGCTGAAGGCGGGCGCCTCCGGCTTCATGCTCAAGGACGTGCCGCCCGGCGAACTGCTCGCCGCCATCCGCTCCGTGCACAGCGGCGACGCCGTCGTCGCCCCCTCCACCACCCGCCGGCTCCTCGACCGGTTCGCGCCGATGCTGCCGGCCACCGGCCAGGAGCCCCGGCACAAGGAGCTCCACCGGCTCACCGACCGGGAGCGCGAGGTCATGGTGCTGGTCGCGCAGGGCATGTCCAACGGGGAGATCGCGGCGCGCCTCGTGCTGTCGGAGGCGACCGTGAAGACGCACGTGGGCCGCATCCTGACCAAGCTGAATCTGCGCGACCGGGTCCAGGTCGTGGTGCTCGCCTACGAGACCGGGCTGGTGCGGGCCGGCGGGGGACAGGGCTGATCGGACCGGCGCACGGGGCTCCGCCGGTGCGCCCGCGTCGGTAGGGTCTGCGCATGCTCCTGTGGATCAACGGCCCCTTCGGGGGCGGCAAGACACAGACCGCTTTCGAGATACGGCGGCGGTTGTCGGGCAGCGTCGTCTGCGACCCCGAGCACGTGGGCTTCGGGCTGCGCCGCACGCTGCCGCCCGAACTGCGCGGAGACTTCCAGGACTTGGCCTCCTGGCGGCAGGGCGTGGTCGAGGTCCTCGACCTGGCGCTGACGAAGCACGACGGGGTGGTGATCGCGCCGATGACGGTCACCGACTCCGGGTACTTCGCCGAGACCGTGGGCCGCCTGGGCGAACTGGGCCACGACGTACGCCACTTCACCCTCCTCGCCGAGCGCGAGACGGTGCTGCGGCGGCTGCGCGAGCGCGGCCTCGGCCACCTGATCGGGTACGTCAGGTACGCCGGGTACGCCCGTGGGAAGCGTCCCGGGCCGGGTCGCGACACCTGGGCCGAGGGGCAGCTCGACCACTGCCTGGAGCGGCTGGCCGAGCCGGAGTTCGCCGAGCACCTGTGGACGGACCACACGACCGTCCCGAAGACCGCCGACCGGATCGCCGTGCTGGCGGGACTCACCCTGAGGCCCAACAACGAGGGCGCGCTGCGCACCCGGATCAGGCAGGCGGGCGTCGGGATCCGGCACATCCGGGCCGACTGACCGGCGCGCGCACCACCCGTGCACCGCCCGCACATCGCCGCGCACCGCCCGGCGCCGGGCTACCGGAGTATCCCCTCCAGGAAGTCGCTGCCCAGCCGGGCCACCACCGTCACGTCCAGCTGGTGCAGCACGTACCGGCCGCGGCGGCGGGTGGTGATCAGCCCCGCCTTCTTCAGCACGCCCAGGTGCCGGGATATCTCGGGGGCCGTCATGCCGTGCATCTGCGCCAGCTCGCCGGTGGTGTACTCACTGCGGGCCAGAAACCGGCAGATCCGCATCCGGACGGGGTGGGACAGCGCGGTCATCCGCAGCGTGAGCTGCTCGACCGAGGGCGGCGAGGCCATCTCCGGGGAGCCGACCGGGTAGTGCAGCACCGGCTGCCAGCCGTGCCGGTGCAGGACCATCAGGTGCGGCCAGCCCAGGCTGGTCGGGACGAGCAGCAGGCCGCCGTCCGCCGTCGCGGAGCGGCCGTCGCCCAGCTTGTCGACCGTGATCCGCGCGGCGCCCTCGTCGAGCGTCACCGCCGTGGAGACGGCGGCCAGCGCCTCGGCGAGGCCCTTGCGGCGCAGCAGGTCCGTCTTCAGCCGGGCGTCCGCCGCGAGCTGGTGGCGCAGCCGGGACCAGGCCTCCGCGAAGAACGCCTCGTCGCAGTCGTGCGCGAACTGCCGCAGCCAGTCCCGGATCCGGGGCGGGTCGACCAGCAGCCGCTCGCTGAAACGCAGCTGCTGCGGGCCCCGCGCGGCGGCCAGGTCCAGGGCGCGCCGGCGCACCTCGGCGCTGGCGAGCGCGGAGACCCCGCCGGTGCTGTACGGCAGCGCGCAGGTGAACTCCAGGGCCGCGTCCACGAACTGCTCGTCGGACAGCTTGTCCAGCAGGTCGAGGTCCTCGGCGAGGGTGGCGCCGGGCAGCGTGCTGCGGCCCGGCACCCCGGCGAACGGCATGAACAGGTCCGAGAAGGTGGTCCGCCACAGGAAGTCCGCCTCGCACATCCGGTCGGCCAGATGCGAGTCGAGCCGGGCGGTCACGCCCGTCGCCCAGCCCTGCAGACCGGGGTGGTGCCCCGGCTCGGACAGCGCGTGCAGCGCCATGCCCAGCTCGGCCAGGGGGGAGGGCACGACGGCGACCCTCTCCGGCCGCAGCCCCGCGATGTCGATGCGCACGCTCATGCCTCCATGGTGCACGCCGCCACCGACAACGCCGGCGCCGATTGACCGCGGTCGTCAATCGGCGCGACGGCGGGGCGGGACCGGAGCAGGCTGGGGTCACCGGGGCAGCCGCGGAGCCCCTCCCCACCGCAATGTCTCCGACCCGTATCCGGGAGAAGGCGATCCGCCATGAGCATCACGCAGCAGTACCTCCTCGACACCTACCGCGCCCGGCAGCTCGGCGAGCCCGCCCCGCCCGCGCCCGGCACCCACGACGCGCAGGTCGTGCGCGAGTGGCGCGAACGCCGCCGGTTCCGGGCCGTGCTCGCCGGCCGCCCCGCCCACGGCCGCCTGCGGCGCGCGCTGCGCGGGTGGTGGTCCCGGCGGCCGCGCGCCCTGGGCTGACCCGGCCGCCGCCCGGTCGCGCGGTCCGGCCGCGAGGTGAGCGGCCGTTCGAGGCGTGCCCCGCGCGGGTGGTGCCGGGTGTCCCGGGCCGACGCGGTCCGCCGCTCACTCCTCCAGCCCGGCCACGAAGTCCGCGACCGCCGCCCGCACGTCGTCGGGCGTCCACTCCAGGCCGGCCGCCCCCACGCCGACCTCCGCGACGGAGATCCCGGGCCCTGCGGGGTTCCAGGCCCCGGCGAACAGCAGGACGCCGGTCTCCTCGCCCTGCCGGAGCGCGGCCTCGCCCAGGACTTCGGCGTCGTACGGCAGCCAGACCCGGAACTCGTGGGTGTGCGGAACCTCGGGCGTCACGCGCGCCCAGGGGACACCGGCCGCCGCGAACCCCTCGCGCAGCGCGGCGGCCACCACGCGCGCGTGCGCGACCTGTTCGGGCAGTCGCGGCAGCGTCCGCTCCAGTCCCGCCAGCGCCGACAGGGCGGTGGGGAACTGCTGGAACAGGGCGCCGCCGTAGCGGTGCCGCCAGGCGCGCGCCTCCTCCACCAGCGTGCGCGGACCGGCGAGCGCGGCGCCGCCGAAGCCGCCGAGCGACTTGTAGAACGACACGTAGACGCTGTCCGCGAGGCCCGCGATCTCCGCCAGGGGCCGGCCGAAGTGCACGGTGGTCTCCCACAGCCGGGCGCCGTCGAAGTGGACCACCGCGTCCCGCTCCCGCGCCGCGGCGACGACCTCGGTCAGCTCCTCCCAGGTGGGCAGCACGTAACCGGCGTCCCTCAGGGGCAGCTCCAGCATCAGCGCCCCGAAGGGCTCCTCGAAGTCGCGCACCTCCGCAGCGGTCGGCAGCCGGGGTTCACTGGTCACCCGCACCGGTCGCAGCCCGCTGACCCGGCTGAAGGCATTCCGCTCGTGCACCTCGGGATGGCTGAGCCCGTGCAGGGCGACCGTCGGGTCGCCGGTGCGGCCGGCCCAGCAGCGCAGGGCCACCTGCTGGGCCATCGTGCCCGTCGGGAAGAACGCGGCGGCCTCGACGCCGAGCAGCAGGGCGGTCCGCTCCTCCAGGGCCTCGACGACGCCGTTGCCGTACATGTCCACCGGCTCGTCCAGGTCGTAGAGGTCCTCGACGTCGTCGAGCAGCGCCAGCCGTTCGCGGACGGTGTACAGGTGGCCGGGGCGGTTCAGCACCCGGCGGGCGGCCCGCTGGACGGCGAGCCGCCGCTCCCGCGTCCGCCGGTTCCGCTCCGCCGGGGGCGCCTCCCGCCCGGCCGGTCCGCCACTTTCCTCCACGGTGTCAGTCATGCCGGGATCATGCCGGGTGCGGGGGCGGAAACCCACAGCCTGTGGACAACCGAACGCCCCCCGAACCAATCGCGTTAACATGACGAGAAATCGTCCGGTACCCCGAGCGGACTGGAACGGGAAGGCCGTCGTCGCGTGAACACAACCCCACAGCCAGACCCCAGGGACCGCCCCGCGCGGCTCACCGTAGGCGTTGTCGGCGCCGGACGCGTGGGCCCCGCGCTGGCCGCGTCCCTCCAGCTCGCCGGGCACCGCCCGGTGGCCGTCTCCGGGGTCTCCGACGCCTCCAGGCGGCGCGCCGCCGCACTCCTGCCCGACGTGCCCCTCATGGCGCCCGCCGAGGTGCTTCAGCGCGCCGAACTGGTCCTGCTGACCGTCCCCGACGACGCCCTGCCGGGCCTGGTGAGCGGCCTCGCCGAGACCGGTGCCGTGCGGCCCGGCCAGCTCCTGGTGCACACCTCCGGCCGGTACGGCGCTCGGGTCCTCGACCCCGCGCTGCGGGCCGGCGCCCTGCCGCTCGCCCTGCATCCGGCGATGACCTTCACCGGCACTCCCGTGGACGTCCAGCGGCTGGCCGGCTGCTCCTTCGGCGTCACCGCTCCCGAGGAGCTGCGGCTGGCCGCCGAGGCCCTGGTCATCGAGATGGGCGGCGAGCCGGAGTGGATCGCCGAGGACCGGCGCCCGCTCTACCACGCGGCGCTCGCCCTGGGCGCCAACCACCTGGTCACCCTGGTCGCCCAGTCCATGGAGCTGCTGCGCACGGCCGGCGTGGCGGCCCCCGACCGGATGCTCGGCCCCCTGCTGGGCGCCTCCCTCGACAACGCCCTGCGCTCCGGTGACGCGGCCCTCACCGGCCCCGTCGCGCGCGGGGACGCGGGCACGGTCGCCGCGCACATCGTGGAGCTGCGCGAGCACGCGCCGCAGGCCGTGGCCGGCTACCTGGCGATGGCCCGCGCGACGGCGGACCGCGCGCTGGCCCACGGGCTCCTGAAGGCCGAACTGGCCGAGGACCTGCTCGGGGTACTCGCCGAAGGAAGGCCGGGCCCGAGTGGCCCCGCGGGACCGACCGGCACGACCGGCCCTGACCGGTCCGGGGGACCCGTCGGCTCCGACGGCCGAGAGGGACCCACAGCCTCCGACGGCCGACAGGGACCCACAGCCTCCGACGGCCGTGAGGGACCCGTCGGCTCCGACGGCCGAGAGGGACCCACAGGCCCCGACGGACCCACCGAGCCTGGCCGCCCCGACGGAACCACCGGCCCCGACGAGGGCCCCACCGGCCCCGAGGGAGACGCCCGATGACCACCACCCCGCCCGTCCTCCTGCGCACCGCCGACGAACTCCACGCGCGGGTGCGGCGCGGCCGCCGGGCCGTCGTGATGACCATGGGCGCCCTGCACGAGGGCCACGCCACCCTGATCCGCGCGGCGCGCGACCTGGTCGGCCCGGACGGCGAGGTCGTCGCCACCGTCTTCGTCAACCCGCTCCAGTTCGGCGCGGACGAGGACCTCGACCGCTACCCGCGCACCCTGGACGCCGACCTGGAGATCGCCGCGCGTGCGGGCGCGGACGCCGTCTTCGCCCCCTCCGTCGACGAGGTCTACCCCGGCGGCGAACCCCAGGTGCGCGTCGCCGCGGGCCCGATGGGCGAACGCCTGGAGGGCGCCTCCCGCCCCGGCCACTTCGACGGCATGCTCACCGTCGTCGCCAAGCTCCTCCACCTCACCCGCCCGGACCTGGCCCTCTACGGCCAGAAGGACGCCCAGCAGCTCGCGCTGATCCGCCGCATGGTCCGCGACCTCAACTTCGGCGTGGAGGTCATCGGCGTCCCCACGGTGCGCGAGGAGGACGGCCTGGCCCTGTCCAGCCGCAACCGCTACCTCTCCGTCCCGGAGCGCTGCACGGCCCTCGCGCTCTCCCAGGCGCTCTTCGCGGGCCTGGACCGGCACGCCGCCCAGGAGGCGCTGTGCGCGCGTGCCCGCGAGGTCCCGGCCACCCAGGCCCGCGCCGAGGCCCTCAGCGCCCTGGGCGAGTCCCGCGCGGCGGCCGACGCCCACGCCGTCGCCACGTCCGCCCCGGGCAGCGCCACGGCCGTCCGGGCCGCCGCCCGCCTGGTCCTGGACGACGCCGCCCGCGCCACCCCGCCGCTGGAGCTGGACTACCTCGCCCTCGTCGACCCCGCCGACTTCACCGAGATCGACGACGACCACACCGGCGAGGCCGTCCTCGCCGTCGCCGCCCGGGTCGGCGCGACCCGGCTGATCGACAACGTCCCCCTCACCTTCGGAGCCGCCTCGTGACCAGCACAGGCATACGTCTGCACGCCCCCGCGCCCGGCTGGGCCCTCGACGCGGACGTGGTGGTCGTCGGCTCCGGCGTCGCGGGCCTCACCGCGGCCCTGCGCTGCGAGGCGGCGGGACTGCGCACGGTGGTGGTCACCAAGGCCCGCCTCGACGACGGCTCCACCCGCTGGGCCCAGGGCGGCATCGCCGCGGCCCTCGGCGAGGGCGACACCCCCGAGCAGCACCTGGACGACACCCTGGTCGCCGGGGCGGGGCTGTGCGACCCGGAGGCGGTCCGCATCCTGGTCACCGAGGGCCCCGACGCCGTACGCCGCCTCATCGAGACCGGCGCGCACTTCGACGAGTCCACCGAGGGCGGCCTGGCCCTCACCCGCGAGGGCGGCCACCACCGCCGCCGCATCGCGCACGCCGGCGGCGACGCCACCGGCGCGGAGATCTCCCGCGCCCTGGTCGAGGCGGTACGCGCGCGTGGACTGCGCACCGTGGAGAACGCCCTGGTGCTCGACCTCCTCACGGACGCCGAGGGCCGCACCGCGGGCGTGACCCTGCACGTGATGGGCGAGGGCCAGCACGACGGCGTGGGGGCCGTGCACGCCCCCGCGGTGGTCCTGGCGACCGGCGGCATGGGCCAGGTCTTCTCGGCGACGACCAACCCGTCCGTCTCGACCGGCGACGGCGTCGCGCTCGCCCTCCGCGCGGGCGCCGAGGTGAGCGACCTCGAATTCGTCCAGTTCCACCCCACGGTCCTCTTCCTCGGCCCGGACGCGGAGGGCCAGCAGCCCCTGGTCTCGGAGGCGGTACGCGGTGAGGGCGCCCACCTGGTGGACGCGGACGGCGTGCGCTTCATGGAGGGGCAGCACGAACTCGCGGAACTCGCACCCCGGGACATCGTCGCCAAGGGCATCCTGCGCCGCATGCTGGAGCGCGACGCCGAGCACATGTACCTGGACGCGCGGCACTTCGGCGCGGACATGTGGGAGAGCCGCTTCCCCACGATCCTCGCCGCCTGCCGGTCGCACGGCATCGATCCGGTCACCGAGCCGATCCCGGTCGCCCCGGCCGCCCACTACGCCTCCGGCGGCGTCCGCACCGACGCCGCGGGCCGCACCACGGTCCCCGGCCTGTACGCGTGCGGCGAGGTCGCCTGCACCGGCGTGCACGGCGCCAACCGCCTCGCCTCCAACTCCCTCCTCGAAGGGCTGGTCTACGCCGAGCGCATCGCGGCCGACATCGCGGCGGGCCACGCGGACGACGCCCTCCACGCGCGCGTGCCCGCCCCGCTCCCGCACCCCGCCCACCCGGCGCACCCCCTGCTCCCCCCGGAGTCCCGCCTCGCCATCCAGCGGATCATGACCGAGGGCGCGGGCGTCCTGCGCTCGGCGGACTCCCTCACCCGGGCCGCCGACCGGCTGCACCACCTGCACACCGAGGCCCGCGAGGCCCTGCGGGACCACGGCAAGACGTCCGAGCCCGGCGTCGACACCTGGGAGGCCACCAACCTCATGTGCGTGGCCCGCGTCCTGGTGGCCGCCGCGGCCCGGCGCGAGGAGACGCGCGGCTGCCACTGGCGCGAGGACCACCCGGACCGCGACGACACCGACTGGGCCCGCCACATCGTCGTACGCCTGAACCCGGACCGCACCCTCGCCGTGCACACCACGGACACGCCAGAATTCCCCCCGACCGTCCACGGCCGCCGGCCGACGCAGCGTCCCCAGGAGCAGTGAGAGCAGTGAACACCCCCGACCTTCCCCTCGCCTCGTCCGGAGGCTGCGGCGACGGCTGCGCCTGCGGCGCGGAAACCGACGAAGACGCGTACCTGGAGTGCGGCCTCGACCCCGCTCTCGCGGCGCTCCTGCTCGACTCCGGACTGGACCCGGTGGAGGTCGAGGACATCGCGAACCTCGCCGTCCAGGAGGACCTGGCGGGCGGCGTGGACGTGACGACGGTCGCGACCATCCCCGAGGAGGCCGTGGCCACCGGCGACTTCACCGCGCGGGAGGCGGGCACGGTGGCGGGCCTCAGGGTCGCCGAGGCGGTCCTCTCGGTCGTCTGCACGGACGAGTTCGAGGTGGAACGCCACGTCGAGGACGGCGACCGCGTGGAGCCCGGCCAGAAGCTCCTCTCCGTCACCACCCGCACCCGCGACATCCTCACCGCCGAACGCAGCGCGCTGAACCTCCTGTGCCGCATGTCGGGCATCGCGACGGCCACGCGCGCGTGGGCGGACGCGCTGGACGGCACGAAGGCCGCGGTCCGCGACACCCGCAAGACGACGCCCGGCCTGCGCGGCCTCGAGAAGTTCGCCGTCCGCTGCGGCGGCGGCGTCAACCACCGCATGTCCCTGTCGGACGCGGCCCTGGTCAAGGACAACCACGTGGTGGCCGCGGGCGGCGTCGCGCAGGCCTTCCAGGCCGTCCGCGAACGCTTCCCCGAGGTCCCCATCGAGGTCGAGGTCGACACCCTGCACCAGCTCCGCGAGGTGCTGGACGCGGGCGCCGACCTGATCCTGCTGGACAACTTCACCCCGTCCGAGTGCGAGGAGGCGGTCGCCCTGGTGGCCGGCCGAGCGGCCCTGGAGGCCTCGGGCCGCCTGACCCTCACCAACGCCAAGGCGTACGCCGACACGGGCGTCGACTACCTGGCCGTGGGCGCCCTCACCCACAGCTCCCCGATCCTGGACATCGGCCTGGACCTGCGAGCGGCGGAGTAGGGCCATGCTGCTGACGATCGACGTAGGCAACACGCACACCGTCCTGGGCCTCTTCGACGGCGAGGACATCGTCGAGCACTGGCGCATCTCCACGGACTCGCGCCGCACGGCCGACGAGCTGGCGGTCCTCCTCCAGGGCCTGATGGGCATGCACCCGCTCCTCGGCGACGAGCTGGGCGACGGCATCGACGGCATCGCCATCTGCGCGACGGTCCCCTCGGTCCTGCACGAACTGCGCGAGGTCACCCGCCGCTACTACGGCGACGTCCCCGCGGTCCTGGTCGAACCGGGTGTGAAGACCGGCGTCCCCATCCTCACCGACCACCCCAAGGAGGTCGGCGCCGACCGCATCATCAACGCCGTCGCGGCCGTCGAGCTGTACGGCGGCCCCGCGGTCGTCGTGGACTTCGGCACGGCGACGACGTTCGACGCGGTCAGCGCGCGCGGCGAGTACGTCGGCGGGGTCATCGCCCCCGGCATCGAGATCTCGGTCGAGGCGCTCGGCGTGAAGGGCGCCCAGCTCCGCAAGATCGAGGTGGCCCGCCCGCGCAGTGTGATCGGCAAGAACACGGTGGAGGCGATGCAGTCGGGCATCGTCTACGGCTTCGCGGGACAGGTGGACGGCGTCGTCAACCGCATGGCCCGCGAACTGGCCGACGACCCCGAGGACGTCACGGTCATCGCGACCGGCGGACTGGCGCCGATGGTGCTGGGCGAGGCCACGGTCATCGACGAGCACGAGCCCTGGCTGACCCTGATCGGCCTCCGCCTGGTGTACGAACGCAACGTGTCCCGCCTTTAGCGGGCCCCGGGTGTGGCGCGGCGGGCATCCCGCCGCGCCACACCCGTCCCCTATGCCGAGTTTGTCTGATTAGCGCGTATCGTCACCGCATGCCCACGCCCTACGGAACCCGCGGCGGCATGGCGTTCGGTGCTCAGGAGCTGTGTGTGCTCCGGCGCGCTCTCGCCCGTGCCCTGAACCCCAGTCCCGTCTCGGCGGAGGAGGCCCAGGACTGCCTCCGCCTCGCAGAGTCGCTCGACGAGGCGATGCGGGAGAGCGCCCGGCTACGCGCCTTCCTGGTGGCCGACCTCGCCCGGTACCGTGCCGCCCTCCCCGGCACCGCCGGCGGCTACCTCGCACTGCTGGACGAGGCCCTGGGCGCCGGCCACCGCCCCCACGCGGACGACCTCGCCGCCCTCGGCGCCCTGCGCGGCAACCCCGCCGCGGCCGCGCTGCTGACCCGCTGCGCACCCCCGGCGCCCCCCGCCGCCCCCACCGTCAGGCTCCCCGCCGCCCGCACCCATCTGCACGCCCTCCCCGGCGGCCAGCAGCCCGACAAGCCCGCCCAGAAGCCCGCCCAGAAGCCGGCCCCCCGGCCGGCGCCGGCCCCCGCCACCCCGAAACGCCCCGTCCCGACCCCCGGCGAGGTCTTCCCCCGCCGCAAGCCGGCCCCGCCCGCCCCCGGCTCACGGCACCACCTCGCGGCCGGCTGACACCCCCTGGCTACCCTGGATCCATGGACTACGTCTCCGCGCTCCTGCCCCCGGCCGTCATGGCCGTGTTCTTCATCGGCCTGATCCGGGTGATCGTGAAGACCCAGGGCGGCGCCGCCAAGGCCAAGGAGGACGCGGCCGTGGACGCCGCCCTCGCCCGGGCGGAGGGCGCCCGGCAGCAGTCCTCCCACGCCGAAGGCTGACCTCACCGCGCGTACGGCTCCCGCACGATGCTGGGAGCCGTACGCCCTTTCCACGCCCGTTTGCCAGCAAAACCGCACGTCCGGCACGCGATCGGCGAGATCTCCCACTATCGTTCGGAGCGTGCCTCGCCCATTGGGAGAACTCGAAGACGCGGTCATGACGAGGGTGTGGAAGTGGAACCGCCCCGTGACCGTTCGAGAAGTCCTGGAAGACCTCCAACAGGAACGGTCCATCGCGTACACCACCGTGATGACCGTTTTGGACAATCTCCATCAGAAGGGCTGGGTCCGCCGCGAGTCGGAAGGCCGGGCCTATCGATATGAGGCGGTCTCCACCCGGGCCGCCTACGCCGCCGCGCTGATGAACGACGCGTGGTCGCAGAGCGACAACCCCGCAGCCGCCCTCATCGCCTTCTTCGGCATGATGAGCGAGGAACAGCGGCAGGCCCTCAGAGACGCCATCCGCATCGTGCAGGGACCTGAAACCCCCGCGCCCAACCCCGGCTCGGTACCGGACGGCGGCGAGCGATAGCGTCCCCACATGTCAAATGCCATCACCGTCCGGCGGGCCCGTACCAGGGATGTCCCGGACGTACGCCGGCTCCTCGACGCGTACGTCCGCGACCGTATCCTGCTCGACAAAGCGATGGTGACGCTTTACGAGAGCATCCAGGAGTTCTGGGTCGCGGAACGGGACGACAACGCCGAGGTGGTCGGCTGCGGTGCCCTGCACGTGATGTGGGAAGACCTCGCGGAAGTGCGCACTCTCGCGGTGAAGCCGGGCCTCAAGGGGGCCGGCGTGGGACATCACTTGCTGGAGAAGTTGCTGGACACGGCGCGCTGGCTCGGTGTTCGCCGCGTTTTCTGTCTGACCTTCGAAGTGGACTTCTTCGTGAAGCACGGCTTCGTGGAGATCGGGGAGACGCCGGTCGACACCGATGTCTACGCGGAGCTGCTGCGTTCCTATGACGAGGGCGTTGCGGAGTTCCTCGGTCTCGAACGAGTGAAACCGAACACCTTGGGTAACAGTCGGATGCTTCTGCATCTGTGATCGCCGGACAGGTCAAGACCCTATGTCCGAATCGCGTATGTTTCCGGCCCGGAGTCGGGCTGCCGGTCTCCGTCGGGGGTTTGTGTTTTTCCGGCAAAAGCGGTTTGCTTTCCGGCGTAGTGCAGTACTGCATATAACAAGGGACGGCGATACGGCGGACGCCGACGGACCTCCGGCCCTCACGTTATCGATGAAAGGAAATCCGGTGGCACAGAAGGTTCAGGTCCTTCTTGTCGATGACCTCGACGGCGGCGAGGCAGACGAGACCGTGACGTTCGCACTCGACGGCAAGACGTACGAGATCGATCTCACCACCGCCAACGCGGACAAGCTCCGCGGTCTTCTCGACGCCTACGTCAAGGGTGGCCGCCGTACCGGGGGCCGTGCCTCGGGCGGTCGCGGCAAGGCGCGCGCCTCTTCCGGTGGCAGCCAGGACACCGCGGCGATCCGCGCCTGGGCGAAGGAGAACGGTTACGAGGTCAACGACCGCGGCCGTGTTCCCGCGATCATCCGCGAGGCGTACGAGAAGGCCAACGGCTGATCACCCGGCCCGCGACGCCGCCCGCGTCATCGCCCGCGTCACGGTCACCGGCCGCGCCCGGCGCCGAGCCGGACCCGGTGGCACTGCGTAGCCAGAGTGCCGACGAGCCGTGCGAGATCCGGGGCGCTTCCGGTGCCCCCGAGGACCGACAGCGTCGGCAGCGAGGCCTCCACCTCGCACCCGGGCTCCGGGGTCCGCAGCCAGAAGGCGGCCCCCCGCGGCCCGTCACGGCCGGACCCCGGCCCGGTGGCGGGCGCGAGGGGCGCGTCCATGAGGGCTCCCGTGCCCACCGCGGTCAGACCGAGCGGCAGCGAGCCCCACTCCAGCCACTCCAGCAGCCCCGGCACCTCCTCGGCGCCGCCCGCCGCCACGAGCAGCAGCATCCGCTCGCCCCGGACCGCCACCGGGCCCGTCGGTCCGAGCCGCTCCAGCGCCGCGCGACCGGCCTCGGCGGGGACGTCCAGGACGTCGAAGCGGACGCCCACGCGCAGCCGGGGCGGAACTCCGGGCACCGTCGGCCACCCGAGCACGTCCTCGTACCAGGACCGCACCCCTTCCCACCGGACCCCTGCCCACCGCGCGCCGCCCGCCTCGAGCGACCGGCGCGGCGGCGGCACGGCGGCGGGAGCCGGAGGGGCCGGTGGGACCAGAGGGCCGGGAGCGGCCGGAGGGACGACGGGTACCGGGGGCAGGGCGCCAACCATGCCAAGCGCAACAGTCGAAAGCTTGCCGGAGTTACGCTGGGTGCCGAAAATGTCGCTCAGAGTGTCGGCGGTGGGGGCGTGCGGGGGTGCGGGGAGGTGCGAGGTTGTTCGCCCGTAGCGGAGGGAACCGGTGCACGCGGCATGGAGTGTCAGTCCCCGCGGGTAAGACATCCCTAGTGGGAGGGGGCGACACGCAGATCGGGCCGTCTCGCGTTCGCCATCGGCGTACTGGCGAGTGGGGTAAGTGCCTGGCCTGCGGGAACATCGTCTCGCACCATCGGGTTGTGGCAGATGTCGGCGTCAGGGGTCAGGAGGCCATCGACGGTGTCGGCAGTTGGAATGAGCGGTCCCCGCTTGCGGGACTAAGCTGCGGAAGGACAGGGAGGGGAAGTTCCCCTTACTGCCTGACCGCTCTGAGGAGCGATTAACGATGTTCGAGAGGTTCACCGACCGCGCGCGGCGGGTTGTCGTCCTGGCTCAGGAAGAAGCCCGGATGCTCAACCACAACTACATCGGCACCGAGCACATCCTCCTGGGCCTGATCCACGAGGGTGAGGGTGTCGCCGCCAAGGCCCTTGAGAGCCTCGGGATTTCGCTCGAGGCGGTCCGCCAGCAGGTGGAGGAGATCATCGGGCAGGGCCAGCAGGCCCCGTCGGGTCACATTCCCTTCACCCCCCGTGCCAAGAAGGTCCTGGAGCTGTCGCTCCGCGAGGCCCTCCAGCTGGGTCACAACTACATCGGCACGGAGCACATCCTGCTCGGCCTGATCCGTGAGGGCGAGGGCGTCGCCGCCCAGGTCCTGGTCAAGCTGGGCGCCGACCTCAACCGGGTGCGGCAGCAGGTCATCCAGCTGCTCTCCGGTTACCAGGGCAAGGAGACCGCCACCGCCGGCGGTCCTGCGGAGGGCACGCCCTCCACGTCCCTGGTCCTCGACCAGTTCGGCCGGAACCTCACCCAGGCCGCTCGTGAGTCCAAGCTCGACCCGGTCATCGGGCGCGAGAAGGAGATCGAGCGGGTCATGCAGGTGCTGTCCCGCCGCACCAAGAACAACCCGGTGCTCATCGGTGAGCCCGGCGTCGGCAAGACCGCCGTCGTCGAGGGCCTCGCGCAGGCCATCGTCAAGGGCGAGGTGCCCGAGACCCTCAAGGACAAGCACCTCTACACCCTGGACCTCGGCGCCCTGGTCGCCGGCTCCCGCTACCGCGGTGACTTCGAGGAGCGCCTGAAGAAGGTGCTCAAGGAGATCCGCACGCGCGGCGACATCATCCTGTTCATCGACGAGCTGCACACGCTGGTCGGTGCGGGTGCCGCCGAGGGCGCCATCGACGCCGCGTCGATCCTGAAGCCGATGCTGGCCCGCGGTGAGCTTCAGACCATCGGTGCGACCACGCTGGACGAGTACCGCAAGCACCTGGAGAAGGACGCGGCCCTGGAGCGCCGCTTCCAGCCCATCCAGGTCGCGGAGCCGTCGCTGCCGCACACGATCGAGATCCTCAAGGGTCTCCGTGACCGGTACGAGGCGCACCACCGCGTCTCGATCACGGACGAGGCCCTGGTGCAGGCGGCCACGCTCGCCGACCGCTACATCTCGGACCGCTTCCTGCCGGACAAGGCGATCGACCTGATCGACGAGGCCGGCTCCCGGATGCGCATCCGCCGGATGACCGCGCCGCCGGACCTGCGCGAGTTCGACGAGAAGATCGCCGGCGTCCGCCGCGACAAGGAGTCCGCGATCGACTCGCAGGACTTCGAGAAGGCCGCGTCCCTGCGCGACAAGGAGAAGCAGCTCCTCGCCGCGAAGGCCAAGCGCGAGAAGGAGTGGAAGGCCGGCGACATGGACGTCGTCGCCGAGGTCGACGGCGAGCTGATCGCCGAGGTCCTCGCGACCGCCACCGGCATCCCGGTCTTCAAGCTCACGGAGGAGGAGTCCTCGCGCCTGCTGCGCATGGAGGACGAGCTCCACAAGCGGGTCATCGGCCAGGTCGACGCCGTCAAGGCGCTGTCCAAGGCGATCCGCCGTACCCGTGCCGGCCTGAAGGACCCGAAGCGTCCGGGTGGCTCGTTCATCTTCGCCGGTCCGTCCGGTGTCGGTAAGACCGAGCTGTCCAAGGCGCTCGCGGAGTTCCTCTTCGGCGACGAGGACGCGCTGATCTCCCTCGACATGTCGGAGTTCAGCGAGAAGCACACGGTGTCGCGTCTCTTCGGTTCGCCCCCCGGTTACGTGGGCTACGAAGAGGGCGGCCAGCTGACCGAGAAGGTCCGCCGCAAGCCGTTCTCCGTCGTCCTCTTCGACGAGGTCGAGAAGGCCCACCCGGACATCTTCAACTCGCTGCTTCAGATCCTGGAGGACGGTCGCCTGACCGACTCCCAGGGCCGGGTCGTGGACTTCAAGAACACGGTCATCATCATGACGACCAACCTCGGCACGCGGGACATCTCCAAGGGCTTCAACCTCGGCTTCGCCGCCGCGGGTGACAAGAAGACCAACTACGAGCGCATGAAGAACAAGGTCCAGGACGAGCTGAAGCAGCACTTCCGGCCCGAGTTCCTCAACCGCGTCGACGACGTGGTCGTCTTCCCGCAGCTCAGCCAGGACGACATCCTGCGGATCGTCGACCTGATGATCGGCAAGGTCGACGAGCGCCTCAAGGACCGGGACATGGGCATCGAGCTGTCCCAGTCCGCCAAGGAGCTGCTGTCCAAGAAGGGCTACGACCCGGTGCTGGGCGCGCGTCCGCTGCGTCGCACGATCCAGCGTGAGGTCGAGGACACGCTGTCGGAGAAGATCCTCTTCGGCGAGCTGCGCCCGGGCCACATCGTGGTCGTGGACACGGAGGGCGAGGGCGAGTCCCAGACCTTCACGTTCCGCGGCGAGGAGAAGTCGGCACTGCCCGACGTCCCGCCGATCGAGCAGGCGGCCGGCGGCGCGGGGCCGAACCTGAGCAAGGAGGCGTAGCCCTCCGGGGGTGAGCCGAGAAAGGGGCTGCCCGGGACTTCGGTCCCGGGCAGCCCCTTTCGTCACGCCGGTGTCCTCACCCCAGGGTCACCTCGGCGCCGGGGAAGAGCGCGGCGAGGCGGTCGCCGTCGAGCCGGGCGCCGGGGGCGGCCTGGAAGGCGACCGTACGCACGTCGGGGAGGCGGGGCGCGAGGAGCGAGACGTCCTCGCCCCCGTCCAGGGCGATGAGGTTGAGGTCGTCGACGCCCGGGAGCGTGGGCATCGTCCCGATGCTGTCCGGGAACAGGGAGCTGTGCAGGTACAGGATGCCGAGCCGCGGCAGCCGCCGGACCTCCGCCCAGTCCTCGTCGGTGAGGCGCGTGCTGGGGGTCAGGTACAGGGCCTCCAGCGTCTCCCAGTGGGAGAGACCCCGAAGACCGGTGCCGGCGACGGCGTCCTCGCCGAGGTAGAGGTACCGCAGGGGCGCGGCGGCGGGGAGGGAGTCCGTCAGCCGCGTGCCGGGGAGCCGGTGCGCCACGGTCAGATGGGTGATCGAGGCCAGGTCCGAGAGGCCGGTGGGATCGGCGGCGGTCCGGCTGATCAGCAGGGCCGTGAGGGACAGCGCCGTGAGCGGTCCCAGGTCCCGGACCGACCGGCAGTCGACGAGCAGGAGCCGCAGGGACGCGAAGACCGACAGGTCACCCAGCTCGGTCACCTCGGTGTTGTTGACGAGCTGTAGCTCCTCGACCGCCCCCGGCTCCGTCACGCAGTCGGTGATCCCGGTCATCGGGTGGTCCCCGAGGAACGTGAGGTGGGTCCACGGTCCCATCGCGGGCAGCGCCTCGCGCTGGGCCTTGGTCCGGCAGGTCAGGAAGAGGGCCGTCCGGTCCAGGTGGTCCAGCACCTCCGTCGCGTACTCCCGGGGCTCGAAGCGGTCCCAGGTCCCCACCAGCTGCCGCCGCACGTCGAGTGAGGGGTGGCCCCGGAACCTGCGCAGCACCGCCAGGGCGCCGGCCGGCTCGTGCGCCGCCAGCAGCGAGGCCGTCACCGCCACCCCGTGCGCCTCCGCGTCCGACAGCCCCTCCGGGCCCGGCAGCAGCTCCAGCACCAGCGGACCCGCCTCCGCGAGGGCCTTCGCGTCCTCCGTCGAACCCGGCGGGATCAGCGCCCCCGCCCGGGCCTCCACCTCCGCGCGCACCGTCGGGTCCAGTGCGGTGGCGTACTCCAGGCAGGCAAGGGCCAGCAGCGTGAGGCGCGGGGTGTCCGCCGCGAGCAGCCGGCGCAGCAGGACCGCCCGCTCACCGGGGCGGGCGTGGGCCACCGCCATGCGGATCACGTCCTCCCAGTGGGGGTCGGCCGCGTGGCCCGCGATGACGTCCAGGTGGCCCTCCTCGACCGCGTACCGGGCGCCCAGGTAGTCCTGGAAGGTGCGGTGGACGAAGTCCAGGGTGCCCTCGGTGGGACGGCGGAGCAGCCCGCTGCGGAGCAGCAGTTCCCGCAGGACCGTCGCGGCGTCGCCCTGTCCCGCCGCCGAGGCGACCGACGGCAGCGCGCGCTCCACGAGGGACTCGGCCGTCGCGACGTCCATCTCCGTGCGCCCGCTCAGCACCAGCGCGTACGCGAGCCGCTGGAGCAGTTCCAGTTGGGCCTCCTCGCCCAGGTCCACGGCCTCCATGCCCCGCTCCCGGTCCCGCCGGGCGAGCAGCATGGTGAGGGCGGCGTCGTACAACTCCTTGCGGCCGGTGGGGAGATAGCCCCGCCGCTCCCGGTGCAGGGCGCAGATCAGGCCGCACATCAGGGGGTTGGTGGCGAGTCGGGCCAGGTCGCGCTTGGTGTGCAGGGAGTCGAGCAGCAGGGCCTCGTACTCGGGGGCGCGCGCGGCCGTGTGCCAGCGGCGCACGAAGGTCGTGACGTCGGCCCGGCGCATCGGGGTCAGGGCCAGTTCCCGGAAGCCCTCGCCGGCCAGCCAGTCGGGGCGTACGGCGCTGGGGCGGGAGGTGAGCAGCCAGCGGTTGCCGGGGTAGGCGCGGATCAGGGCGAGGAGCCAGTCGCGGGTGCGGTGCCGTTCGGCGGCCGGGATCTCGTCCAGGCCGTCGACGAGGACCAGGCCCCGGCCGGCCGTCAGCACCCGCTCGGCCCAGCCCTCGGGTGGGGTGAGCGGGCATCCCACGGCCGTGAGGAAGGCGGTGGGCGCCGGGAGCGTGCCCGCCCGGACGAGGGTGCGCAGCGGCAGGACGTACGGGACCCGGTCGCCGTCCCGGGCGGCGGTGACCGCCAGCCACTGCACCAGGGTCGTCTTGCCGGAGCCGGCGTCGCCGCGCAGCAGCACGCGGTCGTGGGCGCGCAGGGCGTGCTCGGCGGCGAGGCGGACGGTGTGCTCCGGTTCGGCGCGCTCGCCCGGCAGGGCGGTGCGCTCCTCGTCGCCGGTGGCCTCCAGGCTCAGGTAGGCGACCTCCAGCGGCCACCTGTCGGGGGAGTCGCGCAGGTCGATGCCGTAGATGGTGATGTGGTTGTACTGCTCGGCCGCGTACGGCAGGTACCGGCGCTCGAACCCCGTGTCCCGGGCGTCCGGGCGCGGGACGCGGGTGATCAGCTCGTCGACCTTGGCGATCAGCTCCGCCTGGCCGCGGGTCTGCTCCACCAGTGTCCGGGCGACGAACGTGGAGCGCCGGGTGAAGAACTCCAGGATGTGCAGGCAGGCCCATTCCGTCGCCGAGTCGAGGAAGTGGCCCGCGTCGGCGGAGAGGCCGTCCCAGGGCCCGGCGGCGGTCCGCAGCCGGGCGGCCAGGTCCCGGTGCCCCAGCCGCACCGCCTGGACGTCGTCCATGTCCAGGTCGCCGAGGGCCAGCAGCCGCGCGGCCAGGGCTTCGGCGACGGCCGTCTCCTCGTCGCGCGGGAAGGGGCGTTCGCCCGGGGAGTCCAGGGCGTCGCCGACCAGCCGCCCTGCGAGAGCGCGCACCTCCTTCTCGCCGAGGGTGCGCTGTTCGCCCCTGAAGGACACCAGGCGGGTCAGCCGGACCGGCCGGTCGACCAGTGCGGCGCCGGGGCCGCCGGTCACGAAGAGCTTCTTCACCAGCGGGGCGACCAGGCTGGACGCCAGCTTCCCGCCGAGTACGGTCGGTTCCACCTGCGGCTCCCCTGGTCGGTCGACCAGGGGAGCCTATCCGGCGTCAGGACACCGGTGTCAGGACAACTGGCCGTCGTAGTCGGGCAGCTTGAACGACTTCTCGGCGTGCCCGCCGGACAGGTCGGTGGCGCTGTTGCCGATGTTCGCGATGATCGTGTAGCCCTTCGACTCGATCTTCGCGCGCTGCTCGGTCTTGTACTCGGCGACGTCCCGGAACAGGTCGAGGAAGCCGCGCACGTGCAGGCCGGAGGAGTCGTAGCCGGCGTGCGCGAGGTTCCACTCGGTGGGCAGTTCGATGATGCCCGGCCGGGCGGTGACGAAGAACAGCGCGACGCCGCGCTCCTGGGCGTACCGGGCCGCCTCCAGGACCGGCCGGTTGGCGGGCTGCGGGTAGCTGAAGCCGAAGTCGGTCTCCAGGGCGGTGTTGTCGATGTCGAGGACGATCGCCTGCTTCTCGCCGGGCCTGGCGTCGCCGATCCGCTCCTTGAGATAGGGCATGGCGCCGTCCATCACGGCCCGGCAGTCCCGCTGCCAGGTGGCGTAGTCGACGTCCGCGGCGGCGGCCGGCACGGCGGCGGTCGAGACGGCGGAGGCCGGTGCCTCGGGGGTCGCGGCGCCGGCGGGTGTGACCGCCACGGTGAGCGCGGCCGCGGTGACGGCCACGGTGCCGACGGCCTGTTTCCAGGGACGCCGGGTCTGTCTGGTCTGTCCGGTCTGTTCGGTCATGGGGGGTTGGATTCCTCTCATGCCTGCGCGGATGCCTGACGGCACCAAAGTTGTCGCGTGCATGCTTGCCCCAGCAAGTGGCCGGACGGCAACGATTGGGTTACTGAGCAGTAGTCAGAGTCCTGAGCTGCGACTACGCGGTGATCTCCACCCCGTCCGGCACGTTCCGCACCCGCGGCAGCCGCGGATTGACCCGCAGGATCCGCAGCCGCGGGAAGTGGGAGAGCCAGGAGACGTCCGTGTCCGGCAGCTCAGCGTTGAGCCACAGGTGGGTCAGCCGGTCGGGCAGCAGACCCTCCGTCAGCTCCTCCGCGCGCATCACACCGGCCACCTGGACGCGCGCCCGCCCGCCGAGAGCGCGCAGCGCCGCCAGCTCGGCGGTGTCGGCGACCGGGAAGTACAGGCCGTCCGGGTCCAGGTGGGCGATGATCTCCTCGGCGTACCGCTCGGTGTCGAAGTTCCGCCACCCCCGCGCGAGTTCGGTGCGCACCGGCAGCGCGGAACGGGACCGGAGGCGGACCAGGTAGTCGATGGCCGCGTCGTCCTCGACCCGGGTCGCGGTGAGCGCGAGCAGCAGCGCCTGCCGGTCGTCGGGGACCTGGCCCGGGTCGGGCAGCAGCTCCAGGACGATGGGGCCGACCCAGCCGAGACCGCGCGCGGCCAGCTCGGTGGTCGGGCGGACCAGGTTCTTCGTCCGGTCGTGGACGAGCTGCTGGACGGCCGGGTCGAGTTCGGTGACGTGCTCCAGGCAGGCCGCGGCCATCAGCCTGCGGTGGTTGACCTGCGGGCGGCGCAGTCCCGGCGCGGGGGCGAGCAGCCGCTCCAGGAACTGCGCGCACTCCTCGGGGCGGGCATGCGCGGCGGACATCCGGATGACCTCCTCCCACTCGGCCTGGTGGGCATGGTCCACCAGCGTGGGGAACCGGCCGCGCGCCACGATCTCCTTCGCCGCCAGATAGTCCTGGAAGGTGCGGTGGACGAAGTCGACCGACTCGCCGGAGCGTTCGCGCAGCAGGCCGGTGCGGTGCAGCAGATGCCGGAAGATCTTCGCGCCGTCGCCCTGGGCGCGGGCGGCGGGCATCGCGGGCAGCGCGGCGTCCAGGATGCCGACCGCCCGCTCGGAGGTCAGCTCCGAGGCGTCCTCCTCCAGCATCGCGTGCGCCAGCTTCTGGAGCAGCCGCTCCCGGGTGCTCTGCTGGAGCCGCACGTCATCGGCGTACAGGACGTCCCGTTCGGGGTCGCGGCGCTGCAGCAGCATCTCCAGGGCGGCGTCGTACAGCTCCTTGCGGCCGCTCGGGAGGGAGCCGGCCCGGTCCCGGTTCAGGGCGCATATCAGGCCGCACATCAGGGGGTTGGTGGCGAGCTGGCGCAGCTCGCGGTAGATCCGTACGGAGTGCAGGAGCCGCTGCTCGTACTCGTCGAGCGTGCCGCGCTCCCGGGGGCCCGGGGTCCTGTCCCGCTCGTCCAGCCGGGCCGCCGAGTGCCAGTCGCGGACGAACCGCGTCACCTGGTCCCGCGACATGGGCGCCAGGGACAGCTCGACGAAGTCCTCCTCGGCCAGCCCGCCGCCCGAGAGCCAGCCCTCCGACACGGCGGAGGGGCGGGAGGTGACCAGGCAGCCGTTGCCGGAGAAGACGCGCAGCAGCCGCCGGAGCCGGTCGCGCAGTTCGCCGCGCGTCTTCTCGGGCGCCTCGTCGATGCCGTCGACCAGCAGCAGCGCCCGCCCGGCGAGCAGGGTGCGCACCACCCAGCCCTCCGGCGCCCGGTCGGCGAGCGGGTGCCGCACCGCGTGCAGGAAGTCGTCCGGCGCCGGGAACCCCTCGCGGGCGAAGCGGCGTACGGGCAGCACGAAGGGGACCCGGGAGCCCTGCCGTGCGGCGGCCACGGCCAGCCACTGCACCAGCGTCGTCTTGCCCGAGCCCGCGCCGCCGCGCAGCAGCACCCGCTCGTGGTCCTCCAGGGCCCGGTCCGCGAGCAGCACCGTGCGCTGCTCGTCGCCCGTGACGCCCGCGGCGCCGCTGCGTTCCTCCGCCTCCAGGCTCAGATAGGTCTCCTCCAGCGGCCAACGGTCGGGCGCGTTGGGGAAGTCCACGCCCACGATGGTCAGCCAGCCGTGCCGCCGGGCCACCCACTGCGCGTACTCGGCCTCGAACGCGGCGTCCTCCTCGGACCGTTCGGGCTGCCGGGCCGCCGCCTCGGCGTCCCCCAGGTCGACCAGCTGCGCGATCCGGCTGGCCCGGCCCGGCAGTTGCCGCTGGAGGTAGGGGGAGCGGCGCACCAGATGGTGCAGGACGTGCAGGCAGACCGAGACGAGCAGCGCGTCGTGGAACCAGGCGGCGTCCGGGGACAGTTCGCGGTCCGCGCCCTGCACCGCGCCCCGCAGCCGCCGCGCGTAGTCCTGCGGACCCATCCGCACCGCGTCGGCGTCGGTGACGTCGACCCGGGCGATGGCGAGCAGGGTGCGGGCCAGGACGTCGACGACCGGGGCCAGTTCGGCGGTGGGCGCGGCGTGCCGTTGGGCGGCGAGGTGCACCAGGTCGGCGGCGGCGCGGTGGACGTCGTCCGCGGGGCCCTGCCAGGTGGTGAGGGCCGGCACCGGTTCGGGCCCCACCGGCGGCCGGTCGGGGTCGCGGAAGAGTCTGCGGACGAGGGGCGCGGCCAGGTCGGACGGGGTGTGGACGACGGTATGCATGGATGTGGGCTACCCCTGGTGGTGGATGGGGGACGGCTGCTCGAACTTCCCGGTGATCTCCAGGCCGGCCGGCAGCTCCCGGGCCACGGCCGCGTCCACGGCGCCGGCCGTCACGTGCACGGTGTCCAGCGCGGGGAAGGCCGACAGCCAGGCCAGGCCCTCGACCGGGTGCGGCGCCTCCAGCGCCAGGTATGTGAGGCGCTCCGGCACGATCAGCGCGGTCAGGTCCTCGATCCGGTACGCGCCGCGCACCGCGATCCGCTCCCAGCCGCCGAGCGCGCGCAGCGCGCGCAGGTCGTCGAGGGTGGAGACCTGGACGGGCCACTGCTCGTGGAGGTGGGCGAGGATCTCGCGGGCGTACGGCTCCCGCTCGAAGCGGTGCCAGGAGTCGGCCAGGATCACCTGGACGTCGCGGCCCGGATGGTCCCGGAAGCGGGTCAGGAAGTGCAGCGCGGCCTCGCTGCCCACCTCCACTGCGGTGGCGACCACGATGGCGGCGGTGAGGTCGTCGATGCCCTCCGGGCCCGGGAGCAGCGCGAGCACCAGGTCGCCGCCTCGGCGTGCGATCTCTCCGGCCAGCTCGAAGGTGGACGGCGGGATCAGGGCGGCCAGTTGCTCCTCCACCAGCCGACGTGTCCGGGGTTCCACCTCGGCCGCGTACCGCAGCCCGGCCGCCGCCAGCAGCGTGCCGCGCGGTGTGCCCTCCTCGGTCAGCCGGCGCAGCATGTGCTCCGCCTCCTTGGGCCGGGCATGTGCGACGGCGAGCAGGATGACGTCCTCCCACGCGTCGTCGCCCGCGTGGTTGACCAGCAGGTCGAAGTCCAGGTCCTGCACGGCCAGGCGGGCACCCAGGTAGTCCTGGAAGGTGCGGTGGAGGAAGTCCGCCCTCCCCTCGGCGGGCTCGCGCAGCAGTCCGGAGCGCAGCAGCAGGGCGCGGTAGACCTCCTCCTCACCGGCCCCGTCCAGGTCGAGCGCGGGCAGCGCGCCGCCGATGAGCTGGAGCGCCTCGGCCCGGTCCATCTCCAGGCGGCTGTTGCGGATCAGCCACCAGGCCAGCTTCTGGAGCAGCTGCACCTGGATCGCGTACGCCAGCCGGATACCGTCGGGATCGTGCAGCTCGCGCTCCCGGTCCCGGCGTTCGAGCAGCATGGTCAGCGCGGCCTCGTACAGGGACCTGCGGTCCTGCGGCAGGAAGCCGCGCCGGTCGCGGTGGAGGGCGCACAGCATGCCGCACATGAGCGGGTTGGTGGTCAGCGAGGTCAGCTCCGGGGTGGCCCGCACCGACCGCAGCAGCGCCTCGCCGACCGCCGCCTCGGCGCCGGCCGCGCGGTGCCAGCGCCGTACGAAGGTGGCGACGTCGTCCTGCGACATCCGGGCCAGCACGTGCTCGCCGAAACCCTCGGCGGCCAGCCACTCCTCCGGTACGGCCGAGGGGCGCGAGGTGACCAGCCACAGGTTGCCGGGGAACGCCCGCACCAGCTCCCGCAGCCAGCGCCGGGCGGCGGCGCGGCGCTCACCGGCGATCTCGTCGATGCCGTCGACCAGCAGCACCCCGCGCCGCGCGCGCAGGACCCGCTCCACCCACCCGGGCGGCTGCTCCCCGGCGACGGGACAGCCGACGGCCCGCAGGAAGTCGCCGGGAAAGGGCAGCTCGGCTCCGGGCCGCACGATCCGGCGCATCGGCAGCACGAACGGCACCCGCCCGACGAGGTGGGTCAGCCCGTGGTCGTAGACCCGGCTCGCCGTGGTCACCGCGAGCCACTGCACCAGGGTCGTCTTGCCGGAGCCGGCGACGCCGCGCAGGAAGACCTGGTCCCGGCCGGCGAGGACCTGCTCGGCGGCCACGGTCGGGTGGGCGGTGTCCCGGCGCCCGTCCCGCCCCGCCTGCGGCCGGGTCGCCTCCAGGCTCAGGTACGCCGTGTCCAGCGGCCACTCCCGGGTACCGGCGTCCAGCCCGTAGATGGTGAGGGTGCCGTAGCGGGCGGTGACGTGATCCGCGTAACGCTCCTCGAACCCGGCGTCCTCGGCCGACTGGGACGGCAGCCGTTCCAGCAGGACGTCGACGCCCTGGACGAGCCGGGCGAGCTGCCGGGTCTGCACGGTCTGCTGCCGGGCCACATAGGTGGAGCGCTGGGTGAGGAAGTTCAGGATGTGCAGTGAGGCGGTGTGCAGCAGCCGCTCGTAGAGCAGCAGGCCGCCCTCGCTCAAGCCGTACGGCGCCAGCGGCACGCCCGTGCGCAGCTCCCGCGCGAAGCGCTCCGGTCCGAGCCCGACGGCCTCGTAGTCCTCGACGGTGATCTCGCCGAGCCGGGCGAGGGTGCGGGCCAGGGCGTCCTTGACGGCACTGGCCTCGCCGGCCGCGACGGGTTCCTCGCCGGGTCCGGCCGCCGCCCGGGCCCGGCGGACCAGCTCCTGGGCGATCCGGTCGACGTCCTCGGGGGTGACGGTCCGCTTCTCGCCCCGGAACGACACCAGCGCCGATATCCGCACCGGCCGGTCCACCAGCCCCGCCCCGGGCCCGTCCCGCACGAAGAGCTTGCGGACGAGCGGAGCGACCGCGCTGGACGCGACACGTGCCCCGAGTGCTGTGACGTCGACCATGTTGCGAGCCTAGGTGAACGCCCTTGTACAGGGGGCGGGTTAACCGGACCGGGAGTAGCCCCGGTCACATTCACCGGTCTTTCGATCATGGTCGCCGGTGACATGGCGCACAGGCCCTTGGTCCCTTACTACGGGGAATAGTGGAAGTCGCGAGAACTACGAAATCGGACATAACGGTCCAGGCCGCTCGGCGGCCGCCGGGCGCCTGAGCTGGTTTTGTCCGGAATGGCCGCTCTGTCG
Organism: Streptomyces sp. NPDC107500; assembly: GCF_055582785.1. Taxonomy (NCBI): domain Bacteria; kingdom Bacillati; phylum Actinomycetota; class Actinomycetes; order Kitasatosporales; family Streptomycetaceae; genus Streptomyces; species Streptomyces sp. NPDC107500. The sequence continues at coordinate 659,792 of NZ_JBVJPF010000005.1, forward strand.
AGAGTCGTGAAGTATCGCGCTCAAGTACTAAATAACGTCGTAGGTCACACCTTTGTGCGGTTCGGGTCCGCCGGGTTACCAAGGTTGAGCCCGGCCGACGAGCGCCCTGTGCGTCTCGCTCGGAGGGGCTTTCCTCTGTACCCGTCCCCATGAGGTTCGAATGTTTCCGCGTGTCACGTCCCGTTCTTCCCGTACGACCCTTCGCACCCGCGCCGCGGTGATGGCCGCAGGCCTCGGAGCCTCGGTCGCACTGGGAGCCGGGGTCGCGGCCGCCACCGGCACCACGGCGGCCTCCACCTCCTCCACCACGGCGAGCGCCGTCGAGGCCCAGGCCGCGGCGCAGGCCAAGGCGGCGAAGGCCGAGCAGGCGAGCGCCAAGACGGTCGCCGCCAAGAAGACGGCCACCAAGAAGAAGGCCGCCTCCTGGGTGGACCCGGTGAAGAAGTACAAGCTCAGCGCCAGCTTCGCCCAGAACGGCGGCATGTGGGCGCACAAGCACAGCGGCCAGGACTTCGCCGTGCCGATCGGCACCAACGTCGTCGCCACGCACGGCGGCACCGTGGTCAAGGCCGGCGGCAACGGCGCCGGTGACGGCCCCGCCTACGGCAACGCGATCGTCATCAAGCACGGCAACGGCACGTACTCCCAGTACGCCCACCTGTCCAAGGTGAACGTGAAGATAGGCCAGGTCGTGAAGACCGGCCAGTCGATCGCCAAGTCCGGCAACACCGGTAACTCCAGCGGCCCGCACCTGCACTTCGAGATCCGTACGACCGCCAACTACGGTTCGGCCGTCGACCCGGTCTCGTTCCTGCGGGACAAGGGCGTGACCGTCTGACGGTGACCGTCCGACGGTGACCGGCCGGGACCCGGGCCCGGATCAGGAGCCCCCGGCTCCCCGGTGTGCCTGGGTCACCAGGTCCGTGGCGACCTCGAGAACGGCAGCGCGCTGTTCCTCGGGGTCGCCTTCCAGGTCCCGGAGCACGAACATCCCGGCGTGCAGCGTGAACAGCGCACTCACACAGCGGACCTGGTCGACCAGGTCCGCTTCCGGGTCGATGAGGATGTCGCGCAGGCCGAACATGCGGGTCTTGAACAGCTCGCCGATGCGCAGGTCGCGCACGGTCGCCTGGTTCTCCTGCATGAAGCGGAACAGCGGCGCCGCACCCGACAGCGCCTCGCTGTAGCGGCGGATGAGCTCCTGCTTGGTCTCCAGCGTGTGCGGCTGCTCCCGCCCCCAGGCGATCAGGTCCTCCAGCGGCCGCGAGAGGTCCTCGAAGATGCTGACCAGGATCTCTTCCTTGGTCTTGAAGTGGTAGTACAGCGCGGCCTTGGTCACGTCCAGGGCCTCGGCGATCTCGCGCAGCGAGGTCTTCTCGTACCCCTGCTCGGCGAAGAGCCCGAGTGCCACGTCCTGGATGCGCTGGCGGGTGTCCCCGCGGCGTCGCTGCTGCCTGGTGCCGTTCATCGTGCCGCCCATCCTCCTACGCACCTCCTGCTCAGCGCACTCTGCCCGCTCCGCGCCCTTTCCCAAAAACTTACTTGACGCCCGGCTAGTTACGCGACTACCTTCCCGGAGTGTAGTCAACTTGCCGGTCGGCAAGTAAGTAGGGCCGGAGAGCAGCGGTAGCTGGGGGAAGTGGGAGCGATGGCGGAGACACCACAGGCGGGGACCGGTGAGGCCGGTGCCGGCAAGCAGCCGAAGAGCGTGCGGGTGGTCCTGCTCGCTCTCATGATCGCGATGATGCTCGCGATGCTCGACAACATGATCATCGGCACCGCGATGCCGACGATCGTGGGCGAGCTGGGCGGTCTGGAGCACCTGTCCTGGGTGGTCACCGCCTACACCCTCGCGACCGCGGCCTCGACGCCGCTGTGGGGCAAGCTCGGCGACATGTACGGGCGCAAGGGCTCGTTCATGGCCTCGATCGTGATCTTCCTGGTCGGCTCCGCGCTCAGCGGCATGGCCCAGGACATGGGCCAGCTCATCGGCTTCCGCGCCGTCCAGGGCCTGGGTGCCGGCGGTCTGATGGTCGGCGTCATGGCCATCATCGGCGACCTCATACCGCCGCGGGAGCGCGGCAAGTACCAGGGCATGATGGCCGGCGTCATGGCGCTGGCGATGATCGGCGGACCGCTGGTCGGCGGCACCATCACCGACCACTGGGGCTGGCGCTGGTCCTTCTACATCAACCTGCCCCTCGGCGCGGTCGCCCTGGTGGCCGTCAGCGCCGTCCTGCACCTGCCGAAGAAGCGCAGCCAGGCCCGGATCGACTACCTGGGCGCCGCGCTGCTGACCATCGGCATCACGGCCATCGTGCTCGTCACCACCTGGGGCGGCACCGAGTACGCCTGGACCTCCGCGCGGATCATGGAGCTGATCGGCATCGGCGTCGCCGCGCTGGTCGGGTTCGTGTTCTGGCAGACCAGGGCGGCCGAGCCGATCGTGCCGCTGCACATCTTCCGCAGCCGCAACTTCACGCTGATGTCGATCATCGGCTTCATCGTCGGCTTCGTGATGTTCGGCGCCACCCTCTTCCTGCCGCTGTACCAGCAGTCCGTGCAGGGCGCCTCCGCGACCAACTCCGGGCTGCTGCTCCTGCCGATGCTGGGCGCGATGCTCGTCACGTCGATGGTGGCGGGGCGGGTCACCACCAACACCGGCCGCTACAAGATCTTCCCGGTGCTGGGCGGCGCGCTGATGACGGTGGGCCTGTACCTGCTCTCCCTGATGGACACCGACACCACCCGCTTCACCTCCGGCCTCTACATGGCCGTCGTCGGTCTCGGCATGGGCTGCCTGATGCAGATCACGATGCTGGTGGCGCAGAACAGCGTGGAGATGAAGGACATGGGCGTCGCGTCCTCGTCCACCACCCTCTTCCGCACCCTCGGCTCCTCATTCGGCGTCGCGATCATGGGCGCCCTGTTCAACCACCGCGTCCAGGACGTGATGGCGGAGCGGGCCGGGGCGCTGGGCTCCAAGGTGACGGAGCAGTCGGCGCAACTGGACGCGGCGAGCCTGGCCAAGCTGCCGGAGGCCGCCCGCGACGCCTACCAGCACGCGGTGTCGTCGGGCACTCACGGCGCGTTCCTGCTGGGTGCGGCGGTGGCCGTCCTGGCCCTGGTCGCGTCGGTCTTCGTGAAGGAGGTCCCGCTGAAGGGCGCGGGCCCGCAGCCGGCCGACGCCCCCGCCGACGGTGAGGACGGGGCGAGCGCGAAGACGCCGGTGACCGAGACGGTCTGACCGCACGGCGGCCCGTCTCCGCGCCCCTGCGTCAAGACCCCCGGGTGGCACCGCCCCCGGGGGTCTTCGCCGTTTCCGAGTGGCCCTCCACAGCCGTCGGCCGATCGTCGTCACCCTGTGTCGGTGCCCCGCGGCATGATGTCGGCGTGGACACGAAGACAGCCCGCAACCGGGAGGGATGACGGCGCTGTGACTCCCTGGAACCTGCTCGATCTCGACAGGGCCCTGCGGGCCGGCTGGGCCGCCGACACCTGTTCACCCGACGATCAGGCCGACTGGCGGCCGGGCAACCCGGCCTGGGGGCACTGCGACATCACCGCCTTGATCGTCAACGACGTCTTCGGCGGTGAACTCATGGTGGGCGAAGTACACCTCGACGGGACCCGGCACGGCTTCCACTGGTGGAACCGGCTGCCCAACGGCGTCGAGCTGGACCTGACACGCGAGCAGTTCCGGCGCGGCCAGACCGTCACCGCCGCGCGTGCCGTCGAGCGCCCGCCGGGCCCGCTGCCCCGCCGCTGGGAGGAGTACCTCCTGCTGCGCGAGCGCGTCATCGAGCGCCTCGGCCACCTTCCCGAACCCGCCTGAGGGCCGACGGCCCCGCCCGACCGCCACCCGGCCGATGTCAGTGCCCCGTGCCACCATCGGCCCATGGACAAGTTGCGGCAGCTACGGCTGGCGAAGGACGCCATGGACCGCGACTGGGCCGACCCGGACCTCGACCTGGACACGGTCGCGGCCCACGCCGGGTACTCGCGCTACCACTTCCTGCGCGCCTTCAAGGAGGCGTACGGCGAGACACCCGGCCAGTACCTCACCCGCCGCCGCATCGAGCGCGCCGAGGACATGCTGCGCACCGCCAACCTGTCCGTGACCGAGATCTGCCACCTGGTCGGCTTCAGCAGCCTGGGCACCTTCTCCACCCGGTTCAAGGCGTGGACCGGCCTGACCCCGAGCGAGTACCGGACCAGGCACGTGGGCCGGGGGACCGCCCTGATACCGGGCTGCTACGTCATGCACTGGGCGGGCGGGGTGCGGCGCAATTCCGGAGAAGCGGGCTGAGGACGAGGCTGCCTACCGTGGCAGAGCAAGCGAAACCGGCCACGAAACAGCGGGAGAACGCCATGATCAAGGGCCTCGCCATCTCGACCGTCTGGGTCCTCGACCAGGAGCGGGCCAAGCGGTTCTACACCGAGAAGCTGGGCCTGGAGGTCCGCACCGACATGACCATGGGCGAGGGCGGCATGCGCTGGCTCACCGTCGGCTCGCCGAACCAGCCCGACGTCGAGCTGACGCTGATGCTCCCGAGCGGCCCGGCGATGGACCCCGAGTCCGCCGAGATGATCCGCAAGCTGGTGGCCAAGGGCGCGCTCGGCGCCGGCGTGCTGACCACCGACGACATCCACGGCGACTACAAGAGGCTCAGGGACCGGGGGGTCGAGTTCCTCCAGGAGCCCCAGGAGCGCCCGTACGGCACCGAGGCGCTCTTCCGGGACGACTCCGGCAACTGGTTCTCCTTCACCCAGCCCCGCGAGGGCGGCCTCGATCTGGACCGGGACTTCGCCTGCTAGCCGGCGCCGGGGGTCGCCCGGTCCGGCAGCATCGGGTAGCTCCCCGTATTCGTCGGCGCGTGCTCCGGCAGCCACAGCACCGCGACCGCGCCCTCCGCCGGGACGTGGTCGGGGGCCCCGGCGGGGCGGACGTTGCGGAAGGTGAGGCGGGCGCCCAGGACCCGGGCCTGGCCGGCCGCGATGGTCAGTCCGAGCCCGTGCCCGCGCCCCGACCGGTCCGTGCTGCCGGTACGGAAGCGGCTCGGTCCCTCGGCGAGCAGGTGCTCGGGGAAGCCCGGCCCGTGGTCGCGGACCCGGATCACCCGGCCCTCGACGCTGACCTGGACCGGCGAGCGGCCGTGCCGGGCGGCGTTGGCGAGCAGGTTGAACAGCACGCGCTCCAGGCGGCGCGGGTCGGTCGTCACCTCCGACTCGTGGATCACCCGCACCTCCACGGCCGGGTCCTTCGCCGCCACCCGCCGGGTCACGAAGTCGCCCAGCATCAGGTCCTGGAGTTCGGCCCGCTCCGAGGCCCCGTCGAGCCGGGCCACCTCCAGGACGTCCTCGACGAGCGTGCGCATCGCCTTCGCCCGGTCCAGGACCAGCTCGGTCGGCCGGCCCGGCGGGAGCAGCTCGGCGGCGGTGAGCAGCCCGGTCACCGGGGTCCGCAGCTCGTGCGCGATGTCCGCGGTGACCCGCCGCTCGGCCTCCAGCCGCTTCTGCAACGCGTCCGCCATCGCGTCCACCGCGCTCGCGAGGTCGTCGGTCTCGTCCCGGACGACCCCGCCGATGGCGTCCCGGACGCGCACGTCCGGCTCCCCGTTGGCGACCTGGTTGGCGGCGGCGGCCGCGTCGCGCAGCCGCCGGGAGAGCTGGCGGCCGATGAGCACGCCGAGCGCGCTGCCGCCGAGGACCACCGCGATGGAGCCGATGACGAGGGCCTGGTCGAGATCGGTGAGGATGTCCGCGCTGCGGTCGGTGAAACCGGAGTGCAGGGACATCACGTGCCCGTCCTTGAGCGGCACCGCGGCCCAGATGTCCGTCACCCCGTCGTCCCGCTCGGTGACGTACGTGGCCCGCTGCCCGGCCTCCACCCTGCGGCGCAGCTCCACCGGCAGCTCGGGATCGTCGATCTTGGCGTTGGGGAAGTTCTGCCGCCCCGACAGCTCGTAGTTGCGCTGGGCGATCAGGATCCGGTCGTCCGCGAGGTCACGGGCGTTGTCCAGCATCGACACCCGGGCCGCGTTGTGCACGACCAGGCTCAGGACGACCGCCACCAGCGCGCCGACCAGCGCGATCGCCGCGCTGAGCTTCCAGCGCAGCCCGGTGCGGATGCCCCGCGCGCGCAGGCCGCGCGGACGCGGCCCGCCCGGGCCCCGGCCGTTGGAACCCGGCCCGTGCGGACCCGGACCACGCGTACCGCTGTCCGGTCTCGTACCCCTGTCCGGCCCCGTGCGGCCGTCCGCGCGCCCCGGAGGCGAGGCGGTCCGGCGTCGGAAGAACCCCCGCATATCCCTGTGTCCCCGCCTCAGGCCTTCAATTTGTAGCCGAAGCCGCGGACCGTCTCGATCCGGTCCTGGCCGATCTTGGTCCGCAGCCGCTGCACGTGCACGTCGACGACGCGGGTGTCCCCGCCCCAGCCGTAGTCCCAGACCCGTTCCAGCAGCTTGTCGCGCGAGAGCACCGTCCCCGGCGCCGAGGAGAACTCCAGCAGCAGCCGCATCTCCGTCGGGGTGAGCGCCACCGGCCGTCCGGCCCGGCGCACCTCCATCCCGTCGGTGTCCACCTCCAGCTCGCCGAAGGTGAGCACGCCCCCGGTGTCCGCGTGGTCCGCCGCGTCCCCCCGGTCCCCGCCGCCGGCGTGGCCGAAGCGCCGCAGCACCGCCCGGATCCGGGCGACAAGCACGGCACCGTCGAACGGCTTGGTGACGTAGTCGTCGGCACCGGCCTCCAGACCCAGGACGACGTCGATGGAGTCCGCCCGCGCCGACAGCATGATCACCGGCACCGTGGACTCGTCCCGGATCCGGCGGCACAGGCTCACCCCGTCGAGCCCCGGGACCATGACGTCGAGCAGCGCGATGTCGGGCCGGTCGGTCCGGAAGGACTCCAGGCCGGACAGCCCGTCGGGCATCGCGGTGACCGCGAAGCCGTCCCGCTCCAGGGCGAGCTGGGTGGCCTCGCGGATGACGTCGTCGTCCTCGACGAACAGGACGTGGGTCTGGTCTGCCATCCCGGTGCTCTCAGTCCTCGTTGTGATGGGTCGGGTGCGGTCGCCGGACGCGGGTGCGGTCACGGACGCCCATGGGGACGGACGCCCGGGCCGCGCACCGCGTTCACCCGGTCATCGCGGCGAGCGGCCCGATCGGTTCACGCCCGCCGGCGTCAGCTGTCCGGATCCGGGACCGGAGTCGGCGCGTTGCCCGCGGCGTTGCTGTAGTCGTTGTGGGTGCGGTACTGCTCGGCGAACCGGCCCGACGCCCAGCGGTACGTGATGACGTTCTCGCCGGACGGGCTGGACACCGGGTCGCCCCGCTCGTACACCTGCTTGGTCACCACCAGATCGCCGCGGTCGATCTCCGCGTAGACCGGAGGCTCCTCGGTGCGGAACACATTCTGGTACGCGCCGTCCTCCTCGCGGTACACGTAACTGCCCACACCCACCGCGTCACCGCACGTCAGGACGTTGACCACGACGTCCTCCGCCGTGCCGCCGGTCAGCTCGCCGTACGACACGTCGACGGGGTACTCGTCGGCGACGCACGGCTTCAGCTCGTGCTTGACCTCTTCGGAGACCTTGGGGTCCGACTTGACCAGCCGCACCGCGTCGACCCGGTCGGGGACCTTCGAGGGGGAGGCGGCCGGCGAGGAGGAGGCGGCGCCGCCCACCGCGTCGGCGTGGGCCGCGCCCTCGTCGCGGGTGCCGGTGCCGCCGGCCGCGCAGCCGGACAGACACACGCCGAGGGCGACGAACACGGCCACCGCCGCACTCGTCGCCTGCGTGCCCCTCCGGGTCTCCCCGGGTGATCGACCGACGGTCAGGCCGCGCAACGCTCCCGCTCCTCACGCTCCAGCGCCCGTGCGTCCAGATCGCGGGCGACCAGCTCCTCGCGGAGCCGGGCGAGCGCTCGGTGCAGCGTGCTCTTGACCGTGCCGGCCGACATGCCGAGGGCGGCGGCGGTCTCCTCCGTGGACATCTGCTCCCAGTGTCGCAGCACCACGACGCTGCGCTGCTTCGGGGCGAGCACCTTCATGACGTCCATCAGCAGGGCGCGGTCCGCGTGCTGCTCGGTGGAGTCGTCCACGCAGGACTCGGGGAGCTGCTCGGTCGGCACCTCCTCCAGCTTCCGCGCCCGCCACCACTCGGTCCGCGTGTTGATCATGACGCGGCGCAGGTAGGCGTCGGCCAGCCGCTTGTCCTCGATGGTCGACCAGCGGCGGTACGTCCGCGCCAGCGCGGTCTGCAACAGGTCCTGGGCGTCGACCGGATCCGGGACCAGACGCCGGGCGCTGCGCAGCAGCGCGTCCTGCCGCGTCCGGACGTACTCCTCGAACTCGAGCACCTCGCCCATGGTCAACCGCCTTCCGATCCCCGTACTCCGCCGGTGTGGTCACCGCCGGCCCACTGCCTGTGGTCCCTGGTCCTGCCGTGCCCGCCGGGCACAGAAACGAAGGTAGGGAAGCGTTGTCACGGCGCTGTGCGGAGCAGCCTGCGACGAACACTCGGCTGTCCGTCGGTTGTGTAACGGAAGTAGGAACCGGGTAAATCGACGGACCACTTGATGGAGACAAGTGGTGATTTGTCCGTTACCAGGGCTGTGACCGGAGCCGACGGTGCAGGTGTTTCCGTGACACCGGCACCGCCGTCCCTGTGACCAAGCTGTCCGTCAGCTCAGCGGCAGCCGGTACAGCCCGTCCGCCAGCGGTTCCACCAGACCGTCGGAGACCAGGCCGTCCAGGGCGCGGGCCCGCTGGACCGGTTCGTGCCACACCTGGTCGAGGGCCGACTGCGGCACCGGCCCGGACGCCTCCCGCAGCACCGCGAGCAGCCGGCCGCGCACCTGCCGGTCGGTGCCCGCGTACGTCTGGCCGCGGCGCGGCGGTCCGTCGTGCGCGGGCTTTCCGGCCAGCCGCCAGGCGCACTGCGCGGCGATCGGGCAGCGCTGGCACGACTCGTTCTTCGCCGTGCAGACCAGCGCGCCCAGCTCCATGGAGGCGGCGGCCCACCGGGCGGCCCTCGTCTCCTGCTCCGGCAGCAGCGCGCGCGCCAGCTTCCGCTCGGCGGCGGTGGTGGCGTTCGGCGGGTACTGCACGCCGGTGACCGCGCGGGCGAACACCCGGCGGACGTTGGTGTCCAGCACGGGGTGCCGCTGGCCGTAGGCGAAGGAGGCGACCGCGGCGGCCGTGTACTCGCCGATGCCGGGCAGCGCCAGCAACTGGGCGTGGTCCGCCGGTACGTCGCCGCCGTGCCGTTCCGTTATGGCCGCGGCGGCACCGTGCAGCCGCAGGGCGCGGCGCGGGTAGCCGAGCCGGCCCCAGGCGCGGACCGCCTCGCCGGGCGCCTCGGCGGCGAGGTCGGCGGGGCGCGGCCAGCGCGCCAGCCACTGCTCGTAGACGGGCTGGACGCGGCTGACCGGCGTCTGCTGGAGCATGAACTCACTGACCATCACGCCCCACGCGCCGGCCTCCGGGCGCCGCCACGGCAGGTCGCGGGCGTGCTCGGCGAACCAGTCGATGACGGGGGCGTGCAACGGCACGCCGGACGAGGCGGCGGGGTCGGAGGGGCCGCTGTGCGAGGACTTCGTGGGCGCAGTCATGACCCTCCGATCCTGCCACGACGAGACCACCCCACGGGTGCACCGCCACCCCGTCGCGTCCACGACACCTGACGATCGTCAGGGGCGCCGCCCCGCCCGCCGCTTGTAGCGTCGGCCCATGGAAGGTACGCGCCCGGCCTCGGACGTCGGGATACCCACCGCCGGAGTCGCCGGCACCCCGGCGGACGCGCACCCGCGCGCCCCCTTCACGCCCGGCTCGCGCGCCCCCGGCTCGCGATCCGCACGGCTCGCCCCCGTCGGTCGCGGCGCGGTGTTCTGGTGCGTCCTCGCCCTCCCCGCGGTCACCGCCGACCGGATCGGCCTCAACGAGCCGCGCCCCCTCTGGCAGCAGCTGGCCGGGCTGGGCGTGCTTGCGGTGGCCGCCGCGCTCGCCCGGCGCCTGCCGCTCGCCGCGTTCGCGCTGACGGCGGCCCTGAGCCTCGCCGACACCCCGGCACTGTTCAGCGTCTCCTACGGCCCCGCCCTCGCCACCCTCGCCCTGCTGCTCGGCCTGCGCGCCCCGCGGCCGCACCCGGCGGTGGCCGTCCTCACCGGCATCGGCGTCGTCGGCGCCGCGCGGATCGCGCTGGTCGGGGTGGACCCGGCGCCCGAGGCGCTGGTCCTGACCGGCACCCTGCTCTTCGGCTGTGTCCTTCCCTGGCTGGGCGGACGCTACTGGCGGCAGAGCCGCGCGCTCGCCGAGGCAGGCTGGCTCCGGGCGGCCCGCCTGGAGGACGAGCGACGGCACGCGGAGGAGCGGGCCAGACTGCGCGAACGGGCCCGGATCGCCCAGGACATGCACGACTCCCTCGGCCACGAGCTGAGCCTGCTCGCGCTGCGCGCCGCCGCCCTCCAGGTCGCCCCCGGCCTCGGCACCGGCCACCGCGCTGCCGCGGCGGAACTGCGGGTCGCCGCCGCCGACGCCACCGACCACCTGCACCGCATCATCGGCGTCCTGCGCGAGGACGACGAGCCCCTGCCGCTCACCCCACCCGGCGAGACCGTCGAGGAACTCGTGGCCCGCGCCGCCGAGTCGGGACTCCCCGTCCGCTGGGAACCACGGCACACTCCCGTCCCGCCCGCCGAACCGGGCGGCCTCGCCGACCGGCTGCTCCACCGGATCGTGCGCGAGGCGCTGACCAACGCGGCCCGGCACGCGCCCGGCGCCCCCGTCGTCGTAGCGGTCACCGACCAGGGCTCCGGAACGACGGTTACCGTCACCAACGCCGCCGCCACCGGCCCCGGTTCCCCCTCGGCGGGCGGCTCGGGCCTGCTGGGGCTGCGTGCCGCCGTCGCCTCGGTCGGCGGCGACTTCACGGCGGCCCCGCACGGTGACGGCTTCCGCGTCCGGGCCCACGTCCCCGCCGGACCGGCCCTCGCCCCCACCCCCGCCCCCTCACCCACGGCCCCCTTCGCCCGCGCCCGCCGCCGCGTCGCCCTGGGCCTGGGCGCCGCCGCCGGTGCCGGCCTGGTCCTGGTCGGCGCGGCCTTCGCCTGGTACGCCTACACCGAGACCCGCTCGGTCCTCACCCCGAGCGCCTACGCGCAGTTGCGCCCGGGAACCGCCTACGACGAGATCGCGCCCGTACTGCCGGACCGCGAGGCACACGACCCGCCCACCGACCGCGCCCCCGCGCCGCCGCCGGACGCCGACTGCCGCTACTACCGGGCCGGCGGCGAACTCCTCGTCTCCATCGACCACTTCCGGCTCTGCTTCGACGACCGGCGGCGACTCCTCACGAAGGACGTCGTCCCCGGAGCCGACAGCGAACGCGCCGACACGCACCGACAAGAGGAGTCCGCACGGTGATCCGGGTCCTGCTGGCCGACGACGAGGCGATGGTCCGCGCGGGCGTGAGCGCCATCCTGGCGAGCGGCGGCGAGAGCGAGGTCGTCGCGGAGGCGGGCGACGGCCGCGAGGCGGTCGAACTGGCCCGCGCGCACCGCCCCGACGTGGCCCTGCTGGACATCCGCATGCCCCGCCTGGACGGCCTCACGGCGGCGGAGGAGATCGTACGCACCACCCCCGGCACCGCCGTCGCCATGCTGACCACGTTCTCCGAACAGACCTACGTGGCCCGCGCCCTGGCCGCCGGCGCCACCGGCTTCCTGCTCAAGTCCGGCGACCCGTACGAACTGATGGCCGGCGTACGGGCCGTGGCGCAGGGCGCCGCCTTCCTCTCCCCGAAGGTCGCCCGGTACGTCGTGGAGGACCTCGGCCGCGGCGGTGGCAGCGGCCGTCTCGCCCGCGAGGAGCACGCCCGCGCCCGCGTGGCCCGGCTCAGCCCCCGGGAACGCGAGGTCCTCGGCCTCGTCGGCGCCGGCCTGTCCAACCCGGAGATCGCCGCCCGGCTGCATCTCGTCGAGGGCACGGTGAAGGCGTACGTGAGCGCGGTCCTGGACCGGCTGGAGGTACGCAACCGGGTCCGGGCCGCGATCGTGGCCTACGAGGCGGGGCTGGTTGAGGCGGACGGCGCATAGGCCCGCTCCCTCCCCGCCCGTCAACGGCGCCGGTGCGAGGCGGCGTACGCGCCCGGCGGCACGGCACCCGGCCCGGTCAGCCACCGCACCACCGGCGCCGACGAGCCCCGCATCGCCTCGGCCAGCCGCGTCGCCGGACGTATGCCGAGCCGCACGGCCACGGCGGCGGCGACCGCGCCGAGCAGCAGCCCGGCGACGACGTCGTGCGGGTAGTGGACGCCGACGAAGACCCGGGAGAAGGCCATCAGCAGGGCGAGCGGCGCCGTCAACCGGACCGCGGTCCACCGGACCAGGGCCAGGGCGACGGCCGCACCGCCCGCGATTGTCGCGTGGTTGCTCGGGAAGGACCAGTCACCGGTCGGCGGGCACTCCGCCAGCGAGGGCACCGCCCCGGCGACCGCCCGGCACGGACGCTCCTCCTCCACAACGGACTTGAGCAGTTCACTGCACACGTACGCGACAGCCGTGGCCACAGGTGCAAGGACCGCGATCGCGAACGCCCGTGGGTCGCCGCGCCGCGACCGCCACCAGGCGACGACGAACAGTGCGCCGAACACCAGGAGTCCCGCCTCAGTACCCACCTCCGCCGTGTGCTGGACCCACGTCGGGGCGTCCTGGGCGAAGCCGGTGATGTCGCGGTAGAGATCGTCATCGTCGAAGGTCATGCTCACGGACGGTAGGCGGCTGCTCGAAACGGTCACACCCTGCGATCGACACGTCCGACACCTGACGATCGGCAGGGGGGCGGGGTCGGTCTCCGGGATGATGATCCGTAAAAGTTGCGAGCCTGAACGGCGGGTGGGACAGGGGAACGCGCGGATCTCTCGTACAGTTTGCGCCGTGGGATCTCTGCGCAATCCGGTCGGGCCGCTTCCCTCCTCCATCTACTGGCGACGGAGGGCCGTACTGCTGTCCCTGTTCGCCCTGTTGGCGCTGCTGATCACGTGGATCGTGGTCTCCGGCGGCGGAGGCGGCGACAAGGGGCGCGACGACGGAGCCGACGGGAAGAATCCGGCCCCCTCGATCACCCCGGGACCCTCGGGGTCCGGGCCCGCGATCAGTGAGGCCCCGGGCGGCCGCGACGAGTCGGGAAGCGCGGACTCCGGTGGTACGGGGTCGGGTTCGGGTTCCGGCGGCGGCGAGGACGGCTCGGGCGAGGACGCCGGTTCCGGCGAGGACGCCGGCAATCCCGGCAGCGCCGGTGGCGGGGGCTCCGGGGGCGGCGCGGCGACGGGTGTCGGCGCGGGAGACGCACTGCCGGGCGGTTCGGCGCTGCCCAACTGCACTCCGGGCGCGGTGAAGTTCAGCCTGCGCAGTGTCCGCAACAACTACACGCCCGGACAGACCCCCGCCTTCGAACTGACCGCGCGGAACACCTCCGGCGGCGACTGCAAGGTCGATCTGGGCCCCGAACACGCGGTGTTCACCATCACCCCGGCCAGCGGCGACGACGTCTACTGGGCCTCGGACGACTGCGTCGAGGACAAGAGCAAGGCCAGCCTCCAGTACCGGGTGGCCGCCAACAGCGGCATCACCTACACCGTGAAGTGGGACCGCAAGCCGAGCGCCCCCGAGTGCGGTACGCCCCCGGCGGGCTCGGCCAAGGCGGGGACGTACCTGGTGGAGGCCAAGGCGCCCGGTTTCCAGAAGGTCCGGACATCCTTCGTGCTGAAGAGCGACTGACGCGAGCAGGCGGGGTCCTACGGGGTCAGACGTACCGCTCGAGGATCGACGACTCCGCCAGCCGCGACAGGCCCTCACGCACGCTGCGCGCCCGCGCCTCGCCGACGCCGTCCACCGTCTGGAGGTCGTCCACGCTGGCGGCGAGCAGCTTCTGCAGGCCGCCGAAGTGCTCCACCAGCCGGTCGATGATCGCGCCCGGCAGCCGCGGCACCTTCGCCAGCAGCCGGAACCCGCGCGGCGACACCGCCGAGTCCAGCGTCTCGGGAGACCCGGTGTACCCCAGCGCCCGGGCCACCGTGGACAGTTCGAGCAGCTCGGCATGGCTGAGCTTGTCCAGTTCGGCGAGCGCCTCGTCGACCGTGCGGGACCGCTTGGCGGTCGGCTCGGGCACGTAGTCCCGCACGACCAGCTCGCGCTCCGGCTCCACGCCGGCGATCAACTCGTCCAGCTGGAGCGCCAGCAGCCGTCCGTCCGTGCCCAGCTCCACCACGTACTCGGCGATCTCGGTGGCGATCCGGCGCACCATCTCCAGCCGCTGGGCGACCGCCGACACGTCCCGGACGGTCACCAGGTCCTCGATCTCCAGCGCGGAGAGCGTGCCGGCGACCTCGTCGAGCCGGAGCTTGTAGCGCTCCAGGGTGGCCAGCGCCTGGTTGGCCCGGGACAGGATCGCCGCGGAGTCCTCCAGGACGCGCCGCTGCCCGTCGACATAGAGGGCGATGAGCCGCATGGACTGCGAGACGGACACGACGGGGAAGCCGACCTGCTTGCTCACCCGGTCCGCCGTACGGTGCCGGGTGCCGGTCTCCTCGGTCGGGATGGTCGGGTCGGGCAGCAGCTGCACGCCCGCCCGCAGGATCTTCGACAGGTCCGAGGAGAGCACGATCCCGCCGTCGAGCTTGCACAGCTCGCGCAGCCGGGTCGCCGTGAACTCGACGTCCAGCACGAAGCCGCCGGTACACATCGACTCGACGGTCTTGTCCGACCCCAGCACCATCAGACCGCCGGTGTTGCCGCGAAGGACCCGTTCCAGGCCGTCCCGCAGCAGCGTGCCGGGCGCCACGGCGCTCAGCGAGGCGCGCATCAGGCCATCGGCACCGGCACTCCCACCGGACTTTCCGGGAGCTGCTGCCCGGTCGTTGGCTGCCACTGCACTCCTCCGGTCGCAGGTTCTTCTGGTGCGCCCGCGTCGCACACTCGGTCGTACGGACGGGCGAGACCAGGGCAAAGTCTACCGGCGGTCCTCCTCCTCCCGTGGGGCGTCTCGCCGACGCGAGCGCGGAAGCACCCGCAGGGCGTCCCCTATGTCCGCGACTTCCAGGACCTTCATGCCGTCGGGAACCCTGCCGGGGTCGCCCGGTACCAGGGCGTGCGTGAAGCCCAGCCGGTGCGCCTCGGAGAGCCGGCGCTGCACGCCCGTGACCCGTCTCACCTCTCCGGCGAGGCCGACCTCACCGATCGCGACGAGGTTCTTGGGCAGCGGGGTGTCACTGGCCGCACTGGCCAGGGCGAGCGCGACGGCGAGGTCGGCGGCGGGCTCGGACAGCTTCACGCCCCCGACCGTCGCGCTGTAGATGTCCCGCTTCCCCAGGGCGCTGATCCGGCCGCGCTGCTCCAGCACCGCCAGCATCATGGACACCCGGGAGGTCTCCAGCCCCGAGGTCGTACGCCGGGGCGACGGGATCTGGGAGTCCACGGTCAGCGCCTGCACCTCGGCCACCAGCGGCCGGCGGCCCTCCAGGGTGACGGTCAGACAGGTGCCCGGCACGGGTTCGGCACGCCGGGTGAGGAACAGCCCGCTGGGATCGGCGAGGCCGGTGATCCCCTCGTCGTGCAGCTCGAAGCAGCCGACCTCGTCGGTCGTCCCGTACCGGTTCTTGACGCCCCGCACCAGCCGCAGCCGCGCATGCCGGTCGCCCTCGAAGTGGAGTACCACGTCCACCAGGTGCTCCAGCAGCCGCGGCCCGGCGATGGCGCCGTCCTTGGTGACGTGCCCCACGAGCAGGGTGGACATCCCGCGCTCCTTGGAGGCGCGGATCAGGGCGCCCGCCACCTCCCGCACCTGCGCCATGCCGCCGGGAGCGCCGTCGATCTCGGGAGAGGCGACGGTCTGCACGGAGTCCAGGATCAGCAGCGACGGCTTGACCGCGTCCAGATGCCCGAGCACCGCCGCGAGGTCGGTCTCGGCGGCGAGGTAGAGATGGTCGTCGATCGCGTCGATCCGGTCGGCCCGCAGCCGCACCTGACTCGCCGACTCCTCACCCGTGACGTACAGCGTCCGGTGCTCGTCGCTCGCGGACTTGGCCGCCACGTCCAGCAGCAGGGTGGACTTCCCGACCCCGGGCTCACCCGCGACCAGCACCACGGCACCGGGCACCAGGCCGCCACCCAGCACCCGGTCCAGCTCCGGCACACCCGTCGACCGCGCGGCCGCCTGCCGCCCGTCGACCTCCCCGATCGGCACCGCGGAGGTGGTCACGCGCCCCGGCGAGGTCGTCCGCACGGCGGGCGCGCCGTACTCCTCGACGGTGCCCCAGGCCTGGCACTCGGGACAGCGGCCGAGCCATTTGGCCGTCTGCCAGCCGCACTCGGTGCAGCGGAAGGACGGCCGTTCCTTGGTGGACTTCGCACGGGCAGCCATGCACGAACCGTAACGGCCCCCACTGACACCCCGACGCGGGCGCGGTCACGGAGGCACCCCACCCCCCGGAACAACCGCCTCCTGTCCCCTTATGAGGGATCGTTTCACCCGTACGGATTAAAAGTGCCCAACGCGCCAGTTCGCGCCACCCATGGCCCCCTACGGTCGCCGAGTGATGAGGAGCAGTCCGGAGACCACGACCCGCACGACCGGCGCACACCGAGCGCACCGGGAGGCGCGTGACCGCGCCGCGGCGCGTTCCCTGGCGCAGCGGCCGCCCGCCCGCCACGCCGCGTACGACGCGTATCTGGACGGCCTGTTCACGTACTGCCTGTCCGTGCTCTGCGACCACACCGCCGCGACCGCCGCCCTGGGCGACGTCCTGGCGCTCGCCCAGCGCCGCGGCAACCGCGGCCCCGGTTCCGCCCAGGACCGCAGGGCGTGGCTGTACGCCCTGGCCCGCTGGGCCTGCCTCCGCAGGCTGACCGAGGCCAAGCAGAAACGTCAGAGCAGTCATGCCGCGGGCCGCTCCGCCGGCACGAGCACGAGCGACAGCACCACCGAGGCGACGGCCACCGACACCAGCGACGACAAGACCCGGCAGCGCCACCGCGGCGAACTCGCCCGGCTCGCCTGGCCGGAGGCCGCCGGCACCACCCCCGAGCAGCGCGAGGCCCTGGAACTCGCCGTCCGCCACCGCCTGGCCCCGCACGAGGTCGCCGCGGTCCTCGGCATGGACCTGGCCGCCACCCGGGAACTCCTCGCCTCCGCCGCCTGCGAGGTCGAACGCACCCGCGCCGCCCTGGCCGTCGTGGAGACCGGCACCTGCACCGGCGTGGCCCGCCTCACCGGCGACAACCGGTACGTGCTCAGCGCCGCCCTGCGCCGCGAACTGGTCCGGCACGTGGACGACTGCCCCCGCTGCCGCCGCACGGCGGAGCGCGCGATCCCCGGCCGCTGGCCCGGCACCAGCGTCACTCCGGCCGAACTCCCCGTCCTGGGGGCCCCCCGCACCGCGCTGCACGTCGCCATGGCGCACGTCCCGCGAGCCCGGATCGCGGCCCCCCGCTTCGACCGCCGCGGCTTCCCCATGGACCCCAAGGACCGCGCCGCCCGCCGGGACCGGCTGCGCGCGCGTGCCGTCACCACCACGGTCGTCGCCACCGTCGTCGCGGCGCCCGTGCTCGCCCTGTGGGCGGCCTACCGCGGCACCCCCGTCGTGGAGGGCGAGGACGGCCGCTCGTCCAGCGCCAGCGAGGCACAGGGCCCCGACGGCCTGGACGGCGACTCCACCGGCGGCGGCTACGAGAACGCGGGCAACGCCAGCACCACCCCCGGCGCCGGCTTCGGCAAGAACGGCGAGGCCGACGTCTCCGTGGAGGTCGTCAGCGTCTCCGGCGCCGGCGAGAAGAGCGCGCTGAGCGTCACGGCCGGCCACGACGGCGACACCACGCTGGTCACCCTGACCGCCACCGGCGACGCCCCGGTCCGCTGGTCCGCCTCCGTCGGCGCGTCCTGGCTCTACCTGAGCCACTCCTCCGGCACCCTGCGCCCCGGCGAGTCCCGCACGATCCGGGTGCACGTCGACCACCTGCGCGAGCCGTCCGGCCATTGGACCGCCCGCGTGGCGGTGTCGCCCGCCGGCGCCGTCGTCACGATCAAGGGTTACGGCACCGCGCCCGGCCCCTCCCACCCGGGCCCGCGCCCGCGCCCCAGCACTCCGGACCACTCGCCGTCCCCGTCCGACCCGGGCCCGGACCCGTCTCCGTCGGCCTCGCAGCCCGACCCGGACCCGACGCCCACCGAGGACCCGTCACCCTCCCCGTCCGACCCGGACCCGACGCCGACCGGCCCCTCCCCGACGGGCGGCACCGGCTCCTCCCCTCTGCCGGACGACACCGGCGAACCGGGGCCGTCCACCTCCTAGGACCGGAAAGGCGCGGCGTACGCGGTACTCAGCGAGCGGGATCCGCCGGATGCGGCGCCACCAGCGGCAACTGCGAGGCCAGCCGCTCCTCGCACAGCTCGACCAGCCGGTCGTAACCCGCCTTGCCCATCAGTTCGATCAGCTCGGGCCGGTACGAGACGTACACCGGGTCGCCCGCGCCGTGCGCCGAGGTCGCCGAGGTGCACCACCAGTGCAGGTCGTGCCCGCCGGGACCCCAGCCGCGGCGGTCGTACTCACCGATCGACACCTGGAGCACGCGCGTGTCGTCGGGCCGGTCGATCCACTCGTACGTCCGCCGCACCGGCAGCTGCCAGCACACGTCCGGCTTGGTCTCCAGCGGCTCCCGCCCCTCCTTCAGGGCCAGGATGTGCAGCGAGCAGCCCGCGCCCCCGGCGAAACCGGGCCGGTTCTGGAAGATGCACGAGCCCTGGAAGGGACGGGTCTGCCGGGAGCCCTCCTCGTCCTCGGAGGTCCAGCCGTCCCGCGTGCCCTCGGCGTGGTGCTGCCAGATGTCCGGCGTGAGCCGCGCCACGTGCTCGGCGACGCGCTTCTCGTCGTCCTCGTCGGAGAAGTGCGCGCCCAGCGAGCAGCACCCGTCGTCCGCGCGGCCGGCCTGGATGCCCTGGCAGCCGCTGCCGAAGATGCAGTTCCAGCGGGAGGTCAGCCATGTCAGGTCGCACCGGAAGACCTGCTCGTCGTCCGCCGGATCGGGGAACTCCACCCACGCCCGGGCGAAGTCAAGCCCCTTCTCGTCGCCCATTACGCGCCTCTTGTCCTTCTTGGCCGACTTTTCAGCCTTCGCCTTTTTCGTCTTTGGCACGGCTCCAGGGTAAGACGCCGGAGGCGGATGACGGCACCGCCGCCCGCCCCGCTGGCAGTAGCGTTCCGTACATGAGACTCGGTGTCCTCGACGTGGGTTCGAACACGGTGCACCTGCTGGTGGTGGACGCGCACCCCGGCGCCCGCCCCCTGCCCGCCCACTCGCACAAGGTGGACCTCCGCCTCGCCCAGCTCCTCGACGAGGACGGCGCCATCGGCCCCGAAGGAGTCGACAAGCTGGTCGCGGTCGTCCTCGACGCGCTTCAGGCGGCGGAGGACAAGGGCGTCGAGGAGATCCTCCCGTTCGCCACCTCCGCCGTGCGCGAGGCGACCAACGCCGACGACGTCCTCGCCCGGGTGCGGGCCGAGACGGGCGTCGAGCTGACGGTGCTCAGCGGCGCGGAGGAGGCGCGGCTCACCTTCCTCGCCGTCCGCCGCTGGTTCGGCTGGTCCGCGGGCAAGCTGCTGGTCCTGGACATCGGCGGCGGCTCCCTGGAGATCGCCTACGGCATGGACGAGGAGCCGGACACGGCCGCGTCGCTGCCGCTGGGCGCGGGCCGCCTCACGGCCGGCTGGCTGCCCGGCGACCCGCCCGACCCGGACGCCGTCAGGGCGCTGCGCCGGCACGTCCGTACGGAGATCGCCCGGACGGTCGGCGAGTTCAGCCGCTCCGGCACGCCCGACCACGTGGTCGCCACGTCCAAGACCTTCCGGCAGCTGGCCCGCATCGCGGGCGCCGCCCGCTCCGCAGAGGGCCTCTACGTCCAGCGCGAGCTGAAACGGGCCTCCCTGGAGGCATGGGTCCCCCGCCTGGCCGCCATGACCGCCGCCGAGCGCGCCGAACTCCCCGGCGTCTCCGAGGGCCGCGCGAACCAGCTCCTGGCCGGCGCCCTGGTCGCCGAGGCGGCGATGGACCTCTTCCGCGTGGAGAACCTGGAAATCTGCCCGTGGGCCCTGCGCGAGGGCGTGATCCTGAGGCGCCTGGACCACATGGTCCAGCCATGACGCGCCCCGAAAGGGGCGCGGGGCTGTATCGATGCGCGGCTCCGCCGCGGGTGCGCGAGCAACCACGACGCTCCCGCACCCGCCCTATGGCACTCACCACAACGGCGATCGGGCGGACCACACCCCCCAACCCGCACCCCGTAACCTGACCCCCGTGGCAAAACCCAGGGACGCAGTCCGAATCCCGGACGCGAAGGTCGCCCTGTCGACGGCATCCGTCTACCCGGAGTCGACGGCGACGGCCTTCGAGATCGCCGCACGCCTCGGCTACGACGGCGTCGAGGTGATGGTCTGGACGGATCCGGTCAGCCAGGACATCGACGCGCTGCGCAGACTCAGCGACTACCACCGCATGCCGATACTGGCCGTGCACGCGCCGTGCCTGCTCATCACCCAGCGCGTCTGGTCCACCGACCCCTGGGTCAAGCTCCAGCGCGCCCGCGCGGCCGCCGAGCGGCTCGGCGCGAGCACCGTGGTGGTCCACCCGCCGTTCCGCTGGCAGCGCCAGTACGCGCGGGACTTCGTCAGCGGCATCTGGCGGATGGCGGACGAGACGGACATCCGCTTCGCCGTCGAGAACATGTACCCCTGGCGCTACCGCGACCGCGAGATGCAGGCGTACGCCCCCGACTGGGACGTGACGAAGGACGACTACCGCCACTTCACGATCGACCTCAGCCACGCCTCGACCTCCCGCACCGACGCCCTCGACATGGTCGGCCGCATGGGCGACCGCCTGGGCCACGTCCACCTCGCCGACGGCAAGGGCTCCGCCAAGGACGAGCACCTGGTCCCCGGCCGGGGCGACCAGCCCTGCGCCGAGCTGCTGGAAGGGCTCGCGAACACCGGCTTCGACGGCCATGTCGTCATCGAGGTCAACACCCGGCGCGCGATGTCAGGTGCCGAACGTGAGGCCGATCTCGCCGAGGCCCTGGCCTTCGCCCGCCTGCACCTGGCGTCGGCGTCCCCGGCCTCCGCGACGAAGGCGCACCGCCGGTGAGCGGGACCGGCGGGACCACCCGCCGCCGCGGCCGCCCGCCGCGCACGGAGTCCGCCGGCACGCGCGACCGCATCCTCACCACGGCCCGCGAGGAGTTCTCCGAGCACGGCTACGAGAAGACGTCCGTCAGGGGCATCGCCAAGGCCGCCGGGGTGGACGCGGCCCTCGTCCACCACTACTTCGGGACCAAGGAGCAGATCTTCGAGGCGGCGATCGAGGTCGCCTTCGCACCCGCCCTGGAGGCACCGGCCGCGATCGTCGACGCTCCCCTCGACGGGGTGGGCGAGCAGCTCACCCGCTTCATCATCGGCGTCTGGGAGAACCCCACGACCCGCAAGCCGGTGCTGGCCATCGTCCGCTCCGCGGTGAACAACGACACCGCCGCCGCCGTCTTCCGCCGGCTGATCGCCACGCAGGTGATGCAGCGGGTCGCCGCCCGCCTGGACGCCCCGGACGCGGAACTCCGCGTCGAACTGGCGGCGGCGCAGCTGGTGGGGTGCGCGATGCTCCGCTACGTGATCAAGGTGGAGCCGCTGGCCTCCGCCGACCCGGAGCAGATCGTCGCGCGGCTCGCCCCGGTCGTACAGGGCCACCTCACGGGCCCCTGAGCCCTCGGCCCGGCCCTCCGCGCGCGAGACGGGCGTCCCGCATTCCGGACGCCCTGTCCCGACCCCTGGATGACGGGCGTACGCTCGACGGCAGTCATAACTCTCCGAAGGAGCGAGCGACGATGCCCGAACTGAGGTCCCGCACAGTCACCCACGGCCGCAACATGGCGGGCGCCCGCGCCCTTATGCGTGCCTCCGGTGTACCCGGCGCGGACATCGGGCGGAAGCCGATCATCGCCGTCGCCAACAGCTTCACGGAGTTCGTGCCGGGCCACACGCACCTCGCCCCGGTCGGCCGCATCGTCAGCGAGGCGGTCGTCGCGGCCGGCGGCATCCCGCGCGAGTTCAACACGATCGCCGTGGACGACGGCATCGCCATGGGCCACGGCGGCATGCTCTACTCGCTCCCCTCCCGCGACCTGATCGCGGACAGCGTGGAGTACATGGTGGAGGCCCACTGCGCCGACGCCCTGATCTGCATCTCCAACTGCGACAAGATCACCCCGGGCATGCTCAACGCGGCGCTGCGCCTGAACATCCCGACGGTCTTCGTCTCCGGCGGCCCGATGGAGTCCGGCCGCGCCACCCTGGTGGACGGCACGGTCCGCACGCTGGACCTGGTCGACGCGATGTCGGAGGCGGTCAACGACAAGATCTCGGACGAGGACATCCTCCGGATCGAGGAGAACGCCTGTCCGACCTGCGGCTCCTGCTCCGGCATGTTCACCGCCAACTCGATGAACTGCCTGACCGAGGCCATCGGCCTCTCCCTCCCCGGCAACGGCTCGGTCCTGGCCACCCACACCGCCCGCAAGGCGCTCTACGAGAACGCCGCCCGCACGGTCCTCGACCTGACCCGCCGCTACTACGAGCAGGACGACGACTCGGTCCTGCCGCGCAACATCGCCACCCCCGCGGCCTTCGGGAACGCCATGGCGCTGGACATCGCGATGGGCGGCTCCACCAACACGATCCTGCACCTGCTGGCCGCCGCCCAGGAGGCGGAGGTCTCCTACGGCCTCGCCGAGATGGACGCCCTCTCGCGCAGCGTCCCCTGCCTGGCCAAGGTCGCGCCCAACGTCGCCAAGGACCGCACGTACTACATGGAGGACGTGCACCGCGCGGGCGGCATCCCCGCCCTCCTCGGCGAGCTGCACCGCGGCGGCCTGCTCAACGAGGACGTCCACTCCGTGCACAGCCCCTCGCTGGCCGACTGGCTGAAGACCTGGGACGTGCGCGGCGGCTCCCCCTCGCAGGAGGCCGTGGAACTGTGGCACGCGGCCCCCGGCTGCAAGCGCTCCGCCGAGGCCTTCTCCCAGTCCGAGCGCTGGGACTCCCTGGACGACGACGCCGAGGGCGGCTGCATCCGCTCCGTCGAGCACGCCTACTCCAAGGACGGGGGCCTCGCGGTGCTGCGCGGCAACCTCGCCGCGGACGGCTGCGTGGTCAAGACGGCCGGCGTCGACGAGTCCATCTGGACCTTCGAGGGTCCTGCGGTGGTCTGCGAGTCGCAGGAGGAGGCCGTCCAGAAGATCCTCACCCAGCAGGTCAAGGAGGGCGACGTCGTCGTCATCCGCTACGAGGGCCCCAAGGGCGGCCCCGGCATGCAGGAGATGCTCTACCCGACCTCGTACCTGAAGGGCCGCGGCCTCGGCAAGGCCTGCGCCCTGGTCACCGACGGCCGCTTCTCCGGCGGCACCTCGGGCCTGTCCATCGGCCACGCCTCCCCGGAGGCGGCGGCCGGCGGCACGATCGCCCTCGTCGAGGACGGCGACCGCGTCCGCATCGACATCCCGAACCGCTCCATCGAACTGCTCGTGGACGACGCCGAACTGGCCCGCCGCGACCAGGCCCTGAACGGCGTGTACGCCCCGAAGAACCGCGACCGCAAGGTCTCCGCGGCCCTCAGGGCGTACGCCGCGATGGCGACCAGCGCGGACAAGGGCGCGGTCCGCGACGTGTCCAAGCTGGGCTGACCTCGCCCGGGGCCCCGCTCACCAGGCGGCGGGGTCCCGCCCGTCCACGCCGAACACGGTCCCGTCGGGCGCGGCGGCGTAGACGTGGCCGCCCGCGACCAGCGGCGCGGGCAGCGACGCGGGGACCCGGTCGGAGTCGTCGCCGAGCCGCGTCCGGGTCTGGCCGAGGAGCTTGCCTTCGCGGGCGTCGACAGCGAGGAGCCGCCCGTCGGGCGCGGTGACGTACACGTGCCGGCCGTCGGAGACGGGTGCCGAACTTCGGCTCACCCCGGTCTCCAGCCGCCACTTCTGCTTCCCGGCCGCCATGTCGACGGCCACCACCGAACCGCCCGCTCCCGCGAGGTGCACGGTGTCCCCGTACACGCCGACCGTCGCCAGCTCGACCGGTATCGGCAGGTCCACCCGGCGGGTCTCCCCGGTGGCGGGCGTGTAGCGGACCACGGCCCTCGCGTCGCCGTGGGTCGCTTCTTCGGGGACGAGGTACACGGACCCCTCCGCCGCGCCCACTAGCGCCAGCGATCCCTCCAGCTCCGCCTCCCACCGCACGTCACCGCCGGCCGGGTCCACCGCGGTGACCCGGGTGCGGCTCCCGTCCGCCGACTCGCTCGTCGCGTACGCCGCCGGCCGCCGCTCCCCGGGGAACGAGGTGAAGTACGGCACGGACTGACCGGGGATCCGGTGCGACCAACGGGTCCGCCCGGAGGTGCTGTCCACGCCGGTGACCATTCCGTCGGCGCGGGTGAGCAGGAGCATGTCGCCGACGCACCGCAGTCCGTCGTACGCGGGCATGTCCTCCTCCCACGCCGGCTCGCCGGTGGCCGGGTCGAGCGCCTCCAGCGGGCGGCCCAGCAGACCGACCTCGGGCTGCACGAGCCCGCCCGACAGGACCGGCGGTTCATCGCGCACGGTCTCCTCGACGGCGTGCCGCCACAGGATGCCGCCGTCGGCCGGATCGACGGCGAAGACCTGGCCGGGCCGCGCGCACAGCAGCCGCCGCTCCGCGTACGAGCACTGGGGCATGCCACCGCTCTTCCCGGCGGAGGCCGTCTCCCACGCTCCGAAGGCACCCGGCGTGCTCTGTGCGGCGGACGTCCTGGGCGCGGGTTCGCCGTCGCCGAACGCCTGGACCGAGACGAACCCGCCGAGCACGGTGAGGCAGAGCGCACCGGCCACCAGCGCCGCCCGCCTCCCCAGCCGCCGCGCGGCCGGCCCGGCGGGCGCGTCGGGTGCCTCGGCGGGCGCCGGGGCAGGCGGCTTCGCCTCCCGCTGCGCCGGTATGAACACCTGCGTGTCGTACTCCGCCGACACCGACCGCAACTGCCGCATCAGCTCGTCCGGCGTGGGCCG
The DNA here is from genome assembly GCF_055582785.1 of Streptomyces sp. NPDC107500. NCBI lineage: Bacteria > Bacillati > Actinomycetota > Actinomycetes > Kitasatosporales > Streptomycetaceae > Streptomyces > Streptomyces sp. NPDC107500. Next base: position 684,914 of record NZ_JBVJPF010000005.1, read on the forward strand.
GTCCTCGGGCTCCTTGGCGAGGCACCGCAGCACCAGCGCCGCCAGCGTCTCCGGCACGCCGGTCAGGTCGGGCTCGTCGTGCACGACCTGATAGGCGACGACGTACGGACTGTCGGAGTCGAAGGGCCCCCGCCCGGTCGCCGCGTGCACCATCAGCGAGCCGAGGGCGAACACGTCGGCCGCGGGCCCCACGTCCCGGGGCCGCCGGAACTGCTCGGGCGCCATGAACGGCGGCGTCCCGATCAACTTGCCGGTCTCGGTGCGCAGTTCGCTGTCCTTCGGCCGGGAAATGCCGAAGTCGATGACCTTCGGGCCGTCCTCGGCGAGCAGCACGTTGCTCGGCTTCAGGTCCCGGTGCACGACGCCGACCCGGTGGATGTCCCGCAGCGCCTCGGCGAGCCCGGCCATCAGCCGGCGCAACTGGGCCTCGTCCATGGGCCCGTTCCGCTTCACCTGCTCGGAGAGCGTGGGCCCGGGGATGTAGAGCGTGGCCATCCAGGGCCGCCCGGCCTCCGGATCGGCGTCCACGACGGGCGCCGTGAAGGCTCCGCTGACCCGCCGGGCCGCCGCCACCTCCTGCCGGAAACGCCCCCTGAACTCGGGATCCTTGGCATACGAGGCGTGTACGACCTTCACCGCGACCCGCATCCCGGAGGTGCCGCGGGCCAGGTGGACGACGCCCATGCCGCCGGAGCCCAGGCACGACTCCAACAGGTAGTGACCGGCGTACTCCGGAAGTTCCGCTTCCGCGCCCGCTCCGGCGTTCCGCTGCGGCGCCATGGATCCACCCCCGTGCTGTTCGTTCGCGCGAGCGACGCTCGGAGCCTAGTCGATGGGGCGTACGGGACAGAGGCGGCGGGCCGACCCGCGTGTGCGAGTTGCGAACTGGTGTTTCATGGCTTGTTCTTGGGGTATCAACGGGGCCCCACGAGCGTCGTGGGGCACAACGGGGGAGGATTTCCATGTCTGTCGACCAGATTCCGGCCGTAGGGGACGGCGAGGCCGGGAAGGCGGCGCCGGCCGCCCCGACCACGACGGCCGCGGCCCGGCGCAGCTACCCGGTCGCACCGGGCTACCGGCTCAACGTCCGCAGCGGCCCCGGCACCGGCTACACGATCGTGCGCACCCTGCCCGAGGGCGCCAGCGTCTCGATCGGCTGCCAGACCCCGGGCACCCGGGTCTCCGGCCCGTACGGCACCTCGAACATCTGGGACAGCATCGGCAGCGGCCAGTACGTCTCCGACGCCTACGTGCGCACCGGCACCGACGGGTACGTCGCCCCACGCTGCTGATCCCACCCGGAGCCCGCGGCACCCCCGGCGCCATAATCGACCCGTGAGCGCAGAGAACGGCAAGAACGGCATCCCGGAGACCCCCGCGGGCTCCACGCCCGGCCCCCGCCCCGAACCCCTCCGGTTCTACGGGACGACCTGGGTGAACCACGACGGCGGCTACGGCGCCCGGCGGGCGGGCCTCGCCGTGGGCTCCCTCGCCGCGGCGGCCGCCGCCTGCTTCGTGCTCCGCATCGCCTACGACGGCCTCCGGATCGCCGACATCGGCAGCTTCGTCTCGCTGCTGATGGTCGTGATGTTCGCGATCTGCAGCGCCCTGGCCTTCCGCCACAGCTGGTCCGGCTTCACCGGCCGTCCCGACCCCGACCGCCAGGCCCAGATGCGCGGCCTGCTCGCCATCGGCTTCGTCGGCTCCCTCCTCGCCTATTTCTTCCGCACCCTCGCCGAGGCCCCCGGCGAGAAACTGCACCGCGAGGAGTACGAGAAGGCCCGCACGGAGTACGAGAAGCGCACCACCCGCCGCTCGGGCAACCCGAAGAAGCGCCGCCGCAAGTAGGGCTTAACCCAGCGGGAACGCGGCCACCATGGCCGTATGACGACACCCGTGACTCCCGGGGAAGCCGCCCCGTCCGACCGCGGCGTCCGCGCCCACTCCTTCAACGCCGCCGCGGCCCAGTACGCCGCCAACCGCCCCTCGTACCCGGCCGCCCTCCTCGACGCCCTGGAGGAGCTGGCCGGCCGCCCCCTGAAGGGCTCCCGCGTCGTGGACGTCGGCGCCGGTACGGGCATCGCCACCGCGCTGCTGCACGGGCGCGGTGCCGACGTGACCGCCGTGGAGCCCGGCGCCGGCATGGCCGCCGAGTTCCGCCGCACCCTCCCCGACGTGCCGATCGTCCGGGGCGACGGCAACGCCCTGCCCCTCGCCGGCCACCACGCCGACTTCCTCACCTACGCCCAGGCCTGGCACTGGACCGACCCCGCCCTGGCGATCCCGGAGGCGCTGCGCGTGCTGCGTCCGGGCGGCGCGCTCGCGCTGTGGTGGAACACCGACGCCCTCGACGTCCCGTGGATCGCGGCGGCCGCCCGGCGCATAGAGAGCCACTTCGACATCGACGTCTCCGCCGAGAGGCGCAACGTCGACGCCCGCGCCGCCGACCCCACCGACAGCCTCGCCTTCACCCGCCGCGACATCCGCTGGAGCCGCCGCGTCCCCCTCGACACCCACCTGGCCAACCTCGGCAGCCACTCGGTCTTCCTCACCCACGGCGCGGCACACGGCGCGGCCTTCCTCGCCGAGGAGCGCCGCCACCTCCTGGCCGCCTTCCCGGACGGGACCGTCGAGGAGACCTACGACGTCCGGCTCCTCCTCGCGAAGACTCCGGAGGCTTGACGGCACGGGCGACCGGGAGGAGTATTCATCACATGATGAATTACGCCTCCCGGCCACCCGGAACGGAAGGCGGCGACCCCGCCCCGCCCGCCGTCCGCGCCGAGGACCTCACCGTCGTCCGCGGCCCCCGCACCGTCCTGCGCGCCCTCGGCTTCACCGTCCCGCGCGGCGGGATCACCGGCCTCCTCGGCCCCTCCGGCTGCGGCAAGTCGACCCTCATGCGCACCATCGCCGGCACCCAGGCCAAGGCCACCGGCACCCTCGACGTCCTGGGCCGCCCGGCCGGCCACCCCGCCCTGCGCACCCGCATCGGCTACGTCACCCAGGCCCCCTCCGTCTTCGACGACCTGACCGTCCGCCAGAACCTCGACTACTTCGCCGCGATCCTCGCCCCCGGCCGCGCCCTGGCCGACCGCCGCCGCGACGACGTCACCCGCGTCGTCGCCGAGGTCGACCTCACCGCCCACGCCGACGCCCTCGCCGGCAACCTCTCCGGCGGCCAGCGCAGCCGCGTCTCCCTCGCCGTCGCCCTGCTCGGCGCCCCCGAACTCCTGGTCCTCGACGAACCGACGGTCGGCCTCGACCCCGTCCTCCGCCGCGACCTGTGGGCCCTCTTCCACTCCCTCGCCGCCGGCCGCGGCACCACCCTCCTCGTCTCCTCCCACGTCATGGACGAGGCCGAGCGCTGCCACCGCCTCCTCCTCATGCGCGAGGGCCGCATCCTCGCCGACGACACCCCCGACGCCCTGCGCACCCGCACCGGCTCCGAGACCGTCGAGGAAGCCTTCCTGCACCTGGTCGACGAGGCCACCACGGCCGCCCGCACGAAGGAGACCACCCCATGACCACCTCCGCCGCCCCCGCGCCCACCCTCACCCCGGCCCCCACCCGCACCCTGAGCCTCACCCGCACCACCGCCACCGCCACCCGCGTCCTGCGCCAGCTCGGCCACGACCCCCGCACCATCGCGCTCCTGCTCCTGATCCCCTGCGTGATGCTGTTCCTGCTCCGCTACGTCTTCGACGGCAGCCCGCGCACCTTCGACAACATCGGCGCCTCACTCCTCGGGATCTTCCCGCTGATCACGATGTTCCTGGTGACGTCCATCGCCACCCTGCGCGAGCGCACCTCCGGCACCCTCGAACGCCTCCTCGCCATGCCGCTCGGCAAGGCCGACCTCATCGCCGGCTACGCCCTCGCCTTCGGCGCCCTCGCCATCGTCCAGTCGGCCCTCGCGACCGGCCTCGCGGTCTGGTTCCTCGGCCTGGACGTCACGGGCAGCCCCTGGCTGCTCCTCCTCGTGGCCCTGCTCGACGCCCTCCTCGGCACCGCGCTCGGCCTCTTCGTCTCGGCCTTCGCGGCCTCCGAGTTCCAGGCGGTGCAGTTCATGCCGGCGGTGATCTTCCCCCAGCTCCTCCTCTGCGGCCTCTTCACTCCGCGCGACGACATGCACCCCGCCCTGGAGGCCGTCTCCGACGTCCTGCCCATGTCCTACGCCGTCGACGGCATGAACGAGGTCCTCCGCCACACCGACATGACCGCGGCCTTCGTACGCGACGCCCTGATCGTCGCGGGCTGCGCCCTCCTGGTCCTGGCACTGGGAGCGGCCACATTGAAACGCCGAACGGCATAGTTCAGCCCGTCCCGCGTTTGAGGACGAGGCCGTCAGGCCGAAAGGGGGGTCTGGGGGCGCAGCCCCCAGGGACGGGACGGGACGGGAAGGGGCGGCGGGGGCGAGAACCACTCGACGGCCACCACCACCGACGTCCCGCGGACTGGACGCAGAGCCCGGCCCGCCGCCGTGGGTGCGAGGATGACACCGGACGACGCACCACAGCGGGCACCCCGGAGGGCACCGAAAGCCATGACCCAGAAAGTCGCAGTCCTCGGCACCGGCAAGATCGGCGAAGCCCTGCTCAGCGGCATGATCGGAGCCGGCTGGGCACCCGCCGACCTCCTGGTCACCGCCCGCCGCCAGGAGCGCGCCGACGAGCTGCGCACCCGCTACGGCGTCAGCCCCGTCACCAACGCCGAGGCCGCCAAGACCGCCGACACCCTCATCCTCACGGTCAAGCCGCAGGACATGGGCACGCTCCTCGACGAACTCGCCCCGCACGTCCCCGCCGACCGCCTGGTCATCAGCGGCGCGGCGGGCGTGCCGACCGGCTTCTTCGAGGAGCGCCTCGCCACCGGCACCCCCGTGGTCCGCGTCATGACGAACACCCCCGCCCTCGTCGACGAGGCCATGTCCGTCATCTCCGCCGGCACCCACGCCACCGCCGGCCACCTCGCCCACGCGGAGGAGATCTTCGGCGCCGTCGGCAAGACCCTCCGCGTCCCCGAGTCCCAGCAGGACGCCTGCACCGCCCTCTCCGGCTCCGGCCCGGCGTACTTCTTCTACCTGGTCGAAGCCATGACCGACGCCGGCATCCTCCTCGGCCTGCCCCGCGACAAGGCCCACGACCTGATCGTCCAGTCCGCCATCGGAGCCGCGAAGATGCTTCGCGACAGCGGCGAGCACCCGGTCAGACTCCGCGAGAACGTCACGTCCCCCGCCGGCACCACCATCAACGCCATCCGCGAACTGGAGAGCCACGGCGTCCGCGCCGCCCTCATCGCCGCCCTGGAGGCGGCCCGCGACCGCAGCCGCGAACTGGCCACCGGCACCAAGGACTGACGGGCTCACTCCGCCGCGCGCAGCACCTCCTCGGTCGTCACCACCCGGGCGAACCCGCCCCCGTGCAGCGACACCGCCGTCGCCCGCGCCAGCTCGTCCGCGCTCTGCCGCCAGCCGAAGGGACCCTCGAGTCCGAAGGTGTACGTCGCGTCGAAGGCGACCACGACCTCGTACCCGAGGTTCCCGCCCATCCGTGCCGTCGTCTCGACGCACATGTTCGTCTGGATCCCGGCCACCACGATCTGCGAGATCCCCGCGTCTCGCAGCCAGGCCCCCAGATCCGGCGCCCCGAGGAACGCCGAGTTCACACTCTTGGTCACCAGCAGCTCGGCCCCGCCGCCCTTGCCGCGCCGCCGCTCGACGTACTCCTTGAACCCGTTGCCCTCGTACCCGGCCCGCAACGGCGACCCGGGCGTGACCGAGTCGTGCCGCACGAACACGACCGGCCGCCCGCTCGCCTGCCACCCGTCGATGAGCGCGGCGATGTTGTCGTCCGCCGACGGATTGTTGCGCGTGCCCCAGTAGCCGACCTCCTCGAATCCCTGCTGTACGTCCACGACGACCAGTGCTGCGTTCCGAGCGATGTCCATGCCCCGATCGTGCCGCCCGGCAGCACCGCACCCCAGAGGTCGAAAAGCCACCGATCGATGGTTTACTGCCACCCATGGCACCCGAAGCCACGGCCCCGCCCCGGCCCTACCGCGTGGCCCTCGTGGCCTTCCCCGGCATCAGGGCCTTCGACGTCTCCGTCATCACCGAGGTCTGGGGCACCGACCGCACCGACCGCGGCGCCCCCGCCTTCGACCTGCGCCGGGTCGCCGCCGACCGCGCGGACCCCGTCCCGATGCGCGGCGGCCTCGCCCTCCACCCCGACCGCGCCCTCGGCTGGCTGGACAGCGCCGACCTCGTCGTGGTCCCGGGCCTCGACGACCACCTCACCCCGGCGCCCGCCCCCGTCCTCGACGCCCTCCGCCGTGCCCACGCCCGCGGCACCACCGTCGCCGCCCTGTGCGGCGGCGCCTTCACCCTCGCCCAGGCCGGCCTGCTCGACGACCGCCGCGCCATCACCCACTGGCGGCTGATCGACCTCCTGCGGACCCACCACCCCCGCGTCACCGTGGTCCCCGACGCCCTCTTCATCGAGGACGACAACATCTGGACCGCCGCCGGCACGGCGGCCGGCATCGACCTCTGCCTCCACCTGGTCCGCCTGGCCCACGGCGCCGAAGCCGCCGCCACCATCGCCCGCTCGATGGTCACCGCCCCGTTCCGCACCGGCACCCAGGCCCAGTTCATCGAGCGGCCAACACCCCGGGCCGACCGCGACGCCGACACCCTCGCCGCCGTCCGCGAACACGCCCTGCGCCACCTGCACGAGCCGCTCACGGTCGCCGACCTGGCCGCCCGCGCCGACATGTCGCCGCGCTCCTTCGCCCGTCACTTCACGGCCGAGACCGGCACCACCCCCCTGCGCTGGCTCCTCGACCAGCGCGTCGCGGCCGCCCAGCGACTCCTCGAACGCACCGACCTGCCCATGCCCGAGGTCGCCCGCCGGGCGGGCTTCGGCAGCGAGGTCACGATGCGCCAGCACTTCGCCTCGCGCCTCGCCACCAGCCCCCGCGCCTACCGGTCCGCGTTCACGGGCGGCAACAGCCCGATCGCCCGGTAGGCCGCGTCCACGGTCGGCCGGGCCATGCCCCGCGCCTTCTCCGCGCCCTCCCGCAGCACCCCCTCGACGTAACCGGGATCGGCGCACAGCTCCTGATGCCGCCGCCGCACGGGCCGCAGCACCTCGACCACGGCCTCCGCGGTGTCCTTCTTCAGCGCGCCGTACGAGTCGTACGCCTCAGCCAGCTCCGCCGGTTCGCCACCCGCGCAGGCGGCGAGGATCTCCAGCAGGTTCGCGAGCCCGGGCCGCTCCTCCCGGTCGTACACGACCTCGCGCCCGCTGTCGGTCACCGCCCGCATGACCTTCTTCCGCACCACGTCCGGCTCGTCCAGCAGATAGACGATCCCGGGCCCGACGTCGTCGCTCTTCCCCATCTTCGAGGCCGGCTCCTGCAAATTCATCACCCGGGCCGCCACCGCCGGATTCGTGGCCCGCGGTACCACGAACGTGTGCCCGTACCGCTGGTTGAACCGCACCGCGAGATCCCGCGCCAGCTCCACGTGCTGCGTCTGGTCGTGCCCGACCGGCACCTCGTCCGTCCCGTACGCCAGGATGTCCGCCGCCATCAGCACGGGATACGTCAGCAGCGACAGCCGCACACTCCCGCCCCGCACCCGCTCCCGCGCGGCCTTCTCCTTGTACTGGATCATCCGCCGCATCTCCCCGTCGGTCGCGACGCACTCCAGTACGTACGACAGCCGGGCGTGCTCGTCCACATGGCTCTGCACGAACACGGTGCACAGGCCGGGGTCCAGCCCCGCCGCCAGCAACAGCGACGCCGCCTGCCGGCTCAGTCTGCGCACCCGCGCCGGATCGTGGTCCACGGTCAGCGCGTGCAGGTCCACCACGCAGAACAGCGCGTCGGACCGGTGCTGGTCCACCGCGGCCCACTGCCGCATGGCTCCCAGGTAGTTCCCCAGCGTCAGGTGCCCCGTCGGCTTGACCCCACTGAAGACCCGCGTCATCTCTCCACCTCCTGGTCAGGGCCGCCGCCACCCGCCGGCCGCCCCTCCTGGAGGGAGATACGAGAACGGCCGCCGAAGCGGCGGCCGTTGAGTGCAAACGTGCGTACGGCCGCCGTCAGGCGGCCCACCAGAGCTGGCTACACGTACGCGTCGTCACGAGCCCCACAGTACGCCCGCGACTGCCGCCCCGACCCGGATTTGACACGTCCGACGCGCGCTCGTAGTGTTCTCCGAGTTGTCCGACGTGAGCGCCGACTCCGGTCGGTCCCCGGACAGCGATTCCGCAGGTACACACCACTCTTCGACGAACAGTCGCTCTGTTGGTGCGCGTATTTACGGAATGAGGAATCCACGTTCGAAAGGACGCGGCCCCCGATTAGCTCGGGAGCCGGGGAATCCGCTAGAGTCTCACCTCGTCGGAACGGCCCGAGGGCCGGGAAGACAACCCCCTCTGACGGGGAATCAGAGCCCGAAAGGATCTGATACAGTCGGAACCGCCGGAAAGGGAAACGCGAAAGCGAGAACCT
>NZ_JBVJPF010000006.1:0-623551 GCF_055582785.1 Streptomyces sp. NPDC107500
ACGAGATCGGCATGGGCGACAACATCTGGCTCGGCGACCGCGACGCGGTGCGCACCCCGATGCAGTGGACGCCGGACCGCAACGCCGGCTTCTCGACCTGTGACCCCGGGCGACTCTACCTGCCGACGATCATGGACCCGGTCTACGGCTACCAGGTGACGAACGTCGAGGCGTCCATGGCCTCGCCCTCCTCCCTGCTGCACTGGACCCGGCGCATGATCGAGATCCGCAAGCAGAACCCCGCCTTCGGCCTGGGCACCTACACGGAACTGCCGTCCTCCAACCCGGCCGTCCTGGCCTTCCTGCGGGAGGCCCCCCCGAATGGGGACGGGGAAGACGACGTGGTGCTGTGCGTGAACAACTTCGCGCGGTTCGCGCAGCCCACCGAACTCGACCTGCGCGAGTTCGCCGGACGCCACCCGGTGGAGCTGTTCGGCGGAGTCCGCTTCCCCGCCATCGGCGAGCTGCCGTACCTGCTGACCCTCGGGGGCCACGGCTTCTACTGGTTCCGGCTCACCCGAGTCGCATCCCGCATCGGCCGCCGCGCTTGAGCCTGGGCCGAGGAAAGGACGCGTCACCATGCCGAAGACCGCACCCCTGCGCCCCAGACGCAGGCAACTCGCCGAGCCCATGGCGTCGCTCGGCGAGCTGCTGCGGGAGTGGCTGCCGCACCAGCGCTGGTTCGCCGGCAAGGACCGACCCGTCGCCGAGCTGGGTCTGCTGTCGATGACCGAGCTGTTCCCGGGCTGTCTGCACCTCCTGGTGCACACCGGACAGGGCCCCGTGCCCGCCCCGGGCGGCGCCCCCTCGGCCGGGGACTGCTACCAACTGCTGCTCGGCGTACGCGAGCAGCCCTCTCCGCGCCTGGGCCGGGCGATCATCGGTCAGGTACAGGACGGCCCGCTGGCCGGGCGGACGGTCTACGACGCGCTGCACGATCCGCGCACCGCGCAGCTCCTGCTGGAACGGCTGCGGCACCCCGGCAAGGCGGGGCCGCTGCGCTTCGAGTCCGACCCCGCGCGGCCGGTGCCCGGCGGACTCGCGCCGCGCCTCCTGGACGCGGAGCAGTCCAACTCCTCGCTGATCTACGGCGACGAGTTCATCCTCAAGCTCTTCCGGCGCGTCCAGCCGGGCGTCAACCCCGACCTCGAGGTGCCGGACGCGCTGGCCCGCCAGGGCTGCGGGCGGGTCCCGGCGCCGGTGGCGTGGATGCGCACGACGCATCCCTACGAGGCGACCCTCGGTGTGCTCCAGCCGTTCCTGCACGACGCCTCCGACGGCTGGACCCTCTCCCTGAACGCGCTCGCGTCCGGGGACGACTTCACCGTGCAGGCCCACGAGCTGGGACAGGCCATGGGGGATGTACACCTGGCGCTGGCCTCCGCCTTCCCGGCCGGGGCCCCCGGGGAGAACGGCCGCACCGCGGCGGCGATGACCGAGCGGCTGACGGCCGCCGCGCACTGCGTCCCGGCGCTCCAGCCCTTCGTCCCGGGACTGCGGGCCGCCTTCGCCGCGCTGACCACCTGCGACTCCGGGCCGCCCGCCCAGCGCATCCACGGCGACCTGCACCTCGGGCAGGTGCTGCGGGCAGGCCGGGACTGGTTCGTCATCGACTTCGAGGGCGAACCGTCCCGCCCGCTGGCCGAACGGCGCAGCGCCCACTCCCCCGTCCGGGACATCGCGGGCATGCTGCGCTCCTTCGACTACGCCGCCCGGCAGCGTCGCCCCTGGCGCCCCGAGTGGGCGCGCCGCTGCCGGGAGGCGTTCTGCGCGGGCTACGCCGCCCGCGCGGGCTGGGACCCCCGTAAGAAGCACGGCCTGCTGCGCGCCTACGAGACGGACCGGGCCGTGTATGAGGTGCTGTACGAGGCGCGGCACCGCCCCGACTGGCTTCCCGTACCCATGGCGGCGATCGAACGACTCGCCGTGAGAGGAGACTGACCCGTGGCACTCCGCGACACCTCACTCCCCGAGCCGTCCGCGCCCGCCCCGTCCCCACCCGGCGCCCGCGCCACCGCCCCGCCGCTGGACCCCACCGACCGGGGGCGCCTGCTGGCGGGCGCCCACCACGATCCGCACGCCCTGCTCGGTGCCCACCCGGTTCCCGGCGGGGTCGCCTTCCGGGTGCTGCGGCCCTTCGCCCGCGAGGTGAGCGTGGTCGTGGGCGGCGAGCGCCACGCCCTCGTCTCCGAGGAGGACGGCCTCTTCTCCGGTGTGCTGCCGCTGGCCTCGATCCCGGCGTACACCGTCGTCGTGGCGTACGAGGAGGGCGAGCACGAGGTCCACGACCCGTACCGCTTCCTGCCGGCCCTGGGCGAGCTGGACCTGCACCTGATCTCCGAGGGCCGGCACGAGGAGCTGTGGCGGGCGCTCGGTGCGGAGCCGATGAGCCACGAGGGCGTCACCGGCACCCGGTTCACGGTGTGGGCGCCGAACGCCCAGGGCGTGCGGGTCGCCACCGACTTCACGCACTGGGACGGCACCGCGTTCCCGATGCGCTCGCTGGGCTCGTCGGGCGTGTGGGAGCTGTTCCTGCCGGGCGTCGGTGAGGGCACCAAGTACAAGTTCGAGATCCACTCGCGCCACGGCCACCGGTTCCTGAAGGCCGACCCGATGGCCCGCGCGGCCGAGGAGCCGCCGAACACCGCGTCCGTGGTGACCGCCTCGCGGTACGAGTGGGGCGACGCGGAGTGGATGCGGACCCGGGCCGCCACGCCGGTGCACGAGGCGCCCTTCTCCGTGTACGAGGTGCACCTGGCGTCCTGGCGGCCGGGCCTCACCTACCGCGAGCTGGCCGAGGAGCTGCCCGCGTACGTCAAGGACCTGGGCTTCACCCACGTGGAGCTGATGCCGGTCGCCGAGCACCCATACGGCCCGTCGTGGGGGTACCAGGTCACCGGTTTCTACGCGCCCACCGCACGCCTCGGCTCGCCCGACGACTTCCGCTTCCTGGTCGACGCCCTGCACCGGGCGGGCCTCGGCGTGATCATGGACTGGGTGCCGGCGCACTTCCCGAAGGACGACTGGGCGCTGGGCCGCTTCGACGGGGAACCGCTGTACGAGCCCGGGGACTCCCGGCGGGCGGAGCACCCGGACTGGGGCACGTACACCTTCGACTTCGCCCGGACCGAGGTGCGCAACTTCCTCGTGGCGAACGCGGTGTACTGGTGCGAGGAGTTCCACATCGACGGGCTGCGCGTGGACGCGGTCGCCTCGATGCTCTACCTGGACTACTCGCGCGACTCGGGGCAGTGGGAGCCCAACCAGTACGGCGGCCGTGAGGACCTGGCGGCCATGGCGTTCCTCCAGGAGATGAACGCGACCGTCTACCGCCGCTGCCCCGGCGTGGTGACCATCGCCGAGGAGTCGACGGCGTGGGGCGGCGTGACCCGGCCCACCGACACGGGCGGGCTCGGCTTCGGCCTCAAGTGGAACATGGGCTGGATGCACGACTCGCTGGAGTACGCCGCGCACGAGCCGGTGCACCGCAAGTACCACCACCACGAGATGACGTTCTCGATGGTGTACGCGTACAGCGAGAACTACGTCCTGCCGATCTCCCACGACGAGGTGGTGCACGGCAAGCAGGCGCTGGTGTCGAAGATGCCGGGCGACTGGTGGCAGCGGCGGGCGAACGTGCGCGCCTACCTCGGCTTCATGTGGGCCCACCCCGGCAAGCAACTGCTCTTCATGGGGCAGGAGTTCGCGCAGGGCGCCGAGTGGTCCCAGGAGCACGGGCCGGAGTGGTGGCTGCTGGACGAGGGGTACCACTCGGCGGCCGACCACCGCGGGATCCAGGACCTGGTCCGCGACCTCAACACCCGCTACGCGGGCACCCCCGCGCTGTGGCAGCGGGACACCGACCCGGCCGGTTTCCGGTGGGTGGCGGTGGACGCGGCCGAGGACAACGTCTTCGCGTTCCTGCGGTTCGACGCGGACGGTGCGCCGCTGCTGGCGGTGTCGAACTTCTCCCCCGTCGTCCGGCACGAGTACCACCTGGCCGTTCCCGGCGAGGCCGTCGCCTGGCAGGAGGTGCTCAACACCGACGCCGGGGAGTACGGCGGCAGCGGGGTGACCAACCCCGGTCCGGTCAAGCCCGAGGACGGCGCCGTCCGGATCACGCTGCCTCCGCTGGCCACGGTCTGGCTGACGCCGTACGCCCTGTGAGACGACCAGGTGTCCGACCGGCTGCCCGGGGCAGTCGGTTGGTCCCGGGAGCCCACAGAGAGGCGGCACCACGTGCGCACCGTCGGAGTGGAGGAGGAGCTCCTCCTGGTCGACCCAGCGACCGGAGAGCCACGGGCGCTGTCCGCCGCCGTGCTGGCCAGGGCGTCGCTGGACGACGCCGAACAGGACGTGTTCGAGAAGGAACTGCACGAGCAGATGCTCGAGTTCGCCACCCATCCGCAGGCGGACATGGAGCGGCTGCACACGGAGATCGTCCGCTGCCGTGAGGAGGCTGGCCGGCACGCCGGGGGGATCGGGTGCGCCGTCGCCGCGCTCGCCTCGTCGCCGCTGCCGGTCACCCCGTCCATCGGCGTGAACCGCCGCTACGAGTGGATGGCCGACCAGTACGGCGTCGTCGTCCAGGAGCAGCTGGTCCTCGGCTGCCACGTGCACGTCGCGGTCGGCTCCGACGAGGAGGGCGTCGCGGTCATCGACCGGGTGCGGCCCTGGCTGCCGCTGCTGACCGCGCTGAGCGCGAACTCCCCCTACTGGCAGGGGGAGGACTCCTCGTACAGCAGCTACCGCAGCCGGGTCTGGCAGCGGTGGCCGTCGGCCGGTCCGACGGAGCTGTTCGGTTCGGCCGAGCGCTACCACCGCCGGGTCGCGGACATGCTGGCCACGGGCACGATCCTCGACGACGGGATGGTCTACTTCGACGTCCGGCTCTCCCCGCGCTATCCGACGGTCGAGTTCCGGGTGGCGGACGTCTGCCTGGACGCGGGGACCGCGGTCGTCCTCGCCGCCCTCGCCCGCGCGCTGGTCGAGACGGCCGCCCGTCAGTGGCGCGCGGGCACCGAGCCGGACGGGCACAGCGTGAGCCTGCTCCGCCTGGCGGCCTGGCGGGCGGCCCGCTCCGGGCTGACGGAGGAGCTGCTGCACCCCGCGACGATGCGGCGGATGCCCGCCGCGGTGGTCGTACGGGCGCTGGTGGAGCACGTCGAGGAGGCGCTGGCCGACCACGGTGACCTCGACCGGGTGCGCGAGGGCGTCGGGACGCTGCTGCGCCACGGGAACGGCGCCCGGGTGCAGCGCGAGCTCTTCGAGCGCACGGGCAGTCTCAGTGAGGTCGTCACGGCGTGCGTGCGCCGGACCCAGGCGGCCTGAACCGAGATCACCGCGCGGACACACTTCTGCCGTCCCGGCCCCCCGCGGCCTGCGGCTCGGCTAGATTCCGAGCACCGCCGGCCACGGTACTCGTGGGTGGTGTCACCGTCCGTACACGTCAGGAGCCAGCGTATGCGCGACCTCGCTCCCGCTCCCCGGGCCGCCGGGCCGCTGACCGGCGGGCTCGCCGACAGCCTCTTCGAGACGGCCGCCCGCAGGCCGACCCTGCCGATGCTCGCGCGCCGCCGCGGCCCCGACTCCGCGGTCTGGGACGAGGTGACGGCGGTGGAGGTCCGCGACGAGGTGGTCGACCTGGCCAAGGGGCTGATAGCGAGCGGGATCCAGCCGGGCGACCGGGTGGCGATCCTGGCCCGTACCCGGTACGAGTGGACGGTCTTCAGCCACGCCCTGTGGACGGTGGGCGCCGAGGTCGTGCCGATCTATCCGACCTCCTCGCGCGACCAGGTCGAGTACATCCTGCGGGACGCCGGCTGTGTGGGCGTGCTGGTCGAGGACGAGCAGAGCGTGATGACCGTCGGCTCGGTGTGCGCGTCGCTGCCGGCCCTGCGGCACGTCTGGCAACTGGACGCGGGGGCGCTGGACGCGCTCGTGGCGCGCGGCGAGTACCTCCCGTTCGCCACCGTCGACTCCATGCGCCGCATCGTGCTGCCGGACTCCACGGCGGTCGTCGCCTACACCTCGGGGACGTCGGGCCGGGCCATGGGCTGCGCCCTCAGCCACCGCGGGCTGGCCCTCCCCTGCGACACGCTGATCGCGGGCTGGGGCCACACGGTGGCGCCGGAGGGAGAGCAGGGCGCGGTCCTCGCCTACCTCCCCTTCTCGCACGTGTACGGGCTGATGATCCAGACCCTGTGTGTGCGCGGCGGGCTCCTGATGGCGCACGAGCCCGCGATGACCGGCGAGGCGCTCTCCTCGGCCCTGCGGTCCTTCCGTCCGACGTATCTGTACGCCGTCCCGTCGGTCCTGGAGAAGATCTACAAGAATTTCCTGCGCGCGGCCCAGCAGGCGGGGCGCGGGGCCCTGTTCGAGCGGGCCGCCGGCACGGCGCGGGACTTCGCCGCGGCGCTGGAGCGCCAGCGGCTGGGCAGGGGGCCGGGGCCCGGCTTCGACCTGCGGCTCCAGCACGCCCTGTACGAGCGGACGGTGTACCGCCGGCTGCGGAACGCTCTCGGGGGACGGGTGCTGCGGGCGACGTCCGGCGGTTCGCCGCTCAGCCGCGAGCTGTCCCTGTTCTGGGAAGGCATCGGGGTCTACGTCCACGACGGCTACGGGCTGACGGAGACCAGCGGCGGACTGACGATGCAGCCACTGGGCCGGGAGAAGTCGGGCACCGTCGGGCAGCCGTTGCCCGGGGTGGAGATCCGGCTGGCCGACGACGGGGAGATCCTGGTGCGCGGGGCGTCGCTGTTCCAGGGGTACGTCGGTGACGAGGCCGCCACCCGCCAGGTGATGCGCGGGGGCTGGCTGGCCACCGGGGACCTCGGGCACCTGGACGACGAGAACTATCTGGCGATCACCGGCCGCAAGAAGGACATCATCATCACCAGCGGCGGCAAGAGCGTCGCGCCGGCCGCCCTGGAGCAGCGGCTGCGGATGCACCCACTGGTGCACCAGGCGGTGGTGGTCGGCGACAACCGGCCCTGTGTCGGTGCCCTGATCACTCTGGACCCGGAGTTCCTGACGCACTGGCGGGCGGCGCTGGCCGCGCAGGGCGACACCGCGGCCCGTGAGGCACGCGAGGAGAACGCGCTGCGGGAGGAGGTGGCGCGTGCGGTGGCCGCCGCCAACAGCGCGGTGTCCCGCTCGGAGTCCATCCGGGTCTTCCGCGTCCTGCCGGAGCCCTTCGACGTGGCCAACGGCCTGCTCACCCCGTCGATGAAGCTGCGGCGGGACGAGATCGTGCGGACCTACGCCCTGGAGATCGACGCGATGTACGAGGCGCGCTCGCACCGCCGGCCGCCGCAGCCGCCGCCCGAGGAGCCGGCCGGCTGGGAGGAACCGGACAGCGTGTTCCTCCGCTGAACCGCGCCCGGGGGTGACAGGGCCGTCACCCCGGGTCGCACCGGCAGGACCAGGCAGACCGACGCGAATGGCCTCGGCCGTCTCGGGAACTAACAAACGAAGGGAATGCGAAGGAAGGACGACGCCCGGCCGGTGCCGGGCCGGGAAGGCGAGATGGCAGCCGAGTCGCGTAGGGACAGGACACTGGCTTCCGAGGAGATCACGAGCCGCACGGCGAGCTTCACCGGGGAACTGCACAACGTGACCGGTGCGCGGCTGGTCGCGGAGGAGTTCCTCTACGACCTGGCCCGTGCGGCGCCTCCCGCGGCGCCCGAGCACTGGGACGACATACTCCTCGTGGTCACCGAACTGGCGGCCAACGCCGTGCAGTACGCCCCGGGGCCGTTCCAGCTGCGGCTGCGCCGTACCTTCGACGGCGTGCACGTGGTCATGCACGACACCAGCCTGACCGAGCCCGCGCCGCGTCCCTTCCATCCGAGCAACGGCGGCGGCGGCATCGGCTGGCATCTGATCCACACCCTGTCCGACCAGGTGAGCGTCGTCACCGGTGAGCGGGGCAAGGACATCCACGTCTTCCTGCCCTGGTGACCTCGCGGTCAGGTGCTCGCGGGGCGCAGGGGCACCAGCACGCTGATCGTCTTGCCGCCGCCCTCCCGCGGGTCCACGGCGATGTCCCGGGCCAGCCGGGCGACCAGCGGCCAGCCGTAGCCGCCTCCGGGGTGCGTGGTGGGGAAGGCGTACGCCGCCCGGGGCACCACCTCGCTGTGGTCGTGCACGGCGATCCACAGCCCCTCGGGCATCGGCCGCACCTCGAAGCCGGCCAGTCCGTCGCCGTGCCGGATCGCGTTGGTGACCAGCTCCGAGACCACGAGCAGGAGGTCGACGACGTCCTCTTCGCGGACCGTGCGGCCGGAGCCGCCCCACTGGGCGCGCGCCACCGACTCGGCGTGGGCGCGTGCCGCCGACGCGCTGTCCACCACGGCCGGCGCCGGCACCCCCACAGGGGCGGCGGCGGACGAGGCCGTGATGATCCCTTCACTTGGTTCCATGTCGTGGGTCCCCGTTTTCAGCGTGTTTCCGCGTGCTCTCTTCCGGCGCCCGGTCAGGTCGCGGAAGTCTCCCTCGGCGGCAGCCGATGGTAGTAGTCGCCGACGGACGCCAGGTAGGCACGGTCCATCGTCTCGCTGTCGGTCCGGAACCGCGGCGCGGCCTTCACCTCGGCCCTGGTGCAGGTCAGCGTGACCGTCCGGGACTCGGGGTCGATGCCGCGGACCACGCCCACCGGCACCAGCACGCTCCGGCCGAAGACCCAGACTCCGGTGTCGACGACCAGGTGCTGCATGCCGAAGTACTCGGCCTGCCGGTCCACGTGCCCGATGGTTCCGTCGTCGGCGACGACGGTGCAGTCCGTCAGGTCCTGTCCCTCCACGTGACCGCTGTCCGCCGCGTACGACCAGATGCTCTCCATCGGCACGCTGTCCCTTCCCTCCCGTTTCGGCGACTTCCGCGGAGCCGGTCCGGCCCCACAGCAGCAGATACCCGGCCGGAGCCACCGCATTCGGGCCCGCGGGCCGATCGGGGGCGGCGAAACGCCCCCGCCGAGGGGCGCGGCCCCGCTTTGTCCGCACCCCGCACCTGGGTTAATCTCGGGCGTATTTTCTCATCGTGCAAATCCGTGAACAGCGGAAATGCCACGCAACAGCCCGGACCCACCCAATCGGTCCGGAGGGGGTCCGAGTCCTCGCTCCGAGGGCTCTTGGGGAGCGGAACGAGGGTGCGCATGACCAACGACAGCGCCGGGGCCGTCGACGCGGTTCCGGCCGATCAGGAGTTGCGCCGCCTTCTGGCGGGCCTGACGGCGGTGCGGGACGGCGACTTCGGCACCCGTCTGCCGGACGACGCCGACGGCCTGATGGGCGACATCGCCAAGGTCTTCAACGGCATGGTCGACCAGTTGTCCGTGTTCACCTCCGAGGTGACCCGGGTGTCCCGCGAGGTCGGCACGGAGGGCACCCTCGGCGGACAGGCGAAGGTGCCGGGTGTCTCGGGCACCTGGGCCGACCTGACGGACTCGGTCAACGCCATGGCGGGCAATCTGACCACGCAGGTGCGGGACATCGCCCAGGTGGCCACCGCCGTGGCCAAGGGCGACCTCTCCCAGAAGATCGACGTCGACGCCCGCGGCGAGATCCTCGAACTGAAGAACACCATCAACACGATGGTCGACCAGCTCTCCGCCTTCGCCGACGAGGTCACCCGCGTCGCCCGCGAGGTCGGCACCGACGGACGCCTCGGCGGCCAGGCCGACGTCCAGGGCGTCAAGGGCACCTGGCGCGACCTCACCGACTCGGTGAACTTCATGGCGGGCAACCTGACCAACCAGGTCCGCAACGTCGCCCAGGTGGCCACCGCCGTGGCCAAGGGCGACCTCTCCCAGAAGATCACCGTGGACGCGCGCGGCGAGATCCTGGAGCTGAAGAACACCATCAACACGATGGTCGACCAGCTCTCCGCCTTCGCCGACGAGGTCACCCGCGTCGCCCGCGAGGTCGGCACGGCCGGGAACCTGGGCGGCCAGGCCCGGGTGCGCGGGGTGTCGGGCACCTGGAAGGACCTCACCGACAACGTCAACGTGATGGCGTCGAACCTGACCGGTCAGGTCCGCTCCATCGCCCAGGTCGCCACCGCCGTGGCGCGGGGCGACCTGTCGCAGCGGATCACCGTCGACGCCAAGGGCGAGGTCGCGGCGCTGGCCGACGTCATCAACACGATGGTGGACACCCTGTCCGCCTTCGCCGACGAGGTCACCCGCGTCGCCCGCGAGGTCGGCACCGACGGACGCCTCGGCGGCCAGGCCAACGTGCCGAACGTCGCCGGCACCTGGAAGGACCTCACCGACAACGTCAACTCGATGGCCAACAACCTCACCGGCCAGGTGCGCAACATCGCGCTGGTGACGACCGCGGTGGCCCGGGGCGACCTGTCGAAGAAGATCGACGTCGACGCGCGCGGCGAGATCCTCGAACTGAAGACGACGATCAACACGATGGTCGACCAGCTGTCCGCCTTCGCCGACGAGGTCACCCGCGTCGCCCGCGAGGTCGGTACCGAGGGCCGGCTCGGCGGTCAGGCCGAGGTGGAGGGCGTCTCCGGCACCTGGAAGCGCCTCACGGAGAACGTCAACGAGCTGGCCGGCAACCTCACCCGCCAGGTCCGCTCGATCGCCCAGGTCACCTCCGCCGTCGCCGAGGGCGATCTGACCCGCTCCATCAACGTGGAGGCGTCCGGCGAGGTCGCCGAGCTCAAGGACAACATCAACTCCATGGTGGAGTCCCTGCGCGAGACCACCCGGGCCAACCAGGAGCAGGACTGGCTCAAGACCAACCTGGCCCGCATCTCCGGCCTGATGCAGGGCCACCGGGACCTGCCCGTGGTCGCCGAGCTGATCATGGACGAGCTGGTACCGCTGGTGTCGGCGCAGTACGGCGCGTTCTACCTGGCCGAGGAGGGGGACCAGGGTCCCGAACTGCGGCTGGTCGGCTCCTACGGCTACCCGGAGAGCACCGCCAGGCCCACCCGTTTCGCCTTCGGCCGCACCCTGGTCGGCCAGGCGGCGCGCAGCCGGCGCACCATCCTGGTGGACGACCTGCCGGCCGGCTACCTGACCGTCTCCTCGGGGCTCGGCGAGATCGTGCCGACGGCCCTGGTGCTGCTGCCGATCGTGGTGGAGGGGCAGGTCCTCGGCGTCATCGAACTCGCGTCGGTCGCCCCGTTCACGCAGATCAACCAGGACTTCCTGCAAATGCTGATGGAGACCATCGGCGTGAACGTCAACACGATCGTGGCCAACGCCCGTACGGACGAACTCCTGGCCGAGTCGCAGCGCCTCACCGGCGAACTCCAGGCCCGCTCGGCCGAGCTCCAGGTGCAGCAGGAGGAACTCCAGCACTCCAACGCCGAGCTGGAGGACAAGGCGTCCCTGCTGGCGACGCAGAACCGGGACATCGAGGCGAAGAACCTCCAGATCGAGCAGGCCCGGCAGGAGCTGGAGGCACGGGCCCAGCAGCTGTCGCTGGCCTCGAAGTACAAGTCGGAGTTCCTGGCCAACATGAGCCACGAACTGCGCACCCCGCTCAACAGCCTGCTGATCCTCGCCCAGTTGCTCGCCCAGAACCCCTCGCGCAACCTCACCCCGAAGCAGGTCGAGTACGCGGGCATCATCCACTCCGCGGGCTCGGACCTGCTCCAGCTGATCAACGACATCCTGGACCTGTCGAAGGTCGAGGCGGGGAAGATGGACGTCGCCCCGGAGCGGGTGACGCTGCGGCAGCTCATCGAGTACGTCGAGGCCACCTTCCGGCCCATGACGACGCAGAAGGGCCTGGAGTTCACGGTGGCGACGGCCGCCGGCGCGCCCGCGGACCTGCTGACCGACGACTCCCGGCTGCGTCAGGTGCTGCGCAACCTGCTGTCCAACGCGGTGAAGTTCACCGAGCGGGGCGGCGTGGAGCTGGCCGTCGAACCGGCGCCGGACGACGAGGTGCCCGCGGGCGTGGTCCGGGGCGGTGCCGTGGTGGCCTTCCGGGTGAAGGACACGGGCATCGGCATCCCCGAGCAGAACCTGGAGTCGATCTTCGGGGCGTTCCAGCAGGCGGACGGCACGACGAGCCGCAAGTACGGCGGCACCGGGCTCGGCCTGTCCATCACACGGGAGATCGCCCAGCTGCTCGGCGGCGCGGTCACCGTGGACAGCACGCCCGACCGCGGCAGCACCTTCACGCTGTTCCTGCCGGTGACCCGGCCCGACTTCGAGGAGCTGCTGGTACGGGGCCCGGACCGGGTGCCGGACGAGTCGACCGCCGACGTGCTCGCCCGGCCGGCACCGGTGCCCGAGCTGACGAGCGGCGGTCACCGGCCGCGCCCGCGGCGGCTGCTGGTCGTGGAGGAGCGCCCGCGCGGTCTGCTCACCCTCGTCGCGGAGAGCGTGATCGCCGATCTGACGCACGGGCGGGACGAGGCGGGCGACCGGCCCCCGCTCGACGTGATCACCGCCGTGGGGGCGCAGGAGGCGGCCGGCGCGCTGGCGGCCGAGCCGTGCCACTGCGTCGTCCTGGAGCTGGGCATGCCGGACGAGGAGGCGTCCCGGTTCCTGCACGCGCTGCGGGGCGACTCCGCGCTGGCGAGCGTGCCCGTGCTGGTGCACAGCGGCCACCGCGTGGACGCGGCCCTGGAGGAGGACCTGCGCTCCGGCGCCGCGGGCGGGGTGCTGGAGTTCCTGTCCAGCCTCGACGAGCTGCGCGAGCGTATCGCCCTGCACCTGGCCGCCGAGGAGCCCGGGGACGTACTGACCCTGGTCCGGCCGGAGGAGCCCCGGCGCGCGAGTGCGCACCTCGGGGAGGACTCCCCCACCGGGCGCACCGTCCTCGTCGTCGACGACGACGCGCGCAACCTCTTCGCGCTCAGCGGGATCCTGGAGCTGCACGGTTTCCGCGTCCTGCACGCGGAGAACGGCCGCCGGGGCATCGAGAAGCTGACGCACCACCCGGAGGTCGCGCTGGTCCTGATGGACGTGATGATGCCGGAGATGGACGGCTACACGGCGACGGCGGAGATCCGCCGGATGCCCGAGTACGCCGAGCTGCCGATCATCGCGGTCACCGCCAAGGCGATGCCGGGCGACCGGGAGAAGAGCCTCGCCTCGGGGGCCAGCGACTACGTCACCAAGCCCGTCGACACCCAGGACCTCATCGCCTGCGTCCGACGGTGGCTGCCCGCATGACCGCACCGGCCCCCGTCCCGTACCAGGGTGGGCCGGACGGAGCGCGGCGCGGCCCGTCGCGCTCCGTGGCCCTCGCCAGCCGAGGAGCGTCCCCGTCGTGAGCAAGTCCGAGCAGTCCCGCGAACCGGCCGCCGCACCGCGGGAGCCGTCCGCCGCACCGCCCCCGGCACCCGGGCCGCCGCAGTCCTGCGCGCTCGACGGACCGGCCGTCGGCATGCGCGCGCTGACGCCGCTGTCGCCCGTGGGCCGGCTGGCGGCCACCGTCGACCGGCTCAGCAGCGAGGTACGGGCCGCCCAGGCGGAGGCCGAGGGCCGGGCCCTGATCGAGCTGGCCAAGGGCATCCTGGTGGCGCGGCTCGGCTGCGGTCCGGCCCAGGCGGCGCGGCAGCTCGCCGAACTGGCCGAGCAGTCCCGGGCGACGCCGCTGGAGTTCGCGGTCGACGTCATCAACCAGGCGGCGCGGGACCGGATGTCGGAGGTGACGGACGCCTTCCTCGCGGCGACCGCCGCCGTGCGCTCCGAGTCCGACCGGGACCCCCGGGCCGGCGGGGACGGCGGGGGCTCCGGGCGAGACCGGCGGCCCGGGGAGACGGGGGGCGACTCCGCCGCCGTACGCCTGCGGGCCGCCGAGAGCGGCGCGCTGGCCGCGGGCGACACCCAGGCCGTGGCCGACTCCCTGCTGGAGCAGGCGCTGCGCCCGCTCGGCGCGGTCGCGGTGGCCATCTGGGCGGCCGGGTACGACGGGTCGCTCACCCTGGCCGGCAGCGCGGGGTTCTCCCCGGCCGAGGCCACCCGCTGGCGCTACGTGCCGCCGGACGTGGCGACGGTCGCCCGGTCCGGACTGACCGAGCGGACGGGGCAGTGGTTCACGTCCCTGGCGGAGACGGGGCTGCCCAGCGTGGGCCGGCACCAGTATCCGGACGGCGGCAGGGTCGCCGTGCCCGCCGGCACCGGAGGGCGCCTGCACGGCGTGCTGGAGATCGCCTGGCCGGCACCGCTGGCGCCGCAGCCGCCGCAGGTGGTGCGCCAGGTGGAGGCCCTGGCGGAGCTGTGCGCGCACACCCTGGAGTCGTACACGCCGCCGAACGGCGCCGGGCAGCAGCCGCGGGTCATGCCGGACGCGGTGGAGCTGATGGACCTGGCCGACGGACTGTACGACCCCGCCCTGGTGCTGGTGCCGCACCTGGACGCCGACGGCCGGCTGGCGGACTTCCGCATCCAGCACGTGAACGAGAATTTCCTGGACCCCGCCGGCCGGCCGCGTGCCGTCGTGAGCGGGGCCCTGCTGCTGGAGGCGTACCCGTTGGCCGCCGGGGACAGCGAGCTGTTCCGGCACCTCGAGCGGGTGTACGCGACGGGCGAGCCGTTCCGGGCCCGGCGCATGAACCTGACCGCGCTGGTGGACCAGGTGGCCCTGTCGGCGGTCGCGGACATAAGCGTCAGCCGGCACGGCAACGCCGTCCTCCTCATCTGGCGGATCGAGGACGAGACGGCCCGGCTGGCCAGCCTCCTCCAGCACGCCCAGCGACTCGGCCGCATCGGCGGTTTCGAGGAGAACCTGCTGACCGGCGAGATCACCTGGAACGGGCAGCTCTTCGACCTCTACGGACGTCCGCGGACGAGCACCCCGGTGCGGCTGGAGGAGCTGGCCGCCCACGCCCATCCGGACGACGCGGTCGCCATCGGACGCTTCCTGCGCACGCTGCTGCACCACCGGCGGCCGGCCTCGGCGGCGTTCCGGCTCCAGCGGCCGGACGGCGTGACCCGGCACGTGCGGGTGGTGGCCGAGCCGGTCCTGGACACCGACGACCGCCTGCTCGTCGTACGGGGGGCCTATCAGGACATCTCCGCCCAGCACTGGACCGAGGTGGCGCTCGCCGCGACCCGCGACCAGCTGGCCCACACCGAGCAGCAGGCCATCGAGCGCAACCGGCTGACCCTCCAGTTGCAGCACGCCATCATGCCGCCGGCGCAGACCCCGCTGAAGATGCCCGAACTCCAGGTGGCCGTCCGCTACCGGCCCGCGGAGACGGAGCAGCTGGTCGGCGGCGACTGGTACGACGCCGTGAGGCTGCCGAACGGGCTGGTGCTGCTGTGCGTCGGCGACGTGGCCGGACACGGCATAGAGGCGGCGACCAGCATGGTCGTGCTGCGCAACGCGCTGCGCGGGCTGGCGGTCACCGGGGCCGGTCCGGGCCAGCTGCTGTCCTGGCTCAACATCGTCGCGCACCATCTGACGGGCGGTGTCACCGCGACCGCGGTGTGCGGGCTGTACGACCCGGCCCGGCGCACCCTGCGCTGGGCCAGGGCGGGCCATCTGCCGCCGGTGCTGGTGCGCGGCGTACGGGCGGAGCGGCTGCCGCTGGTCAGGGGGATGCTGCTGGGCGCGGTCGCGGAGGCGGCGTACGAGGAGGCCGAGGTGCAGCTGGCCGGCCAGGACACGCTGCTCATGTACACCGACGGCCTGATCGAGCGCCGGGACCGCTCCGTGGAGGAGGCGCTGGACCAGTTGCTGACCACCGTCAGCCCGACGCCGACCACCCTGGACCAGCACCTGGACCGGCTGCTCACCTACAGCCGGTCGGACACCGACGACGACACCTGCCTCGTGGGCATCCGGGTCGGCTGAGGGCGGTCCGCGAACCCGTCCCGGCGGCCGTGCATGGGACCCGGATTCGGGGGTAATCGCCGGGCGCGGCGGATCACGACGGTCCGCCGCGACGCCGCGTTGTTGGAGGTACACGTGCCCATCGCCCAGAACCCGTTGTCCGTCGAGGTGACGCTGCCGCGGGAGGAGATCGCGCTGCTGAAGGTGGCGGGCTACCTGGACGTCGACACCGCGACCGAGCTCCAGCATCACCTGGCCAACCAGCTCCACCACGGCCGACGGCACTTCCTCCTGGACCTGTCGGAGGTCCCGTTCATGGACTCCTCCGGCATGAACATCATCCTGCGGGTCTACCAGGAGGCCCGGGAGCTGCCGGGCAGTGTGCACATCATCGCACCGGCCCCGGCGGTGCGCCGCGTCCTGGACCTGACCGGGGTGAGCATCACCGTGCCGGTCTCGGAGAGCACCGAGGAGGCGCTCTCTCGCGTCGACGCGCAGCCGGCGGGTCCCGGCGTGCCGGAGGCCTGAGCCCCGGGCCCCGCCGGGCGGGGACCGGTCGTGCGGGAGCAGGTGTCGTGCGAGGTCGGAGGGTGGTTACAGTTGTCGCCCGGCAGAGTCACATCACCGCCGCACCGCTTCGTGCGCTGCGGGGGGCAGGAGCGGATGAGGAGTGGAACAGGTGCCGGAAGAGGGAACCGCGGGATCGCCCACGCTTGAGATCAGGGACTTCCTGCGGCGCCGCCGGGAGCAGATCGCCCAGCGCTGGGCCGACGAGCCCTTGTTCCGGGCCGTGTTCACCGTCTCGCGCGACGAGGCGGTCGAGGCGGGCAAGGCCGTGGTGGACGCGCTGGCTCAAGTCGCGGACGCGGAGCGGGTGGAGGACCCGGACGCCGCGGGATTCACCACGGTGCGCGAGCAGTTGGCGCGGATGGGCGCGGCCCGCTCCCGGGCGGGCCTGAGCAGCGCGCAGGTGTCGGGCGAACTGGCCATGCTGCGTGCACCGGTCGAGAGCCTGCTCCTGGCCGATCTGCCCGACGACTCCGTCGAGCACACCCGCTCCTGTCTGGCCACGCTGGGTGTGCTGATGGGCACCCTGCGCGTCGTGGTGATGCAGACGGCGCTCAGCGAGGGCCAGGCACTCATCGACCGGCAGCGGCTGCAGTTGCTGGAGGTCGCCACCCCGGTCATCAAGCTGTGGGACGGCGTCGTGGCCGTGCCGCTGATCGGCACGCTGGACAGCGCCCGCAGCCAGGTGGTGATGGAGACCCTGCTGGAATCCATCGTGGAGCAGCAGGCGCGCTTCGCGATCCTGGACATCACCGGTGTCCCGACGGTCGACTCCCTGGTGGCCCAGCACCTGATGAAGACGGTCGCGGCGGCCCGGCTGATGGGCGCCGAGTGCATGGTCTCCGGCATCCGGCCGGCGATCGCGCAGACCATGGTCCACCTCGGTCTCGACCTGGGCAACGTGCCGACCCGTGCGAGCCTGGCCGACGCGCTGGCGTACGTACTGCACCAGCTCGGGGTCGGCATCGTGGCGCCCGGCTCGAACGGAGCGGTCACGCGGTGAGCGAGAGCTTCCCGGGACCCGGCGGGGCTCCCCCGGCGGGTCGTCTTCCGGTCCTGCGGCTCGGTGACGTCCTGCTGGTCACCTTGCAGGGAGACCTGCACGACAGCACGGCGCAGCAGCTCCAGGAGGATCTCGCCGAGACCATCGTGGGCAGTGGCGCCACGGGTGTGATCATCGACATCTCCGGTGTGGAGATCGTCGACTCCTTCCTCGGCCGGGTGCTGGCCGAGATCGCCGGGCAGAGCGGCCTGCTCGCCGCGCGCACCGTGGTGGTCGGCATGCGGCCGGCGGTCGCCATCACGCTGGTGGAGCTGGGTCTCACGCTGCCGGGCATGCGGACGGCGCTCAGTCCCGAGCGGGCGATGGAACTCCTCACGGGGCAGGCCCCGTCGTCCCGCCACGGCGGCCTGCGCCGGGAGACTCAGTGATGCACACTGCCGCGGGCTCCCAGGCCCGCCTGCCGATCCGTTCGGACATGGATCTGGTGTGGGTGCGACAGCATGTGCGGCAGGCCGCCGCACAGACCGGCTTCGGGCTGGTGGACCAGACCAAGCTGGTCACGGCGGCCAGCGAACTGGCGCGCAACACGCTCGTGTACGGCGGGGGCGGAACGATGGAGACGGAGCAGCTGACCGACGGGTCCGCCCGGGGGCTGCGGCTCACCTTCGCCGACGAGGGGCCGGGCATCGCGGATCTGGAGCAGGCGCTCAGTGACGGCTTCACCTCCGGTGAGGGGCTGGGCCTGGGGCTGGGAGGGGCCCGGCGGCTGGTGCACGAGTTCGCGATCGAGAGCGCCCCGGACACGGGCACGACGGTGCGGGTGACGTCCTGGGTGGGCAGACCGCCGCGGCCGCGCGAGGAGTCCTGATGCCACGCGTGTGGGACGTGCCGGTGCACGACTCGACCCGGGTGCGTGACGTCAGGGTGGCCGCGGAACAGGCGGCGGCGCTGGCCGGACTGGACGAGCGGCGCACCGCCACGGCGGCGCTGGTGGCGACCGAGCTGGCCACCAATCTGCTCAAGCACGCCGGGGGCGGCCGGGTCCTCATCGACGTCGTCGCTCCGCCCGTCCTCGCCGGCGGCCGGGACGGAGCCCGGCTCGTGCAGGTGACCACGGTGGACCACGGCCCGGGGATCGCCGACGTGCCCGCCGCCCTGGGGGACGGTTTCACCACGGCGCACTCCCTCGGTGCCGGTCTGGGCACCTGCGCGCGTCTCTCGGACCACTTCGACCTGCACAGCGTCCCGGGGCGGGGCACGGTGGTGGCCGCCCGGATCGGCGCCGTACCGGACGGCCCGGCCACCGAGCCGGGCCCTGCGGACCGGGTGCGGGCCGGCGGCGTCAACCTCCCCTTCGGCGGGGCGCAGTACTCCGGCGACGCCTGGGCCTGGGTGCGCGCGGGCGACCTGGTCACGCTGATGCTGGCCGACGGTCTGGGACACGGCCCGGAGGCGGCCCGTGCCTCGACCGCCGCCGTCGATGCCCTGCGCGACGCGGCCCACGTCACCCCCGCGGACGCGCTGCGGCGGCTCGACCGGGCGCTGACCGGCACCCGCGGCGCGGCCGTCGCGGTGGCCCAGGTCGACGCGCGGGCCGGCGTGCTCAGGTTCGCCGGCGTCGGCAACATCGGGGCGCGGCTGTGCGAGGGCGGCACCTGGCGCCATCTGCTGTCCCGGCCCGGCATCATCGGCACCCACCGGCCCACGACGCTGCGTGAGGAGACCGCGGACTGGGCGGACGACCGGGTGCTGGTGCTGCACAGCGACGGTCTGCCGAGCCGCTGGACGCCGACGGCGGAGACCTGCAGCACGACGGCCGACCCGGCGGTGACCGCCGCCGTCACCCTCCGCGACGCGAGCAGCCCGGCCCGCCCGGTGCGGGACGACACCGCGGTCGTCGTGCTGGCCCCCGTCCCGGGGAACCGCCCATGACCCGTACCTGGCAGATCAGCGACGTCACCGACGCGGCGCGGGCGCGCGTCGCCACCGCGCGGCTGGCCGCGGCCTGCGGAGTGCCGCCGCTGGAACGCACCCGGCTGACGGCCGCGGTCGGCGCGCAGCTGCGGCTGTGCCTGACCAAGGGCGGCACCTGGCGGCTGACCCTCACGACGGGCCCGGCGGGCCGCGCCGCGTCGGAGGCCGGGAAGGGCGCCCTGCACGCCGTGGTGACCTCGCCGGACGCCGCGGCCGCGGGCGAGCCGCCGTGGCAGGTCACGGTGGCCTGCCCCGAACCGGCCACGGATCTCGGGGACGGCGCCGTGCCGGACGACGCGGCCGGACTCGCGGAGGCCCTGCTCGGTGCCGACGAGGACACGGCGCTGGTGCTGGAGCGGCTCGGCGAGCAGGAGGACCTGGTCGGCTTCCACCGCGAGGAGTTGCAGCAGACCAACCAGGGCGTCGTGGCGCTGCACGCGGAGCTGGACGCCGCCGGGCGGGCCCAGCGGGAGGCGTTCGCCGCCGAACGCAAGGCGCGCACGGAGGCGGAGAACGCCCGGCGGCGGCTGACCTTCCTGGCGGACGCGAGCGCGGTGCTGACGGCGTCCCTGGACCACCACGAGATCGTGCGGCGGCTGCCGGAGCTGCTGGTGCCCGAGTACGCGGCGAGCGTCGACGTCTGGCTGTTCGAGCAGGACGACGGGCGGCCGGTGCAGGCGCGTCCTGCGGCGGCCGTGGTCGCGGCCCGCACCGGGCGGCCGCAGTACGCCGCCACGCAACCGGGGGGCCTGCCCGGCGTCCAGGACCAGCCCCCCTCGGCGCTGGACGCGGACCGGCCCGCGCTGTGCATCCCGCTGCCGACCCGGCAGGCGCCCCAGGGCGTGGTGACCCTGTCGCCGCCCGGGGAGCAGTGGGACCCGGACGACGCCGTCATGCTGGTGGAGCTGACCCGGCGGGCGAGCATCGCGATCGACCACGCCCGGCGCTACCAGCACAACCGCGACATCGCGGAGACGCTCCAGCGGGCCCTGCTGACGGAGCTGCCCTCCCCGGCGGGCCTCGGGCTGGCCGCCCGCTATCTGCCGGCCACCCACGGGCTGAACATCGGCGGCGACTGGTACGACGCCTTCCGCCAGCCCGACGGCGGGGTCATCACCGTGGTCGGCGACGTCACCGGGCACGGGCTGCGCGCCGCCGTGATGATGAGCCAGCTGCGTACCGCGCTGCGGGCGTACGCTGTGGACGGCGGCAGCCCGGGGCGGCTGCTGACCCGGCTGCACACGTTCCTGCACCATTTGCAGCCCGACCTGTTCGCCACCGCCGTCATCGCGCGCTTCCACCCCGACGACCCGACCCTGACGTGGGCCGCCGCCGGCCATCCGCCGCCGGTGCTGCGGACCCCGGACGGTCAGGTGCGGATCCTGGACGACAAACCCGGCGCGATGCTCGGCATCCCGCTCCGCCAGGAGATCGCCGACCACACGGTGCCGCTGGCGCCCGGCTCCACGCTGGCGCTGTACACCGACGGTCTGGTGGAGCGCCGCGCCCAGGGCATAGACCCGGGCATCGGGCGACTGGCCGACGCGCTGGGCTCGTTCGCGCCGGCGAAGCTGGAGACGGACCTGGAGGGTGCGGCGGACGGGCTCCTGGATCCGCTGCTCAGCGACTCCGAGCGGGACGACGACGTGTGCCTGCTGCTGTGCCACCTCCGCGGCCCGGCCTGACCGGCGGCACCACTCCCCCGGCCGCGCCCGCCCGATCGCACCCGCCTGCCGCACCCGGCTGGCCGCACCGGCGTGGGCGCGATGGGATTGTCGAGGTGCGAAGCAGCGATCCAGGGGCAGGCGAAGGGCGTTCGCGGCGGAACGTCCGACGCCGCAGAAAGGGATGAACACCGTGACACGACCCAGGATTCTGGTGGTCGGCGCAGGTTTCGCCGGCGTCGAGTGCGTCCGCCGTCTGGAGCGGAAGCTCGCCCCCCGAGAAGCCGACGTCACCCTGGTGACACCGTTCTCCTACCAGCTCTACCTGCCCCTGCTGCCCCAGGTCGCCTCCGGGGTGCTGACCCCCCAGTCGATCGCGCTCTCCCTGCGCCGCAGCAGCCGCTACCGGACCCGGATCATTCCGGGCGGCGCCATCGGGGTGGACCTGAAGGCGAAGGTGTGCGTGGTGCGCACCATCACCGACCAGATCGTCAACGAGCCGTACGACTACATCGTCCTCGCACCCGGAAGCATCACCCGCACGTTCGACATCCCGGGGCTCACCGACAACGCGTTCGGCATGAAGACGCTGGCGGAGGCCGCCTACGTCCGCGACCACGTCATCTCCCAGCTGGATCTCGCCGACGCCAGCCAGGACCCGGTCGAGCGCGCCTCCCGGCTCCAGTTCGTGGTCGTGGGCGGCGGTTACGCCGGTACCGAGACCGCGGCCTGCCTCCAGCGGCTGACGCACGCGGCCGTCAAGCGGTACAACCGGCTCGACCCGAGTCTGATCAAGTGGCACCTGATCGACATCGCCCCGAAGCTGATGCCCGAGCTGGGCGAGAAGCTCGGGCGCGACGCGCAGGAGGTCCTCGCCCGGCGCGGCATCGAGATCTCCCTGGGTGTCTCCATCGACAAGGCCGGGCCCGAGGAGGTCACCTTCACGGACGGCCGGGTGGTGCCGACCCGCACGCTGATCTGGACGGCGGGCGTGGTGGCGAGCCCGCTGATGGCCACGCTCGGCGCGGAGACGGTCAAGGGGCGGCTCGCGGTCACCGCCGAGATGTGCCTGCCGGACCACGACGGGGTGTTCGCGCTGGGCGACTCCGCCGCCGTGCCCGACCTCGCCAAGGGCCAGGACGGCGCGGTGTGCCCGCCCACGGCGCAGCACGCGATGCGGCAGGGCCGGCACGTCGCCGAGAACCTCATCGCCACGCTGCGCAACCAGCCGATGCGGCCGTACGTGCACAAGGACCTCGGTCTGGTCGTGGACCTCGGCGGCACCGACGCGGTCTCCAAGCCGCTCGGCATCGAGCTGAAGGGTCTGCCGGCGCAGGCGGTGGCCCGCGGCTACCACTGGTCGGCGCTGCGCACGGGCGTGGCCAAGGCCCGGGTGGCGGCGAACTGGGCGATCAACGCGGTGGCCGGCGACGATTTCGTCCGCACCGGCTTCCAGGCCCGCAAGCCGGCCAAGCTGAAGGACTTCGAGTACACCGACGCCTATCTGACCCCGGAACAGGTACGGGAGCGGGTCGAGGGGGCGGGTCTGAAGGAGCGGTGACCCCGCGGCCGGGTCCGGCCCGCGGCATGACATGCTGAGAAGTGGATCTCGGCGTGAACCGGCCGGGAATCGGCTGTGAATCGGGAGAGTGTACGGCGGCGTGAAGGCAGCGGGGCGCTCGGTGCGGACACGGCTGCGGGACAGCGTCGCCGCGTCCGACCCCGGGCTGTTGCGGCTGACGGCGGGACTGCGGACGGTGGGCGCCATCGCGCTGACGCTGGCGGTGCTCGCCGTGTTCGGCGTGGACGTCAAGCATCTGGTGGCGGGCGCCATGGCGGCGATGGTCGCCACGTTCGCCATCCGGGAGAAGGAGCTGGGCCCGCAGGCCGTCACGCTGGCGCTGGGCCTGCCCGTCGCCCTGGCCTCGGTGTCGCTCAGCGCGCTGCTGACCTCGCGGGTGATCATCGGCGACGCGGTCTTCGTCGTCCTGATCTTCTGCGCGGTCTTCGTCCGCCGGTTCGGCGACCGCGGCACCGCGTTGGGGCTGATCGGCTTCCAGGTCTACTTCGTGTCGCTGTTCGTCGGCGCGAAGGTGTCCGGGCTGCCGGCCCTGTGGACCGCCATCGCGGTGGCGTTCGCGTCCAGCGCGGTGGTGCGCTTCGGGATCGTACCGGCGACGCCGGCGCGGATCCTGCAACGGCTGCGGCAGGCGTTCCGGGCCCGCCTGGCGCAGCTGATCGCCACGCAGGCCGAGTTGCTGGACGCCGGTCCCGACGACATCGAGAAGACCCTGGAGCGGCTGCGCGAGGGCACCGCGCGGCTGCACGAGACGGCCCTGATGATCCAGTCCCGGCTGGAGGAGGGCACGCCCGACGAGTCCACCGCGCGGCTGGTGCAGCGGCGCATCGCGGACGCCGAGATCGCCGCCGAACGGCTGGGCCTGCTGCTGCTGACCGCGCGCAGCGCCGAGCGGGCGGACACCCTGACGCTGCACCTGCCGGGGGCGCCCGCGCCCTCGGTGGGCCACTCGCCGGCGCCCGGTGAGGCGACGGACATACTGCGCCGGGACCTGGCGGCGCTGCGCACGCTGGTGCTGAGGCCGCCGGCCGAGGCGCGCGGGACCGCGCTGTCCCATCTGCGCAACCGGCTCCTGGGCTACCGCGACGAGGAGAACCTGCCCGAGGCGACCCCGGCCGTCCAGGACGTCTTCCGCGGCATCGGTGAGAGCGCGCGGGCGGTCATGGGGCTGCGGATCGCGCTGGACGGGCCGCAGGACGAGTCGGACGACTCACCGGCGACGGCCCGTTCCCGGGAGGAG
Organism: Streptomyces sp. NPDC107500; assembly: GCF_055582785.1. Lineage (NCBI taxonomy): Bacteria > Bacillati > Actinomycetota > Actinomycetes > Kitasatosporales > Streptomycetaceae > Streptomyces > Streptomyces sp. NPDC107500. Next base: position 23,789 of record NZ_JBVJPF010000006.1, read on the forward strand.
CTGGACGCCGAGGACGCGGCGATCGACGCCGGCGAGGAGGCGGCGGCCGAGGACGAGCCGACCGGTCTCAGGCGGCCCACGACGCGGGCCGCGGTGCAGGTGGCGGTGGGGTCGTCGCTGGCCATCGTGGGCGGTGAGTTCCTGTCGACGCAGCGCTGGTACTGGGCGGTGCTCACCTGCTGGATCGTCTTCATCAACACCGCGTCCACCGGCGAGATCCTGGTCAAGGGCTACCGCCGGCTGCTGGGCACCGTGCTGGGGGTGGTGGCCGGCATCGTGCTGGCCGGTCTGGTCGGCAACCACACCTGGACCGCGTTCGGGCTGGTGCTGGTGCTGATCTTCGCGATGTTCTACACGGCGCCGCTGTCGTACACGCTCATGTCGTTCTTCGTCACGGCGATGCTGGGGCTGCTGTACACCCTGCTGCACACGTACAGCATGTCCGTGCTGCTGCTGCGGGTGGAGGAGACGGCGCTGGGCGCGGCGTGCGGGATCGTCGCGGCGGCGCTGGTGCTGCCGATACGGACCGACCGGCGGACCAACGAACTGCTCGGCACGGTGCTGGAGCGGCTCACCGACGTCACCGAGGGCGCCGTCGACCAGCTCAGCGGCGGTCCCGCGGCCGACCTGCTGGACACGGCCCGGGAGCTGGACCAGGCGCTCGGCGACCTGCGGGCCGCCGTGCAGCCGCTCACCCACCCGATCACGCCGCTGCGCTCGCGGCGCAACACGGCGCAGTACGTGGTCGCGCTGCTGGAGACCTGCGCCTACCACGCGCGGTCGCTGGCCGCGACGGCCGAGCTGCTGCCCACCCACCCGTCGATCGCGGCCGACCCGCGGCTGCGCGGGGCGGTGCGGCGCACGGTGCGCAACATCGAGGCGATCGCCGCCCACGTCGAGGACGACGACAAGGTGACCGAGGTGGAGACCGGCCCCAGCATCGCCTCGCTGCTGGAGCCGGACGCCGCCGGGACGCCCCGGTACGGCAGGATCACCGGCCGGGTGCTGCGGCACCTGGAGCGGCTGGACGAGGCGGTGGTCGGCCTCGCCCGGCCGCTGGGTGTCGCCGTGAGGACTCCGCAGCGCTGAGCCGCCGGAGCCGGGCGGTCAGAAGTCGCTGGGCAGACCGCTCGCCTCGGCGATGCCGCGCAGTTCCTCGTTCTGCCGGTGGCGTTCCTTGAGGTAGTCGGCTATCTCGCCGAGGCGTTCGGGGTCGGCGGCGGTGGTCGCGTCGGTGACGACCCGGACGGGGCCGGTCTCGTCGGTGCTGATCTCGACGACTTCGTTGTCCAGCCGCCCGGTGACGGCGGTGGCGATGACCAGGGCGGCCTCGTCCCTGATCTCCTGGGGCAGTGCCTCGGCGTTGTCGCCGTCCAGGGAGAAGTCGATGGTCGGCATCTGCTGCTCGTCGATCGCCTGGAGGACCGGTTCCACCACGCTGAGCAGCAGCTGGTAGTCGTCGTTCGGCATGCGGACGCGCAGGAGGTCGAGGTAGACGTCCACGGGACGTCCGTCCGGCGGAGGAATCTCGTGTTCGTTCATTCGCCCCGTGTTCCCCGTGGTGCCCGGCTCAGACGCGGCGCCAGCGTGCCAGCGCGAAGGAGAACACCCCGAACAGGACCAGACCGGCGGCCACGAGGGCCAGGAGCCAGGGGCCGAGGGGCGTGTCGGCGAAGGAGCGGAGGGTGTCGTCGAGGCCCTTGGCCTGATCGGGCTTGTAGTCCACCGCGGCCCGCACCGCGAAGGCGCCCGCCGCCGCGAACACGGCTCCGCGGGCCACTCCCCCGCCGACGCCGGTGACGTCGAGCAGCGTCCGGGCCCGGGAGCCGAGGGCGCCGAGCTTCAGCTTCTTGTGGTAGCTGCGGCGGATGGCCTGCACGGCGATCACCACTCCGGCGACCACGATGCCCGCTCCGGCCAGTCCCACGATCCACTGCCCCGCGGGCATCTCCATGACCTTGGCCGTGACGTCCCGGGACTGCTGGTCGCTCGAGCCGCTGCCGCCCGCGCCGGCCGCGAAGGCCAGGACGGAGTAGGCGACGAAGGCGTAGAAGACGCAGCGGGCCGCGGCCGGCAGCCGCTTCTTGGCCTTGTGCCCGTCCTTGCCGGTGGCGCCGAAGGCCGCCTCGGACAGGCGCCACAGGGCCATTCCGACGAGCCCGATGCCCAGCGCCCACAGCAGGACGGCGCCGAACGGCTTGTCCGCCAGCTCCTCCAGGGCGCCGCCCCGGTCCGCCTGCCGGTTTCCGCTGCCGAAGGCGATCTGCAGGGCCAGGATGCCGACCAGCAGGTAGATGACTCCGCGAGCGGTGAGCCCCGCCCTGGCGGCCCCCTCGGCGGCCGATCCGTTCGCGGCCCTCCGGGCGGTGCCGCGGCCCGTGCTTGCCATGACTCGTGCGTTCATGTGGACCTCCCCTCCGGGACACCGCATGCCCCGGCATCGGCCCCGCACGCACAGACCGGCCCGTACACCGCCCAGCGGTGTACGGGCCGGAGTCCACGCCGTCAGTGCTGCGGCGGACGGCCGCCTGCCGTCCGCTCGCCGAGCGCCTCGTCGCGCACCCGGGCGCAGCTGCGGCTGATGAGACGTGACACGTGCATCTGCGAGATGCCCAGCTTGTCGGCTATCCGGCTCTGCGTCATGTCCTCGAAGAAGCGCATGTAGAGGATGGCGCGTTCGCGTTCGGGAAGCCGGCGCAGGCCCGTCTTGGCGGACTCGCGGTCGATCACGGTGTCGTACGAGGCGTCCGCCGCGCCGAGGGTGTCCGCGAGGCTGTAGCCGTCGTCGCCGGCCGACAGCTCGGCGTCCAGCGACAGGGTGCTGAAGCTCTCCAGCGCCTCCATTCCGGCACTGACCTCGTCCTCGGTGAGGCCGGTGTGGGCGGCGAGGGCGGCCAGCGAGGGTTCGGGGCTGCCCGGGGCCTGGGTGAGTTCCCGGCGCGCCACGCGCACCTTGTTCCGCAGCTCCTGGACCCGGCGGGGGACCCGCAGCGCCCACATCCGGTCCCGGAAGTGGCGCTTGACCTCGCCGGTGATGGTGGGCACGGCGTAACTCTCGAAGGCGCCGCGCTCCGGGTCGAAGCGGTCGATGGCCTTCACCAGGCCCAGCGCCGCCACCTGGCGCAGGTCCTCCAGGGACTCGCCGCGGTCCCGGAACCGGCCGGCGATCCGGTGGGCCATGGGTAGCCAGGCGGTGACGAGTTCGTCGCGCAGGGCGTCCCGCTCGGGGCCGTCCGGCAGGCCGGCGAGGCGGCCGAAGAGGGCCATGGTGTCGGGAGCGTCGTCGTGGCGACGGCGGCCGGTGGTGGCGTTGGAGGTTCCCGAGGCGTCGGGGCGGCCGGTGGGCGTTTCTACGAGCATGCGGATTCGCTCCTGAACGGTGGTGTCAGGGACTTGCCGCGAGAACGGCACCGTTCGCACCCACCCCGGTCGCGATCCGTCGCGATCCGGAGGGGCCGAAGCGGCCATACCGCTCCCGCCGCTGCGCCTCCGGTCCGAAGCACGATTCTGCGACTGCCCCTGACCCGGTGGAACAAACTCCGCTTTGCGAAATGTACTCAGGACAGCGGAACGAGGACGGTGATGCACTTGCCGCCGGCCGGAAGATCTGCCACGCGCACGTCGTGGGCGAGCCGGCAGACGATCGGCCAGCCCCGGCCGCCGACGCGGCGGCGGCCCTGTTCGTCGGTGGCCGGCACGGCCACCGGCAGGTCGTGGCTGCGGTCGCTGACCGACAGCCGCACGCCGGGTCCCACGACGTCGACGCGGAAGTCGGTGATGCCGCCGCCGTGCAGGATCGCGTTGGTGGTCAGCTCCGAGGCGACCAGCACGGCGTCCGAGAGGGCGCGGGCGTCGTACCGGGCGGGGCCGTCGGCGCCCCGGCGCCCGGCGACGGCTCGTTCGACGGCTCTGCGGGCGTCGGCGGGCCGGCACGGCCCGTACCGGTCCGCGCCGTACTGATCCACGACGGTTTCGGTCGTCTGCCGGTCGCGCATACGTCCGCTCCCTGATCGGTGACATGAGCCTTCGGTCCGGGCCGTGCGCCGTGGTGGGCGCCGTACGGACCCGTCACTTCCGGCTGACCTGTGGCCGCACCGGCAAACCTCGGGCCATCCTTGTGGCCCAACGGCCATCCGGGCGCCCAGCGCGGGTACGCGGAGTACATGACGGATGTTGTGGACTCGGACGAACTGCTCCGCCGGATGCACCGGGCGAGGACCTGTGCGATGGAGGAGACACGGAGCTGGCGGGACCGGAGCGCGGAACTGCGGCCGACCGATCCGGAGGGATCCCGGGAGGCCGCCGTAAGGGCGGTGGCGTACGAGGCCGTCCTGCGGGTGCTGGACGAGGTACTGACCCCGGGGCGCCACCCGCGGTGAGCGGTGCCGGGACGGATCGACGCCGCCGGGCGTGCGTGAGTCCGGTCACGTACGCCCATCCCGGTTTCCCCGGACACCCCAGGATGGTTTAGCGTTCATCCATACGTGGCGACGGAGTCGATGGAAAAGTCCTCCGCGGTCACCGCGAACGGCCCTGGCCGGCCTCCCCCGTCCGGCCAGGGCTTTTTCATGCCGGCGCACCGCCGTCCCCGGATTGCGCACCGAATCCGTACGGGATCCGCCGTCCGCCGAATGGCCCAGCGCGCCGACAACGACTCAAATGGGCATAGGGAAAGCCCCGGAACCGAATCGCCGGCGAGGAGCCCCGTGCCATGACCAAAGCGATCAAACTCCTGACCGCTCTTCCCCCGGCCCAGCGCGAACGGCTGATGGCGCTCGCGCGGGAGATCTCGTTTCCGGAGGACGCCCGGATCTTCGAGGCGGGCGACCGGGCGGACCGCTTCTGGGTCATCCGCTCCGGCGCGGTCTCACTGACCCAGCAGGTGACGTCCATGCAGACGGTCACCGTCGCCAGCCTGGGCGTGGGCGACCTGCTCGGCTGGTCCTGGCTGTTCCCGCCCTACGAGTGGGACTTCGGCGCCGAGGCCTTCAGCCAGGTGCGCGCCTACGAGTTCGACGCGGCCACGGTGCTCGACCTGTGCGAGGAGGACCCGCACCTGGGCATCGTGCTGGTGCGGTCGGTCGCCGAGATCCTCGCGCACCGGCTGGAGACCACCAGGGGCCGGCTCATGGACCACTACGCGCTGCACGGGCGCGGGTCCCTGTAGGCGCCTCAGACGCGGTAGCGGCGCAGCGCCGGCACCGCGGCCGCCAGGGCCAGCATCACCACCACGACGAGCAGCCCGCCGCCCGTCACCGCCTCGCGCGCGCCGAAGGCGGAGCCCGCTGTGCCGTGCAGGACGTCGGCCAGCCGCGGACCGCCCGCCACGACGACGGTGAACACCCCCTGCATCCGCCCGCGCATCTCGTCGGTCGCGGCGGACAGCAGGATCGCCCCGCGGAACACCATGGACACCATGTCGGCGACTCCCGCCACCGCCAGGAACGCCACCGCGAGCCACAGACTCCCGCTCAGTCCGAATCCGGCGACGGCACCGCCCCAGACGACGACCGCGCCGATCACCATCCAGCCGTGCCGCCGTGCCCGGGAGAAGGTGCCCGACAACAGCCCGCCGGCCACCGCGCCGACCGGGATCGCCGCGAACAGCAGCCCCAGGGCGAGCCCCTCGCCGTACGGGGCGTAGGTCTCGGCGGCGAGCTGCGGGAACAGCGCGCGGGGCATGCCGAGGACCATGGCGACGATGTCGGCCAGGAAGGACAGCAGCAGCACCTTGTGCCCGGCGATGTAGCGGAAGCCGGCCACGATCTCGCGCACGCCCGCGCGCCGCACCGCCGTGCCCGCGAGCGGCGGGAGGGCGGGCAGCCGGTAGACCGCCCACACCGTGACGCACAGGGCCAGCGCGTCGATCAGGTACAGCTCGGGCAGTCCGATCACCGGGATGAGCGCACCGGCGAGCAGCGGCCCGACCACCTGCCCGGTCTGCATCACGGTCGAGCCGAGCGCGTTGGCCGCGGGCAGTTCGCCCTCCGGGACCAGCCGGGCGATGGAGGCGTTGCGGGCCGGGGCGTTGAGGCCCCAGAAGGCCTGCTGGAGCGCGAGCAGCAGCATCAGCGCGGCCACCGACTCCAGGCCGGTGACCGCCTGCACCCAGAACAGCAGTGAGGTGACGGCGATGCCGGTGTTGGTGATCAGCAGCAGCTTGCGGCGGTCCATGGTGTCGGCGACGGCGCCGCCCCACAGCGCGAACACGACGAGCGGCAGCAGGCCGGCGAGACTGGCGGCGCCCACCCAGGCCGAGGAACCGGTGATGTCGTAGATCTGCTTGGGCACCGCGACCGCGGTGAGCTGGCTGCCGACGGCCGTGACGATGGTCGAGGACCACAGCCTGCGGTAGGCGGGGCGGCGCAGCGGGCGGGTGTCCATCGCCCAGCGGCGCCACCCGCGCCGCGCCCCCTCGTCCGGGGCGGGGGTCTTCGCCGCCCCCTGCTCGGTCCCGCTCTCGCTGCTCTCGCTGGTGTCCACGCGCTTCCTACGTGCTCGATACATCTTTCGGCTGCGGAGATCAGTGTCGCAGCTCCGTTCGAGCGGGGGGTCAGGCGCCGGCGATGAGGCTCACCCCGAGGACGATCATGGTGGCGGCGACCAGTCCGTCCAGCACCCGCCAGGCAGCGGGCCGGGCCAGGAAGCGGCCGAGGTGGCGCGCGCCGAAGCCGAGGACCGCGAACCAGACCAGGCTGGCCGCGGCGGCGCCCAGACCGAAGGTCCAGCGCAGCGGGCCCCGGTCGGCGGCCACCGAGCCCAGCAGGAACACGGTGTCGAGGTAGACGTGCGGGTTGAGCCAGGTCAGCGCCAGGCAGGTGAGCACCGCCCGGCGGCGGGAGCCCGCGGTGCCGCCCTCCGCCCGCAGCGCGCCGGCCGGGCGGAACACGCGCCGGGCGGCGAGCGCGCCGTAGCAGAGCAGGAAGGCGCCGCCGATCCAGCCGACCACGGTCAGCGCGTCCGGCCAGGCCACCACCACCGCGCCGACGCCGCCGACGCCCAGGGCGATGAGCAGCGCGTCGGACAGGGCGCAGATGCCGACCACGGCGAGGACCGCGTCGCGACGGATCCCCTGCCGCAGGACGAAGGCGTTCTGCGCGCCGATGGCGACGATGAGCGAGAGACCGGTACCGAAGCCGGCGGCCGCGGCGGTGAGGGCGTTGGACATGCTCTCGACGCTAAGCGGACGATCACCGCAGGTACAGCTAAAGGTTCTTACGTATCCTTAGCGCTCGTGATGACGGAGGACGCGGCGGACCTGCCGCTGGACCAGGTGCGCACCCTGCTGGCCGTGGTGGACGAGGGCACCTTCGACGCGGCGGCCGCCGCGCTGCATGTGACGCCGTCGGCGGTCAGCCAGCGGGTGAAGGCCCTGGAGCAGCGCACGGGCCGGGTGCTGCTGCTGCGCACCAAGCCGGTGCGCCCCACGGAGTCCGGCGCGGTCCTGGTGCGCCTCGCCCGCCAGGTGGCCCGGCTGGAGCGGGACGCGCACGCCGAGCTGGGCCTGAGCGGGGCGGCCGGCGAGCCCACCCGGATCTCGGTCGCCGTCAACGCCGACTCGCTCGCGACCTGGTTCCTCGGCGCGCTCACGGAGCTGCCCGGAGGGCCCGGGCTCTGCTTCGAGCTGCGCCGCGAGGACGAGGCCCACACGGCCGCGCTGCTGCGGGAGGGCGTGGTGATGGCCGCGGTGACGTCCTCGCCGGAGCCGGTGCCGGGCTGCGCGGTCCGGTTCCTGGGGCGGATGCGCTATCAGCCGTGCGCCGCCCCCGAGTTCGCCGCGCGGCACCTGGCCGGGCCGCTGCGGGAGGCGCTGGGCGCGGCTCCCGTCGTGGTCTTCGACCGGCGGGACGACTTCCAGGACGCGTTCGCGCGACGGCTCGGGCGCGGCGGCGCGAGCACCGCACGGCACTACGTGCCCACCTCGGAGGGGTTCGTGGAGGCCGTCGCAGCGGGCCTCGGCTGGGGCATGGTGCCGGAGCCGCAGGCGCGGCCGCTGCTGCGCGCGGGGCGACTTGTCGACTTCGCGCCGGACCTGTCGGTGGACGTCCCGCTCCACTGGCAGCAGTGGAAACTCGACTCCCCGGCGCTGGCCACGGTGGCCGACGCGGTCCTGGCCGCGGCCCGGCGGGAGCTGTCGCGCTAGGCACCCGGCGCCGGTCGTTCGCAGTCGGCCGGTTTCGGCCCGCCGTCGAACGGTCACCCGCATCGGAGCAACTTTTGGATGAAGGCCAACGCACGAAGGCGCGAACGCAACCGATCGCAGGTGACTTTGATGGACAACTGGCGAGAACACGCCGCGTGCCGCACGGAGGACCCCGACCTGTTCTTCCCGATCGGCACCACCGGCCCGGCCGCTTTGCAGACCGAGCAGGCGAAGGCGGTCTGCCGGGGCTGCCCGGTCCAGGAGCAGTGTCTGCGATGGGCGCTCGACACCGGGCAGTCCATCGGCGTGTGGGGCGGGACCAGTGAGCTGGAACGCCGTGCGCTCAAGCGCCGCGAGGCGGTGCGCAGAAGGTCGAGCGCGTGAGCGTCCGGGTACGCCGCGTCTACGAGGCTCCCGAGGCCGGCGACGGTGTCCGGGTCCTGGTGGACCGGCTCTGGCCGCGCGGCCTGTCGAAGGACGCGGCGCGGGTCGACGAGTGGCCCAAGGGGCTCACCCCGTCGACCGGACTGCGCCGCTGGTACCACGCGGGTGAGGGCTCCTTCGCGGAGTTCACCGAGCGCTACGAGGCGGAGCTGGCCGCCCCCGAGGAGAAGGACCTCCTCGACCACCTGCGGGAGCTGGGGGCCGCCGGGGACGTGACGCTGCTGACGGCGTCCAAGTCGCCCGGGGAGAGCCACGCCGCGGTGCTGCAGCGCCTTCTCGGCGGAAGCTGAGGAGGCGCTGCGGCGCGTGCGGGACGCCGTCCTTCAGGCGGTCCGCCGGGCGGCGTCGCGGCCCGCGGCCCGTCCGGAGAACAGGCAGCCGCCCAGGAAGGTGCCCTCCAGCGCGTTGTACCCGTGCACTCCTCCCCCGCCGAAGCCGGCCACCTCACCGGCCGCGTACAGCCCCTCGACGGGCGTGCCGTCGGCGGTCAGGGCGCGTGAGTCGAGGTCGGTCTGGATGCCGCCGAGGGTCTTGCGGGTGAGGATGTGCAGCTTGACGCCGATCAGCGGACCCGCGGCGGGGTCGAGGATCCGGTGCGGCGCGGCGACCCGGCCGAGACGGTCCCCGATGTAGCGGCGGGCGTTGCGGATCCCCTGGACCTGGGCGTCCTTGGCGTACGGGTTGGCCATCTGGAGGTCGCGGGCCTCGATCTGCCGCCGGATCAGGGCCGCGTCCAGGAGCGGTTTCTCGGTCAGCCCGTTCATCCGCTCGACCAGCTGCTCCAGGTTCGGAGCGGTCACGAAGTCGGCGCCCTTGTGCAGGAAAGCGTCCACCGGGGCCGGGGCGCCCTTGCCGAGGACGCGTTCGCGCAGGAAGCCGGCCCGGTCCTTGGCGGTGATGTCGGGGTTCTGCTCGGAGCCGGAGAGTGCGAACTCCTTCTCGATGATCTTCTGGTTGAGGATGAACCAGGAGTGGTCGTGCTCGGCGAGGCCGTCCGCCGTGCGCAGGTGCCGCAGGGTGCCCAGGGTGTCGTAGCCGGGCAGGCAGGGCTCGGGCAGCCGGCGGCCGAGGGCGTCGAACCACAGGGACGACGGTCCGGGCAGGATGCGGATGCCGTGGCCGGGCCAGATCGGGTCCCAGTTCCGCAGGCCCTCGGTGTAGTGCCACATCCGGTCGCGGTTGACCAGGCGGGCGCCCGCGTCGGCGCTGATGCCGAGCATCCGTCCGTCGACGTAGGCGGGGACGCCGGTGACCATCTCGGCGGGCGGGGTGCCGAGACGCTCGGGCCAGTGGCCGCGGACGATGTCGTGGTCAGCGCCGATGCCGCCGGAGGTGACGATCACGGCCTGGGCGGTGAGTTCGAACTCGCCGGCCTCGTCGCGGCTGGAGGCGACTCCGCGGGGCGAGTCGTCCTCGGCGAGGACCGTGCCGCGCACGCCGCGCGCGGCGCCGTCCTCGACGATCAGGTGGTCGACGCGGTGGCGGTGGTGGAAGGTGAGCAGTCCGTCGCGCGCGGCCTGTTGTGCGTACCGCACGAAGGGCTCGACCACGCCCGTGCCGGTGCCCCAGGCGATGTGGAAGCGGGGCACCGAGTTGCCGTGTCCGCCGGCCCTCAGGTCGCCGCGCTCGGCCCAGCCGACGGTGGGCAGGAAGGTGATGCCGTGCCCGGCGAGCCAGGACCGCTTCTCCCCCGCCGCCCACTCCACGTAGGCGCGGGCCCAGCGCACCGCCCAGGAGTCCTCGTCCTCGGTCCGGTCGAAGCCGGCGCTGCCCTGCCAGTCGTTCCAGGCCAGGTCGAAGGAGTCCTTGACGCCGAGGCGGCGCTGCTCCGGGGAGTCGACGAGGAAGAGGCCGCCGAAGGACCAGAAGGCCTGGCCGCCGAGGTTGGCCGCGTTCTCCTGGTCGAGCAGGGCGACCTTCCGGCCCCGGCTGGTCAGCTCGTGGGCCGCGACCAGGCCCGCCAGGCCCGCTCCGACCACGATGACGTCGGCATCCATGGCGACCGTCCCTTCCTTGTCCTTGGTGGCTCTGTCATTGACGAGCGCTGCCGTCGGTGAGCAGCGCGGTGAGCAGTTGTCCCAGCCAGGCCCGAGCGTGCTCGACGTCCCGGTCGAGGAGGAGCTGGGTGGTGACCCCGTCGTACGCGGCGACGACCGCGTGCGCGGCGCCCTCGGCGTCGCCCAGCACGGCGGGCAGGGCGGTGTGTCCGCGGGCCCGGGCCAGCCGGTCGGCGATCGCGCGCCGGAGGCGGGCCCGGTGTTCCAGCAGGACCCCGGCGACCTCCGGGTCGCGGGCGGCGTGCACCAGGAAGTCCGTCTTCACCAGGAGCCAGTCCCGGTCCAGGAGCAGCACCTCGGTGACGCGGTCCACGGCGGCGGGCACGTCCAGGCCGGGCCCGTCCTGGGCGAGGGCGCCGGCCACCTGCTCCGCGATCAGGTCGGCCCGGTCCCGGTAGAGGGCGAAGAACAGTTCGTCGAGGGTGTCGAAGTTGGAGTAGAAGGCACCCCGGCTGTACCCGGCCGCCTCGCAGACCTCCTCGATCGAGACCCGGCCGAAGCCCTTGGCCGCGAACACCGCGAACGCCGCGTCCAGGAGGTTCGCGCGGGTGCGCACGCGCCGCCTGGTCACCCGCCCGGTCGTCGCCTTCACCGCCATCGGCCCGGCCCCTTCCGCCGTTCGATGCGTGAATGTATCGGATACACCTGTGTATCCGACAGCCCCCGGACGCCCGCTCGCGCACATACTTAGAACGCACATTCGAATAAGGAGTACGCTGGTCCCATGACCACGCACCTCCAGGGCTCACTCTTCGACCAGACCGACGAGGTCCGGCTCGGCCCGCTGGACGGACTGCGCCGCACCCACCTCGGGGCAGGTGCCTGGATCGACCTGCTCCCGGGCTGGCTGCACGGGGCCGACGCGCTGTTCCAGCACCTGGCCGCCGAGGTCCCGTGGCGCGCGGAGCGGCGTGCCATGTACGAACGGGTCGTCGACGTACCCCGGCTGCTCGCCTTCTACGGCGCCGGCGACCCGCTGCCGCACCCCCTGCTGACCGAGGCCCGCGACGCCCTCTCCGCGCACTACGCCGACGAGCTGGGCGAGCCGTTCACCACGGCCGGGCTGTGCCACTACCGCGACGGCCGGGACAGCGTCGCCTGGCACGGCGACCGGATCGGACGCGGCGCGCGCCAGGACACGATGGTCGCCATCCTCTCGGTCGGCGCGCCCCGGGATCTGCTGCTGCGCCCGGCGGGCGGGGGCGGCGAGACCGTGCGCCGCCCGCTCGGCCACGGCGACCTGATCGTGATGGGCGGCTCCTGCCAGCGCACCTGGGAGCACTGCGTCCCGAAGAGCACCCGTGCCGCGGGCCCGCGCATCAGCGTCCAGTTCCGGCCGCACGGCGTGCGCTGAGGGGCGGACGGCCGTCACCGTGCCGGGTCTGCTTGGCTGGTGCGGGCAGAGCGGAAACGGAACGCGGGAGACCCCATGGGCGCGGACGTACGACAAGTGGCCGACGGCACCTACCTGGTGCACGGTTCGCACACCAACTGGGTGATCCTCACCGACGGCGACGCGGTGACCCTGGTCGACACCGGCTACCCCGGAGACCGGCGGCAGCTGCTCGACTCCCTGGCCGCGGTGGGCGGTTCACCCGAGGCGGTCTCGGCCGTACTGATCACCCACGCGCACAACGACCACCTGGGCTCCGCCGAGTACCTGCGCGCCGCCCACGGCACCCCGGTCCTGCTGCACGAGGCCGAAGTGCCGCACGCCCGGCGGGACTTCCTCCAGCAGGTGTCGGTCGGCACGGTCCTGCGCAACGGCTGGCGGCCGGGCGTGCTGCCCTGGATGGTGCACGTGCTGCGCTCCGGCGGCACCGAGCGGCATCCGGTGACCACGCCCGCGCCCTTCCCGTCGGACGGCGCGCTGGACCTGCCCGGGCGGCCGGTACCGGTGCACACCCCCGGGCACACGGACGGGCACTGCGCCTACCACCTGCCGGACGCCGGGGTGGTGATCTCGGGGGACGCGCTGGTCAGCGGGCACGCCACGGCCAGGACCCGGGGGCCGCAGCTGCTGCCCGACATGTTCCACCACGACCGGGCGGGCACCCTGGCCTCCCTCGGGATCCTCGCCGGACTCGACGGCGACGTCCTGCTCCCCGGGCACGGGCCCGTCCACCGCGGCAGCGTCAAGGAAGCCGCGCTATTGGCCCGGGAACGCGCCGCTTAGAGTCTTGGCATGGCCTTGCAGATCAGCGCCACCAATCCGGAGCACCCCGCGCTCCTGCTCGAACTGCCGTGGCAGCTGCCGCTGGAGCAGTGGCCCGAGGAGTACCTCGTGCCACTGCCGCGCGGCATCTCCCGGCACGTCGTCCGCTACGCCCGCGCCGGGGACGAGGTCATCGCCGTCAAGGAACTGGCCGAACGGCCGGCGCTGCGCGAGTACCAGCTGCTGCGCGACCTGGACCGGCTCGCCATCCCCGCCGTGGACGCGCTGGCCGTGGTGACCGGCCGCACCGGCACCACCGGCGAGGAACTGGAACCGGTGCTCGTCACCCGGCACCTCGGCGGCTCGCTGCCGTACCGGTCCATGTTCGAGACCACGCTGCGCCCGGCGACCATGCACCGTCTGATGGACGCCCTGGCCGTACTGCTGGTTCGGCTGCACCTGGCGGGGTTCGCCTGGGGCGACTGCTCGCTGTCCAACACGCTCTTCCGCCGCGACGCGGGCGCCTACGCCGCGTACCTGGTCGACGCCGAGACCGGCGACCTGCACCCCCGGCTCAGCCCCGGTCAGCGCGACTACGACCTCGACCTGGCCCGGGTGAACATCAGCGGCGAGCTGCTCGACCTGGAGGCCTCCGGGGCGCTGCACCCGTCCGTCGACCCGATCGACTTCGGCACCGAGATCTGCGCCCGCTACCGGACGCTGTGGGAGGAACTGACCCGCACCTCGGTGTACCCGGCGGGCAAGTACCACTACATCGAACGCCGGATCCGGCGCCTGAACGACCTCGGTTTCGACGTGGCCGAGATGCAGATAGAGCACGCCTCCAACGGCGACACGGTCACCTTCGTGCCCAAGGTCGTCGACGCCGGCCACCACCAGCGCCAGCTGCTGCGGCTGACCGGCCTGGACGCCGAGGAGAACCAGGCCAGGCGGCTGCTGAACGACCTGGAGAGCTGGATGGCCACCCAGGACGACTACGCCCCGGGCGACCCTCTCGGCGCCCGCCCGGAAGTCCTCGCCCACCGCTGGGTGCGCGAGGTCTTCCGGCCCACCGTGCGCGCCGTGCCGCCGGACCTGCGGGGCTCGATGGACCCGGCCGAGATCTACCACGAGCTGCTCGAACACCGCTGGTACCTCTCCGAGCGGGCCCAGCACGACATCGGCCTGGACACGGTCGTCGAGGACTACCTCGTCAACATCCTGCCCAAGGCCCGGGAGACCCTTCAGCCCATGTCGGACTGACCTCCCGGGCCGCCCCGCGCGCGGTCTCAGGTGTGCGGGACCACCGCCACCGGGCAGCCCGCGTGGTGCAGCACACCGTGCGCCACCGAGCCGATCCGGGCACCGACGGCCGTACGGCGGGCGCGGCGGCCCACGACCATCAGCTGGGCGTTCGCCGCCACCGACAGCAGCACCTGGCCGGCGCTGCCCATCTCCACGTGCTCCACCACGGGCACGTCCGGGAAGCGCTCGCGCCAGGGACCGAGCGCCTCGCCCAGCGCCTTCCGCTCGTACTGCTCCAGCCCGCCGGCCTCGTCGGCGAGCGCCATCGAGCCGGGGCTGTAGGTGAAGACCGTCGGCAGGGCCCAGGCCCGCACGGCACGCACGGTGGCGCCGCGCGCGGCGGCCGCCTCGAAGGCGTACCCGATCACGTCGGCGCTGTCCTCGGGCTCGCCCTGCTGGCCGACGACGACCTCGCGGCCGGCGGCCTCACCCGCGGCCTCGTCACCGGCGCGCACGAGGACGACGGGCCGGGTCGCCTCGGCGATCACCTGGCGGCCGACGGAGCCGAGCAGGAAGCCGACGACCGCCCCGTGGCCGCGCGAGCCGAGCACCAGCGTCTCGGCGTCGGCCGCGGCGGCGAGCAGTACGGCGACGGGGTCGTCGGCCTCACGGACCTCCGTGGACACCGTCAGCTCCGGGTGCCGCTCGGTGATGGCCCGGACCGGCTCGGCGACCGCGTCCCGCACCCACCGCTCCTGCGCGTCCCGGTCCCCCTCGCCGCCGTCCCGGACCTGCCAGGCGTGCACGACGTGCAGCGCCGCCTCCCGGCGCACCGCCTCCCTCGCGGCCCAGTCCAGTGCGGCCAGGCTCTCCTCCGAGCCGTCCACGCCTGCCGTGATCGGGCGCGTCATACGGGTCCCTCCCTGTGTCGCGGTGACGTCCATGGGCCCCAGTCTTCCCTACGATGTCCGCATGCCATTGGAGTGGGAGCAGGTGGTGGTCGACGCGGCCGACCCCGAGGCCCTCGGGCGCTGGTGGGCCCGGGCGCTGGGCTGGGTGGTGGTGGACGACTCCCCCGACGAGTACGAGATCCGTCCGGAGCCGGACCGGCTGCCGGGACTGCTCTTCGGCCGGGTGCCGGAGGGCAGGGCGGGGAAGAACCGGCTGCACCTCGACTTCCGGCCCGTGGACCAGGCGGCCGAGGTGGCCCGCCTGCTGGAGCTGGGGGCGCGCCACGCCGACGTGGGCCAGGGCGAGGAGGTCCCGTGGGTGGTGCTGGCCGACCCGGAGGGCAACGAGTTCTGCGTGCTCGGCCCCCGCGGCGGGAGCCCGGCTGCCTGAGCGAGGTGCGGCGATCGAACATACGATGGGCTGCAGGCCGGTGCGGTGACGGGGACGCCGTGCCGTGAATCCGGCCGCTCGACGTGGGGGACGCATGGCACAGGACGACGGGGCGACGCGGACCGTCATCATGACCGTGGACGACGACCCGGGAGTCTCCCGTGCCGTCGCCCGTGACCTGCGGCGGCGCTACGGCGCCACGTACCGCATCGTGCGCGCGGAGTCCGGCGAGTCGGCTCTCCAGGCGCTGCGGGAACTGAAGCTGCGCGGCGACCTGGTGGCGGTGCTCCTCGCCGACTACCGGATGCCGCAGATGAACGGCATCGAGTTCCTGGAGCAGGCCCTGGACATCTATCCGGGCGCCCGGCGGGTGCTGCTGACGGCGTACGCGGACACCGGCGCGGCGATCGACGCGATCAACGTCGTCGACCTGGACCACTACCTGCTCAAGCCGTGGGACCCGCCCGAGGAGAAGCTGTACCCGGTCGTGGACGACCTGCTCCAGGCCTGGCGCACTGGCGACCACCGGCCGGTGCCCAGCACCAAGGTCGTCGGGCACCGCTGGTCGGCGCGGTCCTCGGAGGTCCGCGAGTTCCTGGCCCGCAACCAGGTGCCGTACCGCTGGTACGCGTCCGACACCCCGGAGGGGCGCCGCCTGCTGTCGGCGGCCGGGCAGGACGGGCAGCGGCTGCCGGTGGTGATCACACCGGACGGGACGC
This sequence comes from Streptomyces sp. NPDC107500, assembly GCF_055582785.1. Classification (NCBI taxonomy): domain Bacteria; kingdom Bacillati; phylum Actinomycetota; class Actinomycetes; order Kitasatosporales; family Streptomycetaceae; genus Streptomyces; species Streptomyces sp. NPDC107500. Next base: position 39,893 of record NZ_JBVJPF010000006.1, read on the forward strand.
CGCTGGTGGAGCCGGAGGCGCCCGACCTCGCCGCGCACGTGGGCCTGGCGACGACCCCGACCTCGGACTTCTACGACCTGGTGGTGATCGGCGGCGGCCCGGCCGGGCTGGGAGCGGCCGTGTACGGGGCCTCGGAGGGGCTGCGGACGGTGCTGGTGGAGCGGTCGGCGACCGGCGGCCAGGCCGGGCAGAGCTCCCGCATCGAGAACTACCTCGGCTTTCCCGACGGCGTCTCCGGCGGGCAGCTCACCGAGCGGGCCCGGCGGCAGGCGGCGAAGTTCGGCGCCGAGATCCTCACCGCGCGGGAGGTGACCGGCCTGGAGGCCAACGGGGCCGCGCGGGTCGTGCGCTTCTCGGACGGCTCGGCGATCGCCGCGCACAGCGTGATCCTGGCGACCGGCGTGTCCTACCGGCAGCTCGCGGCGCCGGGCACGGACGAACTGACCGGCTGCGGCGTGTTCTACGGTTCGGCGCTGACCGAGGCCGCCTCCTGCCAGGGCCACGACGTGTACATCGTCGGCGGCGCCAACTCGGCGGGGCAGGCGGCGATGTACCTCGCACGGGGCGCCAAGTCGGTGACGCTGCTGGTGCGCGGCGGCTCGCTGGCGGCGTCGATGTCGCACTACCTGGTCCAGCAGATCGAGGAGACCCCCAACATCCACGTGCGCTGCGGCACCGTGGTCGAGGGCGCGCGGGGCGACGGCCGGCTGGAGCGGCTGACGCTGCGCGACGCGGAGGCCGGCGGCACCGAAGAGGTCGACGCGCAGTGGCTGTTCGTGTTCATCGGCGCGGCGCCGCTGACCGACTGGCTGGACGGGACGGTGCTGCGGGACCAGCGCGGGTTCATCCTCGCCGGGCCCGACCTCACCGTGGACGGGCGGCCGCCGGCGCAGTGGGAGCTGGACCGCCCGCCGTACCACCTGGAGACCAGCGTCCCGGGCGTGTTCGTGGCGGGCGACGCCCGCGCCGAGTCCGCGAAACGGGTCGCGTCCGCAGTCGGAGAGGGAGCCATGGCCGTGATGCTCGTCCACCGGTACCTGGAGCAGTCGTGAGCGGGCGGCCGGCGCCGTGCGCCCCCGAGGAGATCGGGAAGCTGTTCCTGTTCGAGAAGCTGTCGCCCGAGCAGCTGGGCCGGCTGTGCGCGGAGGGGCGGGTCGAGGTGTTCGAGCCCGGCCCGGTGTACACCGAGGGCGAGGACGCGACCTGCTTCTACGTGATGCTCGAGGGCACCGTCGTCCTCTCCCGCCGGGTCGGCGCCGACGACGTGGAGACCAACCGCACCTCGCAGCGCGGCGTGTACGCGGGCGCGATGCAGGCGTACGTGGGTGACCGGCTGCCGCAGGTCTACAACAACTCCATGCGGGTCACGGAGCCGACGCGGTTCTTCGTGCTGCCCGCCGAGACGTTCGCGGCCGTCATGCGGGAGTGGTTCCCGATGGCGGTGCACCTGCTGGAGGGGCTCTTCTTCGGGTCCAAGAGCACGCAGCGCGCGGTCGGGCAGCGCGAGCGGCTGCTGGCCCTGGGCTCGCTGTCGGCCGGTCTCACGCACGAGCTGAACAACCCGGCGGCCGCCGCCGTGCGGGCCACCTCGACGCTGCGGGAGCGGGTGGCGAAGATGCGGCACAAGCTGGCCGTGATCGCCGAGGGCCCGTTCTCCCGGGACGCGCTGGCGGGGCTCATCGAGATCCAGGAGCGCACGGCCGAGCGGGTCGCCAAGGCGCCGTCGCTCAGCCCGCTGGAGGCCGCCGACCGGGAGGACGCCCTCACCGACTGGCTGGAGGACCACGGCATCGACCACGGCTGGCAGCTCGCCCCGACCTTCGTGCAGGCCGGTCTGGACACCGACTGGCTGGAGCAGGTCGCGGCGGCGGTGGACGAGGAGATCCTCGCGGGAGCGGTCGGCTGGCTCAACTACACCGTCGAGACCGAGCTGCTGATGAACGAGATCGCGGACTCCACCGCCCGGGTCTCCCACCTCGTCGACGCCGCCAAGCAGTACGCGCAGCTCGACCGGGCGCCCTACCGCACCGTCGACGTCCACGAACTCCTGGACAGCACCCTGCTGATGCTGTCGGGCAAGATCGGCCCCCGCATCGAGGTCGTCAAGGAGTACGACCGCACGGTGCCGAAGGTCCCGGCGTACCCGGCGGAGCTGAACCAGGTGTGGACCAACCTGATCGACAACGCGGTCGCCGCGGTGAACGGCGCGGGCGGCGCCGGCACGCTGACGGTGCGGACCGCCCTCCACCACGACCGGCTGCTCGTGGAGTTCCGCGACACCGGCACCGGGATCGCACCGGAGATCCGGGAGCGCATCTTCGACCCGTTCTTCACCACCAAACCGGTGGGCGAGGGCACCGGGCTCGGCCTGGACATCTCCTGGCGGATCGTGGTCAACAAGCACCACGGCGCGCTCCAGGTGGAGTCCGAGCCGGGCGACACCCGTTTCCAGGTGCTCCTGCCGCTCACCGCCGCCGAGCCCGATCCGACCGAGGAGACGGCACGAGAGGAGACGGCATGACCAGCGACACCGGAATCGACCCCACCGTCCCGCCGAGCGGCAGCGGCTGCGCCGAGTGCGACTCGGCGGGCGGCTGGTGGTTCCATCTGCGGCGCTGCGCGAGCTGCGGCCATGTCGGGTGCTGCGACAGCTCGCCGGGGCAGCACGCCACCGGGCACTACACGGCCACCGGGCACCCCTTGGTGCAGAGCTTCGAGCCGGGCGAGGAGTGGTACTGGGACTACGCGGCCGGCGAGGTGCGCGAGTCCGGTCCGGGCCTCGCCCCGCCGTCCAGCCACCCCGAGGACCAGCCGGCGCCCGGACCGGCCGGCCGGGTTCCGGCGGACTGGGCCGCCACGCTGCGGCGCTGACCGCGCGCGGACCGGTCCGGCGGGCCCCGGGACCGGTGCGGACCGTCGGGCAGTCCCGGGGTCCGGTCCGGGCGATCCCGGTCCCACGGGACGGGCGGCGCCGTCGGGCCCGCGTGTCAGGATGGGCGGCGTGCCGCAGACCTCACTCACCAGCCCACTCGTCGGCCGCGAGGACGAACTCGCGCGTCTCACCGGCGTCCTGGAGCGCGCCCGTGCCGGGGAGGCCCGCGCGGTGCTCGTCGCCGGGGACGCCGGGGTGGGCAAGACCCGGACCCTGGGCGAGGTCGCCGGCCGAGCCGCCGCGGCCGGGACCACCGTGCTCACCGGGCACTGCGTGGACCTGGGCGACGTCGGTCTGCCCTATCTGCCGTTCACCGAGATCCTCGGCGCGCTGGCCGCCGACGAGCGGTTCGCCGCCGTGCTGGCCGCCCACCCGGTGGCCGACCGGCTGCTCGGCGGCGGCCCGGACGACGGGGGCACGGCGGACCGGTCGCGGCTGCGCCTCTTCGAGGGCGTGGCCGCACTGCTCACCGACCTGGCGGACGTCGCGCCGCTGCTGCTGGTCCTGGAGGACCTGCACTGGGCCGACCAGTCCTCCCGGGACCTGCTGAGGTTCCTGCTCAGCCGGGGCGTGTTGCAGCGGCCGGCCGGCGGGGCCCCGGGCCACCGTCTCGCGGTGCTCGCCTCGTACCGGGCGGACGACCTGCACCGCCGCCACCCGCTGCGTCCGCTGCTGGCCGAGCTGGTGCGGCTGCCCTCCGTGGAGCGTCTCGAGCTGCGCCCCCTGCCGGACGCCGACGTCGCCCGGCTGGTCCGCGCGCTGCGGGACCGGCCGCTGCCGGACACCACCGTCCACCGCATCGTCGAACGCGCCGAGGGCAACGCCTTCTACGCCGAGGAGCTGGTGGCGGCCACGGACACGCCCGCGGCCGGCGTGCCCAGCGGCCTTGCCGACGTGCTGCTCATCCGCTTCGAGCAGCTGTCGGAGACGGCGCAGCAGGTGCTGCGCACCGCCGCGGTCGCCGGGCGGCGGGTGGGGCACGATCTGCTGCGGGACGCCGTGGGGCTGCCCGAGGAGGAGCTGGAGTCGGCGCTGCGCGAGGCCGTGGAACGGCAGCTGCTCGTCTCCGGCGACGGGGACACGTACTCGTTCCGGCACGCCCTGGCCCGGGAGGCGGTCTACGCCGATCTCCTCCCCGGGGAACGGGCCCGGCTGCACGGCGGGTTCGCGCGGCTGCTCGCCGGGCCGGACCGCCGCTCGGACAGCGCGGCCGAACGCGCCCACCACTACCGCGAGAGCCACGACCTGCCCGAGGCGCTGACCGCGTCCCTGGAGGCCGCCGACCACGCGCAGCGCGTCGGCGCGCCCGCCGAGGAGCTGCGGCACGTGGAGGCGGCCCTCGACCTGTGGTCGGCGGTCGACGCCGCCGCGCGGCCCGCGGGACCCGACGCGGTGACGCTGACGCTGCGCGCCTCGGCGGCCGCGGCGCACGCCGGGGAGGTGCACCGGGCGGTCTCCCTCACCCGTTCCGCGCTGGCCGGCCTCGGCCAGGACGCCGACCTGGAACTGGCGGCCCGCGTGCGCTACACGCTCGCCGGGAACCTGCTCAGCGTCGACAACCAGTCGGCGGCGTACGCCCACAGCAGCGAGGCGCTCGGCCTGATCCCCGCCGAGCCGCCGTCGGCGACCTGGCTGTGGGCCGCGGCGACCCATGTGATGGCGGCCCGCCAGGTCGGGGAGAACGGGACGGCGCTGCGCGTGGCCCGCCGGGCCCTCGAAGTGGCGGAGGAGCTGGACATCACCGACGCCCGCGCCGACCTCCTGATCTCCCTGACCAGCCTGGAGGGCGGCAACCGGAGCACCCCGGAAGGCCGCGAGCGCCTGCTCGAGGCGCGGGAGCTGGCACGGCGGGCGGGCAACGCGCCGGTGGAGCTGCGCGCCCTGTTCAACCTGGCCATCGGCGGCTTCGAGTCCGGCGACCTGGAGGAGTGCCTGACCCGGGCGTCGGAGGGACTGGACCGGGCCCGCCGCTCCGGGCTGCTGTCGTCGCCCTATCCGCGGGAGATGCGGTACCTGCGGCTGCTGGTGCAGTACACGCTGGGGCACTGGGACGAGTGCGTACGCGGCACCGAGGAGCACAGCGGGACACTGCCCGCCTGGGGTGGTCACACCCTCGGTCCGGGGCTGTACGTGGCTCTGGCGCGCGGCGATGCGGGGGCCGCCGACCGCGCCCGGGAGCTGCTGAAGGGGCCGTTCGACTGGATGGCCCGGCTCGTCGGGGGCATCGTGCTGACCGACGACGCGGCCCTGCGCGGGGACGCGGCCGACGCCGTGCGGTCGATGCGGTCCACCGTCGAGGCGCTCAGCGACGACGCCGGCACACCGCCCCTCGCGACCGTCAGGCTCGCCGCCCTCGCCCTCTCCGCCGTCGCCGACACCGTGGTGGAACTGCGCAGGACCGGGGACGAGGCCGGCGCCGCCCGCTGGGCGCAGACCGCGGCCGAACTGGTGGAGCAGGCGCGGTCGTCCGCCGGGTATGGGGAGGACGGAACGCCCCAGGGCCCGGAGGGGCAGGCCTGGCTGGCGCGGGCCGAGGCGGAGTGGATCCGGACCACCGGTTCCGAGCCGGACCCGGCGTCCTGGGAGAGGACGGTGGCGGCGTTCGCCTTCGGTGACACCTACGAGCGCGCCCGGTGCCGGCTGCGCCTCGCGGAGGCCCTGCTGGCGGCCGGCCGCCGCGAGGAGGCGGCCACCGAGGCCGAAGCGGTACGCCGGGAGGCGGACCGGCTCGGCGCCACGGTGCTGCGCGAGCGGCTGGACGACCTGACCCGCCGCGGCCGCCTCACGGACGCGGCGCCCGCCGGCGGGCCGGGGGCCGCGGTGCTCACCGCCCGGGAGCGGGACGTGCTGCGGCTGCTCGCGCTGGGCCACAGCAACCGCCGGATCGGCGAGGAGCTGTTCATCAGCGCCAAGACGGCGAGCGTCCACGTCTCCAACATCCTCGCCAAGCTGCACGCGGCCGGCCGCACCGAGGCGGTCGCCATCGCCTACCGGCAGGGTCTGATCGTCCCGGAGCCGGCGTCGTCGGACTGAGCGGGCGGGCCCGGGCGCCGGGAACCCCCGCCGCCCGGCGGACGTTGACCCGGCACCGACACCCGTACGTGTACCCCCACCCCTACCCGCGCCCGGAGCGCGCACGACGAAACAGGGCGGCACGATGAGCGAGCTGGTCCCCGGGGGCAACGTCCCTCTGCCCGTCGGCCCCGTGCAGATACGGGTGCCCGGCCCCTTCGACGTGTCGGCGCTCGTCACGGACGACGGCGGAAAGGTCGGCGGGGACGGGGACTTCGTCTTCTACAACCAGCCGCAGGCACCCGGCGCCCGGCTCCTCGGCGGCACGCTCACCGTCGATCCGGCCCGGCTGCGGCCCGGTGCGAGCCGGGTGACGGTGGTGGTCAGCCCGTCGGACCCCGGGACCGCCCTGAGCGCACTCCCCTCCCCCGCCCTCCACGTCACCGACACCGGCGGCCGGACCCTGGCCCGGTTCACCCCCGCACGCCCCGGGCAGGAGACCGTGCTGCTGCTCGCGGAGCTGTACCGGCGCGGCGAGCGCTGGAAACTGCGCGCCCTGGGCCAGGGGTACGCCGACGGACTCGCCGGACTCGCCCGGGACTTCGGGGTGGACGTGATCGACGACGCCCCCGGGCCGCATGGGGCGCAGGCCGAGTCGCCCGTGCCGCCCGCCGACGCCGACGGCTTCCTGGGCCTGGTCAACTCCGCCCGGACGGCGGCCGGTTCCCCGCCGGTCACCGCGGACGCCCGGCTGGTCTCCGCGGCCGGGGCGCACGCCGCCGCGATGGCCGCCGCGGGCACGCTGAGCGTCGAGACACGGGACGGCGTCTCCGTCCATCAGCGCGTCGTCTCCGCCGGGTTCGCCTACCTCACCGTCGGCGAGCACCTGGTCTCCGGCCCGCGCACCCCCGCCGAGTTCGTCTCGTACTGCCTGGGCACCGAACGCACCCGGCGCACGCTGCACGACACCGCCTTCACGCACGCCGGCTGGGGCCACGCCACCGGCGGCCCCTCCGGCGACACGTACTGGACGGCGCTGTGGGCGGTGCCGCTCACCCCGGACGGGCTGGACCGCACCACGGCGGAGGTCGTCGCCCTCACCAACCGGGAGCGGGCCGGGGCGGGACTGCGTCCGCTGGCCGTCGACGCCGCTCTGACCCGGGCCGCGCAGGCGCACAGCGCGGACATGGTGGCCCGCGACTTCTACGCCCACACGGACCCCGACGGCGGGAAGCCCTGGGACCGGGCAGCCGCCGCGGGAGCCGCCCGGCGCACGGTCGGCGAGAACATCGCCTGCGGGCAGCGCTCCGCGGCCGACGTGGTCGAGGGCTGGATGAACAGCCCCGGACACCGCGCCAACATCCTCAAGGGCGACTTCACCCACATCGGGGTCGGCCTGGCCGGGGGCGGACGGGCGGGCACCTACTGGACCCAGCTCTTCGGCGGCTGAGCACCCGGGACGGACTCGGCACGCGATCTTGGCGGAACGGCACTCTCCGGGCCAGGATGCCGGTATGAAGGGTGACCTCTTTTCCAGTGAGCACATGGTGCAGCCCGCCTCCGCGCCGGGCATGACCGTCGAGAACTCCAAGTGCGTCCGCTATTCGGTGAACGGTGAGATGCTCGCCCGGCAGGGCGCGATGATCGCCTACCGCGGCCGGCTCCAGTTCGAACGCAAGGGCCAGGGCGTGGGCGGCATGCTCAAGCGCGCGGTCACCGGCGAGGGGCTGCCGCTGATGGCGGTGCGCGGACAGGGCGAGGCCTGGTTCGCGCACGAGGCGCAGAACTGCTTCATCGTGGAGGTCGAGCCCGGCGACGAGTTCACGGTGAACGGGCGCAACGTCCTGTGCTTCGACGCCTCGTTGTCGTACCGCATCGCCACCGTGAAGGGCTCGGGCATCGCCGGCGGCGGGCTGTTCAACAGTGTCTTCACGGGACACGGCAGGCTGGGGCTGGTGTGCGAGGGCAGCCCGCTGGTCATCCCGGTCTCGCCGCAGTACCCGGTCTACGTCGACACGGACGCGATCGTCGGCTGGTCGGCGGGGCTCGAGACCTCCCTGCACCGTTCGCAGTCCATGGGCTCGATGCTGCGCGGCGGCTCCGGGGAGGCGGTCCAGCTGCTGCTCCAGGGCGAGGGCCACGTCGTCGTCCGGCCGAGCGAAGCGACACCGCAGAAGGCGCAGCAGCACTGATGACCGCATTGATCGGGATCACGGAGATCGAAGCCGCGGCCCAGCGGATCGCCGGACATGTCGTCCGCACCCCGACCGTGCCCAGCCCCGGGCTGTCCGCACTGCTCGGGGTTCCGGTCACCGCGAAGCTGGAGCTGCTCCAGCGCACCGGCTCGTTCAAGGCGCGGGGCGCGACGGCGAAGCTGCTGTCGCTGACCGAGGCCGAGCGGGCCGTCGGGGTCGTCGCGGTCAGCGGCGGCAACCACGGCATCGCCGTGGCGGTGATGGCCGCGGCCCTGGACGTGAAGGCGACGGTGGTCATGCCGCGCACGGCACCGGCCCGTTCCGTCGAGATCGCCGAGGAGGCGGGCGCGCTGGTGCGGCTCACCGACGGCATGGACAGCGCCTTCGCGCTCGTGACGCGCCTGTGCGAGGAGGGACTGACCCTGGTCCACCCCTTCGACGACCCGGTGGTGATCGCCGGTCAGGGCACCGTCGGGCTGGAGTTCGCGCAGGACGCCGGGGACCTCACCGACGTGCTGGTGAGCATCGGGGGCGGCGGTCTGATCGCGGGCGTGGCCGCGGCGCTGCGGGCGCGGCGGCCGGAGCTGCGGGTGTGGGGGGTGGAGACCGAGGGCGCCGAGGCGATGTCCCGGGCGCTGGCGGCGGGCGGGCCGCTGCCCGTGACCCTGTCGTCGATCGTCACCACACTCAGCGCCCCGGCCGTCTCGCAGGTGACGTACGAGCATGTGTCGGCGCTGGTCACCGAGGTGCTGGTGGTGTCGGACCGGGAGGCCGTCGAGGGATCGCTGGCGCTCGCGGAGCACGCCAAGGTGTGGACCGAACCGGCGGCCGGGTGCCTGCTGCCGGCCGCCCGGCGGGTGGTGGAGCGGGTGGGGGACGGCGCCCGGCTCGGTCTGGTGGTGTGCGGCGGCAATGCCACGACCGCCGACATGGCGTCCTGGGCGGACCGGTTCGGGTTGCGCTGACACCGATTACTGCACCGATTTCCGGCACCGGATCCGTATTTACCGCTGGTTACCCCCAGGTGGGCACAGGAATTCCGGTGCCGGACGGTCCGGTGGCGGAATTCGGGACGGACGGGCTGTGCGGGACCACCCAGTTCAGGGCTGGTCCATACCGGGTCGGCCACCTTTCCCGCATACGTCGTCGCGCAGGTGTTCGGCGCATTTTGAAGAAGGGTCAGAAAGGGGCCCGGATCGCGCATTCGTTGAACGCGTCCGGGCCCGCTCACCGTATCCCTGGACAAGCTGAGAGCCAGCGGTGCGAACGAGGGATGGCCATGGGCTGGGCGCACGTCTCCACACACGAGTTGGTCGCCGGGCGGTACCGCCTGCTGGAGGTCGTCCACGAGGAGACGAACCGCGTCTGCTGGTCCGGGGAGGACACCGGGACGGGCCGGCCGTGCCTGGTCACACGGATCGCGCTCCCGGAGGAACAGTCCGGCGACACCGCCCGCCGGACCACCGGGCGGGTGGTCCGCACCTGCGAGACCGTGGAGCGGCTGTGCCCCGGGCGGATCGTCCCGGTGATCGACGCGACCGTCGCGGACGGCGCCCTGTGGACGGTGACCGAGTGGGTCGGCGGGGTACCGCTCGGCGACCTCCTGGACCGGCAGGGCACGTTCAACTACGTGCGCGCCGCACGCGTCGGCCTGGAACTGCTGGCCGTGCTGGACGCGGCGCACGGCGAGGGCATCACCCACGGCGAGCTGAGCCCGGGCCAGGTGTTCGTGCGCGAGGACGGCTCGGTCGCCGTCACCGGGTTCGGGCTGGCCGGCGCCACCCTCGCCCCGCGGCTCACCGCGCCCTCGTACGCCTCGCCCGAGCAGGCCCGCGACGAGCGGATCGGCCCCGCGGCGGACCTGTGGACGCTGGGCGCGATCCTCTACACCATGGTCGAGGGGCGTCCGCCCTTCCGCGACCGCGGCCGGGCCGAGGCGACACTGAAGGGCGTGGACCGGCTGCCGCTGCGCACTCCGGCGCGCACCGGTCCACTCACCCAGGCCGTGCTGGGCCTGCTGCGCAAGGACTCCCGCGAGCGGCTGACCCGCCCGGTGGTCCGCGAGGCGCTGACCCGGGTGCTGACGGAGGACCCCGACACGGCCGTGCGCGAGGTTCCGGGCCCCCGGTTGCGCGGTGTGTACGCCGCGGCCCGGGGCGCGAGCCGGGCGTGGAGCCGGCGCGGCACGGTCGTGGGGACCGCCCTCGCGCTGGTCACGGTCACGGTCGCCGTCGTCGCCGCCACCCAGGGGCTGCCCGGCACCGACGACGATTCGGGCACGGACGCCCGGCAGCGCCCCTCGGCCCCCGCCGCTCCCTCCCCCGAGGACTCCGCCCCCGCCTCACCCGCGCCCCCGTCGAGCGCGCGTCCGTCACCGTCGCAACCCGCCGGCGGAACGCTGCCCGCCGGGTTCAGCCGCTACGACGCGCCGGAGGGCTTCTCCGTGGCCCTGCCCGGGAACTGGCGGCGCCTGGACACCTCTCGGGTGCCGGACGGGGCCTACCGGGTCGTCTTCGGCGCGTCCGGCGACCCGCGCACCCTCGCGGTCACCTACAGCGAGCGCGCGGGCGAGGACCCGGTCGCGGTGTGGCGCGACGACGTCGAGCCGGGACTGGAACGCTCGGGCGGCTACCGGCGGATCGGCGAGATCCGGGCGACGACGTACCGGGGGCGGGAGGCCGCCGACATGCAGTGGACGGCCTACGACGACGGCGACCGGCTCCGCACCTTCGGCCGCGGGTTCCTGCTCGGCGGCGGGCGCAGCTTCTCGCTGCGCTGGACGGCCCCGGCCGCCGACTGGGACGACGGCGAGAACGAACGGGCGCTCGCCACGTTGCTCGCAAGCTTCCGGGAGGACACGGCCTGACCGCTTCCCTCCCGTTCACGGCGGTTTTCCCTCCGGCCGGGCGGGGACCCGGACGCCATGGCACACATCGGATACACGATGATGACCGAGCAGGCCGGCCCGCGTGAACTCGTCGGCCATGTGGTGCGGGCGGAGGAGGTGGGGTTCGACTTCTCGGTGACCTCGGACCACTACTTCCCCTGGCTTCGGTCGCAGGGCCACTCACCGTACGCCTGGAGCGTGCTGGGCGCCGCGGCCCAGGCGACCTCCCGCATCCCGCTGATGACGTACGTGACGTGCCCGACCTTCCGTTACCACCCGGCGGTGGTGGCGCAGAAGGCGGCGACGCTGCAACTGCTGTCCGAGGGCCGGTTCCGGCTGGGTCTCGGCTCGGGCGAGAACCTCAACGAGCACGTGGTGGGCGGCGGCTGGCCGTCCGTCGACGTGCGGCACGAGATGCTCCGGGAGGCCGTGGAGATCATCCGGGCGCTCTTCGACGGCGGCCACGTGAACCACCGCGGCACCCACTTCGACGTGGAGTCGGCGCGGCTGTGGGACCTGCCGGAGAGCGCGCCGCCGATCGGGATCGCCGTCTCCGGCGACCGCTCCTGCGCACTGGCGGGCGAGTTCGCCGACCTCGTGATCGCCACCGAGCCCAAGGCGGAACTGCTGGCGGCCTTCGACCGGCACGGCGGCACGGGCAAGCCGCGCGTGGGCCAGCTGCCGGTGTGCTACGACCCCGACCGGGAGGCGGCGGTGGAGCGCGCCCACGCCCAGTTCCGCTGGTTCGGCAGCGGCTGGAAGGTCAACTCGGAGCTGCCCCACCCGGACTCCTTCGCGGCGGCCACCCAGTTCGTCACCCCCGAGGACGTCGCCGGGTCCATCCCCTGCGGCGACGACCCGGACGCCTTCGTGGCGGCCGTGCGCCCGTACGTGGAGGCCGGCTTCACCGAGATCGCCCTGGTGCAGATCGGCGGCGAGTCCCAGCACGCCTTCCTGGACTGGTCGGAGAAGACCCTGCTGCCCGCGCTCCGCGAGGCGCTGGGCGATAGCCGACCGACCGCGGGGTAGGAGAGGGCTCTACGTCCGTCCCGCTGGAGGTCACCCGTGAACACCGCCGTGCACAGGACCCTCGTCGTGCAGATCCGGACGGGCGACACCGACCGCTTCCCGGTACTCGCGCACTTCTCCTACGACGCGCTGGACCCGTTCGCGCTCACCGTGGTGTTCAGCCACGACGGCCGCGTCCTCGCCCGCTGGTCACTGGACCGGCAGATGGTGGGCGAGGGGCTGACGCGGCCGGTCGGCGTCGGCGACGTACGGATACGGCCCCAGTCGCGGGGCGTGTGGGACGAGCTGCGCATCGAACTGCTGGGCGACGACCGGTCCGACGGGGACCGCCACCGCGCCGTGGTGTTCGTCTGGGCCGCGGCCGTCGAGGCGCTGCTGCGCGAGACGCACGCCGTGGTCCGGCCGGGCACGGAGCAGGTGCGCGTCGACGACTTCCTCGCGGAACTGACGGCCGAGGGCTGACCCCGCCTCAGTCGGCGGTGTGCCGGTGCCGGGTCCACATCGGGATCCCGAACCAGCAGATCAGGTACCAGAGCACGACGCCGGTCACGACGTAGGGCACGAACCCGTTGTGGGTCGCGACGCGCAGGATCAGCAGGAGCGAGCAGGCCATGGTGGCGAGCAGCAGCACCAGTCCGAGCACGGTCAGCCGCGACGCCCACCGCACCGCCTGGGGCTTCACCCGACGCCCGGACACCAGACGGTGCAGGGACACCGGACCGATCAGGGCGCCGGTGGTCACGGCGCCGAGCACCACCGTCACCAGGTAGATCCGCTGGTCGGTGACGGAGAGTTCCTCGTACTTGGACTGGAACACGACGGTGAGCAGGAAGCCGAACAGGATCTGCACGCCCATCTGCGCGACGCGCACCTCCTGGATCAGCTCCGACCACATCCGGTCGGCCCGCTCCTCCTCGGTCTCGTTGCGGCCTCTGCGCCGCCCCCCGCCGTCGGCCGTGCCCGAGTCGCTCACGGTTCCTCCCGCTCGCCGTCGCCCGTGTGTTCTCCTTTCACGTCTCTGTTCCCGCGATCCCCGCACTCAGGCGCCGGGCCGGGGCGAGGACCCCCGGTTTGAGGGAACGGCGGGCGGTTACACGGGCCGGACAGAACGGCACACAGGGAGGAAGTGCGAAGGATGTCCGACACTCAGCTCACCGTGACGCTCAGCGGCGGCGGCCTCGACGACGCGCGGGCCGTCGTGCGGGCGCTGGAGGACGTCTTCGGGCCACCCGACGGCCGCCCGTCCGACGAGCGGGCGACGGTGCGCACCGCGACCTTCGACTCCCCGCCCTCACCGGAGGCCGCCCCGGCGGCGGCGCGGGCCGCGCTGTCCGCGCCGGTGACGGTCACCGTCCAGGGCACGCCGCAGGCGGTCGAGGCGGCGAGCACGACGCTGTCGCACGCCTTCAGCACGCGCGACGAGGGAGCGGCCGCCGGCGACCAGGAACGCGAACGGCAGTTGCTCCTGGTGCCGTGAGGCCGCGGCGCACCGGCTACCAGCGGCCCTCGACCTGGTCCTTGATCCGCCGGTCGTAGAGGTCGCGGACCGCCGCGAGGGTCCGGTCGGACAGTTCCGGGAGCCGGGCGGCGTCGGTGTTGGCGCGCGCCTGCTCGGGCGAACGTGCTCCCGGGATCACCGTGGTCACACCGGGCTGCTGGACGACCCAGCGCAGGGCCAGCTGGGCCGGGGTGTATCCCTCGGGGGCGAGCGCGGCGAACTCCGCGGCGGCCTCCACACCGGTGGCGAAGTCGACGCCGGAGAACGTCTCGCCCTGGTCGAATGCCTCGCCGTGCCGGTTGAAGTTCCGGTGGTCGTTCGCCGCGAAGACGGTGTCCTTGGTGTACTTGCCGGACAGCAGTCCGGAGGCGAGCGGCACCCGGGCGATGATGCCGACGCCCGCCTCCCGGGCCGCGGGCAGGACCTCGGTCAGGGGCTTCATCCGGAACGGGTTGAGGATGATCTGCACGCTCGCCACGTTCGGCCGGGCGATCGCGGTCAGCGCCTCCTCGCAGGTCTCCACGCTCACGCCGTACGCGGCGACGCGCTCCTCCTCGACCAGCGTGTCCAGGGCGTCGAAGACCTCGTCGCTGGAGTAGACGGGCGTGGGCGGGCAGTGCAGCTGCACCAGGTCGACGACGTCGACGCCGAGGTTGCGGCGCGACCGGTCGTTCCACTCGCGGAAGTTGTCGAGGACGTAGTTCTGCGGGATCTGCTCGACCCGGCGGCCCATCTTGGTGGCGACCAGCACGTGCAGGTCGGGCCTGCCGCGCAGGAACGTGGCGATGGTCTCCTCGCTGCGGCCGTCGCCGTAGACGTCGGCGGTGTCGAAGAAGGTCACCCCCGACTCGGCCGCCGCCTCCAGCACCGTGAGGGCCTGCTTGTCGTCGACGTCCCCCCAGTCGGCGCCCAGTTGCCAGGTGCCGAGGCCGACCACCGACGCGTGCTGATCCGACCTGCCGAAAGTGCGCTCGTCCATGGCGTCAGTCTGTCATCCGCCGCGCGCCCGCGGTTCTGCGGGCCTGCGCGGCCCGCGCCAGCCGCGGTCCCAGCCAGCGCTTGAACCGGCGCAGCGCCTCCAGCCGCCCCGCCGCCCGGTCGAGCCGGTAGTAGAGGCCGGGCGGGACGTACGGCAGCAGGGGCGAGTGGCGCTGCCCGAGCAGGGCGAACATCCGCTCCGGGGGCAGACCGATGTAGCGGGGCAGGTTCTCGTACCACTGGGCGCTGTGGCGGGCGGCGCTCTGCACCGGCAGCAGGGCGGCCCTGCGTTCCCGCTCGTACCGGGCGAGCGCGTCGGGCAGGCGGGCGTGCTCGCGCAGCGCCGCGGCCAGGGCCATGGCGTCCTCCAGGGCGAGCGTGGTGCCGGCGCCGATGGAGTAGTGCGTGGTGTGGGCGGCGTCGCCGAGCAGGACGAGGTTGCCCCGGGACCAGGTGCGGTTGGTGAGGGTGCGGAAGGCGGGCCAGCCGGCGCCGGCGCGACCGCCGCCGGAGCCTGCGCCGAGCGGGTGTCCGTCCAGGACGTCGGCGAAGAGCTTCTCCAGCAGGACCAGTGCCTCGCCCTCGTCGGCCCGGTCGAGCCCCAGACCGGTCCAGGTCTCGGGCCCGCACTCGACGACGCAGGTGCTGCCGCCGGGACCGAACCCGTACCCGTAGGCCCAGATCCAGCCGTGGTCGGTCTCGGTGAAGGCGAAGGTGAAGGCGTCGAAGACCTTGGTGGTGCCGAGCCAGACGTAGCGGTTGCGGCCGAAGGTGATCTCGCTGCCGAAGTGCGCGGCGTGGTGGGTGCGCAGCGCGCTGCCCACGCCGTCGGCGGCCACCACGAGGTCGGCGGCGGGCGGGTTCGCGCCGGTGATCTCGTGGTCGAACTCCAGGCGCACGCCGAGGGAGCGGGCGCGGGCGGCGAGGATCTCCAGGAGCCGGTGGCGGCCGATGCCGAAGCCCTCGTCGCCCTGGTGCCGGGTGGAGAGGTCACCGACGTGGGCGACGCCGTCGCGCCAGCGCACGGAGTGCTCCTCGACGGCGCGCGCCGACTCGGGGTCGTGCTCCCGGAGCCGGTCGAGCAGTCCGCGCCAGTAGGTGACGCCCCAGCCGTAGGTGGAGCCCTCCGGGTCACGTTCGTAGACGGTGATGTCGTGGGACGGGTCCTGCAGCTTCAGCAGGATGGACAGATACAGTCCGGCGGGCCCGCCGCCGACGCAGGCGACCTTCACACACACCCCTGGTATGCACTCGTCGCGGTCATGGGGACACGCAGAGTAGCAAGGGCGGCGCGGAAAACGGCGTCACACGGCCGAGGGGTCCGCGCGGATCAGCCGACGGTCGCCGTGCGGCACTCCGGGTGGCCCCAGCCCTGGTCGTTCTTGGCGATGGACTCCCCCGCCGCGTACGCCCGTCCGCACAGGCAGCGGCCCGGGAACTTCGCCTTGATGGTGCGCGCCGCGGACCCGTTGCCCTTGCGGGCGGTGCCCGGCTTGCGGCGCGGCGACTTCCCGGCCGCCGGGACGTCGGGGGCGGGCGGCGGCTCCGGGGAGCCGAGGCCGCTGCCCGCGGGCTCCTGGGCCACCGCGGCCTGGCTGGCGGCGCGGTCGGCGAAGTCGTTGAGACGGTCGCCGTCGACCTGGTGGGCGGGGACGTAGCGGAAGTCGACCGAGCGTCCGGCGAGCAGTTCGTCGATGCGCACGACCAGTTCCTGGTTGGCGACCGGCTTGCCGGCCGCCGTCTTCCAGCCGTTGCGCTTCCAGCCGGGCAGCCAGGTGGTGACGGCCTTCATGGCGTACTGCGAGTCCATGCGGACCTCGAGCGGCACGTCCGGGTCGGTCGATGCCAGCAGGCGTTCCAGCGCCGTGAGTTCGGCGATGTTGTTGGTGGCCCTGCCGAGCGGGCCGGCCTCCCAGCGGACCGGTGTCTCCGAGGCGTCGGCCACCACCCAGGCCCAGCCGGCCGGACCCGGGTTTCCCTTCGACGCCCCGTCGCACGCGGCCACCACACGTTCACCCATGCGCCCGATCATGCCATGGCGCGGCGGGGCTCCGGGACGGCGCTCAGGCGACGTCCGTGATCTTCGGCATCTCCCCCTCGGTGGTGGTGATGTCGATCACCGAGAAGCTCGCGCCCTGCGGGTCGCTGAGCGCCGCGAACCTGCCGAACGGGGTGTCCATCGGCCCGAACCGCAGGACGCCGCCGCGTTCGGTGGCGCGGGTCACGGCCGCGTCGCAGTCGGGGACGGTGAAGTAGACGTTGACGTAGGGGGGAACCTCGGGCGGGAAGTCGTCCCCCATGGCCATGCGGCCCAGGACGGTGCGGTCGCCGAGGTCGAAGAGGCGGAAGTCCACCCCGTCGTCCTCCATCTGCTTCGCCTTGTAGGGGAAGACCTGGGGGAAGAAGGCGTCCGACTTGCCGGGTTCGCGGGTGAAGACCTCGGCCCAGCAGTACGCGCCGGGCTCGGCCATCGCCCCGAAGCCCTCGTGGGTGCCCGCCTGCCAGACGCCGAAGACGACGCCGCTCGGGTCGCGGGCCAGGCACATGGTGCCGTAGTCGCCGACCCGCATCGGCTCCATGACCACCTCGCCGCCGGCCTCCCGGATCCGGGCCGCGGTCGCCGCGGCGTCCCGGGACGCGAGGTAGAGGCACCACTGCGCGGGGCCCTCCTGGCCGGGCATGGGCGGGACCACGGCCGCCACCGCCTTGCCGTTCGCATACGCCTGGGTGTAGTTGCCGTACTCCGACGAGGACTCGCCGAAGGTCCAGCCGAGGACGTCGCCGTAGAAGCTCTTGGCTGCCTCGACGTCGCCGAACATCGCGTCGGCCCAGCAGGGGGCCCCTTCAGGTTGCACGGCCATGGTGCCGCCTCCCGTGCGCGTACTGACCGGTCCGGACGGCAGGGGCCGTCCGTTTCCTCACGCTAGTCATCCACGGGGCGCCTCGCGCGCCGGAGCGGGCCCTCACTCCCCGGCGTACGCCTGCTCCAGGGCGGCGATGTCGAGCTTGTGCATCGCCATCATGGCCTTGTTGGCGCGCGCGACCTTCTCGGGGTCCGGGTCGCGGAACATCTCCTCCAGCCGGATCGGGACGACCTGCCAGGACACGCCGAACCGGTCCTTGAGCCAGCCGCAGGGTCCCTCCTCGCCGCCGCCCTCGGTCAGCTTCGCCCAGTAGTGGTCGACCTCGTCCTGGGTCTCGCAGGAGATCTGGAAGGAGACCGCCTCGTTGAACCGGAACTGCGGGCCGCCGTTGAGGGCGACGAACTTCTGGCCGTTGGCGGTGAAGTCGACGGTGAGGACGGTGCCGGCGGGCTGGTACGACCCCTCGGGGTAGTGGGTGACGGGGCCGATGCGGGAGTTCTTGAAGAGGGAGACGTAGAAGTGGGCGGCCTCCTCGGCCGTGCCGTCGAACCAGAGACACGTGGTGAATCCGTCGGTGCTCATGACTGCCTCCTGGGCGTGGAACTCGGTCACCACTGTCGACCGGCGCGGACCGCGAAAGTCATCGCTCTGCCCGTGGCGAATCTGCCGCGGGCAGAGAACGCGCCGCCCGGGGCCACGGCGGGCCGAGAGTGAACGAGTGAGGGAACGCGGCGCCGCGAGCCGCGTACCACCCACCCTCCAGGACCGTCCACGACTCGACAAGGAGCGCCGATGTTCCCACTCATCGCCGGCCCCGGCCCGGCCGCACTGCCCCGCTCGGAGGAGGGCGACACCCCCTCGACCCGGTTCGACGAACAGCTCGCCGCGCAGTTGCTCGACCAGCGGATCGTGCTGCTGGGCACGCAGGTCGACGAGGTCTCCGCGAACCGGGTATGCGCCCAGTTGCTGATCCTGTCCGCGCAGGACCCGCGCGCCGACATCAGCCTGTTCATCAACAGCCCCGGCGGCTCCGTGCACGCGGGGCTCGCCGTCTACGACACGATGCGGCTGATCCCCAACGACGTGTCCACGCTCGCCATGGGCTTCGCCGCCAGCATGGGCCAGTTCCTGCTGAGCGTCGGCGCGGCGGGCAAGCGCTACGCGCTGCCGAACGCGCGGGTCATGATGCACCAGCCCTCCGCGGGTATCGGCGGCACCACCGCCGACATCGAGATCCAGGCCGACAACCTGGAGTTCACCAAGCGGACGATCGAGCGGATCACCGCCGAGCACACGGGCCAGACCCCCGAGACCATCTCCCGGGACGGTGACCGCGACCGCTGGTTCACGGCCGAGGAGGCCAAGGAGTACGGAATGGTGGACCGGGTCGTCGAGTCCTTCGCGGACGTGCGCCCGGCCGCCCCCGCCCGACGGATGGGACTGTGACATGGGGAGCTACACGATTCCGAACGTCGTCGAGCGCACCCCGCAGGGCGAGCGGTCCTACGACGTCTTCAGCCGGCTGCTGTCGGAGCGGATCATCTTCCTGGGCACCGAGATCGACGACGGCGTGGCCAACGTCGTGATCGCGCAGCTCCTGCACCTGGAGTCGTCGGCCCCGGAGACCGAGATCGCCGTCTACATCAACTCCCCGGGCGGCTCGTTCACCTCGCTGATGGCGATCTACGACACGATGACGTTCGTGCAGGCGCCGATCTCGACGTTCTGCGTCGGGCAGGCCGCGTCCACGGCGGCCGTGCTGCTGGCCGGCGGGGACCCGGGGCGGCGGTTCGTGCTGGAGCACGCGCGGGTCCTGCTGGGCCAGCCGGCCAGCGGCGGCCGGCAGGGCACCGTCTCCGACCTGGCGCTGCAGGCCAAGGAGATGGTCCGGATCCGCTCCCAGGTCGAGGAGGTGCTGGCCCGGCACACCCGCCACGACGTCGCCACCCTGCGCGCCGACATGGACCGCGACAAGGTGTTCACCGCCGAGGAGGCCGTGGCGTACGGGCTGGCGGACGAGGTGCTCGCCCGGCGCCTGGCGAGGGTGTGAGGAACCGGGCCGGCGTCGCACGAGGCGCCGGCCCGGACGGCCGCTCAGGCGGCCAGGCACATCCCGTCGTACCGCGCGCCGGAGGCGCCCCGGCCGGCGCCCGCGCCGGTGTGCCGCGAGGTGAGGCGGACCAGCTCCCCGTGGGCCCGGGCCAGCAGGTCGCCCAGGGAGAGCCCGAGGGCGCCCGCGGCGGCGGCGAGCACCTCCGACGACGCCTCCTTGCGCCCGCGCTCCACCTCCGACAGGTACGGCATGGAGATCCGGGCGGCCTCCGACACCTCCTTCAGGGTCCGCTCCTGGGCGAGGCGTTCGCCGCGCAGGACGTCGCCGACGAGATCGCGCCAGAGGGGCTCGCGGGCGGTGGGCGGCCTTCGCTCCGGGGGCACCGGCGCGACGGCGGGGCGGGCTGCCGGGCGCGTGGCCTGCGGGCGCAGCGGAATGACGCGGGCTTCGTTCGGCACGTGGCTGGTCACCTCCCCAGCCTAGGAGCGCGGCCGCGTCGTGGAAGGGTTCGGCGTTCCGCCCTGAGGGGAATCCGCGGGTGACGGGGGCAACCCGCGGGATTACGCTGGGACAGCAGGGCATCACCCCGCGACGACGTGGCGGCGGCGACCGTTTTCCGCCACCCGTGAGAACGGGGGGCATGTGCTGCCGTGACCCGGGTACCCGCAGGCGGGAACCTAGGGAGACGTCTGAACCGTGACTTTCGTGGGAGAGGTAATGGAGACCGCCGTGGTCCGGCCGAAAGCGCAGGTTGTCGGGAAGACCGCCGGGGGCGGGACGGGTGAGGGAACCCTGTCCGGGGCCGTGGACCCCCGCACCGTGGCGCCGCGTGACGCGCGGCAGTTGTCCCGCCAGTTCTTCCAGCGCCTGACGGAGCTCGAAGAGGGCACGCACGAGTACCAGTACGCGCGCAACACCCTGATCGAGATGAACATGTCGCTCGTGCGGTTCGCCGCCGGCCGTTTCCGCGGTCGCGGCGACGACATGGAGGACATCGTCCAGACCGGCATGATCGGCCTGATCAAGGCCATCGACCGGTTCGAACTGTCGCGCGAGGTCGAGTTCACTTCGTTCGCGCTGCCGTACATCGTCGGCGAGATCAAGCGCTTCTTCCGGGACACCACGTGGGCGGTGCACGTGCCGCGCCGGCTCCAGGAGCTGCGGGTGGAGCTGGCCAAGGCCCGCGAGGAGCTCTCCTCCCGCCTGGACCGCGAGCCCACCGTGGCCGAACTCGCCACGCTGATGAACATCGGCGAGAGCGAGGTGATCGAGGGCCAGATCGCGTCCAACGGCTACAACTCGTCCTCGCTGGACGCGGCGCTGACCGGCGACGGCCCGGAGAACGGCGAGTCGGTGCTGGCCGACTTCATCGGTGTGGAGGAGGACGGGCTGCGGCTCGTCGAGGACTTCCACTCGCTGGCGCCGCTGATGGCCGAGCTGAGCGAGCGGGACCGCCGGATCATCCACATGCGGTTCGTCGAGGAGGCCACGCAGGCCGAGATCGGCGCGGAGCTCGGCTGCTCGCAGATGCACGTGTCCCGGCTGATCAAGCGGATCATCACCCGGCTGCGCGAGGGCATGCTGGGCGAACTCGGCTGCGCCTGACCGCGGTGCCCGTGGTTCCTCGTGGTGCTCCTCACGCTTCGGTGAGGGGCACCACGCTCACGTTCAGGCCTGGGTGAGCGGGACCACGGCACGGACCCGCTTGCCGACGGGGACGGGTTCGACGACGACGCTCTCCGCCAGGGCGTGCACGATCTCCAGGCCGTGGTGCCCCACGCGTTCGGGGTCCTTGGGGAACCGCTCGGGCACCGCGCCACTGCTGTCGTACACGGTCACCGCCACCGAGGCTCCGGTGCCCTCCAGCTCCAGGATGTACGGACCCCTGCTGTGGCGGTCGGCGTTGGTCACGAGTTCACTCACCACCAGCAGGACCGCGCCGTCGGAGCGGGAGCCGATCGCGGCGCACCACTCGGTCCTCAGCTGGTCGAGGAAGAGCGCGGCGAAGCCTCGCGCCTGCGCTATGCACCCCGGCTCACCGGAGTAGTGTGCCGCCCGCCTCAGCGGTTCAACGGGGACGTCGAAACCAGTACGTATCACTGCCCCGTCCAGGTGCTCGGTCATGCGTGTCTCTCTCGGAAGCCGGACTGGCCGGTCGCTGCTGCACCCGTCCTCGTACCCCGAGCCGCGCGACGCAGTCCCCGTCTTCTCGTAGTGCGGGCATCGTCACAGTGGAGCGGGGAACCCGAGAAGGCGGGAAGGGGTGCGATGAACGAGCTGATGGCCGCGCGAAGCATCACCACCCGGCCGGTGGTGACCCTCGGCGGCGACGCCGTCGCCCACGTCAAGGACACCGTATGCGACGCCGCCGCGTCCCGGATCACCGGTTTCACTCTGACCGGGCGAGGGCTGCTGTCCGGCCCCCTCAAGGACGGCCTGCCCTGGGCGGCCGTGTCCGCGCTGGGCCATGACGCGGTGATGATCCGCGACCGGCGGGGCCTGGTGAACGCGGCGGCCATGACGGCGCGGCAGCAGCCCCTGCGGGCCCGGCTGCTGGGCGCGCGGGTGCTGACCGAGACGGGCGCCGAGGTCGGCACGGTGCTCGACGTAGTCGTGGAGGGCGGCACCGCCGGGCGGGTCGTCGGCTTCCGGGTGGCGGCGAGCCGCCGGTTCGTGCCGGGGCCGGCCCGCCACCGGCGGCGGGTGTACGTGCCGCGCGGCGGGACGCTCTCGGTCACCGGTCGCGCCCTCGTCCTGCCCGAGGACGCCGTCCGGCACGTCGCAGACGACCTGCCGGGCTTCCGCTCCCTGGTGGGCGGTGTGCCCGGCCCGTGGCGGGGCTCGCTGCCGTGATGCTGTTCACCGAGGTGCGGGGGCTGCCGGTGGTGCCGTCGGCCGCCGGGGCGGGTCCGCTCGGCACCGTGGTGTCCCTGGCCGTCGACATCGCCTCCGGCACCGTGAGCCACGTCCGGTTCCGCGGCGGGCGCCTGCGCCGGGAGACGGTGCTGGCCTGGGACGCGGTGGACACGATCGGGCCGAGCGCCGTCCGGGTGCGGTCCACGGGCTCCACCGAGCCGGCCGTGCCCCACCACGACCTGCTGGGCCACCGGGTCCTGACCGAGGGCGGCACGGCGCACGGCACGGTGCTGGACGCCGCCTTCGACACGGCGACGGGCCGTGTCCTCGCGGTCTTCACCACCCGGGGCGAGGTGGCGCCCGATCGCCTGCTGGGGCTCGGCGACCACGCCCTGGTGGTCCGCGCCGCCTGACCGGGAACGGCGGGCCGCCGCGCGGACGGCCCAGTCGGCGGGCGGGCCCGGCAGGGCCTGCTTAGCGTGGCAGCGTGAGTGCGCGAAACCCCTCCGGAACCCCCGGCCGGACCGCACCCCCCGGCCGGGCGGTCGCCCGGCACGGCTGGGCGCAGGCCCTGATCACCGTGCTGGCCGCCCTGGTGGCCATGGGCGTCGTGGCGGCGCTCGGACTGTGGGCGGCCGGGGCCGCCAACCTGCCCGACAACGCCTTTCCCCGGGTGGTCGTGGCGACCATCGTCACCGCCCTGGGCGGTGCGCTGGAACTGGCCGGGGACGCTGGGGAGTTCGCCGACACCGACGCGGGACTGACCGTGATGCCGCTGTCCGTCACCCTGACCGGTGCGCTGGCGATCGCCCACGGCTTCCTGCGGCCGCTGCGCCACCGCGCCGTCGCCGGCGCCACCGAGCTGGCCGGCTGGGCGGGGCGGATCGCGTTCCTGTGGCTGATCGCCCTCCTCGGGCTGGCCTTCGCCGTGCGCCAGACCTTCGAGGTGTCCCTCGGCGAGGGTGTGCTGAGCGACCTCGGCGACCTGTTCGGCGTCAGGCCGACCGTCGGTTTCACCGCGGACGTGCCGCTGACCGTGCTCTTCGGACTGCTGTGGCTGGCGGGCGTGCTGGTGCTGGCCCTGCTGGTCTCCCGCGGGGCGCCGCTGCCCGGCCGGCTGCTGCGCCTGCACACGGCGGTGCGGCCGGCGGCGTACGCGATGGTCGCGCTGCTGCTCGCCTACGTCGTCATCGGCGTCGTCGTCGGCCTGGTCGTCGCCGGGACGCGCGGGCACCCGGCGGACACCTTCGCCGTGCTGCTCCTCGGCCTGCCGAACCTGGCCTGGCCGGCGCTCACGATCGGCCTGGGCGCGACCTGGAACGGGCGGGTCGAGGGGCCGTTCGGGCTGCCGATGCCGCGGGTGGTGGACGAGGTGCTGCGCACTCAGGACGTCTCGACCGTGAACCTGGGCACGCTCACGGAGCAGGACGGGCGGATGTGGTGGCTGCTGGTCGCCGCGGTGGTGCTGGTCGTGGCGGCCGGGTTCGTCATGGCGCTGCGCTCACCGGCCCGGACACCGCTCTGGCTGCACGCGGTGCACCTGGCGGTGGCCCTGGCGCTGACGGTCCTGATGATCGGCCTCGTCGGCCGCGTCTTCGCCCACTACGGGCTGTCCGTGCTCGGCATCGGCGACCTCGGCGGCGGCCTGTCCGGCCGGCTCTTCCTGCGGCCGCAACTGTGGAGCGCGGTGGGGCTCGCCCTGCTCTGGGGACTGGTCGCGGGGGCGCTCGGCGCGCTGCTCGCACGGTGGGCGAGGCGACGGGCGGGGCGGGCTCCGACGGGCGCCTAGGGCGGTCACGCGGGTCCTGGGAGGGTCAGGCCACCGGGACGACGAGGGGCGGGGAGGCCCGTTGCATGCGGAGTGCGTCCACGGACTCGGCCATCAGCTCGTACTCGGTGGTGTCGTCCCTGGTCGCGATCCGCACCAGGCGGCCCGCGGCCAGTTCGTCGGCGACCAGTTCCTGCTGGAGGTCGTCGGCGCACCAGGTGCGCAGCACGCGCGGCACGTCGGGCGCGTCGTCGGCGACGGGGGTCAGGGCGGCGCGCGGTAAGTGGGGGGTGTCGGGCTGCGGGTCCAGCCGCTCGGCCATCCAGGAGGCGCGGTCGCGCAGCCACCACAGGGCCAGGGCGAGGGTGGGCGCCCGGTAGGTACCGAGCGGGACACCGATGCGCCGGCCGTCACAGACGCCGTAGGCGGTGACGTGGCACAGGAACTCGTCGTGCACTGCTACCCTCCCCCGTCACCCACCGCCTGCCGGTCGGGCAGCGCGTCCGTGCGGCTCGTGTGCTGTGCGTGAGGGCCCTGTCGCATGGTGTGAGAGGCCCTAGAGGTGAGTATGTTCACCGATGAACCACTGTCACCATGAATTTCCGGCCAGTCTCCTGGCATATTCACAGCCGTTGATGGCCGAAAGCCGCCCCGTGCCGCCGGTCGTCCCGATTCCGGGTGGGCCTTACGTCGGCGGATGCGCGGGCCGCCGCCATGACCCCGCGGGTAATCGACGGTGCGCGCGGGGTGCGGGCATGGTTGCGGTACCGGGTCGCCGAGACCGGGATCCGGTCCCTGACCAGCGCACACGACCTCGATGGAGGCTGATCGCCATGTCCGCATCCGCACCCGCCCGCCGCCACGAAGACGCCGTCGCCCGCTACTTCGAGGCGTGGAACGCGGCGCCGGAGGCGCGGGCCGAGGCGGTCGCCGCGGCCTGGACCAATGACGGCGGCTACACCGACCCCCTGGCCGATGTCCGCGGCCACGAGCAGATCGCGGCCGTGATCGCGGCGGCACACGAGCAGTTCCCCGGCTTCGTGTTCCGGCTGTCCGGTGCCGTGGACGGGCACCACGACACGGCCCGCTTCTCCTGGGAGCTGGTGAGCGAGGCCGACGGCTCCGCACCGGTGGCCGGCTCCGACGTGGTCAGGCTGGACGACGAGGACCGGATCAGCGCCGTGTTCGGCTTCCTGGACCGGGTGCCCGCCGGGGCGTGAGGGCGCCCCGGCGAACGGCCCGGGTCCCGGAGGCGGTGACCCGCCTCCGGGACCCGGGCATACCGCGGCCGCGCCCTACTTGTTGACGATCTTGTCGATGCGGGCCAGTTCGTCGGCGCCGAAGTCGAGGTTCCTGGTGGCCGCGACGCTGTCCTCCAGCTGCTGCGGGCTGCTCGCGCCGACCAGCGCCGACGTCACGCGGCCTTCGCGCAGCACCCACGCGAGAGCCATCTGGGCCAGCGACTGGCCGCGGGACTTCGCGATCTCGTCCAGGGAGCGCAGCCGGCCGACCAGTTCCTCGGTGACCGCCTCGGACTTGAGGAACGGGCTGTCGCTCGCGGCGCGCGAGCCCTCCGGGATGCCGTCGAGGTAGCGGCCGGTGAGCAGGCCCTGCTCCAGCGGGGAGTAGGCGATGGAGCCGACCTTCAGCTCGTCGAGGGCGTCCAGCAGGCCGCCGGTCTCGGGGCGGCGGTCGAGCATGGAGTAGCGCGGCTGGTGGATCAGCAGCGGGGTGCCCAGCTCACCGAGGATGCGGGCGGCCTCGCGGGTCTGCTCGGCGGAGTAGTTCGAGACGCCCACATAGAGCGCCTTGCCCTGCTGCACCGCCGTGTGCAGGGCGCCCATCGTCTCCTCCAGGGGAGTCTCCGGGTCGGGTCGGTGCGAGTAGAAGATGTCGACGTAGTCCAGGCCCATGCGGGTCAGGCTCTGGTCGAGGGAGGACAGGACGGACTTGCGCGAGCCCCACTCGCCGTACGGGCCGGGCCACATCAGGTAGCCGGCCTTGGTGGAGACGACCAGCTCGTCGCGGTACGACCCGAAGTCCGCCTTCAGCGCCTCGCCCAGCGCGGTCTCGGCGGAGCCGGGCGGCGGGCCGTAGTTGTTGGCGAGGTCGAAGTGGGTGACGCCGAGGTCGAAGGCTCGGCGCAGGATCGCGCGCTGGGTCTCGGCGGGACGGTCCGGGCCGAAGTTGTGCCACAGGCCGAGCGAGAGCGCGGGGAGCTTCAGGCCGCTGCGTCCGGTGCGCCGGTAGGGCATGTCCGCGTAGCGGTCGGGGTGTGCGGTGTACAACGCGACTCCAGAGGGGGTTGGGCACCCGGGTACGGGTAGGGGTGGATCCGGCTGGAACCGTCCCCCACTCTGGCCTGACCTGCGTGCAGTGGTCCAACAGAAGAATCCGATGGGATTGCGCGGTTACGCTTCTCAATCATGGAACTGCGTCATCTTCAGCATTTCGTGGCGGTCGCCGAGGACCAGCACTTCACCCGTGCGGCGGAGCGGCTGCTGGTGTCCCAGTCGGGCCTGTCGGCGTCGATCCGGGCGCTGGAGCGGGAACTGCGGGCGCCGCTGTTCGTGCGGACCACCCGCCGGGTGACGCTGACGGAGGCCGGGCGGGCGCTGCTGGGCGAGGCGGAGCGGATCCTCGCCCAGGTGCGGTCGGCGCACGAGGCGGTGGCCGCCGTGCAGGGGGTGCTGCGCGGCACGCTCTCGCTGGGCGCCGAGCAGTGCATCGCCGGGGTGCCGGTGGCGGGGCTGCTGGCCGCGTTCCGGCGGCTCCACCCGGACGTGGAGATCCGGCTGCGGCAGGCGGGCTCCGGCGAACTGGCCGAGGAGGTGGCGGCCGGGCGGCTCGACCTGGCCTTCGCCTACCGCACCCAGGCCGACGCCGAACAGCTGCGCTCGGTCCCGCTGTCCGGCGAGCCGATGACGGTGCTCTGCCACCCCGGCCACCGGCTCGCGGCGGACGGCGCGGTGCTCACCCCGCACGATCTAGCCGACGAGGTCTTCGTCGACTTCCACCCGGACTGGGGTCCGCGCCGCGTCACCGACGCCGTCTTCGCCGCGGCGGGCGTACGGCGGACCGTGCCGCTGGAGGTGAACGACGTGCACGGGCTGCTCGACCTGATCGACGAGAACCTCGGTATCGCGGTGGTGCCGCGGCACTTCCGGCACAAGCGGGCCGCCCTCACCTCGCTGCCGCTGAAGGACGCGGACGGGACGGAGTACGAGACCATCGCGCTGCTGCCGCCCGCCCAGGCGACCAGTCCCGCGGCGCGGGCGCTGATGGGGCTGCTGGAAGCGGGGAGCGGGTGAGGGCGGACTGCGCGATGGTGGACGTATGCATGCGAAGGACATCCTCATCGAGGGCTACGCCCGTATCCGGGAAGAAGTCCACGCCGCCGTCGAGGGCCTCGACCCCGACGGCCTGAACACCCGCCCCGCCGACGAGGCCAACTCCGTCTCCTGGCTCGTCTGGCATCTCACCCGCGTCCAGGACGACCACGTCGCGGACGCCTTCGGCCTCGACCAGGTGTGGCTGGCCGGTGAGTGGGAGAAGCGCTTCGGCCTCGGCCTGCCCCGCCGGGACACCGGGTACGGCCACAGTCCCGCCGAGGTCGCGAAGGTGCGCGTCGACTCGGGCGACCTGCTGACCGGCTACTACGACGCCGTGCACGAGCAGACGCTCGGGGCCCTGCGCTCCCTGACCGCCAAGGACCTGGAGCGGGTCGTGGACGACAACTGGGACCCGCCGGTCACCCTGGGCGTGCGGCTGGTCAGCGTCCTGTCCGACGATCTCCAGCACGCCGGACAGGCCGCCTATGTGGCCAGGCTCGTTCAGAGCGCCGCGTAGCCCGGCAGGACGACGTCCTCGATCAGGGCGTTGCGCTCGTCGAAGGGGATGAAGGCGCTCTTGAGGGCGTTCACCGTCACCGTGCGCAGGTCCTCGGCACTCCAGCCGGCCTGCTCGACGAGCAGGGACATCTCGCGGGTCATCGTGGTGCCCGAGACGAGGCGGTTGTCGGTGTTCAGGGTGACGCGGAAGCCGAGGTCCTTCAGCGCGGTGATGGGGTGCTCGGCGATCGAGGTGGCGGCGCCGGTCTGGAGGTTGGAGGTCGGGCACATCTCGAGGGCGATCCGGCGGTCGCGGACCCAGCCCGCGAGGCGGCCCAGCTTGCCGGAGGCGAGGTCGGGGATGTCGTCGGTGATGCGCACGCCGTGGCCGATGCGCTGGGCGCCGCACACCTGGAGGGCCTGGTGGATGCTGGGCAGGCCGTGCGCCTCGCCGGCGTGGATGGTGAAGGGCACGTTCTCGCGGCGCAGGTGCTCGAAGGCGTCGAGGTGGTCGGCGGGCGGGAAGCCGTCCTCGGCGCCGGCGATGTCGAAGCCGACGACGCCTGCGTCCCGGAAGGCCACCGCGAGGTCGGCGGTGGCGCGGGTGCGGTCGAACATCCGCATGCCGCACAGCAGGGTGCCGACCCGGACCGGGGTGCCGGCCGCGGCGGCCTTGGCCATGCCCGCGGCCAGGCCCTCCTGGACGGTCTCGACGACCTCGGCGAGGGTCAGGCCGCCGTTCGTCATCAGCTCGGGGGCGTAGCGGACCTCGCCGTAGACGACCCCGTCGGCGGCCAGGTCGAGGACGTACTCCTCGGCGGTGCGCAGCAGGCCCTCGCGGTTCTGCATCACGGCGAGGGTGTGCTCGAAGGTGGCGATGTAGCGCACCAGGTCGCCGGAGTTGGCGGCCTCGTAGTACCAGGCGGCCAGCTCGTCGGGGTCGGTGGTGGGCAGGGTGTGGCCGACGGCCGCGGCCAGTTCCACGACGGTCGCGGGGCGCAGGCCGCCGTCGAGGTGGTCGTGCAGCACGGCCTTGGGGAGGCGGCGGAGGGTTTCGGAGTCTATGCGCGTAGATGACATGTGCGGTGGTTCCTCGGCGGGGTCTGGGCGGATGATCGGGAGGGTTCAGGCTGCGGGCTGGAGCAGGTCCCAGCGGTTGCCGTAGAGGTCCTGGAAGACGGCGACCGAGCCGTATGGCTCGTGCCGGGGCTCCTCCAGGAAGGTCACGCCGGCGGCGGTCATGCGGGCGTGGTCGCGGGCGAAGTCGTCGGTGTGCAGGAAGAAGCCGACCCGTCCGCCGGTCTGGTCGCCGATCCGGGAGCGCTGGGCCTCCCCCTTGGCGCGGGCCAGCAGCAGCGCCGTGCCCTGGCCGGGGCTGCCGGGTTCGACGACCACCCAGCGGGAACCGTCGGGCCGGGGCGCGTCCTCGGCCAGGCGGAAACCGAGGGCCTCGGTGTAGAAGCGGATCGCCTCGTCGTAGTCGTCGACGACGAGGGTGACCAGGGCGATACGTGTCATCGGGGCCCTTCCGGACGGACGGTTGACGGGAGAGGTTATACGTAAAACTCCCGGACGCCAAGTCGGCCGCGTCCTGCCGGAGCGGGACGCGGCCGACGGGTGGCCCGGGGCGGGTCAGCAGTACAGGTTGCCGCCCGGGGAGACGCCGAGGATCTGGCTGAACTGCTGGTACTTGGTGACGCGGCTCTGGACCTGCGCCGGGTTCCGTCCGTCGCACTCCAGGGAGCCGTTGATGGAGCGGATCGTCTGGCCGAAGCCGGCGCCGTTGACCATGGCGTTGTGCGGGGTCATGCTGCCCGGTCCGGACTGGGTGTTCCAGTACCACAGGGCGGTCTTCCAGGCGACGGCCGCGTCGTTCTGCACCAGCCAGGGGTTGCCCAGCAGGTTGATGCCGAGCGCGTCGCCCGCGGCCTTGTAGTTGAAGTTCCAGCTGAGCTGGATCGGCCCGCGCCCGTAGTACGCCGCCTGGCCGGCCGGACAGCCGTAGGGCTGGCTCCAGTCGCAGTAGTGCGGGTAGTTGGCGGTGTTCTGCTCGACGACGTGCACGAGTCCGCCGGTCTCGTGGCTGACGTTGGCGAGGAAGGCCGCGGCCTCCTGCTTCTTGGTGGCGTCGCCGCCGGTGTTGGCGAAGCCGGGGTAGGCGCTGAGCGCGGCGGTGAGGCCGCTGTAGGTGTAGAAGGAGTTCCGGCCCGGGAACATCTGGTTGAACTGGGCCTCGCTCACCACGAAGTTGCCGACCGGCGTACCCGGACCGCCGCCGCAGGCGTACGGCTCCCAGTACCAGGTGCTGATCACCGGGTCGTAGCCCGGGTTGGCGTGCTCGGCGATGTACGCCTTGCCGTCGGTGTAGCGGACGATGTCGCCGGCGTTGTAGTTCTTGCCCGCCGTCCAGGCCGGGTAGCTCGAACAGGCGGCGGCGGACGCCTCGGCGGCGGGCAGGAGGGTGGGTACGGCGCCCGCGAGGGCGAGCACGGCCACCAGGGCGGAGATACGGCGCCTCGACACAGGACTGCCTCCTTTGGCGGGCACGGCCGCTCCCGCGCAAGGCAGGCCGGGGCGAGGCCTTGCGCGCACGCGCCGGCCTGGCCGGTCACGGCGTCGGGGGCGGCCGTAGTGGGGGGTGTGACGCACACTCAACCGCGTTGGTCTGTACCAGTCAAGGGTGTAGACCAGTCGGACTCGGGGCCGCTTTCCGGCCTGGCGGGGACTCGCCGTACCGCGCCCGCTCGTCACCGTCCGGAACCGGCCGGGAGAATCGCCGTATGACCACCACGACCCACCCGCTCGTCGCCGAGGCCCACCGGCTCGCCGACGACCTGCTCGCCCCGTCCGCCCAGTGCGTCGACCAGGACGTCGTGCCCAGGAGTCACATCGAGGCGGTCCGGCGCTCCGGGCTGCTCGGGGTGAGCGCGCCCGGGGAGTCCGGCGGGGCCGGCGCCCCGGACCGGGTCGCCAGGGAGGTCGCCGAGATCCTGGCCGGGGCGTGCTGCTCCACGTGGTTCGTGCAGACCCAGCACCACACGCCGGTACGGCTGCTGGCGAGGGCGGAGCCCGGACTCGCCGTGCGCGAACGCCTGTTGCGTCCGCTCGCCACCGGCGAACTGCTCGCGGGCATCGCCTACGCGCACGTCCGGTCCCATCCCCGGGTGCCGGTGCGGGCCACCGTCGAGCGGGGCGGGGTGCGCTTCGACGGCACCGTGCCCTGGTACACGGGCTGGGGCCTGAACGACCTGATGCTGCTCGCGGGCGTGACGGACTCCGACGAGGTGGTGTTCGCCTTCGCCGACGCCCGCGAGCAGCCGGGGCTGCGGGCGTCGGCGCCGATGCGGCTGGTGGCGCTGACGGCGGCCCGCACGGTGTCGCTGACGCTGGACGGCCTGTGGGTGCCGGAGGAGTCGGTCGTACTGCGCACGCCCCGCGAGGAGTTCGCCCGCGTCGACGTACCCCGCAGCACCAACACGTCCCCGGCCGTCTTCGGCCTCGGGTACGCCGCGCTGGACCTGCTCGGCACCGCGCCCGCCGATCGCGGCGCGGCCGACGCCCTGCGCGCGCGGCTGGACGAGGTGCGGGAGCGGGCGTACGCGCTCGCCGACCACCCCGTCCCGCACGAGCACGTCCAGGAGCGGCTGGCGCTGCGGACGCGGGCGTACGAGCTGCTGCGGGCGGCCACGACCGCCGCGGTCGTGGCCGGGGGCGGGCGGGCCACGAGTGTGGACAGCCCGGCCCAACGGATCGCGCGGGAGGCGGTGTTCCTGTTGATCCAGGGCCAGACGGCCACGGTGCGCGAGGCCCACCTGGCCGCGCTGGCCTCCGTCTAGACGGCTGGACGCCAGGGACGCCGGAGACGCCTGGGACGGCTAGACGGCGACCGGCAGCACCGTCTCCTCGGCGCCGGCACCCGCGTGCTCGGGGTGGCGCCAGAGCCCCCGGGCGGCGAGGCGCGGCAGGACGCCCTCGCCGAACCAGTACGCCTCCTCCAGGTGCGGGTAGCCGGAGAGGACGAACTCGTCGATGCCGAGGGCGTGGTACTCGGCGATCCGCTCGGCGACCTCGTCGTGGCCGCCGACCAGGGCGGTGCCCGCCCCGCCGCGCACCAGGCCGATCCCGGCCCACAGGTTGGGGTGGATCTCCAGGGCGTCGCGGGAGCCGCCGTGCAGGGCGAGCATGCGCCGCTGCCCCTCGGACTCGCTGCGGGCGAGGTTGGCCTGCGCCTCCCGTACGGTGTCCGGGTCGAAGCCGTCGAGCAGCCGGTGGGCCTCGGCCCAGGCGTCCGCCGCGGTGTCGCGCGTGATGACGTGCAGCCGGATGCCGAAGCGCAGGGTGCGGCCCTCGCGCGCGGCCGCCTCCCGCAGCCGGGCGATCTTGCCGGCGACCTGCGCGGGCGGCTCGCCCCAGGTCAGGTACACGTCCGCGTGCCGGGCGGCGACCTCGACCGCGGCGGGTGAGGAGCCGCCGAAGTACACCTCGGGCACGGGGTCGGGGACCCGCGTGAGCCGCGCCTCCTCGACCTGGAGGTGCTCGCCGCGCAGGTTCACGGTGCCGCCCTGCCACAACTCCCGCACGACGTGCAGGAATTCTCCGGTGCGCCGGTAGCGGGCGTCCTTGTCCAGGAAGTCGCCGTAGGCCCGCTGTTCGCGGCTCTCGCCGCCCGTGACGACGTTGAGCAGCAGCCGTCCGCCGCTCTGCCGCTGGAAGGTGGACGCCATCTGCGCGGCGAGCGTGGGTGAGACGAAGCCGGGGCGGAAGGCGACCAGGAACTTCAGGCGCTCGGTGGCCTGGGAGACCATCGCGGTGGTCAGCCACGCGTCCTCGCACCAGGCACCGGTGGGCGTGAGCGCGCCGACGAAGCCCAGGTTCTCGGCGGCGCGCGCGATCTGCCCGAGATAGGCCACCGTCGGCGGCCGGCGGCGCCCGGGGCCGGTGGCGGTGTCCGGGGCGCCGTGGCCGCCGCCGACGACGTCGCGGCTGTCGCCGCTGGTGGGCAGGAACCAGTGGAAGGTGAGGGACGACACGGGGATCTCCGTTCGGGGACGTGCGGCCACGGCGTGCGGGCGCCGGGCGGGGAGGCGGAAGGGCGAGCGGCCTACGGTCGCGGCGCGCCGGTCAGACGGCCGCGGCCAGCACGGGCGGGGCCGGCGCGGGCGCCGCCACCAAAGTGCCCAGGGCCGCCGAGAACTGGTCGACCACCTGGGCGAGCGCCTCCGCCGAGCCCGGTGCGACGCCGACCGACCCGTCCTCGTGCGCCGTGATGTCCCGGTCCAGCGTGAACCAGCCCTGCACGATGTGTGCGGCGCCCATGGAGTTCAGCACCGGGCGGAGCGCGTAGTCGATCGCCAGGACGTGGGCGGTGGAGCCGCCGGTGGCGAGCGGCAGCACCGTCTTGCCGGTGAGGGCGTACTGCGGAAGCAGATCGAGCAGTGCCTTCAGTACGCCGGAGTAGGACGCCTTGTAGACGAGGGTGCCGACGACGACGCCGTCGGCGCGGGCGAACAGCGCGGCGGCCTCGGTGATGGCGGGGTGCCCGAAGTCCGCGCCGAGCAGCGCTTCGGCGGGAATGGTGCGGACGTCGAGCGGGATCACGTCGTGGCCCTGCGCGGTCAGCCGTTCGTCGAGGTGGCGCAGCAGCCGGTGGGTGCGGGAGGAGGCGGACGGGCTGCCGGAGACGGACAGGACGGTGGCCATAAGTCCTCTTTCGGGAAGGCGGGGAGGCGGTACGCGCCCTCCGGCCGGGGCGCGCGGCGGAATTCCCGGTCCGTCCTCCCCTCGGGGAGCCACCGGACCGGGACATGGGAAGCACCGGGCCGGACGGGAGCCTGGACGGCCACCGGTTGGGGCGGTGCGGGGAGTCGCTCGCAGGGCGGTGCCGGGCCGGTGCGGCGGGGTGGGAAGGGGGCGGCGGATCGGCGGGATCAGGCCGCGGTGCGACAGGAGGCGCTGAAGACGCGCGCGAGGTCGACGTGGCGTCGCCGCGTGAGGTCCGGTCGCGTTGGCATGGGTCGATCGTGGCAGCCGCCGTCGAACAGGGTCAAGGAGATCAGGGCCGGTCTCGTCCCGCGGACGCGGATTTCACACGGGTGTGACAGAGGGGGTTCCCGACTACACATAAGGGAAAAATAAGAGCAGAATACCCTTATGCGGCGCTACCGCACACCGCAACCGAAGCGGTTGGCCCTGCAAGTCGAAGGAGACGACTCATGGCCCACGTCTCACACTCCAGAAGTGACATCACCAGCCACCCCGACGCCCCGGAAATGCAGGAACGCTACGCGCGCATGCTCGGTGGTCGTGACGTGGCGCTCGTGGACGGGCCGGTGTTCCTGCTCGGCCTCTACTGCGCCGTGTCCCCGTGGATACTCCACTTCACCACCAGCCAGCCGTCGCTCGTGGCCCACAACCTGATCGTGGGCATCGCCATCGGCCTGCTGGCCCTCGGATTCACCCGCGCCCCGGAACGCATGTACGGCCTGAGCTGGGCCATGTGCGCGATGGGCGTCTGGATGATCATCTCGCCGTGGATCGTGGGCTCGAGCCCGGACGCCGGCGTCATCTGGAACAACATCATCATCGGCGCACTCGCCCTCGTCCTGGGCATGGTCTGCGCCGGTACGGCGGCGCGCAGCAACCCCAGAAGCTAGCCACCCGGGAAGGGAGCCGCACGGCCGGTCCGCTCACGCGCGGGCCGGCCCGCCCGCGTCCGGCGAGGTCCCCCACGCCCCCGGCCCGGGACAGGTCGGAGCGTGGCGGACTGCGCCTGTCCGCAGCGGGCAGAAGCACTACAGCGGGGGACCTGACGAAGTGGGGTGGAGATGGAGATCGACGGCGTCATCAGCGCCATCGTCATCGGTATCGTCATCGGCGTCCTGGGCCGCCTCGTGGTCCCGGGGCGCCAGCGCATCGGCGTCCTGTGGACGATCGCTGTCGGCATCCTGGCCGCGCTGCTCGGGTCGGCGGTCGCCTCGGCGTTCGACGTGGCCGACACCGACGGTGTGGACTGGATCGAGTGGCTCATCCAGATCGGGCTGGCCGCGGTCGGCGTGGCCGCACTGGACCGGTCCCGGTCGCGACCCGGCCGCTGAGGCGTCGACCGTCACCGGTCGGCGAGCCACGCCTCGTACCAGGTGACGGTCGCGTCCAGGGTGTCCGCGAGCGGCGTGGGGGCCACCGCGAAGAACCGCTCGAAGGCGCCGGAGTCCACGATCTGCGGCTCCGTGTGCTGGTAGAACATCTCCTCGTACTCGGCCATGAACCGCTCGTCGAACGGGCCGAAGGCGCGGGGCCGGTCGAGCAGCACGACCTTCAGCGGTCGGCCCACCCGCTTCTCGATCATCGCGTGGATCTCGCGCGTGGTCACGGCGGGCGCGGTGGGCAGGTGCCAGACCCGGCCGTCGCCGTCCGGGCGTTCACCGAGGGTCGCGAGCCCGGCCGCCACGTCCGCGATGCCGGTGTAGCTGTGCGGCAGGTCGATGTCGCCGAAGCCCACGACCTCCTCGCCGGTGAGCGCGCCGGGGAAGACGGCCGCACCGAGGGACGAGTTGAGTACGCCGGGACCGACGAAGTCGGCGCTGCGGCCCAGGACCACACGGGCCCGGCCGGCCCGGTGTGCGGCGAGGTACCGCTCGTCCAGTTCGGCGCGC
Source organism: Streptomyces sp. NPDC107500 (assembly GCF_055582785.1). Classification (NCBI taxonomy): domain Bacteria; kingdom Bacillati; phylum Actinomycetota; class Actinomycetes; order Kitasatosporales; family Streptomycetaceae; genus Streptomyces; species Streptomyces sp. NPDC107500. The sequence continues at coordinate 75,447 of NZ_JBVJPF010000006.1, forward strand.
ATCCGGCCCTTGCGGCTCGTCGCCTGCCAGGGGCTGTCCTCGGTCATCACCGCTCCCCCGGTCTCGCCGTAGGGGTAGAGCGTGTCGAGCACGACGAGGCGGGCTCCGGTCTCCTCGACCGCGGCCAGCACGGCCTCCTGGACGCGGGGCATCACCTCGACCTGGAGGTGATAGGCGACGTTGACGCAGTGGTACACCGCGGCGGCGCCGGCTATGGCGGCCCGGGCGCCTTCGGCCGTGCCGACGTCGGCGGCGAACCGCTCGACGCCCTCGACCGCGGGGCCCTCGCCCCGCCGGTCCACCAGGCGGACGGGGTGACCCCTGCGTACCAGTTCACGGGCGAGCGCGGTCCCGGCGGGGCCGGATCCGAGGACGGTGTGCGACTGCGGGGTGACGGCGGGCATGGGGTGCTCCTCTTCCAGTACGTTGCCTTGCACTGCTATTGCCATTCGCTTCTGTTAGAGACTGTAACTCTCACGAGTGATGATAGCAAGGACGCCGGAAGCCGGGCGGACATAGGCTGATGGACGGGGCCACGTCACGAGGAAGGCCGTACGCCATGGTCGTGAAGGACGTCGAACTGCCGCATCTGCGCCGGTGTGTGGAGCTGGCGGCGCGGGCACTGGAGGCCGGCGACGAGCCGTTCGGATCGGTGCTGGCCGGCGCGGACGGCACGGTACTGGCCGAGGACCGCAACCGGGTGGCCGGCGGCGACCGCACCCGTCACCCGGAGTTCGAGCTGGCCCGCTGGTCCGCCGCCCACCTCACCCCCGGCGAGCGGGCCTCGGCCACGGTGTACACGTCCGGGGAACACTGCCCGATGTGCGCCGCCGCGCACGCCTGGGTGGGTCTGGGGCGCATCGTGTACGTCGCCTCGTCCGAGCAGCTGGGCGGCTGGCTGGCGGAGCTGGGCGTCCCGGCCCCGCCGGTGCGGCCGTTGGCGGTGCGGGAGGTGGCGCCCGGCGTGGCGGTGGACGGGCCGGTACCGGAACTCACCGAGGAGATCCACGCGTTGCACCGGCGGTTCCACCAAGGGCGCGGCTGAGCGCGCGGGCCGCCTGCGACGGGCGGGGCGCCCCTCCGGACGGAAAGGGCGCCCCGGAATGTACGACCGGGCCCCGGTCAGTTCTCGGCCCCCGGGCGGAAACGCCGGTAGAGGACGGCGCCGCCGAGGACGAGCGCCGCGCCGCCCGCGAGCACGGGCAGGGTCTGATCCGTCCCGGTGTGGGCGAGGGCCGCCGACTCGCTCGGCGGGGCGGCGTGCGGCACCGGCTGCGGCCGGGCGCGCTCCTTCTCGGGCGCGGACGGTTCGGGCTCGGCGGGGGCCGGCGGCGGGGGCTCGGGGTCGTCGTCGGAGCCGTTCGTCGACTCGTTGCCGACGGCCGGGTTGCCGATGCCGACCACATTGACGCTGTTGCCGCTGACATTGACCGGGAGATGCACCGGCAACTGGACGCCGTTGCCGGACAGCACGCCCGGTGAATCCTTTCCGCTCCCCTCGGCGTGCGCGCCTCCCGACGTGCCGGCGGCGCCCGTCCCCTGGTGCGCCGCGTCCGACCCGTGGGACGCGCCGCCCTTCCCGGCGTTGGCGCAGCCGTTGCCCGCGGCCGGGTTGAGGAGCCCCACCACGTTCACGGTGTTGCCGCACACGTTGACCGGTACGTCCACCGGGAGCTGCACGGTGTTGCCGGAGACCAGACCCGGCGAACCGGCCGAGGAGCCGTCGGCGGTGGCACCGTCGGACGCGAACGCCGCGTACGCCGGCATGGTCACCGCCAGCGCGCCGGAGGCGGCGACGGCGAGCACACCGTTTCGGGTAACCCTTCTCATGCGGTCCCTGCCTTCCAGACATCATCGCGGGCAGTCGCCCGCACCGGTTAAAACGCGGGCGCACCATCCGAGTTATGGCTAATCGGTCTTTCACCCCATCGAGTGGACGGTTCATCGAACAAACACTGTCGTCCGGCGGGCGCCCGCGCGGGGCCCCGTCGGCCGTCCGCGCCCGGAGGCGCCGGGTGCGAGGCCCGCTTATGGTGATCGAGTGGCGCCGACCACGGGTCCGCGACAGGGCGCCCGGGAGGCATCGATGCAGGCCAAGCCGTCGACTCGGCCCTCGGTCCGGCGCTGCGCGGTCAGCGGGGCGCTCGGCCTGTCCCTACTGGGCGCCGGGCTGCCCGCGGCGGCCGCACGGGACACCGGACCGGATCTGTCCCGGTTCTACGACCAGAAGGTCACCTGGTCGGCATGCGAGGGCATGGAGATGCCGAAGGATCTCCAGTGCGGGAAGGTCACCGTCCCCCTCGACTACGCCCGGCCGAAGGGCCAGACCCTCGACCTGGCGCTGGCCCGGTTCCGGGCGACCGGCGGGTCGCGCGGCTCGGTGCTGCTGAACTTCGGCGGTCCCGGCGGCTCGGGGGTCGGCGAACTCTCCTTCGGGGGCAAGGACTTCATGCATCTGACCAACGGCTACGACGTGGTCACCTTCGACCCCCGCGGCGTCGGCCGGTCCTCCCCCGTGACCTGCGGCCCGGCCACCATGAAGATCATCGAGGCGACGGGTGGGGACGAGTCGGTCACCGACCCCGAGGACGTGCTCGGACGGCTGCGGGACGCGGCGGCCGAGTGCGCGAAGTACTCCGGACCCGTGCTGCACCACATGGGCACGGTCGACGCCGCCCGCGACATGGACGTGATGCGCAGCGCCCTCGGCGACGGCCGGCTCAACTACCTGGGCTTCTCCTACGGCACCCGGCTGGGCGCGGTCTACGCGGCCCGCTTCCCGGACAAGGTGGGCCGGATGGTGCTGGACGGCGTGGACACGCTGACCGAACCGCTGGCCGAGCAGGGGCTGGCCGGTGCGCGGGGTCAGCAGACCGCGCTGGAGAACTTCCTCGACTGGTGCGTGGAGGACATCGCCTGTCCGTTCGGCCAGGACGCCCGCGCCGCCCGGGAGCAGGTCGAGCGGCTCGTCGCCTCGCTCGACGCCGATCCGGTGCCGTCGGCCTTCGGGGAGCCCTTCTCCGGTCAGGACATGGTGGGCGCCATAGGCCAGGCGCTGTACAGCCAGGAGCTGTGGCCCTCGCTCCAGCGGGCGCTGGCGCAGCTGCTGGACGACGGCGACACCCGGGGCCTGGAGGGCTTCTCCTCCGGCGGCGTCACCTTCCCGGTCCGTGCGGGGTCGGCCGCGGCGGGCCGGGAGCCCGCGGGCGCCGGTCTCACGGACGAGGAGGACATACCCATGGACAACCTCCCGGCCGCCCTGATGGCGGTGAACTGCGCCGACGACCCCGACCGCCCTTCGGCCGCCGAGGTCACCGGATCCCTGGACCGGCTGCGCGCACGGTACGAGGAGGCGTCGCCGGTCTTCGGCCGGTACCGCCTCACCCAGGTGCTCATGTGCTACGGGCGCCCCCGGGGCACCGACTACATCCGCGACGACGTGAAGGACCTCGACACCGCCAGGATGCTGCTCGTCGGCACCCGTGGCGACCCGGCCACGCCGTACCGCTGGACCACGGAGACCGCCGAGCGGCTGGGGTCCTCGGCCGTGGTCCTCGACAACCGGGACGAGGGACACACCGGGTACGCGTCCTCCGAGTGCGTGCACCGCAAGGTCGACGACTTCCTGCTCTACGGCTCCCTGCCCCCCGACGGCAGCTCCTGCGGGCCGGAGAACGGCGAGGGCGAGACCGGCTGACCGCCCGGCCGCGCCGGCCTCCCCGGCCGTCCGATGTGATCGATATGCCCTATCCGTCCAACGGTCCTATCGTGCTGACATGGAGCACGATCTGAGTCCCGCCACCCTCGCCGAGCTGCGGCGCCCCCGGCCCTATCCGGCCGTGTCCGTGCTGACGCCGACCCACCGCCGCGAACCGGACAACGCCCAGGACCGGGTCCGGCTGCGCAACGTGGTCGCCGCGGCCAAGAAACAGCTGGAGGACGATCCCGCGGTCACCCGCGAGCGCCGTACCGATGTCTCCCGGGAGCTCGACCGGGCGCTCGCCGAGGTCGATCTGACCTACGCCGAGGACGGCTTGGCGATCTTCGCCGCTCCGGGTGAGCACCAGGTCTGGACGCTGGCCCGTTCCGTGCCCGAGCGCGTGGTCCTCTCGGACACCTTCCTGACCCGCAACCTCGTCGCCGCGCAGGCCGCCGAGCGGCCGTTCTGGGTGCTGTCCGTCGCCGCCGACCGCGTCAAGCTGTGGAGCGGCGGCGCGGACCGGGTCGTCGAGGAACACCTCGGCGGCTTCCCCTTCGACCGGCCCGCCGAGGACTTCGACCCCGAGCGCCAGGAGCGGATCGGCGACGCGCCGAGCACCTTCCGCGACGAGGGCACCCGCCGGTTCCTGCGGGACGCCGACACCGCCATGGGCAGGATCCTGCGCACCCATCCCCGGCCGCTGTACGTCACCGGGCCCGAGCCCGCGCTGTCCCTGTTCGACGAGGCGGGCACGCTCGCCGCGGGCGCGGTGCTGGTCCCGCACGGCGGCCTCGCGCACGGCACCCCCGAGGCCGTGTGGCAGGCCGTGCGGCAGGTGCTCGACGACGAGGCGAAGGGGTCCGTGGCCGCGGTGGCCAGGGAGCTGGACGCGGCCCGCGGGCGCAAGGACTTCGCGGCCGGGGTCGACGAGCTGTGGGAGAGCGCCCACAGCGGCCGGGTCCGGCTGCTCGCCGTCGAGGAGAACTTCAAGGTCACGATGCGCGACGACGGGGAGCACCTGATCCCGGCGTTCGACGGGGACCTCGACGCCCGCGAGGACATCGTGGACGAGATCGTGGAGCAGTGCCTGGAGACCGGAGCCGACGTCCGCTTCGTGCCGGACGGCGCGCTCGCGGACGCGGACGGCATCGCGGGGGTGCTGCGCTACTGACGCCGGCGCTCGCGCCTCGCGGGCCGTCCCCTCTTGACGACGGTGACGACCATGAAACCCTGTTCGCCGTACACGCGCCCGCCGTTCGCGGGTGCGCGGCGGACGGGGAAGGAGCCGGCGGAGCGTGAGCGAACTTCTGGGTGTGGCGGTCCTGGGCGCGGGCCACATGGGCGCCGACCACGTACGGCGCCTCGACGCGGTGGTGAGCGGCGCCAGGGTCGCCGCGGTCGCGGATCCCGACGCGGAACGGGCGAAGGAGGCCGTGGGCGGCATCGACGGAGTCTTCGTGCACACGGACGCCGTGGCCGCGCTCGACGCGCCGGGCGTCCGGGCGGTCCTGATCGCCTCGCCCGGTGAGGCGCACGAGGAGGCCCTGCTGGCCGCGTTCGAGCGAGGGCTGCCGGTGCTGTGCGAGAAGCCGATGGTGCCGGACTCCGCGGGCGCGCTGCGCGTGGTGGAGGCGGAGGCGCGGCTCGGCAGGCGACTGGCGCAGATCGGGTTCATGCGCCGGTACGACACCGAGTACCGGCAGCTGAAGTCGTTGCTGGACGGCGGGCGGCTGGGCCGGCCCCTGATGCTGCACTGCGTCCACCGCAACGTCTCCTCGCCGCCGCACTTCACCTCGGCGATGCTGGTCAACAGCTCCGTCTCGCACGAGATCGACGCCGCTCGCTGGCTGCTGGGACAGGAGCCGAGCGCGGTGACCGTGCTCCGGCCGCGGCCGTCGGCGGGGGCGCCCGAGGGCCTGCTCGATCCGCAGCTGGTGCTGTTCGAGACCGACGGCGGCGCGCTCGTGGACGTGGAGGTCTTCGTCAACTGCGGCTTCGGCTACGAGGTGCGCTGCGAGGCCGTCTGCGAGGCCGGCAGCGCCCGGATCGGTGAGGCGCACGGCATGCTGGTGACGGCGGCGGGCGGCGCCCGGGAGGAGGTTCCGCAGGACTACCTCGTGCGGTTCGCCGACGCCTACGACCGCCAGGTCCAGACCTGGGTGGACGCCACCCGCCGCGGCCGGGTCACCGGTCCGGGCGCCTGGGACGGGTACGCCGCCTCCGCGGTCGCCGAGGCCGGGGTGCGGGCGCTGGAGACGGGTGAGCGCACGCCGGTCGAACTGGCACCGCGGCCGGCCCTCCACGACCCGGCATAGAACAAGGGTCCACCGAACACCAGGGCGACGACACCTCCGGGCCGCGGTACCCGCCAAGTCCCGTAGGAACTCTACGACTTGACCTGCGCCGCACGTACGCGGCCCACGTACCCACGTCACTCCGCCAAGACGCTGGCATATGCCGGAAGCACCACCGTATCGTGTGTTGCCGAATCCCTTACGAGCCGTCGCGGGCTGTGCAACAGTCGTAACGGTCCTTCCGCCGGCCCCGGTTCACCCTGGTCGTACCGTCTGCACATCGGAGTGCGTCATGTCGCCCCATCTCTCCGCGGACCACCCCGCCGCCCAGCCGCCGGGACGCGGCTCGGTCGAGTCGCTCATATCGCAGGCGCGGCGGCTGCGGGGCGACGTGGACGCGGTGCGGCGGGACAGCCAGGGCGAGGCGGCGGACCCCCGGGGACGGTGGCAGCGCGCGCTGTACGACCTGGCGCTGCACCAACTCACCGACCTCGACGCGCACTTGGCACAGCTCCGGGACGGCCCGGCACCCGCACCACGGCCCGGTTCGCTGCTCAGCCGGGTCGGCAGCGCGGAGTGGAACCTGCTCACGGACGAGGCCGACTGGTCCGGGGAACTGTTCCAGATCCTCGGCCGCGACCCGGCCTCCACCCCGCTCAGCCTCGACGAACTCCCCTCCCTGGTCCTCACCGAGGACCGCCCGAAGCTGACCACGATGGTCACGGACTGTCTCGTCGACGGCCGGCCCATCGACGGCGAGTTCCGCGTCGTGCGCCCCGACGACACCGTGCGCACCGTGCACATGATGGGCGAGCCCGTGCTCGACGCCGACGGCAGCACCGCCTCGATGTGGGCGGTGCTGCGGGACGTCAGCGAACTGCGCCGCAGTCAGCGGGCGGTGAGCGAGACCCGTGACTCGCTCCGTCGCCGCCCGCTGCCCGCGGACACCGGGCCACGGGCCGCGGTCGAACCGCGGGAGGCCGCATCCGCGCCCTGGCACGGCCTCCTGCGGTTCCCGCACCAGGGACGGCCGGGCCTCGACCTGGCCGCCGGGTACCTGCCCTCGTCGGACCACGCGCCACGGCACAGCGCCTGGTACGACGCGTGTCCGCTCACCGGCGACGAGACCCTCTTCGCCGCCGGCGACCTCCCCGGCGTGGACACCGACGGGGCGCAGGGCGCGGTGATGCTGATCGGCGCCCTGCGGGGCCTGGCGCTGGCGGGGACCCGTCCCGAGCGACTCCCCGACCGGCTGGCCGGGTTACTCGACGCCACCGCCCTGCCGCCCGTCCGCTCCGCGGTGTACTGCGGCTACGCCCCCCGCACCCGCGCCCTGACCTGGGCCGGGGCCGGGCACCCGGTCCCGCCGCTGCTGTTCCGCGCGGGAGCGGGACGTGCGCTGACCGGACCGGGCGAGGCGACCCTCGAACCGGGCGACCTGCTGCTCCTGCACACCGGCGCGACGGAGCCCGCGGCAGTCGCACACCTCCTCTCCCTGGCCCCCCGGCTGACCGGGTCGGGCTCGGCGCGGGACGGCGTACGGATCGCGGCCGGTGAACTCGCCGCGTCCCCGGCGCCGATGGACGACGCCTGTGTGCTGGTGGCCCGGGTGACACCCTGATCGACGCGTCGGCCGCTACGCCGGCGCGACGCCGCCGCCCTTCCCCTTCCCCCTGGCCGACTTGCCCTTGGGCAGCGCCAGTTCGATCTCCTCGCGCAGTTCCTGGATCTTCGGAAATCCCGAGTACTCGGCGGTGAGCCGGTACATCTGCCGGAGCCGGTCCCAGGTCCGCTGGGACGAGTTGGACCCCATCGACACCAGGGCCAGGCGTGCGTACCGGTCCGCCTGTTCGGGGTCGTCGGCGATGAAGCAGGCCGAGGCCATGGACAGATAGTCGAAGATCTTCGACCGCTGCCGGCCGTCGATCCGCAGGGCCAGCGCCTTCTCCGCGTAGTGCTGGGCGTGCGCGGCCGCCCCCGGCTCGAAGTCGGCGAGCGTCCGGTAGGCGAGGGCCTGCATGCCGTACAGGTCCTCCTCCTTGAACGTCTGCATCCAGTCCGGCGGGGGCACGTCGGCCTTGTCGGAGACGAAGAGGTCCTCGGCCCGCCCGAGGGTGCGGCGCATGGCCTGGCCCTTGCCCATGGACGCCTGTGCCCAGGCCTCGATGGTGTAGAGCATGGCCTGGGTGCGCGGCAGCACCTGGTCGCCGGAGCCCGACTTGGCGAGCTTCATCAGGTCGAGCGCGTCGTCGGGCCGGCCCAGGTGCACCATCTGGCGGGCCGCCCGGGAGAGCGCCTCCCCGGCCCGGGGCCGGTCGCCGCCCTCGCGTGCGGCGTGGGCGGCGATGACGAAGTACTTCTGGGCCGTGGGTTCCAGGCCGACGTCGTGCGACATCCAGCCCGCGAGGACGGCGAGGTTGGCGGCGACGCCCCACAGGCGCCGCTGGAGATGGGGTGGGTGGTGGTAGGCGAGCATGCCGCCCACCTCGTTGAGCTGGCCCACCACGGCCTTGCGCTGGAGCCCGCCGCCACGGGCGGCGTCCCAGGCGCGGAACACCTCGACCGAGCGCTCCAGTTCCTCCACTTCCTGCGACCCGATGGGGGCGGCCTCGTAGCGGTCGAACCCGGCGGGATCGGCGTGCAGGGGTTGGCGGAGGTCGGGGGCGTCGGCCGCGAGGGCCGGGTCGGCGTGCAGCCAGTCGTGCATGGCGCTGCTGAGTGCGGAGCCCGCGGCGAGCGCGGCGCCCGCGCCCACCAAGCCGCGTCGGTTGAGCATGAGGTCCATTCCCGTGAATTCGGTGAGGACCGCCGCAGTCCGCTCGGGCGCCCACGGCACTCCGTCGGGATGTTCCTCGCTCCCGCCGCCCTGCCGTTTCCCCGCGCGCCCGTGCCGGACCAGACCGAGGTCCTCGATGGTCACGACACGGCCGAGTCGCTCGGTGAACAGAACCGCCAGCACCCGCGGCACCGGATCGCGCGGGATCTCTCCCATGTCGATCCACCGCCGCACCCGCGAGGTGTCGGTCGCCAGCTGGGGGTGGCCCATGGCCGCCGCCTGCCGGTTCACCAGCCTCGCGAGTTCGCCCTTGGACCAGCCGGCCAGGCCGAACAGGTCCGACAGACGGGTGTTGGGTTCTCCGCTCACGTCAAGCCCCCAGGTTCTCGGCTGAGTTGACAGTAGCCCCGTGCGGGTTGCCGGGCGACTATTCGCCACCGTTCGCCAGGGTGCGCCAGATGGTGTGCCAGGGGCGGCCGGGTGTCAGGTAGGAATGCGCCACCCCGACCCGGTTGCCGTGGAGTTACTCCCCAGGGTGACCCCGGGCGGCCGGTCGGGCGGCGCGACGGCTTACGGAAGACGCGCTCCTCCGGCACACCACGGACGGGCACCGGTCTTCAGGCAGGCACAGCAGGCACACGAAGGGATCTGTCTCGACCATGTACGCAGCATCGTCCTCCGTGTCCGCCCCGCAGCGCTCGCTGCACCCCCGCCCGGCGGCGGGCGGCGGCCCCTATCTCGCCCCCGCGCGTCCGGCGGCCCCGGTGCTCGGGGCGGGCAGGGCGCGGCGCGGCGCGGGGCCCGGCACGCAGCCGCTCAGCGGAAGAATCGACCTGTCCGGCCCCCAGGGGGCCCAACTGCGCACGGCGATCGCCTCCGTGCACCGCATCTGCCCGGAGTTCTCCCCCGTGCAGGTCCTGCGCCGCAGCGGGCGCTCCGTGCTCCTGGTCGGGACGACCGGGCGCAGTACGGCGGTCGCCAAGTGCTTACTGGACCACTCGCCGGTGTGGTCGGAGCGGATCCGGCACGAGATAGGGGCATACCGCGCGTTCGTCCGGCAGCGCCCTCCGGTGCGGGTGCCGAGGCTGATCGCGGCGGATCCGGACAACGGCACGCTGGTCATCGAGCGGATGCCGGGACGGGTGGCCGCGCTCCAGCGGCACCCCGTGGAGGCCCCGCCGCGCGCGGACATCAGGGCGGCGCTGGGCGCGGTCTGCCGGCTGAACGCCTGGCGGCCGCCGACCGGGGCGTTCGACGCCCCGCTGGACTACGCGGCCCGGATCTCCCGGTACCACGAGCTGGGGCTGCTCACCGACCGGGACCTGGGCGACTTGCAGAAGCTGCTGCACGGCATCGCCCACGCGAGCGGACGCCACGGCATGGGGCAGTTCTGCCACGGTGACGCACTGCTGTCCAACATCCTCATGTCGCCGGCCGGTCCGGTCCTGGTGGACTGGGAGCACGCCGGCTGGTACCTGCCCGGCTACGACCTGGCGACACTCTGGGCGGTCCTCGGCGACGCCCCGATGGCCCGCCGTCAGATCAGCCAGATCGCCCAGTCGACGGGCACCGCGGCGCGCGACGCCTTCCTGGTGAACCTGATGCTCGTACTGACCAGGGAGATCCGTACCTACGAGACGGCCGTGCAGCGTTCGATGCACGACGCGGCCCCGGCCCCCTCGGCCACGCCGGCCCACCCCGGCGCCACGCCGACCGGCGAGGAGCAGCGGCTGCTGCTGCGCCGACTGCACGACGACTGCCAGATGGCCCGCCGGGCCGTGCGGGCGGCGGTCGGCACGCGCTGACACGCAGGACGACGGTCCGCGGTGTGCCCCTCGGGGCGCACCGCGGATTTTCTGTGTCCAGGTACATGCAGGGGCCATTGGTGTACGCCACTGACGCCTCGCAGGCCGGTGCCCCGCCGCCACGAAACTCGCCGGGCACCTTGCTGACGTGGGAAATCACCGCCATGAAGGCATGATTGACGGATCATCGGACCGCCGGGTAACACTGACCCACGCCCGGCCCCGCACGCCCCCCGCACGTCCGACCGTCACAGGAGGCCGCTTTGCGAAGGTCCCCCCTGGTGCCCGCCCTGGCGGGCGCCGCGCTGCTGCTGCCACTGCTCGGCGCGGCACCGTCCGCCGCCGGCCCCTCCGAAGCGCCGCCCGCCGCCGACCGCCTCCAGCGGGCGTTCGCCACCGCGGCGGCCGAGTACCGGGTGCCGCAGAGCGTCCTGCTCGGCGTCTCCTACCTCCAGTCCCGCTGGGACGCGCACGGCGGAGCGCCCAGCGTGACCGGCGGCTACGGCCCGCTGCACCTGACCGACGCCCGCACCGCCCTGGCCGGGACCTCGCACCACGACGAGGGCACCGAGGACCCGCGCGGCGACGACGCCCGCGCCCCGCTCCACCCGAAGGCCAGGGCCACGCGCGCCGCCGCCCTGCCGGACCGGCTGACGACGCTGCCGAAGGCGGCCGAGCTGACCGGTCTGACCCCCGAGGCCCTGCGCACCGACCCGGCCGCGAACGTGTCCGGCGGCGCCGCGCTGCTGGCCGCCGCCCAGCGGGACCTGGGTGAGCCGCTCAGCGCCGACCCGGCGGACTGGTACGGGGCGGTGGCCCGCTTCTCGGGCGCGGAGGACGCGGCGACGGCGGCCGCTTACGCGAACGACGTGTTCGAGGTGATCCGCGCGGGCGAGCGACGGACCACGGACGCCGGGCAGCGCGTCACCCTGGCCGCCCGTCCGGGCGTGGCCCCGGACACGGCGCAGCTGGGCGACGCGGGCCTGCGCGCCGCCTCGGCCGCCGGCACCGAGTGCCCGAAGTCGGTGTCCTGCGAGTGGATCCCGGCGCCGTACGAGGAGTTCGGCGACGGCGACTACGGCAACCACGACCTGGGGAACCGGCCCGCCTCGCAGCGCATCCGGTACATCGTCGTGCACGACACGGAGGGCGCCTGGGACGGCGTCCTCAACATGGTCCAGGACCCCACCTACGTCTCCTGGAACTACACGCTCCGCTCCACCGACGGGCACATCGCCCAGCACGTGAAGGCGAAGGACGTGGCCTGGCACGCGGGCAACTGGTACGTCAACGCCAAGTCGATCGGGCTGGAGCACGAGGGTTTCCTGGCGGAGCCGGACGCCTGGTACACGGAGGCCATGTACCGCTCCTCGGCGCGGCTGGTGAAGTACCTGGCTACGAAGTACGACATCCCGCTGGACCGGCAGCACATCCTGGGACACGACACCGTCCCGGGTACCACCACCGCGACGATCCCGGGCATGCACACCGACCCGGGCCCGTACTGGGACTGGCGGCACTACTTCCGGCTGCTCGGCCGCCCCTTGGAGCCGACCGCGGGCCGGAAGTCCGGCGTGGTGACCATCCGCCCCGACTACTCCGCCAACCGCCCGGAGTACACCGGATGCGAGAAGGCGGGCGAGCCCTGCGCGACGCACGGCTCCAGCGCGGTGCGGCTCTACTCCGACCATGACGTCAACGCGCCCCTGATCAAGGACATCGGCCTCGGCTCGGCCCCGACGACGGGCGTGAACGACCTGTCGTCACGGGTCTCCACGGGGCAGCAGTACGCGGTGGCCGACCGGTGGCGGGACTGGACGGCCATCTGGTACCTGGGCCAGAAGGCCTGGTTCCACGACCCGGCGAAGAGCCCGGCGGCGGTGCCCGCGTCGGGCCGGGTGATCACCCCGAGGAAGGGGCTGGACAGCGTCCCCGTGTACGGAAGGGCGTACCCCGAGAAGGCCGCCTACCCGGCGGACGTGCCCGCCCAGACCGTGTCGCCGCTGCCGTACACGCTGGGCAAGGGGCAGAAGTACGTGGTCGGCGAGAAGGTGCCCGGCGAGTACTACTACGCGGTCGGGTTCGACTCGGCCTCCCACCGGGTGGTGCGGGGCGAGGACCAGTACTACGAGATCCAGTACGGCCACCGGGTCGGGTACGTGCGCGCCGCCGACGTGACGCTCTCGGCCGTGCGGTAGCCGCCGGGTCAGCCCTGCTGGAAAAGCTCCGCCGGGAGCGGCTTCAGCAGGGCGTACAGGTCGTCGGTGATCGGGCGGTCCCAGGCGGCGATGGTCACCAGCACGCCGTCGCTGCGGTCGAACTGCACGCAGGAGATCCGGCCCTCGGAGAGCTTGAGGCGGCGCACGATGAGCAGGTTGTCGCCCTGCATCACCGGCACGTCCTCGGCGCCGACGACGGTGACCTCCTCGTCGTTCTCCAGCGCGAGCAGCAGTTGGGCGACCTCGAAGGGGATCTCGCCGTCGGGGACCTCGCGGGCCGGGGAGCCGGCCGGCAGGTTGCCGATGATCATCGCGGGGCCGCGGCCGCCGAACAGGTCGTAGCGCAGGAAGACGCCCTGGCAGCTGCCGTCGGGGGCGGGCAGCAGGCCGGCGCCCAGATTGCCGGGCCAGTCGCCCGGGTCCATGGCCAGTACGTCGAAGTCGGGCCCGGCGGGCGTGGCGCTGCGGCGGCGGAGGAACGACATGCCGCCATGGTACGTGGCCGGACCCCGCGGACGGCGTGCGGGCGGGCGGCCGTCCCGGCCCGGGGCCCGTCCGGCCATTCCCGTCGTCGCCCGGAGGGCGGGCTCACGACGCCGGGTGCGCGCACGACGCCGCGAGGCGGACGGGAATGGTCGGACACGACCTAGGGCCTGTCTGACAATTCCCGTCGTCGCCCGGAGGGCGGCCTCGCGGCGTCAGGTGCGTGCTCTCGCCGTGCCGGGCGTAGAGCCTCGTACTGGATGTACTTGGCTCTGCGCCCGGTGCGGCGAGAGTGCGTGCATGGCGTCGCGGGGCAGACGGGAATTGTCAGACAGGCCCTAGGGCCGAGGCTCGGCGGTCCGCTGCCGGCGCTGCTGGTGGCGGGCGACCCGGGCCCGGTTGCCGCAGGACGGTTTGCACCACTCCTGGCGCGGGTGGTCCTTGAGGAAGTACCGGACGCAGCGCGGTGCGTGGCAGGCCCGCAGCCGCTGCCGGTCGGGTCCCGCGAGGAAGCCGATCACGGCCTGGGCGAGCGCGGCCGTGAGGTCGGGCCGGGCGCCGGGCGCGGGCACGGCGCGGACGACGGGTGTCCCGGCGTCGGCCCAGTGCAGGACGGGGACGGTGGGGGTGCGGGCGGCGGCCTCGTTCAGGCGCCGCAGGGCGTCGGGGACGGGCAGCAGCCGGGCGGCGTCGGCCGGGCTCGGCTCGCCCGGACGCACGGCGCGGGCGAAGAGGGCGCGGGCGGCGGCCCGCACGTCCCGGACGGCGGCCGGGTCGGGGGCCCCGGCGTCCGCCGCGAGGTCGGGGTGGGCCCGTACCCAGGCGGTGAGCCCGGCGGGGTCGGCGAGGTCGTCGGCGACGCCGCCGTGCCCGTCGTGCCGGACGGTCAGGGCGAGGTCGAGGGCGATCCGGGCGTCCCTGCTGGGTGAGTCCTGCATGCGGCCGATGATAGGCAGGGCAGGGTGCGCAGGGGCGTGCCCCCGTACGGGAGGGCGGACGGCGGGGCGCCGTGTCAGTCCTCCGGTGGGGCCGGTGGTACGACCGCGACCGGGGACGCCGCGTGGAGCAGGACCGCGTGGGTGACCGAGCCCATCATGCGGGCAGGGGCCAGCAGGCGGCGGCGGTGGCGGCCGACGACGACCAGCTGGGCGTCGCGGGAGGCGGCGACGAGGTGACCGGCGGCGTCGCCGGGCGCGACGTAGGGCTCGGCCCGGACGCCGGGATGACGTTCGCGGTACGGGGCCAGGAAGCCGTCGGCCAGGACCCGGGTCTCGCTCTCGATGGATACCTCGTCGATCACGGAGGGCATGATCTGCCCGGCGGCGGCCCAGGTCTGCACCGGCCACGGGTAGGCGGCGACGACCTGGAGGCGGGCGCCGCGCAGTTCGGCCTCGGCGAAGGCGAAGGAGAGGGTGGCGTCGTCGGGACTGTCCACGTGCAGTCCGACCACCACCCGGGGCCCCTCCTCGGCCGGCGCCTCGCCGTGCACCTCGCGTCCGGGGCGGGGCACCACGACGACGGGGCACTCGGCGTCGCGGGCGGCGGCCATGCCGTTGGAGCCGAGCAGCAGGCTGGCGAAGCCGCCGCGGCCCCGGGAGCCGAGCACCAGCAGCTGGGAGTCCGCGCCCAGCTCCGGCAGCGCGGCGCCGGGCACGCCCTCCATGCCGACGTACTCCGTGGCCACGGCGTAGGCACGCCCCTGGAGGTGGGCGCGGGCCTGGTCGAGCACCGGGTCGTCGCCGGTGTCCGGCTCGCCCGCGACCAGGATGTCGGTCTGGGCCCAGGTGGCGTACTGGCGCACATGCACCACCCGCAGGGGCGCCCCGCGCCGGTGCGCAGCGTCGAGGGCCCAGTCCAGGGCGCGCAGGCTGTCGTCGGAACCGTCGACGGCCGCGATGACCGGCAGGGTGCTCATGGGACCTCACCTCCGGAGTACGGCCTTCCCCCCGGCGCGGGACGGGACACCCCGGTTCGGCCGGTCGGCTCACCGCACCCGGCGGGTCAGGTGAGGTCGAACTCCCCTTCCCGCGCCCCCGACACGAACGCGCCCCATTCCGCGGGGGTGAAGATCAGGGAGGGGCTTTCCGGGCTGCCGCTGTTGCGCATGGCGACGAACCCCTCGACAAAGGCGATCTGGACATCCCCCAGGCCCCGGCTGCTCGACTGCCACTGCGCGTCGCTGAGGTCCAGTTCCGGCTTGTCCCAGCCCATGATCGGGCGCTGGTGGGTGGTGCTCTCGGCCACGTCCGTGCTCCTCCCGGTCTCGTCGTTCGCGGCCAGCCTAGCGATCGGCTCCGACCGCCGACAGGCCGTGTGAGGGCTGCCCTTCGAGGAACGCGGTGACACGCCGTACGAACCACTCGGGGTCGTCGAGCCAGGGGTAGTGCCCGGCACCCGGCTGGACGGCGACCTCGGCGTGCGGGAAGACGGCGGCGCAGCGGCGGGCGAGTTCCGGCCGGGGACCGCCGTCGAGTTCACCGGCGAGGACCAGGACCCGGGCGGTACTGCGGGCGAGGGCGGCGCGGGTGGCGGGCGGGTCGAAGGCGTCCGGGGAGAGGTAGGCGTCGCCCGCCTCGTAGTTGGACTCCTGGGGGCCGCGGGCGACATGGGCGCGGGCGGCGTCGTCCCAGCGGCCGTGGAAGAAGGGGAGGAACACCGGGTCGAAGTCGCCGGTGCCGGCCAGCCACGCCTCGAAGGGGCCGTACGCCTCCTCGAACCAGGGTTCGTCCCGGCGCAGGAGGGCGGCCGCCCTCCGGTCCTCCGGTGTGGCGGGCATGTCCAGCGCCCAGGGCGTGGCGGTGATCAGGGCGAGGCGTCCCACGCTCGCCGGGTGGCGGGCGGCGTGGAGCATCGCGAGGCTGCCGCCGGCGGAGTGCGCGAGGACGTCCATGCGGTCGAGGCCGAGGTGGACGCGGAGCGCCTCCACGTCGTCGACGAGCCGGTCGCAGCGGTACGTCGCCGGGTCGGCGGGGACGCCGGAGTCGCCGGTGCCGCGCAGGTCGAGCAGGACCAGCCTGCGGTGCGCGGTCAGACCGCCCAGGTCGCCGAGGTAGGACGAGGCCCGCATGGGGCCGCCCGGCAGCACGACCAGCGGGGCGCCGCTGCCTCTGACGTGGTAGGCGAGTTCGGTTCCGTCGTACGCGGTGAAGGTGCTCATGGCGCCGATCCTGGGCCGCCGGGGGCGGGGCCGCAACGGAGTTGCGGGGTCAGGACCCGGCGAAGCGGTCCCGCAGTTCGCGCTTGAGGATCTTCCCGCTGGCGTTTCGCGGCAGGGCGTCCACGAACCGCACCCCCTTGGGCGCCTTGAAGGAGGTGAGCCGGTCCCGGGCGTGGGCGATCAGCGCGTCCTCGGTGACCTCGCCGCGCGGGACGACGACGGCCGTGACGGCCTCGATCCAGCGTTCGTCGGGCAGCCCGATCACCGCCACCTCGGCGACCCCGTCGTGCGTGTAGAGGGCGTCCTCGACCTGGCGGGAGGCGACCAGGACGCCGCCGGAGTTGATCACGTCCTTCACGCGGTCGACGATCGTGTAGTAGCCGTCCGCGTCCCGCACGGCGAGGTCGCCGGAGTGGAACCACCCGTCGCGGAAGGCGGCTTCGGTCTCCTCGGGCTTGTCCCAGTAGCCCTCGCACAGCTGCGGCGAGCGGTAGACGACCTCTCCGGGGGTGCCGTCGGGCACGTCCGCGCCGTCCTCGTCGACCACGCGTGCCTCCACGAACAGGACGGGCCGCCCGCAGGAGTCCATCCGGCCCTCGTGCTCGTCCGGGCCGAGGACGGTGGCGAGGGGGCCGATCTCGCTCTGGCCGAAGCAGTTGTAGAAGGCGAGGGCGGGCAGGCGCTCGCGCAGCCGCTCCAGGACGGGCACGGGCATGATCGAGGCCCCGTAGTAGGCCTTGCGCAGGCCGCCGAGGTCGCGGGTGGCGAAGTCGGGCCGGTTCGCGAGGCCGATCCACACGGTGGGCGGCGCGAAGACGCTGTCCACGCGGCCTGCTTCGACGAGGTCGAAGAGCCGGTCGCCGTCCGGGGCGTCGAGGATGATGTTCGTGGCGCCGACGGCGAGGTAGGGCAGCAGGAAGACGTGGGTCTGCGCCGAGTGGTAGAGCGGCAGGGCGTGCACGGGGCGGTCGCCTGCGCCGAGGTCGAGGGCGGTGATGGCGCTGAGGTACTCGTGCACCAGGGCCCGGTGGGTCATCATCGCGCCCTTGGGCAGGGCGGTGGTGCCGGAGGTGTAGAGGAGCTGCACCAGGTCGTCGCCGGCCGGCTCGGGGCCGTCGTGGGCGGGCGCCGCGGCGAGGCGGGTGAGGAGCGAGTCGGCGGCGTCGCGGAGCGCGAGGACGCGGGTGCCGTCCGGCAGCCGGCCGGCGAGGCCGGGGTCGGCGAGGACCAGGGAGCTGCCGGACTGTCCGACGAGGTAGGCGAGGTCGTCGCCGGTGAGGTTCTGGTTGACCGGGACGTGCACCAGCCCGGCCCGGGCGCAGGCCAGGAAGGCGATCAGGTAGGCGTCGGAGTTGTGGCCGTAGGCGCCGACCCGGTCGCCGGGGGACAGCCCCTCGGCCAGCAGGACGCCGGCCGCGCGGGAGACCGCGGTGTCGAGCTCGCCGTACGTCCAGGTGCGGTCGCGGTACTCGACCGCGACGCGTGCCGGAGTGCGTCGGGCGCTGCGCCGCAGCACCCCGTCGACCGTGCTGCCGTGTCCGGGCTTCATGACCTGATCCTCGGCCGCGCGCCGGGGCGGGTCAAGCGGCGTGCGTCCGGTCCCCGGACCGCGCACGCCCCATTGACACGACCCCGTCATGACAGGAAAGTTTCACTCCGCACGGTGATCCGGGAAAGATACTTTCAGCTTCGGTGGCGGGAGACTCTTCGATGGCCGGACAGGCGACCAGCGGATTCACACGGCGTCAACTGGGCGCCGGCGCCCTGGCCCTGGGCGGTGCCCTGGCCATCGCCCCGTTCGCCGCGGGCCCGGCCGAGGCGGTCGCGGACGGAGGCCGCCGGCCGACCCTCCGGCGCGGCTCAGCCGAGCGCGCGGGGCTGCTCCCGGGTCATCTGCGACGGCTCGTCAGCGACGCGGAGACGTACCTCCAGCCCTCTCCCCAGCACCCGTGGTACGCGGGCGCCGTGCTGCTGGCCGGCCGGGGCGGCACGGTCGCGCTGCACGAGCCGATCGGCATGGCGGTGCGCTACCGGGCGTACGACGAGGCGACCGACACCGGCGTCGAGTTCCCGGCCGCGGAGCAGATCCCGATGGCCGGCGACACCGTGTTCGATCTCGCGTCCATCTCCAAGCTGTTCACCTCGATCCTCGCCGTGCAGCAGCTGGAACGGGGTGCGCTGGAGCTGGAGGCGCCGGTCGCGTCGTACCTGCCGGACTTCGGGCGGGCCGGGAAGCAGGACGTGACGGTCCGGCAGCTGCTCACGCACACCTCCGGGTTCCGGGCGTGGATCCCGCTGTTCCGCGCGCCCACCTACGAGGAGAAGGTGCGGCTCGTCTACGACGAGGCCCCGGTCAGCGCACCCGGTACGGCGTACCTGTACTCGGACCTGAACATGATCTCGCTCCAGCTGGTGCTGGAGAAGGTCACCGGCCGCGCGCTGGACGTCCTGCTGCGCGACGAGATCACCCGCCCGCTGGGTCTGCGCCGCACCCGCTACAACCCGCCCGCGTCCTGGCGGCCGTCCATCGCGGCCACGGAGGACGCCCGGCAGCCCTGGTCCGGCCTCGACCGCGGTCTGGTGTGGGGCGAGGTGCACGACGAGAACGCGTTCAGCCTCGGCGGCGTCGCCGGTCACGCCGGGGTGTTCTCCTGCGCGTGGGACCTGGCGGTGCTCGGCCGGACCCTGCTCAACGGCGGTTCCTACGGCCGGGCGCGCGTCCTGCGGCCGGAGTCGGTGGAGCTGATGTTCACCGACTTCAACACGGACTTCCCGGGGGACGCGCACGGCCTGGGCTTCGAGCTGTACCAGCACTGGTACATGGGCGCCATGGCGACGCCGCGCACCGCCGGGCACACCGGCTTCACGGGCACGTCGCTGGTGCTCGACCCGACGACGGACTCGTTCCTGGTCGTGCTCGGCAACTCGGTTCACCCGGTGCGCAGTTGGCGCTCGGGGTCCGCGCCCCGGGTGGCGGCCGGCACCCACCTGGCGCGGGCGGTGGCGGTCCGGCCCGCGCACGGGCGCACGGCGTGGTTCTCGGGGACGGCGAGTTCCGCGACGGCCACGCTGACGCTGCCTGCGCTCGACACGTCGGCCGGGCGGGCGCGGCTGGGCTGTGACCTGTGGTGGGACACCGAACCCGGGTCCGACGCCCTCGTCCTGGAGGCCTCGACGGACGGCGGCGCCGCCTGGCGGCCCGTCCCGTTCACGACCACTCGGCACGGAGACGGACCCGTTGCGCACGAGGACGGCTCGGTCACCGGCTGGTCGGGGCGTGTCTGGCACCGGCTGACGGCCGGACTCCCGGCCGCCCACGCGCTCACGCTGCGCTGGCGGTACACCACCGACCGGCTGTACGTGGGCCGCGGCGCGTACGTCGACGGGTTGCGGGCGGAGGCGGCGGGCGACGTCCTGTTCCACGACGCGCGCCCGGCGGACGCGGCGCGCGTCGAGACGGTGGGGTGGACGGCGTCGGCCGACTAGGGCCTGTCTGACAATTCCCGTCGCGGGGCAGACGGGAATTGTCAGACAGGCCCTAGTCCCGGCCCGGTCGCTCCGGGCACCCGTCAGCGGTCCGCCTCCAGGACCGCCATCGCCGCGTTGTGTCCCGGCACGCCGCTCACCCCTCCCCCGCGCACCGCGCCCGCCCCGCACAGCAGGACGTTGGCCTGAGCGGTCTCCACGCCCCAGCGGCCGGTGCCGTCCTGGGTGTGCGGCCAGGACAGCTCGCGGTGGAAGATGTTGCCGCCGGGCAGGCGCAGGTCGCGCTCCAGGTCCAGCGGCGTTCTGGCCTCGATGCAGGGCCTCCCGTCGGCGTCGGTGGCCAGGCAGTCGGCGATCGGCTCGGCGAGGTGGGCGTCGAGCTGGGCGAGGGTCGACTTCAGGAGGTCCTCGCGGACGGCGTCGTTGTCCCCGGCGAAGAGCCGGGCGGGGGTGTGCAGGCCGAAGAGCGTGAGGGTGTGCAGGCCCCGGCCCGCCAGATCCGGGCCGAGGATGCTGGGGTCGGTCAGGGAGTGGCAGTAGATCTCGGAGGGCGGGGCGGCCGGGAGTGAGCCCGCGGACGCCTGGGCGTGGGCGGCGGCCAACTGCTCGTACCCCTCGGCGATGTGGAAGGTCCCGGCGAACGCCTCGCGCGGGTCGGCGTCGGGGTCGCGCAGCGCCGGGAGCCGGTCGAGCAGCATGTTGACCTTGAGCTGGGCGCCCTCGGCGGGCGGCGGCGCGGGGGTGCCGGTCAGGGCGGCCAGCTCTCGCGGGGAGGCGTTCACCAGGACGTGCCGCGCGGCGGCGACGTGCTCGCCGTCGGCGGACCGGTGGGTGACCTCGGCCGTGCGTCCGTCGGTGTCGATCCGCACCGCCTCGTGGCCGGTGGCGAGTTCGGCGCCGGCGGCGCGGGCCGCGTCCGCGAGGGCGTCGGTGAGGGCGCCCATGCCGCCGACCGGCACGTCCCAGGCGCCGGTGCCACCGCCGATCACGTGGTACAGGAAGCACCGGTTCTGGCTCAGCGAGGGGTCGTGGGCGTCGGCGAAGGTACCGATCAGGGCGTCGGTCAGGGCGACGCCCCGGACGGTGTCGTCGGCGAAGTGCTCCTCGATCGCGACGCCGACCGGTTCCTCGAACAGGGCCCGCCAGGCCGCCTCGTCGTCGATCCGGCGGCGCAGCTCGTCGCGGGTGGGCAGGGGCTCGGTGAGGGTCGGGAAGACGCGTTCGGCGACGTGGCCGGTCATGGCGTAGAACCGCTGCCAGGCCGTGTACTCCCGGTCCGACCCGGTGAGCCGGGCGAAGGACTCCCGCGTCCGCCGCTCCCCACCGCCGACGAGGAGCCCGGTGGGGCGGCCGTCGCGCTCGACGGGCGTGTACGAGGAGACCGTGCGCCCGCGGACCCGGAAGTCCAGGTCCAGGTCCCGCACGATCTTCTCGGGCAACAGGCTGACCAGGTACGAGTACCGGGACAGCCGGGCGTCGACCCCGGCGAACGGCCGGGTGGAGACGGCCGCGCCGCCCGTGTGGTCCAGCCGTTCCAGCACCAGCACGGAGCGGCCGGCGCGGGCCAGGTAGGCGGCGGCGACCAGGCCGTTGTGGCCGCCGCCGACGATCACGGCGTCGTAGGTGCGGGAGGCGGGGGGTGTGCTGGTCGGGGTCATGGCTCTTGGTAACACGGGGTGGTCCGGGGCGGCCAGGGGTGGCTCACGGGGCCGGCCGGTGGAAGAGCCTGCCGGTGACCGGGCCGCCCGCGGCGCCCACGGGACGTCCGGCCCGCCGGTAGGTGCGCATCAGCAGCGCGGTGCGCACCTCGCGCAGCCCGGGGAGATCCGCGAAGGCGCGGGCGTGGAAGTCGTGCATCTCGCTCGCGGAGGCGTGGCTGGCGTACCCCAGCACGTTGGAGCGGCCGGTGGTGACGACCAGGTGCCGGACCGAGGGTTCCCCCGCCAGCCGGCGCAGCGCGGCGTCCAGGCTGCCGTGCCGCACCTCCAGCTGGAAGCGGGTCTCCACGGGATAGCCGAGCACGGCCGGTTCCGCGAACAGGCGCAGGTGGAAGACGTGCGAGGACATCAGGCGGCCCAGCCGGCGGCGCACCGTCGACTCGCCCAGGCGGAGCCGGCCGGCCAGCGTGCTCATCGGCATCCGGGCGTCCTCGCCCAGCAGGTGCACCAGTTCCCGGTCCACCGCGTCGACGGTGATGGGCGGCGGTGGAGGCCGTCCCTCGACGGCGAGGCGGCGCAGGGGTGAGGGTTCGGGGTCGTAGGGCGCCCAGTCGACCGCGGTGAGCAGCAGGCGCAGTACGACGGCGGAGTGGATGTCGAGGACGCCGGGCATCCGGCCGACGGTGCGGTCGATCAGCTCGATGAGTTCGGCCTCGTCCGCGACGGCCATCTCGGCCAGCACCTGGAGGTCGCCGGTGGCCACCTCCACGGAACGGGCCTGGGGGCGGGCCGCGACGGCACGCGCGACCTCCTCCAGCCGGCCGGGGGCGCAGCGCACGGCCAGTTCGACGGCCATGCCCTCGCCCAGGTACTCGTTGGTCAGGGAGGCGATGAACCGGACCTCGCCGGTGTCGAGCAGCCGGCCGAGGCGGCGGGCGACGGTCCGTTCGTGCAGGCCGACGCTCGCACCGACCTCCGCGAAGGAGGCACGGGGACGCCGGGCCAGGTACCGCAGGATGCCGAGGTCGGCGGTGTCCGGAACCACCTCCGGCGGGCTCTCGCTTTCCACCGTGCGCGACCCCCTTCCTGCCCGATTCCGCCTTCTGTGGTGTGTGGATGCCCGATCCGCGCTTTCTGATCGCCGCCTGTTGCTCGGATCCGGTGGTGACGCGCAGATTACCCGACAGCATCCGACCGCCGGTTTCCGGCCATCCGCAGAGGTACGCCCATGACTCAGGCAGCCGCCAAGGCGCCGTCCGGCTCCGCTCCCCCGGTCCGCACCGTCCCGACCGCGGCCATCGTCGTCTCGATCGTCCTGGTCGAACTGTCGAGCGGGATCACGCAGGGGTTCCTCGCCCCGGTGCTGCGCAGCCTCACCGACGTCCTGCACGTCACGGCCGCCGGGCTGAACTGGCTCAGCATCGCCAACCTGATGGCGAGCGTGGCCTTCACCCCGCTGCTCTCCCGCCTCGGCGACCTGCACGGACACCGCAGGGTGCTGCGCTGGAACCTGGCCGTCGTGCTGCTCGGCTCGTTGATCGTCGGGACGGCCGGATCGTTCCGCACCCTGCTGATCGGGCAGATCCTCCAGGGGGCGTTCGCCGGGTTCTTCCCGCTGCTGGTCGGCATCCTGCGCAACCGGACCTCGGAGGCGGAGAGCCGCCGCAGCATCGGGGTGATGGTGGCGGCCCTGGTGTCCGGCATCTGCCTCGGCGGCGTGGCCAGCGGCCTGGTCGCGCACTACGTCGACACGCCCACCGCGGCCCTGTGGGTGCCGGCCGCGGCGGTGAGCGTCGCGCTGCTGGCGACCTGGCCGCTGCTGCCGGAGACCACCGAGCGGCCCGGCGGCCGGCTCGACGTACGGGGCGGTGTCCTGCTGTGCGCGGGGCTGGTCGCGGTGATGCTCGGGCTGGGACAGGGCGGGCTGCCGGGCTGGGAGTGGACCTCGGCGCGCACCCTCGGCTGTCTGGTGGGCGGCGTCGCCGTGACCGCGCTGTGGGTGGCCGTGGAGCTCCGCTCGCCGGAGCCCATGATCGACGTACGGCTGTTCCGCCGCCGCAACGTGGCGGTGGTGGCGCTGGTGACGACCACGTTCTCCTTCTGCATGCTGGGCCTCCAGATCGCGAGCGCCGTCTTCCTCGGCACCCCCGGGGAGGTGGCCGGGTACGGCATGGGGCTCTCGCCGCTGGAGATCGCCTTCGCCACGATCCCGGGCATGGCGTCCCTCGCCCTGGCCGCCGTCGCGGCACCCCGGCTGGCCGCGCGCGCCGGCGATCGCGCCACGCTGGTCCTCGGCTCCCTGCTGATGGCCGCGGGCTACGCGCTGGCGCTCGCCCTCCACACCTCGCTGACGCCCTACCTGCTGTCGACGGTGGTGGCGGGGGTCGGTACCGGGCTGCTCCAGCAGTCCACCCGCACCCTCGCCGTCGAGTGCGTGCCGCACGAGCAGACCGCCGTCGGCTCCGGCATCAACGAACTGCTCATCAACGTGGGCGGCTCGCTCGGCGCGGCCTGCGTCCTCGCGGTGACCGCCGCCCACACCTCGGCGGGCTCGGCCCTGCCCGCGTACGGCGCCTACGCCACCACGTGGTCGGTGTGCGCCGGGGTGTCCCTGCTGGGCGCGCTGGCCGCCCTGCTGTACCGGCGCTCCGACCGGCCCGCGTGACCTCCTCCCACGTCCCGGCACTCCCCCGAAGGAACCCCATGAACCAGCACGACCCGCGCGAACGCGCCCGAGCCGTCGTCACCCGGCGCCAGGACGACGTCCTCGCGCTCAGCCACAGCCTGCACGCCGAACCCGAACTCGCCTACGAGGAGCACCGGTCCGCCCGGAAGATCGCCGACCTGGTGGAGGCCGCCGGTCTCGACGTGACGCGCGGCGCCCACGGGCTCGACACCGCCTTCGAGGCGACGGCCGGCGACGGCGAACTCGTCGTGGCGATCACCGCCGAGTACGACGCGCTGCCCGGCATCGGCCACGCCTGCGGGCACAACGTCAACGGCGCCTCGGCGGTGACCGCCGCGCTCGCCCTGGCCCCGCTCGCCGACGACCTCGGCCTCACCGTGAAGCTCCTCGGCACCCCCGCCGAGGAGTACGGCGGCGGCAAGGTCGACCTGCTGAACGCGGGCGCCTTCGACGACGTGGCCGCGGCGATGATGGTCCACGCCGCGCCGTCCGACGGGGTCGGCATGACCTCGCTGGCCATCGGGAGCTGGCGGGTCCGCTACACCGGCCGCACCTCGCACGCGGCGGCGATGCCGCACAAGGGCGTCAACGCCGCCGACGCGATGATGATCGCCCAGGTGGCGATCGGCGCGTACCGGCAGCAGATGATCCCCGGCGGCGTGGTGCACGGCGTCGTCACGCACGGCGGCGAGGCGCCGAACGTGATCCCGGGACTGGTGACCGCGGACTACGACTGCCGCGCCGGGACCGCCGAGGACCTCGCCGCGCTCCAGGCCCGTGTCCGTGCCTGCTTCGAGGCGGGCGCCCTGGCCACCGGGGCGGAGCTGGCGCTGGAGGCCGTCGGCAACGACTACGCCGATCTGCGGCAGGACCTGGAGATGTGCGGTGTCTACCGGGACAGCGCGCGGGACCTGGGCCGTTCGGCGGACGCGCCCGACCTCGGCATGCGGGGCGGCTCCACGGACATGGGCAACGTCTCGCACCTGGTGCCGGCCATCCACCCGAGCATCGGCTACGACTGCGGGGACACGACCATGCACAATCCCGAGTTCACCCGGTACGGGACCAGCGCGGGCGCGGACCGGGCGGTGCTCGACGGCGGGCTGGCCATGGCGTGGACGGCGATCACCCTGGCCTCGGACGACGGGCACCGGGCCCGGCTCCTGGCCCGGCTCGCCGAACGCCGGGCCGCCTGAGCCGCCCGCTCAGTGCGCCGCCGCCCGGTGTGGTGCCGCGACCCGGTGGTACAGCTCCGCGGCCTCGGTGGCGCGGCCCAGCTGTTCCAGGCAGTGCGCCTCGTCGTCGCGGGCGGTGCGGGTGTCGGGATGGCCGGGGCCCAGGACCCGGTGGCGGGCGCCGGTGACCAGGCGGTACTCGGTGAGGGCGGCGGACCAGCGGCCGAGCCGGCACAGCGCGACGGCGACCTCGCGGCGGCTGACCAGGGTGTCCGGGTGGTCGGCCCCCAGGACGCGGGCGCGGACCGCGCACACCTCGCGGGACTCGGCGAGGGCCTCCGCCCAGCGGCCGAGCCGGCCGAGGTTGACGCCCAGGCCGTGCCGGGCGCGCAGGGTCTCCGGGTGTTCGGGCCCCTGGGCGCGGGTGCGGTCGGCGATCAGTTCCGCGTACAGCTCCAGCGCCTCGGCGCTGCGGCCGAGCCGGCCCAGGGCGATGCCGGTCTCGTAGCGGGCGGCGAGGGTGTCGGGGTGGTCGGGGCCCAGCGCCCTGCCGCGGGCCGCGGCGACGCCCCGGTAGGTCGCCACGGCTTCCGGCCAGCGGCCCAGCCGCCCGAGTTCGTAGGCCACCTCGTAGCGGGTGACGAGGGTGTCGGGGTGGTCGGGGCCGAGCACGCGGGCGCGCGCGGCGGCCACCTCGCGGGCCAGCCGGTGGGCGTCCTCGGTGCGCCCGAGGCGGCCGAGGTTGAAGGCCAGGTTGTGGCGGCAGCGCAGGGTGTCGGGGTGCTCGGCGCCCATGGTGCGCTCCCGGGCGGCCAGGACCGCCGTGTAGACCTGGTGGGCGTCGGTGTGCCGGCCCAGCCGTCCCAGGGCGTAGGCCATCTCCTGGCGGGCGGCGAGGGTGTCGGCGTGGTCGGCGCCCAGGACCCGGATCCTGGCCTCGGCGACGCGCTTGTACGCGCGCAGCGCGTCGGCGGCGTGCCCGGTGCGGCCGAGGACGAAGGCGGCCTCGTAGCGGCTGGCGAGCGTGTCGGGGTGGTCGGGGCCGAGCAGGTGCTCGCGCTCGGCGGCCACCGCGCGGTGCACCTCGCCGGCCTCCTCCCAGCGGCCGAGCCGCCCCAGGCTCAGGCCCGCGCGGTGCCGTGCGGTCAGAGCGGCGATTCTCGCGGCGCGGTCGGGCGGCGTGGTGCGCGACCCGGTGCCGGCCGAGGCACGTCCGGTGGCCGGGCCCAGGGTCCAGGAGGGTGGCGTGGTGCGGGCCCCGACCGGCAGGGGTGCCCGCGGCCCGGACGCCGCCGGGGCCGGCCCGTGCGCCGGTGCCCCGCGGCCTGCGATGATCCGGCGGGCCAGTTCCCGGGCGTCGTCGGGTCGTTGCTCGGGCCGCTTCGCCAGCAGATCGAGGATGATGCGGTCCAGGTAGCCGGGCAGGTCGGCGCGGCGGCCGCTGGGCGGCTCGGGCTCGGTGTCGCGGTGGCCGACGAGGACCGCCCAGGTGTCGTCGCGGTCGAAGGGCGGGCTGCCGGTGGCGACCTCGTACAGCACGCAGCCCAGCGAGTACAGGTCGCTGCGCCGGTCGACGTCGTCGCCGCCGATCTGCTCCGGCGACATGTAGTGCGGGGTGCCCATGGCGATGCCCGTGCCGGTCAGCCGGGCGGTGAACCCGACGTCGTGGCCCAGCCGGGCGATGCCGAAGTCGCAGATCTTCACGGTGCCGTCGGCGAGCCGGACGATGTTCGCGGGCTTCAGGTCGCGGTGCACGATGCCCCGCTCGTGGGTGTAGGCGAGCGCCTGGGCGACCTGTTCGGCGATGTCGACGACGTCGGGGACCGGCAGCGGGCCGTGGCCGTTGTCCTTGAGGAGCCGGCTCAGGTCGCGGCCCTCCAGCAGCTCCATGACCAGGTAGAGCACGCCGTCGCACTCGCCGAAGTCGTGGACGACGGTGACCCCGCGGTGCTGGAGCGCGGCGGCCACCCGGGCCTCGCGCCGGAACCGCTCCCGCAGCACGCGGGTGAACGACTGGTCGTGCTGGGCGCCCAGCGGTTTGAGGCACTTGACGGCGACGCCACGGCCCAGTGACTCGTCCTTCGCCCGCCAGACCTCGCCCATGCCGCCGCGCCCGATCCGCTCCAGCAGCCGGTACCGGCCCTGGATCAGCGTGGTGTCCCCCATCTCGCTGCCCGCCCCCGTAGCAGTCCGCGCCCTCCCCTGGCCGGTCCAGTATGGCGGCTTATCGTCCGAGTTTGTACGGTGCCGGGCGTGCGGCCGGACCGAGCCGTGCCATCGCGCCGAGGATGTGTTTGGGCGGCAGTTGCCAGCGCAGACGTGCGGGAATCGCGCGCAGCAGGGTGCCCGTGGCGCGCAGCCGCCGGGTGACGGTGGCGGGTGGGGGCGCCGGTCTGCCGTACAGCTCGTGCGCGTACGGCGGTAGGGAGTCGTACGCCAGATGCGCGACCCGCCGCCACAGCAGTGCGCGGGCCGGGACCAGCGGGAGTGGGACGGGCGGGTTGCGCAGGAAGTCGTCCACCTCGTGTGCCTCGGCGCCTGCGGCCAGCTCGGGCCGTACCCGGTCGAAGTAGGCGGCCAGCTCGGACCGGTCGGCGGGTACGGCTTCGGGGTCGAGGCCGACGAGGCGGGCGCTGTGCCGGTGCTCGGCGAGGTAGCGGTCGGCGTGGGCGTCGGTGAGGGGGTAGCCGGAGCGGCGCAGGACGTGCAGGTAGGAGCCGATCTCGGCGCAGTGCACCCACATCAGCAGCGCGGGTTCGTCCACGCCGTACCGCTCCCCCGTGCCGGGGTCGGTCGCGCCGAGCAGGGTGTGGATCCTGCGGACCCGGGCGCCCGCCCGCTCGGCGGCCTCCGTGGTGCCGTACGTGGTGGTGCCGACGAATCCGGCGGTGCGCATCAGGCGGCCCCAGGCGTCGCGCCGGAAGTCGCTGTTCTGCGTGACGCCCCGTACGGCGCGGGGGTGCAGGGCCTGGAGGTAGAGGGCGCGGATGCCGGCGATCCACATCATCGGGTCGCCGTGCGCCTGCCAGGTCACCGAGTCCGGGCCGAACAGCCCCGGATCGGCGTTCGAACGCGTCGCCGCCATGCAGCGAGGCTAGCGCCCCGCGCCGCCGGATCCCAGGGCCGCCGTTCCCGGGCGTCAGTGCAGGGTGTCCAGGAACTCTCCGCAGGCCCGGGCGCAGTCGCGGCACGCCTGCGCGCTCTCCTCGGCGCCCGGATGCGCGTCGAAGACGTGGGCGCTCTCCAGGCACACCTGCCGGCACCATTCCAGCTGGACGCGGATGGCGTCCTCGTCCACCTGGTTCTGTTCGGACAGCACCCGGCAGGTCGCGTCGCAGACCTCCGCGCACATGATGCCCCGGCGCCGTACGAGTTCCTGGTTCTCGGTCCCGTCCGGGTCCACGAGGCTCGCCCGCAGCGCGCAGGCCCTGGCGCACTCGGTGCACGCCTGTGCGCACGCGAAGCGGTCCTCGAGGAAGCGGAACAGCTCCTGCTGGGAAGTCGTCGTCGATGTCACACCGGGCGGGTTGCCGCCGCGAGCGTCGGCAAACCGGTGGGCCCGGGTGTTTCCAAGGGTTCTGGCGGGATTTCCGGGTACCCGCCCGCCATGAACGACACAGCAATGGACCTGGCCGCGGGCGCGGGCGGGCTCGGCATCGGACTGATCGTGGCCGCCTTCGTGGTGGTGGCCCTGCTGATCGGCGCGTTCGCCTTCGGCAGCCGTCTCAAGCGCCGTGAGTCTCCGCCGCCGCTCCCGGAGGAGCAGCCCCGCCTGCCCGACGACGGGCCCGTGCGTGAGGTACGGGAGCGGCGGGAGCCCGACGAGATGCCGCAGAGCGACGAACGGACGCTGCCGCACGACCTGGGCCATCAGGGCAGCCGCACCGCCGCCGGGCAGGAGCGGCCCCGCTGGGACGAGGGCGGCAGCGGCGCGTTCGGCAGCGGAGGGCCGGGCGGCCGACGCTGACGCGAACCCGTCAGCCGCCGCCACCGCCGGTGCCTCCGGATGTGCCGGGGGCACCGGTTCCGCTTGCGCGGGGCGCGGCGGTGCCGGTGCCGTCCGTCCCGGCCCGGACCGGTTCCGCGCCTGCCGGGCAGTCGTCGCTGGAGCGGCCCGCGAGCCGGCCGCCTGGCTGTTCCACGGTCACCTGCGCCCGATCCAGCGCCGGGTCCTGACGCAGCCGGGCGGCGGCGACCGTGCAGGCCAGCTGGTCCACGGCCGTGTCGCTGAGGCTGCTGGTGCCGCGCGGCAGGAGCACGGTGACCGACGTCCCGTCGACGCGGACGGTGGGCGCGGCGGCGGTGAGAGGCAGTTCGGTCGTCAGTCCCCGGCTCCGCTCCTGGTCGTCCGGGCCCTTGAACAGCATGAGGACGACGGTGCCGGGATCGGTGGCACTGGGCACCGTCCGGGTCACCGGGGCCAGGGCGCCGTCGTCGACGAAGAAGAGCGGCACGGCGGCGACGGGCAGCGGAGTGGGCTGTTCCTGGGACGGACTCGGAGCGGCGCCCGGTTGCACGACGCCGGTCGCGGGTTCACCCGCCTCGACCACGCCGGTCTCGGGGATGCCGCAGCCGGCCAGCGGGAGCAGCGCCGCGAGCAGGAGCGGGAGGGCGCGTCGGGCGGGCCGTGGTGTCGTCGGCGGTTTCATGTCCGGTCCTCCTCGGCCGCGTCCGTCGCCCCGTCGCGCGGCAGGGGCAGGACGACCGTGAAGACCGCGCCGCCGTCCGGGTCGTTGGCCGCCCGGACGGTGCCGCCGTGCAGGCGTACGTTCTCCGCGGTGATGGCCAGGCCGAGGCCGCTGCCCTCGCTGCGGGTGCGGGCGGCGTCCGACTTGTAGAAGCGGTCGAAGACGTGCGGCAGGACGCTCTCGGGGATGCCGTCGCCCCGGTCGCGGACCGTGAGGACCGCCTGTTCCACGATGCGAGTCCCGTCCCCCGCGCTCAGGCCGACGTGGACCGGGGGTGCGCCGTGCCGCAGGGCGTTGCCGACGAGGTTCGCGACGACGACGTCGAGGCGGCGCGGGTCGACCCGGCCGCGCAGCTCGCCCGGTCCGGGCAGGCGGGCCGTCACCGAGTCCAGCCAGCCGCGGGAGGCGAGCGTGCGCCGCACGGACTCCGCCAGGTCGATCTCGTCCAGGTGCAGGGCGGCGGCCCCCGCGTCGAACCGGGAGATCTCCATCAGGTCGTCCACCAGGGCGGCCAGCTTGGTGGTCTCCTCGCTGATGAGGCGCACCGCCGTCGCCGTGTCCTCGTCCAGTCCGGCGGCGTCCTCGTCGAGTACGTCCGTCACCGCCGACATCGCCGCGAGCGGGGTGCGCAGTTCGTGCGAGACGTCCGCGGCGAAACGGCGGGCGCCGGCCTCCATGCGCCGCAGCTCCGCCACCGAGCCCTCCAGGGCGGCGGCGGTCTCGTTGAAGGTGTGGGACAGGTCGGCGAGTTCGTCGGAGCCCTGCACCGCGAGCCGGGTGTCCAGGCGGCCCTCGGCGATGCTGCGGGTGGCCCGGCGCAGTGCCCGCACGGGTCGCAGCACGCCGCGCGCGGCCAGCAGCGCGATCAGCACGGCCAGCCCCAGCGCCGGCACTGTGGCCCGTTCGATGGCGGTGACCAGGGCGTCGACGTAGCCCTGTTCCTCCTGCTGGGGCACGGTCAGGTAGACCTCCAGGCCGGAGGCGCCCTCCGAGGCGGCGTAGGGGCCGGTGAAGGTGACCGGCATGCCGACGACGAGTGCGGAACGGCCGTCCTGCGACACCCGCTGGAACACTGTGGCCCGGCGGGTCCGTACGGACTCGCGCAGCTCCGGGGACAGTTCGCGGAAGGCGTCCCCGGGGCGCGAGGTGGCCCGGGCGTCCCGGTAGGCGGCGAGCACCCGCCAGGTCCGGGACCGGCCGCTGCGCGCCACGTCGGCGGCGAACGCCTGGAGGTCGGCCGCGTCCGGCGGGAAGCGGTAGTTGAGGACCAGGGTGTTGACCCGGTGCCGGAAGTCCTCGATCACGGTGTCCTGGCTCTGCTGGAGGACTCCGTTGCGTGCCTCGCGGAAGGTCAGCGCACCGGTGGTCACGGTGGCCACGACGGCGACGAGGGTGAAGGCCACCACCAGCCTCACGCGCAGTCCGTTCAGCGCGCGCAGCGCCCGCGGAACCCTCACCGGGCCCCGAACCGGTAGCCGAAGCCGCGCACGGTGTGGACGTGGCGGGGGCTCCCCGCGGGCTCGCCGATCTTGGCCCGCAGGCGCTTGACGCAGGCGTCCACGAGGCGGGCGTCCCCGTGGTAGCTGTGCTCCCACACGGCTTCCAGGAGCTGTTGGCGGCTGAACACCTGACCCGCCGACGCGGACAGCGTGAGCAGCAGCCGCAGTTCCGAGGGGCCTAGGGCGACGGGCCGCCCCTGGTGGGTGACGGTCAGTCCGGCGCGGTCGATGACGAGGTCGCCGTGGTGTTCCGTGCGCGGGGCCCCCTGGTCGTCCGAGGTGCCGCCGGCACGGCGCAGCACCGCGCGGATGCGCGCGTCCAGGACCCGGGCGCGGACCGGCTTGACCACGTAGTCGTCGGCTCCGGCCTCCAGGCCGACGACGATGTCCGTGTCGTCGCCGCGGGCGGTGGCCATGATGATCGGCACCTGGTCGTGGGCGCGTGCGCGCCGGCACACCTCCAGGCCGGACATGCCGGGCAGCATCAGGTCGAGGACGACGGCGTCGGGCCGGAAGGACCGCAGCAGCTCCAGCCCTTCCTCGCCCGTCGCGGCGGCGGCGACCTCGTGGCCCTGGCGGCGCAGGGCGAGGCGCAGGCCGTCGCGGACGGCGCGGTCGTCTTCGATGATCAGGACCCGTGGCATGGGTCTCAGTATGCGTATGAACGGGCGCGCGTCCCCGCGCGGGTGACGGCTGTTACACAGCGGTCCAACAGCGGTCCACGGGCGATCACACCGTCGCGGCACGCTTCGTGATCATGAACGAGCGCCGATCGACCCCCTCGTCCCCCTCCGCGCCGGACCGGCGGCACCGCCGCGGGTCCCGGGGCCGCCGTGGCGGCGGTGCGCGCCGCCGCCGGGGCGTCCGGTCGCGTCTGCTGTGGCCGGTGCTCGCGGCCGGGGCGGTGCTGGTGCTGGCCGGCGGTCTGGCCCTGCGGGAGGGCGGGGAAGCCTCCGCGGACCGCTCCGCCGGCGCCACCGGCCCGGCGGGCCCGCCGGCCCCCTCCACGTCGGCCTCCGCGTCCGCGCGGCCCGGGCCGCACAGCGCCGTCGAGACGAAGAAGGCCGAGGAGACGGAGAAGGAGCGGGAGAAGACCGACGGGACGGAGGGGACGGGGAAGGGCCGGGACCCCGGCTCGATCCCGTCCTCCGGCCCGGGGACGTTCGCCACCGCGGGCAGCGGCGGGGACCGGGTCGGCGGGAGCGGGCGGACGCTGACCTACGTGGTCCAGGTCGAGGACGGCATCGGGATCCCGGCCGGGGACGTCGCGGCCGAGGTCGAACGGATCCTCGCCGACGAGCGGGGCTGGACGGCGGACGGAATCACGGGGTTCCGGCGGGTGTCGGGCGGCGCCTCCGACTTCCGGGTGCGGCTCGCCACGGCGGGGACGGTGGACACGATCTGCGGCCGGTACGGCCTGGACACCGGCGGCGAGGTCAACTGCAACGTCGGTCAGGACGTCATGGTCAACCTCAAGCGGTGGCTGCTGGCCACGCAGTACTACGCGGACGACGTGACGTCGTACCGGGCGCTGATCATCAACCACGAGGTCGGGCACTTCCTGGGCCACGGCCACGAGGGGTGCCCCGGGGCGGGGCGGCCGGCACCGGTCATGATGCAGCAGATCAAGGGCCTGCACGGCTGCCGGACCAACGTCTGGCCCTACGACTCCGAGGGCAGGCCGATCACGGGGCCCGCCGTCGGCTGAGCCCTGACGGGAGCCGGGCCCTTCGGCACCGCGTGCCGGTGGCGGAACGGTCTCAGTGACGGGGGCCGGTCGCGTCGGTGCCGCAGTCGGGGTTGCGGCAGGTGCCCGGCCCCCAGACCGGGACGTAGATCCCGAGGGTCTTGTGGCGGGTGATCTCCGCCGGGACGGTGTGACCGCAGGTGGGGCAGACGTCATGGCGCTGCGAGTCGGCCTGCCGGGGTGCGGTGCGGGTCTGTTTCGTCTGCTGCGTGTGACTGCTCATGGTTCTCACGTCCGCACTCGGAACGGATATGGGAGGCTTTGTGGAGACTTTACCCCTATTTTACGTTCTTATGTTCGGGTGAGGTCGCGACTTCCTCGCCGGGACCGCCCGTGTCCCCGTCGCCGGTGTCGGGTGGACGCCGCAGGCTCAGGAACACCGACGCCGCCAGGACGACGACGATGACCGCCAGGCTCACGGGCGAGGGGATCTCCGGCACGGAGGGGCTGACCGTCTTGTGGGTCGCCTGGAGGATGAGCTTGACGCCGATGAACCCCAGGATGATCGCCAGTCCCTTGCTCAGGTAGTGGAAGCGGTCGAGCAGCCCGGAGAGCATGAAGTACAGGGCCCGCAGGCCGAGGATGGCGAAGGCGTTGCTGGTGTAGACGATGAAGGTGTCGTCACTGACCGCGAGCACGGCGGGCACGCTGTCCACGGCGAAGATCAGGTCCGCCGCCTCGATCGCGGCGACGACGGCGAGCAGCGGCGTCGCCACGTGCTTGCCGGCCTCCTTCACGAAGAACTTCGGGCCCGCGTAGGTGTCCCGCACGGGGATGATCTTGCGCAGCAGCCGGACGGCGAAGCTCTTTCCGGGGTCGAAGCTCTCGTCCTCGCCCTTGAGGATCTTGTAGACGCTCCAGAAGAGGATGGCCGCGAAGGCGAACAGCACGGCGGTGAAGCGGTTGACCACGGCCACACCGGCGGCGAGGAAGATGCCGCGGAACACCAGCGCCCCGATGACGCCGAAGAAGAGGACGCGGTGCTGGTAGGCGCGTGGCACCTTGAAGTAGGCGAAGAT
Source organism: Streptomyces sp. NPDC107500 (assembly GCF_055582785.1). Classification (NCBI taxonomy): domain Bacteria; kingdom Bacillati; phylum Actinomycetota; class Actinomycetes; order Kitasatosporales; family Streptomycetaceae; genus Streptomyces; species Streptomyces sp. NPDC107500. Next base: position 109,839 of record NZ_JBVJPF010000006.1, read on the forward strand.
CAGGGCGAAGACGAAGAGGTTGTCGACCGAGAGACTCTTCTCCAGCAGCCACGCGGTGGTGTACTCCGTGCCCGCGGTCGGGCCGAGGACGAGGAAGACGATCGCCCCGAAGACGAGCGCCAGGCCCACCCACAGGCCGCTCCAGGCGGCCGCCTCCTTGAATCCGATGACGTGGGCGCTGCGGTGGGCCAGGAGGTCGACGGTGAGCGACACGACGACGGTGGCGGCGAAGACTGTCCAGAGCCAGAAGGGCACGTCGAACATGGGGGCCTCGCAGGGACGGGCGGGGTTCTCATCGGTCCTCGGTCACGGGGGTGGCGCGCATCGTCTCGGAGGTCACCCGGTCGGCCCGGGCGGCGTCGGCGAGGGCCTCGGCGGCGGCCTCCGCGGCCTGGGCCGTGTCGTTGGCGGCCTGGGCGGCACCGTCGTCCGAGCGGCTCTCGCGGGTGGCGGGCGACTGGGGCAGCGCTTCGGTGAAGGCGCGGGAGACGCCCTGGAGCGCGGAGGTGACCTCGCTGGGGATGACCCAGAAGGTGCTGCCCGAACCCTGGGCGAGCTGCGGCAGCACCTGGAGGTACTGGTAGGCCAGGAGTTTGGGGTCGGGGTCGTTGCGGTGCACGGCCTGGAAGACCTCGTCGATGGCCCGGGACTGCCCCTCGGCCTTGAGGATCTCGGCGGTGCGGTTGCCCTCCGCGCGCAGCACGGCGGCCTGCTTGTCGCCCTCGGCGGTGAGGATCTGCGACTGGCGCTGGCCCTCCGCGCCGAGGATCGCGGCCCGCTTGTCGCGCTCGGCCCGCATCTGCTTCTGCATCGCGTCCTTGATGGACTGCGGCGGGTCGATGGCCTTGATCTCCACCCGGTTGACGCGCAGCCCCCATTTGCCGGTGGCCTCGTCCAGTACGCCGCGGAGCTGGCTGTTGATGGTGTCACGCGAGGTGAGGGTCTTCTCCAGGTCCATCGAACCCACGACGTTGCGCAGGGTGGTGACGGTGAGCTGCTCGACCGCCTGGAGGAAATTCGCTATCTCGTAGAAGGCCGCGCGTGGATCGGTCACCTGGAAATACAGCACGGTGTCGATCTCGACGACCAGGTTGTCCTCGGTGATGACGGGCTGGGGTTTGAAGGAGACGACCTGTTCGCGCAGGTCTATCACCGGATAGACCCGGTCGATGTAGGGGATGACGAGGTTCAGCCCCGGTTTCAGCGTGCGATGGTAGCGGCCGAGCCGTTCGACATTGCGGGCACGGGCCTGGGGCACGATGCGAACCGCCCGCACCACGGTGAACACCGCGAGAAGCGCGACGATCACACCGGCGATCAGGAACGCCGAGAATTCCATGGTCACTCCCGGGGATAGACGAATGCGGTGGTGCCGCTGATCTCCATTACGTCGACGGTCGCCCCGCGGGGAATCACCAGCGTCTCGTCGTAGGAACGGGCGCTCCATTCCTCACCGCCGATACGGACCCTGCCCTCCATGCCCGTCACCTCGGAGACGACGTACGCGGCCTTGCCGACCAGCGCCTCCACGCCGAACCGCTCGGTCTGGGGCTGTATGAGATGGCGTACGGCGACGGGGCGCACGAACAGCAGGGTGACCGTGGCGACGACGGTGAACAGGAGGAACTGGAAAGGCGGCGAAAGGCCGGCCGCGGCGGATCCCGCCGTGATCAGCGCGGCGGCACCCAGCATTCCGAGCGCAGCGGTCAGAGTGAAGATCTCCGCCACGATCAGGACCGCCGAAACGATCAACCAGATCAGCCACGGATCCATGGCGACCCCTCCCGGACGATGCGAAAAGAGCGGTCTGTTGATCAAGTAGTGATCAAGGCACCACAAAGGCGCCTTTGACGTAATTTTACCTGGTTCCCGGAAAATCCGACCCCGCCCGGGATCAGCCCTTTACGATCACGTGTTCGGCACCCGGGAGCCCTTTTTCCCACCAGTGTCCGTAGCGCCGGTACACGGCCGGATCGCGGTCGGCGAGCAGCGCCAAGAGTTTCTCCGCCTCCTCGGTCACACCGCGCCACGCGGCCTTGCCGAGCTTGTGGAACGCGGTCAGTTCCAGTCCGCCGTCGACCGCGCGCCACACCCCGGCGACCCGGCCGTCGACCAGCAGGCAGGGCAGCACGTCACCGTTGCGGCGGACGACCGCCGGGCGGTACTCGGGAGGCAGGAACCGTCCCGGGACGACGTGCGCGAGCAGGGTGCTGTCCCACATCGGCAGCAGCCGGGGCGGGGCCTCGGCTTCCTCGGCCGGCACGGTGGCGTCCGCCAGGTCGAACAGGGCGGCGCGGCCCCGGCCCGCCACCGGCACCACCCGGTCGCCGAGTTCGTGCAGCGCCCCGTCGACGGCGCCGCGCGTCAGCAGGGTGAAGCGGGCGAAGTCCTGGGCCGTGGCGGGCCCGAACGCCCGCAGGTAGGAGAGCAGCAGCCGCCGCACCCCCGCGGCCGCCTCCCCCGGACCGTTCTCGGCGTCCGCCGGGGCGGCCAGGTAGGCGTTGCGCGCGGCGAACGACCAGGGCCCGCCGGTCGGCCCGTGATGTATCGGCGCGTAGGTGCGCAGCGCCCACCACACGCGGTGCGCGTCCTCGCCGAACCGCGCGGTGACCTCCTTCTCCACCTCGGCGCCGGTGCGGGGGGTGTCGAGGAACCCGGCCAGCTCCGGAAGGACCGAGTCGGCGTCGGCGGGGGTCAGCGATGTCGAGGTGAAGCGGCGGTCGTACAGCCGGGAGGCGCGCAGGGTGCTCAGCATGGCCGCGCGGAAGGGCGCGTAGTCCTCGGCGTGCACGGCGTGCAGGGTGATCCGCATCAGGCTCGCCTTGACGATCCGGCGCTCCGCGAACGCCGCGTCGAGGTCCTCCGGCGCGAAGTCCCGCACCCTGTTCCACAGCGCCAGGTACGGCGACGCCGGTGACTGCGCCTGCACCGCGCAGACCCGGCGCACCGCCTCCGCCACGTCCAGGCGCTCGCGTTCGAGCAGGAGTTGCCGGTCCAGGGTGGCCAGGGCGAGGCGTCGCGGGGTGAGGGTCACGCACGGATTATGGCCTCCCGGGGCCCGCGCGGGGTGACGTGGGCGTGCAGGCCCCTCCTCCGCCCTCGTCCGTCGGACCGGCCGGGCCGCTCAACGCCGGATACGGTGGTCCGATGAGTACCGTCAACGCCAACGGAGTGACCCTGGGCGTCGAGTCGTTCGGTGACGACGACGCGCCCCTCGTGCTGCTCGCGGGCGGGACGACGATGCTGTCCTGGCCCGACGCGCTCTGCGAGCGACTGGCCGCCGGCGGTCGACGCGTGGTGCGCTACGACCTGCGCGACAGCGGCGAGTCGACGACGGCGGATCCGCAGGCGCCCGCCTACACCCTGCGGGACCTCGCCTCCGACGCGGCGGCGCTCGTGCGCGCCCTGGGCGGCGGGCCCGCGCACCTCGCGGGGACCGGCGTCGGCGGGATGGTCGCCCAGGTGGCCGCCCTCGACCATCCGGAGGCGTTCTCCGCACTCACCCTGGCCGGCACCCGCGCGGTCGCCCCCGGCCCGCCCGACGACGACCTCCCCGACCACGACGCGGCGACGATGAGCCGCCTGTTCGCGCATCCCATGCCGGACTGGACCGACCGGGAGGCGGTGGCGGAGTTCGCCGCCGCCGGTGCGGCGATCCTCGGCGACGACCCCGACGCCGCGCGCGCGACGGCCGCGCGCGTCTGGGACCGCACCCCCGGCACCGAACCCCCCGTGCACCTGGCCAACCAGCTCGGCATGGTCTTCTCCGCGCTCGACTGCGCGCCCCGCTGGCGGGAGCGGCTGCCCGGGATCGCGATCCCCACGCTCGTCGTCCACGGCCGCCGCGACCCGTTCTTCCCCGTCGGCAACGCCGAGGCGATCGCGCGCGAGATCCCCGGCGCCCGGCTGCTCGTGCTGGAGGACACGGCGACCGCGATCCCCGACACGTCGGCCGGGGAGGTAGCCGAGGCGATGCTCGCGCTCGGCACGGGCCGGTCCTAGGGCCTGTCTGACAATTCCCGTCGTCGCCCGGAGGGCGGCCTCGCGGCGTCAGGTGCGTGCTCTCGCCGTGCCGGGCGTAGAGCCTCGTACTGGATGTACTTGGCTCTGCGCCCGGTGCGGCGAGAGTGCGTGCATGGCGTCGCGGGGCTGGGGGCACCTCCCGGCCGGAGGCTGGGGGAGGGAATTGTCAGACAGGCCCTAGGCGCCGGCGCCGGGCGGCCCGTCGAGGACCCTGGGGACGTACTCCAGCAACTGGAGCCCGCCGTCGAACGTGCGGTGTTCGACCATGTCGAGGGCGAGGTCGGGATAGCCGTCGAAGATGCGGTCCCTTCCGGTGGCGCCGGTGATGACCGGGAAGACGACCACGCGGAAGCGGTCGACCACGCCCGCCGCGATGAGCGACCGGCACAGGGTGAGGCTGCCGAGGGTGCGCAGCGGGCGCCCGTCACGCTTCATCTCCCGTACGGCCGCCACGGGCTCCTGGCGGTTCAGCTCCGAACCGGACCACGACAGCGGCGCCTCCAGGGTCGAGGAGAACACCACCTTGGGCGTCGCGGCCAGGAGGGCCATCCCCGGGTCGTCGGGCATCTGGGCGGCGAACCCCGACATGAGCCGGTACGTCGTGGCGCCCATGAGGGTCGTGTACTCCTTGTGCGAATCCTCCTCCAGCCAGGCGAGGTACTCGGGCCCCTCCATGCCCCAGAATCCCGGCCATCCCTCCGCGGCCCCGTAGCCGTCGAGCGAGATGATGAAGTCCACCATGAGGCTTGACATCGGTCTCTCCTCCTACGCACGTGTACGTAAGAGTGCTGACCGGCGGCGGGAGCGAAAGTCATCGGCGCCGCGGCGATCCCCCGGAGGGCCTCCGCCCTGACGGACGGCGCATCGGCCCAGCGCTGAACCGGCCTGCGGTCAGCGTGTCGTCAGGCGGGCGATCGTCCCGTTCTCCAGGGCGGTCCAGATCGCGCCGTCCGGTCCCTGGACGATGCCGTGGGGTTCCGAGCCCGGGGTGGGGAGGTCGTACTCGTCGATCTCGCCGTCGGGGGTGATCCGCCCCACCCGGTTGGCTCCCCACTCGGTGAACCAGCAGCCGCCGTCGGCGCCGGGGGCGATGGCGTGCGGGCGGGACTCGCGGTCGGGCAGGGCGAACTCGCCGATCGTGCCGTCCGGGGTGATCCGCCCGATCCGCCCGGCGCCGATCTCGACGAACCACATGGCGCCGTCGGCCCCGGCCGCGATGCCGACGGGGGCGGCGTCCGGTGTCGGCAGCGGATGGACGTCGACGGCGCCGTCGGGAGCGATGGCGCCGATCGCGTTCGCCTGGTTCATCGTGAACCACAGCCGGTCGTCCCGGCCGGCGGCGATGCCCGAGGGGAAGGCACCCGAGACGGGGAGGGGGAACTCGGTGACCCGGCCGTCGGTCGTGATCCGGCCGATGCGGTCGGCGCTCGCCTCCGTGAACCACAGCGCGCCGTCCGGGCCCGCCACGATCCCGAACGGCCCGGCGTCCGGCGTGGGCAGCGCGAACGAGGTGACCTCCCCGGCCGTGGTGATCCGGCCGATCCGATGGCCGCGGAACTCGGTGAACCACAGCGCGCCGTCGGGCCCCGTCGTGATGGTCGACGGTCCGCCGGAGGCCGGGTCCAGGGCGTGGGAGTCGGTGGCGCCGTCGGGTGTGAGGCGCCCGATCCGCCCGTGGTGGACCATGGTGAACCACACCGCGCCGTCGGGTCCGGCGGTGATCCCGTAGGGGCCTGCCCCGGGGCCGGAGACGGAGAACTCCTCGATCGAAACGGTCGGGCGGCGCGACATGGGCGGTTCCTCGATCGGTCGGCGGCGGGAGTCCGACGGCGGATGCTAGCCGTGCCGCGGTCACCACGCCTCCGATTTTTCCGGCGGCCCGGCCGGCGGCGACGCCTCGCGGGACGACGCGCATGCACGACGGCGGACAGGGCAGAAGCAGCGTCGTCGGCGTCGGCCGACGGCTCAGGGGCGGGTTCACCGGGAACTGTCGCTTCCCCTTGCGCGCTTCGAAAGGAAACAGGGATGACGAGTGTCCAGGAGGTCCCGTCGGCCTCCGCCCGCGCGGCGGACGACGGTGCGGTGGCGGAACGGGCCGTGCGGATACGGCGCCGCCTGGAGCGGCTGATCGGCATCGCGGCGACCGAGGGCAACGCGCTGCTTCCGCTGCGCAACGGGGACGAGATCTTCCCGGCCATGCTCGACGCCATCCGCTCGGCCGAGCACACCGTGGACATGATGACGTTCGTGTACTGGAAGGGTGAGATCGCGCGGGAATTCGCGCACGCCCTCGCGGAGCGGGCCCGGGCCGGCGTGCGCGTGCGGCTGCTCCTCGACGGTTTCGGCAGCCGGCTCATCGACTCCGACCTGCTCGCCGAGATGGACCGGGTCGGCGTCCAGGTGGCCTGGTTCCGCAAGCCCGCGCACCTGTCGCCGCTCAAGCAGAACCACCGCTGCCACCGCAAGGTCCTGGTCGTGGACGAGCAGGTGGCCTTCACCGGCGGCGTGGGCATCGCCGAGGAGTGGTGCGGCGACGCCCGCAACCCCGGCGAGTGGCGGGACACCCACGTCCAGGTGCGGGGACCGGCCGTGGACGGCATCGCGGCCGCGTTCGCGCAGAACTGGGCCGAGTGCCACGACGAACTCTTCGACGACCGCGACCGCTTCACCCCGCACCAGCCCCACGGCGACGCGGTGGTGCAGGTGGTGCGCGGCTCGGCCAGCTTCGGCTGGCAGGACATGCAGACCCTGATCCGGGTCATGATCGAGTCCGCCGAGGAGCGTTTCCGGCTGACCACCGCCTACTTCTCCCCGGACCGCTACTTCATCGAACTCCTGTGCGCCGCCGCACGGCGCGGCGTGGAGGTGGAGATCCTGCTGCCCGGCCCGCACACCGACAAGCGCGTCTGCCGGCTGGCCGGACAGCACTACTACGACGATCTCCTCGCCTGCGGGGTGAAGGTCTACGAGTACCAGCCGACCATGATGCACGCCAAGGTCATCACCGTGGACCGTACGGCCGCCCTGGTCGGGTCGACCAACTTCAACCGGCGCTCGCTGGACCACGACGAGGAAGTCATGCTGGCCGTCCTGGACGCGGAGTTCACCGCCGGCCTGGACGCCCACTTCGACGCCGACAAGGCGGCGGCCGAACCGATCCGCAAGGGTGCCTGGAAGCGGCGTTCGGTGCTCCAGCGCGCCCGCGAGGCGGCCGTCCAGCCCATCCGCCGGTTCCTGTGACGGTGACCGTCGGCACGGCGGCCGTCGCACGCCGGGCCCCGGTCAGCGCAGTGCCCGCGCCCGCGGCCCGATGACCGCGAGGAGGCGCAGTCGGTCGTGGCTCTCGCTGCCCGGGACCGCCGTGTAGACAAGCAGTCGGTGTGACTGGTCCGGGTCGAGGAGCGTCTGGCAGTTCAGTTCGAGGGCGCCGACCTCCGGATGGCTGAAGCGCTTGACGTGGTGCGGCCGGACGCCGACCTCCTGCTTGTCCCACAGGGCGCGGAACTCGTCGCTCCGGGCGAGGAGCAGCTCGGCGTAGTGGGCGGCCCGTGAGCCGGGGCCCCGCAAGGCGGTGACCTCACGCAGCCCGGACGCGAACATCCGGGAGAGGAACGCGTGATCCTCCGGCGCGTAGAGCCCGCGGGTGGCCGGGTCGGTGAACCAGCGGTAGCCGATGCTGCGCGCGGGTCCGGTGCAGCGGGTCGTGTCGCCGGTGAGAGCGACGCCGAGCGGGGTCTGGCGCAGCGTCTCCCCCAGCTCGGTGACGACCTCCGCCGGCGTGTCGTCCAGCCGGTCGAGGATGCGGAGCAGACCGGGGCTGACGTGCTCGTCGACGGCGCCCGTGCCCCGGACGGGCGGAGCGTGGCCACCGAGGCGGAACAGGTGGTCCCGCTCGTCGAGGGAGAGGTGCAGCCCCTGCGCGATCGAGGCGATCATCGACTCGGACGGCTGCGGGCCGCGCTCGCGCTCGAGCCGGGCGTAGTAGTCGGTCGACATGTGACACAGCTCGGCGACCTCCTCGCGGCGCAACCCGCTGGTCCTGCGCCGCGGCCCGCGCGGGAGGCCGACGTCCTCGGGTTGCAGCAGCTCTCTGCGGCGCCGCAGGAACGCCGCGAGCCCGGCCCGGTCGATCTCCATGCGCTGTCTCCCTCTCCCACCGGTCTCTTTCTAGCGTGTCCGGCCGCGCTTATCCACGGTCCGCCGATCCCCCTCTGCGACGGCGCCGCGCGACCGCGCGCACAGGTGGATCGGGAGTCCCTGGATGGGTCCGGTCGCCGGGGTGACGGTGGAGGCAACGCCATCGTTGGGAGCAGACATGCCACGCAAGGACATCGACATCACCGTTCCCGACCTGACCGGGAGGCGCGCTGTCGTCACCGGAGCGAGCGACGGGATCGGACTCGGCATCGCGACGCGTCTGGCCGCCGCCGGCGCGCAGGTCGTCATGCCGGTCCGCAATCCGGGCAAGGGCGAACGGGCGGCCGCCGGGATCCGGGAGCGGATCCCCGGGGCGGACGTGTCCCTGCGCGCCCTCGACCTCTCCTCGCTCGCCTCCGTCGCGGAGCTGGGCAGGACGCTGCTGGACGAGGACCGCCCCATCCACCTCCTCGTCAACAACGCCGGCGTCATGACCCCGCCCGACCGGCGGACGACGGCCGACGGCTTCGAGTTGCAGTTCGGCACCAACCACCTGGGGCACTTCGCCCTGGTCGGCCATCTCCTCCCCCTGCTACGGGCCGGGCGGGCCCGCGTGACGTCCCAGATCAGCGTCGCGGCGAACCGCAACGCCATCAACTGGGACGACCTGAACTGGGAGCGTTCCTACGACGGCATGCGCGCCTACAGCCAGTCGAAGATCGCCTTCGGTCTCTTCGGCCTCGAACTCCAGCGGCGCAGTGAAGCGGCGGGCTGGGGCATCACCAGCAACCTCTCCCACCCGGGCGTCGCACCGACGAGCCTGCTCGCCGCCCGTCCCGAGGTCGGCCGCGCCCAGGACACGCTGGGCGTACGCCTGATCCGGGCCCTGTCCGCCCGCGGCATCGTGGTCGGAACGGTGCACACGGCGCAGTTGCCCGCCCTGCACGCCGTCACGGCCCCCGAACCCGAGGCCACGGGCGGCGGCTTCTACGGACCGAGCGGGCCCGGGCACCTGGGCGGCCCGCCGGCGGAGCAGAAGCTGTACGGCCGCCTGCGCGGTACGGAGGACGCGCGGCGCGTCTGGCAGATCTCCGAGGAACTCGTGGGCGCCCACGCCTGGCGGTAGGCGGGTTCGCCTGCCGGTACGTTTGCACGGAAGCGGGGCGCACGGGCGACGGAGGAGTACGCGAACCGGACGCCCCTCGGGGAGACTCCGAAATAACCGTTGGCGGACGGGTGCCGGCCACTGCTACGTTCCCGGAGGCCGTGCGAGAGAGCGAGGAGGTGGTACCCGTGAACACAGTATCGACGTGGGTGCTCCCCTCCGGGGTCACGGTCGGGCGATAGGCAGGTCGTCCGGGAGCGCCGTTCCAGTGCACTCCCGAAAGGCACGACCATGCATGTCACTTCCGAGCAACGCCTCGACGACGGCGTCCTCGAACGCGCATTCACCCTCGGTGAGATCCCCGGCTTCCTGTGGACGCCCGAGTCCGCGTCCGCTTCCGCACCCGTGCCGCTGATCCTGCTCGGCCACCCCGCGCTCGGGCTGGGCAGGATGTACCCCCGGCTGGCGGCCCGGGCCCGGCACTCCGCGGCGGCAGGCTTCGCCACGGCCACCATCGAGCTTCCCGGAAGCGGCGACCGGCCCGGTTGGCCCGCCCTCGACCAGGCCCGCACCGACCTGCGCCGGGCCATGCAGGCCGGCCGGCCCGTCCCCGACGAGACGGTCGACGCCCTGATCCTCCCGCTGGTCGACAGGGCGGTCCCGGAGTGGCAGGCGGCGCTGGACGTCTTCCTGTCGCTCCCCGAGATCGGCGGTCCGGTCGGGTACTCGGGAGGAGTGATCTCCATCGGCGTCCGGCTGGCGGTGGTCGAGCCACGCATCAGGGCCGCCGGCCTGTTCGCGGGGAGTCTCGTGCCTCGCGTCATGTTCGAGGAGGCCCGGCAGGTCACCATTCCGCTGCACGTGCTGCTCCAGTGGGACGACGAGGGCAACGACCGTCAGGCGTCCCTGGACCTGTTCGACGCCTTCGGTTCCAAGGAGAAGTCCCTGCACGCCAACATGGGCGGGCACACCGGCGTCCCGCAGCACGCGGGAGACTCCGCGGCGCAGTTCTTCACACGACACCTGAAGTAGGGGTCACCGCCCAGGGCCCCTGCCGAAGTCTCGGCAGGGGCCCGCCCCGGTCCGGCTGTACCGGGCCACCCCGCGCGACTGACCGGCCTCCGTCCACGACCGCGAACGGCTCACGGCACGGCGATGCGGCTCACCCGGCGTTCTCCAAGCCGATGCGGGCGAACGGCGAAGCCCCGGCGAATCGTACGACCGCGTCCTCGATCTGCTCCTCGCTCAGGGGGAATCCGGGGAAGCGGGAGAGCCGTCGCAGCGGTATCGCACGGATCATCTGACCGTTGTGCGAGTCGAAGAGGACCGCGCCGAAGCCCTGCTCCCCGACCGCCTCGCGGAGCCACGGTCCGGCGTCGCCGTGGGACAGCCACTCCTCCGCCGGGGAGTCGGGCCGGAGCGGGAGGGCGATGTCGTCGCCGGTGAGGGCGACGGCGGTCTCCAGGCGGATGTCACGGGACGAGGCGCCGACGCGCAGCCCGAACGTGCCGCCCTCGACGACCCACCGGCCCAGTGCCTCGTTCCAGAAGGCGAAGGCCCGACGGCCGAGGGCGAGGGTGACCAGGGAACTCTCACCGGGCTCCAGGACGACCCGCGCGAACGCGCGCAGTTCCTGCGCGGGCCGGCTCACGGTCGATTCGGGGTCCGTGACATAGAGCTGGACGGTCTCGGTGCCCGGCCGGTCACCGGTGTTGGTGACGGTGACCGTGACCTCCACCTCCGGCTCGGCGCCGTCGGACCGGACCACGGCGTCGACGTCGTCGTAGGAGAACGTCGTGTAGGACAGCCCGTGGCCGAACGGGTAGGCGACGGGCATCCGGCGCGTGTCGTACCAGCGGTAGCCGATGAGGAGGCCTTCGCCGTAGTGGACGCGGCCGAAGTCGCCGGGGAAATTGGCGAAGGCCGGGTTGTCCTCGTGGCGCAGCGGGATGGTCTCGGCCAGCTTGCCGGAGGGGGTGGCGGCACCGAGGAGGAGGTCCGCCACGGCGCTGCCGCCCGCCTGCCCGAGCAGCCAGCCCTCCAGCACCGCCCGGACTCGCTCCTGCCAGGGTGTCAGGCATACGGCGGACCCGTTGGTCAGCACCACCACGACGCGCGGATTGACGTCCGCGACCGCGTTCAGCAGGTCGATCTGGTGGGCGGGCAGGTCCATGTGGGCGCGGTCGTAGCCCTCGGACTCGTACGAGGGGGGCAGACCGAGGAAGACCACGGCGACGTCGGCGTCCGCCGCGGTGCGCACGGCTTCGGCGACGAGGACCGGGTCGGCCGACTCGGACTCCACGACGAAGCCGGGTGCGAAGGCCACCTCGCGACGTCCGTCGACCGCGGTGCGCAGCGCGTCCAGCGCGGGGACGACGCGGGTCGGGTTGACCTGCGACGAACCGGCCCCCTGGAAGCGCGGGGTGCGGGCGAACTCGCCGATCACGGCGATCCTTCCGCCCTCCGCCGGGTTCAGCGGCAGAATTCCCCCCTCGTTCTTCAGCAGTACGGCGCTGGCGCGGGCGGCCTCCCGGGCGAGCTCGTGGTGGGCGTCGGCGTCGAAGCTCGTGTCGGCGTCATGTGCTGCCCCGGCCCGGTTCACGAGCGTCAGGAGGCGGGTCACCGCGAGATCGAGGTCGGACTCGGCGAGTTGCCCGGAGCGGACGGCTGCCAGGATGTCCTGGGTGCCCGTGCCGCCGGACGCGGGCATCTCCAGGTCGACGCCCGCGGTCAGGGACCGCGCACGGCGGCTGACACCGCCCCAGTCGGACACCACGAGGCCGTCGAAGCCCCACTCCTCGCGCAGGAGCCCGGTGAGCAAGGTACGGCTCTCGGCGACGTACGTGCCGTTGATCCTGTTGTACGAGGACATGACGGTCCACGGCCGGGCCTTGGTGACGACCGTTTCGAAGGCGGGCAGGTAGATCTCGCGCAGCGTCCGCTCGTCGACCTCGGCGGACACCGTCATGCGGTCGGTCTCCTGGTTGTTGGCGGCGTAGTGCTTGACGGACACGCCCACGCCCTGGCTCTGCACGCCGTTGGTGAAGGCGGCGCCGAGTTCACCGGCGAGCGCCGGGTCCTCGGAGTAGTACTCGAAGTTCCGGCCGCACAGCGGTGAGCGCTTCATGTTGACGCCCGGACCCAGGACGACCGAGACCCGCTCGGCCCGGCACTCGCGGCCGATCGCCTTCCCCACGCGGGCGAGCAGGGCGGTGTCCCAGCTGGAGGCGAGGCCGGCGGCGGGCGGGAAGCAGGTGGCGGGGACGCTGTCGAGGAGGCCGAGATGGTCCCCTCCCTCCTGCTGCTTGCGCAGGCCGTGCGGGCCGTCGGACAGCATGATCGCGGGAATGCCGAGCCGTTCGACGGGCTGCGTGTGCCAGAAGTCCGACCCGTCGAGCAACTGGGCCTTCTCCTCCAGGGTGAGCTCCTTGAGCAGCGCCGGGATGTCGAGTCGCGCCGTGACGTGAGGTCCGGGCATGGCGGTGCCTCCTTCATGTCGTATGTGTGTCGCCGACCGGTGCCTCTTGCCTGCCGGGCACCGGGTGCCATATGAATGGTGACACGTGTAACCCGCCCCAAGGAAGGCTTCGGCAGATGAAGTTGAACGTTCATGAGAACGGCACCGGCGACAAGGTCGCGCTGCTGATCCACGGCGGCATGTCCGACCACCGCACCTGGCACGCGATCGAGGACCACCTCGTCGGCCTCGGTTACCGGGTCGTCGCCCCCGACCTGCGCGGACACGGCCGCAGCCCGCGCGGCGAGTACCGTCCCGAGCTGCTCGCCGAGGACCTGGTGGAGAACCTGCCGGCCGGCGCGGACGTGGCGATCGGACACTCCCTCGGCGGTCTCTCCCTGGCGCTCGCGGTCTCCCGGCTGGCGCCGGGGCGTGCCGTGTACTCCGATCCCGGCTTCCTGCTCGGCAACGTGCCGGCCGGGGCCACGGCGGGCATGCGGCGGATGGTCGCCTCCGCGACCGCCGAGAGCGTACGGGCCATGAACCCCAGGTGGTCGCAGCAGGACGTGGCGGCGGAGCTGGCGGGCTTCGCGCTCTTCGATCCCGAATTCCTTTCCGCCGTCGAGCAGTTCGAGCAGGGCTACCTGCCGGAGACTGCCGTCGTGCCCTCGCTGGTGCAGCTGGCCGATCCCAGCCTGTGCGTCGACGCGCGGGGCGCGGCACGCCTCGAGGAGCGCGGCTTCGAGGTGTGCGTGGTGCCCCGGACGGGACACTGCGTCCACCGCGACGATCCGCAAGCGTTCCTGAAGTCGCTGGACGGCTGGATCTGAGCCCGCCCCGGACGGCGTGAGACGCTCCCCGAACGGCGTGAGACGCAGCCGGACATCGTGAGAGGGCCCCGGCGCTCCCCCCTGAGCCCGGGGCCCTCGTGGTGGGGGGGTGGGAGCGGCGGCGTGTGCCGCGCCGCGCCCACCCCGGTCCTCAGTGCCCGCCGCCCCGCACGAAGCGTTCGAGCGGCCGGGTCTCCGGGCCCGTGTGGGTGCGGTCCGGACCGACCGGTGTCACCGTCACGTAGCCGCGCTGGAGCAGGGCGAAGTCCGGACGGCGCTTGCTCTCGGGGCGGCAGTCCGGTGAGTCCGCCGCACAGAGCCGGCCGCCGATGGTGAAGGTGTCACCGTGCGCCGTGTAGCGCGGCTCGACCAGTTTCTGGGTGCCCACGGACGTCCACACCGTCCCGCGGGGGCGCTGTCCCGGCGCGTGGTGCGGGTAGTTCACGTTGACGACGTACTCCGTTGTGAGCAGGTCGCGTTGGCGCAGACCGGCGATGAACCCGGCCCCGAACTCGGCGGTCCTGCGATAGGTGTGGTCCGCGACCTCCAGGGAATCGGTGACGGCCGGGTCGTAGGAGCTGTTGAGGGCGACCGCCGGCACTCCCTCGTCGATCGCGGCGAGCGCTGCCCCCACGGTGCCCGACTCGTTGACCACGGAGGCCACGTTCGGGCCGTAGTTGCTGCCGGCGACCACCAGATCGGGGCCGTCCTTCCAGCCCGCCTTCGCGGCCAGTGCGCCACGGGTCGCGAGCCGCACGGTGTCCGCGGGCGTCGCGCTCGGCGTGGACGGCCCGCAGGGCGCCGCCCCCTTGCAGACCCCGTACACCGCGCCGCCGCCCGGCGCTCCGGAACAGTCGCCCGCGTAGCCGGCGGGCAGCGCGTCCCGGCGCTGGACGGTCAGGGCGCCCGCGCTCGTGGCGCTGGTGCCGGCCCCGCTCTGGTTGGCCCACGGGGCCATGACGACGACGTCGGCGCCGGCCGCGCACAGGGCACGGCGGACCTCGTACAGGCCCTTCCCGTCGGAGGCGTTGGGGCGGGCCATCTGCATGGAGTCGTCGTTGCTGAGCAGGACGCGCAGGCCCGCGAGCGGCCGCCGGTCACCCTCGGCCCCCGGCCCGGGTCCTGGTCCGCCGTGGGCCGCCCGCGCCTGGGTGCAGGCGAGCAGCACGGTGCTTGTCGCGGCGAGTGCGGTGAGTGTTCTGCGTCGGTTCACGGTGCGTCTCCTGGGGCGGGCGGTGTGGGCTGTGGGAGCGGTTTGGCCTGTGCGGGCTGCGTGGTCGGTATGGACGTGCCGGGGCAGCCAGGCCGACGGCCGTGCGGGGTTGTGGCCGGTGTGGTGTTGTGGCCGGTGCGGCGGCCGGTGCCGCGACCCAAGCCACGACCGGCGCGGAGGCCCGAGCCACGACCGGCGCCGAGGCCGAAGTCGCGGCCGATGCCGTGTGGGACCGGCGCGCGATCACCGGACGCCGCGGACGCGCAGTACGCCCACCGCACCGATCAGCGAGACGACGGCGGCGACCGGGAAGAGGGCCTCGTAACCCCCGGCGGCGACGATCCAGCCGGCGACGGAGGGGGCGAGGATCTGCGGGCCGGCGTTGGCGATGTTGATGACGCCCATGTCCTTGCCGGCGTCCTCGGTGCGGGGCAGCACCTTGGTGATGAGGGCCATGTCGACGGCCATGTACACCCCGAAGGCCAGACCGCCGGCGATGTTGTACGCGAGCATGCCGCCCTCGGTCGGCCACACCATCGGCAGGGTCAGCGCGAGCGCGGCCGCGATGCCGGAGGTGAGCACGAAGGGCTTGACCCGCCCGACCCGGTCGGCGAGGGGCCCCACCACGACGGAGGCGATCACCGTGCACACGGCGTTGACGATCATCAGGAATCCGACCGTCGGCAACAGGTCCTGCGGCGGGACCTCGATGTGCTCCGCGAGCAGGAACATGTTGTACGTGAGGACGATGAAGTAGCCGAGCATGACGCCGAGTCGCGACAGGAAGGCCCAGCCGAAGTCCGGGTGACCCTTGGGGCTGACCCAGAAGTTGGCGAGGAACGCCTTGAGCGAGAACCGTTCCCGCGGCAGGGCGCGCGCGTCCTGGTCCGGGGAGACGATCACGAACATGATGGCCGCGGCGACGACGACCGCCGCGATCAGGTAGTAGCCGTTCTCCCCGGCGAACCGCCCGCCGAAGCCGCCGATCACACCCGCGAAGCCGAACTTCTCACCGGGCACACCGCCGATGACCAACGCGGCGGCGATCGTGCCGAGCGGCACGCCCAGCCCGACCAGCGCGGAGAAGGTGCCGTACCTGGCGGCGGGCACCCGGTCGGGCATCGTGGCGGTCAGGGCCGCCTGGTAGCCGTTCATGATGAACTGCACCACCCCCCAGCTCAGACCGAGCATGGCGATGCTCGCCGCGTGCGCCTGACCGACCAGGGCGAGCGCTCCGAGCACGGCGCACAGCAGGATCCAGGGCGCACGACGGCCGTACCGGGAGCGGGTGCGGTCCGAGAGCTGTCCGAACACCGGGTTTCCGACGGTCGCGAGAACGGCGCCGATGGTGCTGGCGGTGGAGAGCGCGGCGGTGTCGTTGGTGCCGGTGATCCGCGCGACCTGGAGGGGGAGCAGGAAGCTGCCCACGCCGAACCAGAGCAGGTACAGCGCGATGTTGGCGACCGGCAGCGTGGCGTGGAGCCGGCCGAGGCGCGCGGGGCCGGCCGGCGCGGCGGCGCCCTCGTCCCCGCGCGCCTCGGCCGTCACGGTGGCGGGTGCGTTTTCAGGAAGTGAATGAGTCATCAGGGCCCCTAGGAAGGCGATGCCGAAGTAGCGGGACGCGGGGTGGGGCACGCGTTCGGCAGGAGCGTAGATGACACGTGTAAGCAAAGGAAGGCGTCGTACACCCCTCGATGCTTTTCGTTTACTTCCGCGGGGTGCTGTGTTGAGAAGTTGGAGTCAGGCCGATTCGCGCACGACGATCCCCGCGCGGAGCATGTCGTGGGTCTCCGGCGGCGTGCCGGGGGCGCCGATCAGCCGGTCCAGCAACCGGGCGATCTCGCGCGAGGGCATGTAGTCGAGACGGACGGTCGTGAGCCGGGGCCGCAGGAGTCTGCCGATCAGGAGATCGTCCGCGCCGACGACGGCGACGTCCTCCGGCACGCGCACCCCCGCGTCCTGCAACGCGCGCAGGGCGAGCGCCGCGTACTCGTCGTTGTACGCGAACAGGCCGTCGACGCCGTCCGCCGCGCACCGTCGAGCCCACCGCGGCGCGGCTTCCTCGTCGAGCGACAGGGTCTGCCGGACGACGGTGGCCCCGCCATGGGCCCGCGCGGCCCGCTCGACTCCGGCCAGCCGGGGCTCGGCGAACCCGCGCAGCGAGGGGTCGACGGGCGTGATCACGCCGAGGGTCCTGCGGCCGCTCGCCAGCAGATGGGTCGCCGCGTGGAAGCCGATCTGTTCCTCATCGGTCACCAGGGCGTGTGCCCCCGCGACGGGTACCGGACCGAAGGCGAGTACGACCTTGACGCCGGCCTGGTGCAGAACGGCCACGGCGTCCTCGTCCATGCTGTCGTCGCGCAGCGACAGGACGGCGTCGGGCCGCAGTTCGGCCCAGCGGCGGCCGGCGTCCACGCCCCGGACGCCGGTGGGGCCGTAGAGCACGGCCGTGTGGCCGAGTGCGGACAGCTCCTGCTGCAACTCGGCGAACGTGCGCGCGAAGAGGGGCCCCACGGTGACCGCCGGCGCGGTCAGCAGCACGATCCCGCTGCGTCCGGCCCGCAGGGCCCGCGCCACGGCGTGCGGCACGTAGCCGAGTTGCCGGGCGGCCTCCCGCACCCGCTCACGCGTCCCCTCGCTGACGCGTCCCCCCTCGGTGTCGTTGAGGACATAGGAGACCGTGGCCCGCGACACCCCGGCGGCCCGTGCCACGTCACTGCTGGTGGGCGGGGTACCGGCGGGGCGGGGCGAGGAGGGCGGGGGCGGGGCCATGGTCGTCATCTTCGCAGAGGGGTGAGACGGACCGCCTTCCCCCTGGTGTCCGGGACCGGTGAGACCGGCCGGTGCGGTTCAGCGGGTCCGGTAGCGCGCGTAGAGCAGTCCGCTGTCGAAGGCACGCTCCTCGACCAGTTCCAGATCGAGGCGTACGCCGTCGGGGAAGAACCGCTTGCCGCCGCCGACCACGCTGGTGGTGATGAACAGGTGGTACTCGTCCACCAGACCGGCCGCGATCGCCTGGGCCGCGAGGTTGGGGCCGTCGACGGTGAGGTCAGCCTCGGCCTCGGCCTTGAGCCGGCGCACCGCCTCCGGGTCGAAGGTCCGCTCGATCCTGGTCTTCGCGCTGGACACCGACTCGAGCGTCGTGGAGTACACGACCTTCTCGGCGGCCTGCCAGTCGCGGGCGTACTGCAGGATGTGCGGCGGCTGGCCGGGCTCGGTGTGCGCGGTCTCCCAATAGACCATCGTCTCGTACATCCGCCGGCCGTAGAGGTAGGTGCCGACGGGGCGGAAGAGGTCGTTGATGAAGGTGTGCACCTCCGGGTCCTCGGCGCCGGTGCCGAGGTCGCCCTCGGCCGCCTCGGCGTAGCCGTCGAGCGAGGTGACCATCGAGTAGATGAGCTTTGCCATGCCTCTCCTTCGAGTGAGACAGCGTCAGTCTGTCAGCGGTCCTGCGCATCATGACCGCGGCAGGGCCCGGAACTCATCGTTCGGCCGCTCTCCCTGACGGACGCCCCGGCCACCATCGGCGATTCGGCCACGCCCGCGCGCGCGGAACCGGCTCCAGCAACGCGCCGCCCCGTTCGCTCCCTTGTGCGGCAAGGGATCCAGCGCGTCCGGAATCGAGCGCGTTCGATTCCGGGTCCGCGTCGTTGTGCCGGGCACCACCGAGCCGTCGGGGCTCGGTACCGACCTTCAGGAGGGACGCAGGTGACTGCGACTCACGCCTCGACCGCGAACGAGGGAACGCCGCCCCCTCCGCCGCCTGCCGCCCTCACCTTCGGGGGGATGCACGGCAAGAACCCGCTGGCGGACGCCAGTTTCGCGGCGATGTGCCGCCGCCTGCCCTCGGTGCTCGGGCACACCGTGCGGCTGGCGTGGGCCGTCGACAGGGCCGGTGTCGTCCTGCTCCTCGCCTGTCAGCTGCTCACCGGCGTGGCGGCCGCCGTCGTCCTCGCGTTCACCGCTCGGGCCATGACGCACGTCCTCGGCACCGGCCCGGTCTCCGAACGCCTGGACGATGCGCTGCCCGCCCTGGTCGTGGTGACGGCCGCGGCCGCCGTCGGCCGGATCGGCGGCGCCCTGTCCTCCTACGCCGACGGCCGCATCACTCCCCTGCTCACGACCGAGGCGGACGTCGCGCTGGTCGCCGCCGTGTGCCGGGTGGAGTCCTCGGCGTACGGCGAGGACGGGTTCGCCGACCGGCAGGAGGCCGCCGAAGTGGGCGTGACCCGCACCCGGCTGATGGTCCAGGACGCCCAGCGGTTCATGTCCGCCCTGATCCGGATGGTCGCCGCGAGCGGAGTCATCACCGCGCTGCACCCGCTGATGCTGCCCCTGCTCCTGCTGGCCGTCCTGCCGGCCGGCGCCGGAGCCGTGCTGTCCGCACGCGTCACGTACGAGACCCACTACCTCAACGTCGGCGACCGCAACGTCCGCACCATGATGCGCTGGTGGGCGACCTACTCACGGCACGGCGACGAGGTCCGCGCCAACGGCATGACCGGCTACCTCCTGTACTGGTACCGCGCCCTGTCCGACCGCATCGACCGGCGCACCCTGACCGCGGCTCCGCGCACGCTGCGCATCGTGCTCTCCACCAGCGCGCTGGGCGGGGTCTTCCTGCTCGGCACCTGGGCCACCCTCGCCTGGCTGGCGGCCGGCGGCCGGGTCGCCCTGCCCGTCGCCGCCACCGCCGTCGTCGCCGTGCAGACCACGCTCGCGGCGCTGTCCCAGTTCGTCGTCCACGGCGCGGCGATGTTCCACACCTCGCTCTACCTGGCCGACATGCGGGCCTTCCTCGATCTGGCCGCCGAACGCGCGCCCCGACGGGGGACGTCGGCCATTCCCGAGCGGGTGGACGAGATCCGGCTCGACGAAGTGGTCTACCAGTACCCCGGCAAGGACGAACCGGCCGTCGCCGGGGTCTCGCTCGCGCTCCGCCGGGGCGAGATCCTGGCGATCGTCGGCGAGAACGGCTCGGGCAAGTCCACCCTCGCCAAACTCATCACCGGCATCCTCCTGGCCGACAAGGGACGCGTCTCCTGGGACGGGGTCGACCTCGCCGACGCCGACCCCGACGCCGTGTGGAAACGGACCGCGCTCGTCCCGCAGAACTTCGCCTGCTGGCCCCTGCGCGCCCGCGAGAACATCACGCTCGGACAGCCCAGGACCTTCGACGACGGACCCGTGTGGGACGTCGTGGACGCGGTCGGCATGCGCGAGGCCGTGGAGAAACTCCCCCAGCGGCTCGACACCCTCCTCGCCAAGGAGCTGTGGGGAGGCGCCGAACTCTCCGGCGGCCAGTGGCAGCGCCTGGTCTGCGGACGCGCGCTGTACCGGCGGACACCCCTGCTGATCCTGGACGAGCCGACCTCCCAGATGGACGCCCGCGGCGAGCACGCGATCTTCCTGGAGATCAAACGGATCGCCGCCGAGCGCATGACCATCGTGGTCACCCACCAGCTGGAGAACACCCGCCTGGCCGACCGCGTCCTGGTCATGGACCGGGGCCGGGTCATCGAGCACGGGACGTACGAGGACCTGGTCGGCGCCGGCGGCCTGTTCGCCGAACTGGTGGCCCTGGCCAAGGACAGGTGACCGGACTCCCCCAGTGTTGACGGTGCTTACATGGTCGGGTTAGCGTCATGTAAGCACTGTCAACATAAGTCAAGGGAGCTGCTCCGATGCCATCGAGCCGACAGGAACCGGACGGGCGGGACGGGGTTGAGGTCGATCTGGGCGGCCGCACGGTCACCGTGCCCAGGGGCGGCCTGTACGACCGCTACCGGATGGACACCGACCTCGACGAGGTCGCTCGCGACCCCCGCGTCAGCGGGGTGGACTTCTTCCGGCGGCTGCCGAAGACGCGGGTCGACTCCGCCATCGGCCCCACCCTCACCCCGAACTTCTACTACCGCGTCTCGACCGCCCGGCTGACGATGCCGGCCCCCTCCCGGGCGATCCGCTCCCGGCTGCCGAAGGAGCTCGCACCGCTGGAGGTCGCGCCCGGGCTCGGCCTGGTGTCGGTGATGTTCTTCCGCTACGACGTCTGCGACATCGGCTTCTACACGGAGGCCGCCGTCGGCATCGCCGTCAAACCGGCGCTCCACGGCAGGCTCGGCTTCTTCGATCTCGTCGCCGGACTGAAGAACGAACACCTCAACTCCTACGTGCTGGCCCTGCCCGTGAGCACCCGGATCGCGCAGGTCCGCGGCCACGACGGCTACGGCTTCCCCAAGTGGGTCACGACCCTCGACGTCGACATCGACACGGACCGCACGACGGCGCGCGTCGCCAACGACACGGGCGGCACCGACCTCTCCCTCTCGGCGGCCACGCCCGCGCAGACCGCCCACCCCAGCGGCGAGCGCGTCACCTCGCTCACCTCGTACACGACGATCGACGACGCGTGGCACTCCACCCTGAGCCAGACCCACGTGCTGTCGGCCGGTACGGCACGACTCCCCCGCGACCTCACCCTCCGGGTCGGTCAGGGCCGCATGGCGGACGAACTGCGTTCGCTCAAGCCGAGGAGAGCGGTCCGGTTCGACGTCATGACCGAGGGCCAGCTCGCCCTGCACATGCCGGTCCCCACCTCGGTCCGGAGCCGCGACCGGTGAAGGGGAGCCCCACCATGGCCCGACGGGACGAGGCGCTCGACCCCGAAGGCGACGGGGTTCGCTGAGCTGCGGTCCGGCTACGCGGGGCGGCGCAGCGTCGCGTCGTCCCGCGAGGCCGACAGCCAGGCACGGTAGCGGCGCAGCGCCCCGCGCTGCTTCCACTGCTCGGACAGCAGGGTGTACACCGGGTGGATCCGGAGCCTGGGGTCACTTCCGCGGGCGAGGCGGCGCATCTGGTGCCGTACCCGGGCCATGCCCGCGGCCGAGGCCAGGGCCTTGTCGGACCAGGTCACCGGCGCCATCTGCCGGTCGGCCTCGCGTTGGTCCCGCCAGCGGTCGGGCAGGTCGGGAGTGACGGCGAGGGCGGTGCCCATGCCGACGACGCCCACACCGCTGTCGAGGACCCGCTCCGCCGTGACCCGCCGCGTGATGCCGCCGGTGAGCATCAACGGGAGGGGGCTGGTGCCGACCAGGTCGCGCGCCAGGTCCAGAAAGTAGGCTTCGCGCGCCTGGGTGCGTGCGTCGGCGGAGCGGCCGGTCATCGCCGGGCTCTCGTAGCTCCCGCCGGACAGTTCGACCAGATCGACGCCGAGCGGCTCGAGCATCTCGATGACCTGACGGGCGTCGTCGGCGTCGAATCCGCCGCGCTGGAAGTCGGCGGAGTTGAGCTTCACCGCGACCACGAAGGACGGGGAGACGGCGGCTCGGACGGCGCGGACGACGTCGAGCAGCATCCGCGCGCGGTTCTCGGGCGTCCCGCCCCACCGGTCGGTGCGACGGTTGACCAGGGGAGACAGGAACTGCGACAACAGATAGCCGTGGGCGGCGTGGATCTCCACGCCGTCGAAGCCGGCCTTCTCGGCACGGTGCGCGGTGACCGCGAACCGGGTCACGGTCGCGTCGATCTGTTCGGCGGACATGGCTTCCGGACGGCCGAAGCGGCCACTGTGCCGCCCCAGTTCGACGCCGACGTCGGACGGCCCCCACACGACGCCGGGCATGTCGGAGGTCACCTGCCGGCCGGGGTGGTTGATCTGCATCCATATCGCGCCACCGGCGGACTTGCCGGCCTCGGCCCACTCGGTGAACGGGCGGAGCGGAGCGTTCTCGTCGAGCACGACACCTCCCGGGCCCGTCAGCGCCTCGGCGTGCACCATGACGTTGCCGGTGATCAGCAGCCCGCTGCCACCGGCGGCCCAGCGCCGGTAGAGCGTCAGCAACCGCCGGTCGGGCAGCTGGCCGTCGCCCGCCAGGTTCTCCTCCATCGCCGCCTTGGCGATCCGGTTCTTCAGCACCTGTCCGGAGCGCAGGGGCAGCGGCGAGAACAGCTCGCTGGTCATCCCGATTCCTCTCGTTCGTCTCGGCCACCTACGATGTATGCATCGTTCACATTAGACGACGATGTAAGCACCGTAAACATAGAGAGGTGTGACCTGTGCCGCAGACCAGCACGTACCACCACGGCGATCTGCGCGCCGCCTGCCTGCGTGCCGCACGCGAGCTGCTCGAAGCGGACGGCAGCGCCGGACTTTCGCTGCGTGCGGTCGCCCGGCGTGCCGGAGTGTCGGCGACGGCCCCCTACCGCCACTTCGCCGACCGCGACGCCCTCGTCTCCGCGGTGGCCGCCGAGGGGTACCGCGAGCTGGCCGGGTACCTGGCCGAGGCCCACCCCGCACCCTCGACGCCCGACGAACTCGCCGCGGTCGCCGTCGCCTACGTCCGGTTCGCGCTCGACCACCCGGCTCTGTTCCGGGTGATGTTCGCCGAGCCCTGCGACCCCACGAGCGAGGAACGGGTCGCCGCCACCGCGGCCATCTCGGAGTACGTCCGCGGCATCGTCCGCGCCACCTTCCCCGAGGTGGACGCGGACGCCCTGTCGACCACGGTGTGGGCCCTGGTCCACGGTCTCGCGTTCCTGCACCTCGACGGCAAGCTCGACGCCTCCACCCCCGAGGTGGTCGCCACGCAGGTCCGGGCTGCCGTGCACGCGCTGTTCGCCGCCTCACCGGCGGTCCGCGAGGTGCCTGCTACTTGACTCGGTCGAGGAAGCCGAGCACTCGACGGGCGACCTGCTCCGCGGCCCCTTCGTCGTAGGACGGCAGGCTGCTGTCGGTGAACAGGTGCCTGTCGCCCGGGTAGAGGAACAGCTCGCCGTCCGCCGCCGTCGCCACGAGCGCGCGGGCCGCGTCCACGTCGCCCTCCCCGGCGAAGTAGGGATCCGCGTCCATGCCGTGGACCTGGACCGGGACGTCCCGGGGCCAGGCGCCGCCGAACTCGGCGACCGGGACGCACGACTCGATCAGCAGCGCGCCCTTCGCGCCGGGGCGGGTCTGGGCCAGCTTCTGCGCCGGCAGGACGCCGAGTGAGAAGCCGACATGGACGACCTCGGGCGGCAGCTGCTCGGCGGCGGCGATTCCGCGCGCGGTGATCGTGCCGAAGCCGACGCTCCCGGCGTAGGCGATGCCCTCCTCAAGGGTGTCGAACACCTGCCCCTCGTACAGGTCCGGGGCGTGGACGGTGTGCCCGGCCCGTCGCAACCGCTCCGCGAACTCGCGGACGCCCGCGGTCAGCCCGTGTCCGTGATGGAAGACCAGCACCTCAGCCATGTTGCTCCCCTCGTGCCACGGTGCCCGGGTGGCGCCGCGGCACGAGTATGGCCGGGAGCACTGACATCCGGTCCGGCTCGGCGCTCACCCACTCCGGGCAGGAGCTGGGCGCCGGCCGGCGCCCGGCATCAGGCGACCCGCGGCCGGAGGGCCGGGAGCGGGGTCAGGGAGGCGTACTCCAGCGGCGCCGACGGATCGATGGACACCTCAAGCGGCGCGGGCTCGGCGCCGGCGCGGACGAGGAGGTCACCGACGGCGGCGATCATGGCGCCGTTGTCCGTGCAGAGCGTCATGGGCGGCACGCGCAGCTCGATCCCGGCCGCGGCGCAGCGTTCCTCGGCCAGGCCCCGGACCCGGGAGTTCGCGGCCACACCGCCGACCACGATCAGTGTCCGCACGTCGTGGGCACGGCAGGCGGCGAGCGCCTTGCGGGTCAGCACGTCCGCGACGGCCTCCTGAAGGGCGGCGGCACCGTCGGCCACCGGCACCTCCTCGCCGCCGAGCCGCTGCCGCTCGACCCATCGGGCCGCGGCCGTCTTGAGCCCCGAGAAGGAGAAGGCGTACGGATCGTCGCCGGGGCGCGTGAGGGGGCGGGGGAAGTCGACGGCGCGGGGGTCGCCCTCCCGTGCCGCCCGGTCGATCGCGGGTCCGCCCGGATAGGGCAGACCGAGGATGCGGGCGACCTTGTCGAAGCACTCCCCCGCCGCGTCGTCGAGGGTGTCCCCGAGGTGCAGGATCGGCTCACGCACCAGGTCCCGTACGAGGAGCAGCGAGGTGTGTCCGCCGGAGACGATCAGCACGACGCACGGTGTGGGCAGCGGCCCGTGCTCCAGCGTGTCCGCGGCGACGTGTCCGGCGAGGTGATGCACCCCGTACAGCGGCACCCCCGCCCCGTAGGCGAGCGACTTGGCTCCGGCGAGGCCGACCTGGAGGGCGCCGGAGAGCCCGGGGCCGGTCGTGACGGCGACGGCGTCGATCCGGCCGAGTCCCAGGCCCGCCCGGTCGAGGGCCTCACGCACGACCGGGGTGAACGCCTCGAGATGCGCCCGGGCGGCGATCTCGGGCACGACCCCGCCGAAGCGGGCGTGCTCGTCCATGCTCGACGCCACGACGTGGGCGAGCAGCCTTCCGTCCTGGACGATTCCGGCTCCGGTCTCGTCGCACGAGGACTCGATCCCGAGTACCACTGGTCCGCCCATCGGGCCCATCTCCTTCTGCATGCGATCTGCAACTGCAATATATGCGCAATAGATACGGGCAGACACGTCCGGTGCGTCCGAGGGCGACGGCGAGCGGGTGCGGCGCGAGCGCTTCCTGACCGCGGAGGCATGCGGGGGCGGGATTCCGCGCGCAGAATGAAGCCCGTCGCCGGCCGCGCGGCCGTCGGCGGAAGGAGAAGCGTGGGCGAGATTCCGTCGAAGCACATCGCCTCCGGGATGCGGGAGGCGGCACATGCGCTGCTGGCCGCCCTGGAGCCGGAGCAGGTGCGTGAACTGCGCTCGGGCCCCGGCCGGTTGGACGCGCCGGAGCTGCGCGAGTGGACCTACCTGCCGGGCCCGCGCCCGGGGCTCTCCACCGAAGGACTCGACGCCGGGCAGCGGGAGGCGGTAGACGCGCTCCTGGCCACGGCGCACAGTGCGCCGGGAGCGGAGCTGGCGCGCGGGGCGATCGAGGTGGAACGGCATCGCCGCGCCCAGCAGGGGCCCGTGGGCGCGGACCGCTACTGGGTGCGACTGCTGGGCGACCCGGACGGCGACGAAC
The DNA here is from genome assembly GCF_055582785.1 of Streptomyces sp. NPDC107500. Lineage (NCBI taxonomy): Bacteria > Bacillati > Actinomycetota > Actinomycetes > Kitasatosporales > Streptomycetaceae > Streptomyces > Streptomyces sp. NPDC107500. Next base: position 135,591 of record NZ_JBVJPF010000006.1, read on the forward strand.
CGTGGGGCTGGCGGATGAACGGCCACCACCTCGCGGTGCACGTCCTGGTCACGGCGGCCGGGATCCGGGTGACGCCGCACTTCGTCGGCTCGGAACCGGCCCGCATCGGCAGCGGCCCCCAAGCCGGCCGCCGGCTCCTGGGCCCGGAGGAGGACCTGGCCAGGGAGCTGATCACAGGCCTGGACGGCGGCGCGCGGGCCGAGGCGGTCTTCGCCGCCGTGCCGCCGGACGACATCCTGACCCGGGACGATCCCTTCGCCGATCCGACCGTCCTGCCGGACGGCCTGGCCCACGACCGTATGACGCCAGGTCAGCAGCGCCTGCTGGAGTCCCTGGTGCGCCGCTATCTCGACCGCGCGCCCGCGGCGTACGCGCGGGAGTGCTGGTTGGACGCGGTGACCCGCGGACTGGGTTCGGTCTCCTTCGCCTGGGCCGGCGGCCTAGCCCCCGGAGACCGGCACTACTACTGCGTCCGCGCCCCGGACTTCCTCATCGAGTACGACAACACCCAGGACGACGGCAATCACGCCCACTCGGTCTGGCGTCACGTCCGCCACGACTGGGGAACGGACCTGCTCCGGAGGCACTACTCGGAGCAGCACGCCTAGGGCCTGTCTGACAATTCCCTCCCCCAGCCTCCGGCCGGGAGGTGCCCCCAGCCCCGCGACGCCATGCACGCACTCTCGCCGCACCGGGCGCAGAGCCAAGTACATCCAGTACGAGGCTCTACGCCCGGCACGGCGAGAGCACGCACCTGACGCCGCGAGGCCGCCCTCCGGGCGACGACGGGAATTGTCAGACAGGCCCTAGGGCGGTGCCGCCCCGTTCAGTTCCCGGATCCGGCGATGGCGGTGACGCGGATCTCCACGCGCATGGCGGCGAGGCCGAGGACCGTGACGCCGGTCTCGGTCCAGATCGGCGCGCGGCCGCCGAGGCGACGGCGGAACTGCTCGGCCATGACCCTGTTGTGGTCGTCGCCGATGACGTCGTCCCCCGGCGCGACCTTGTGGTACGAGTTGACGTGGATGACGTCCTTCCAGGTCGCGCCCACCGTGGCGAGCGTGCGCTCCACGTTGTCGAAGGCCTGGACGATCTCGTCCTCCAGCGAGTCGGGAATGACGAGATCGTCGTCCACGCCGGCCTGGCCGGAGATCTCCACCCGGTCGCCGACGCGGACGGCTCCGCTGTAGCCGAGGGCCTCGTGGAGCTTCTCACCGAAGCCCGGGGTGACGCCGAAAGTGACGGTACTCATGGTGGTCCCTCTTCCTGTCCGCAGGGCCGCGTTTCTCGTTACATGACTTCACGCGTAAAGTGAGACTAGCAACCGATGACTTCAAGCGCAAAGTGATGGCGGAGGGTTCGTGAGCGACACCGGGGAACATGAGGACGATCAGGAGCTGCGATGGCTCGACGAGCAGGAGAAGTCGGCGTGGACGGGGCTGATCTCCCTCGTCCTGCTGCTGCCCGGCAAGCTGGAGTCACCGCTGCGGCAGGAGCACGGCCTCACCCTGTTCGAGTACCTCGTGCTCAGCCACCTCTCCGAGGCTCCGCAGCGCAAGCTGCGCATGGGAGAGCTGGCCTTCCTCGCCAGCGGGTCGCTCTCCCGCCTGTCCAACGTCGTCAAACGCTGTGAACAGCGGGGCTGGATCGTACGGACCCCCGACCCGGCGGACGGCCGCTACACGCTCGCCGAACTCACCGACACCGGCTTCGACACCGTGCACCTGGCAGCCCCCACCCACCTGCGCTCCGTACGCCGCGTCGTCCTCGACTCGCTCAACACCACGGACCAGAAGGCCCTCGCGCGCATCGCGCAGAAGCTCCGCATCGTCCCCGACGACTTCGGCTGACGGGCGGAGCCGGTCACATCAGTGACACGGCGCGGGCGACGAAGAAGGCGGCGAAGATCACCGCGCCGATGAGGATGATCCACGTCCAGATGCGGGGGTGCTCCCAGATGCCGCCGTCGGGGCGCTCCTCGTGGGCCTCCGCCGTGGAGCCTTCGACGGGAGGGGTCTCCTGAGGGGGTACGAGCGGTTCTGTCATGGTTCCAGGTTCCTTCAGACACCCGGGGAACGCATCCGCTGCCCGCACACCCCCGCGGACCCGGAGCACGAAGGTCCCGGCGGTGACATGACTGTCACTGCCGGGACCGGGCACCGCCGGGGTGATCACCGTCGCCGGGATCAGACTCCCGTGGGGTCCTTCTCGTGCCTCCGCTGCGCCGGGGGCGCCGGCTCGTGGCCGCCCTCGCTGAGACCGAAGCGGTCGTGCGCCTTGCGCAGGAACGGTGGCGCGTACCAGGCCGAGCGGCCGAGCACGCGCATCGCGGCGGGCACGAGCACCCCGCGGACGGCGACGGCGTCGATGAGGATGGCCAGTCCGCTGCCCAGACCGAACATCTGCATGTAGCTGATGCCGGCCGTCCCGAAGGCGAAGAAGCTCACCGCCAGCAGACAGGCCGCCGCGCTGACGATGCGTCCCGTGTGCCCGAGCCCGTCGACCACCGCGGTCTCGTTGTCCGCGCCCTCGTCGTGCAGCTCCTTGATCCGGCTGGTGACGAACACCTCGTAGTCCATCGAGAGGCCGAAGGCGATGCAGAACATCAGCAGCGTCATCGACACCTCCATCGGCTGCGGCGTGAAGCCGAACAGGTCGGAGAGGTGACCGTCCTGGAACATCCACGTCATGACGCCGAGGGCCGCTCCCAGACTGACGATGTTGAGCACCAGCGCCCGCAGCGGCTGCACCACGCTGCCGGTGAACAGGAACAGCAGGATGAAGGTGGTGAGGGCGATCAGGCCGCCGGCCGGCGGAATCAGGCTGGTGATGGAGTCCTTGGAGTCGACCAGCGCGGCGTCCCTGCCGCCCGCCAAGGCGTCCGTCCCCCCGGGCGCTTCGACCGCTCGCACGTCCTTGACCAGGTCCTGGGCGGCGTCCGACATCGGCGTCAGGTCGCTCACCACGTTGATCCGCTGCGCCTCGGGGCGGCCGAGCGCCGTGTTGCGCGGACCGGGCGCGGCGGCACGACCGTCGGTGTAGGTCCCGGTGGACGCCTCGACGCGGACCACTCCGTCCAGCTCGGAGAGCTTGCCCGCGTACGCGTCCAGCGGCGCCCTGTCGACCGCCTCGTCCATGACCACGTGGATGGCCGCCGCGTCGCTGCCGTTGAAGTTCTTCTCCAGTGCGGCCGAGACCTGGCGGCTCTTGGCGTCCTCGGGCAGGGAGCGCTCGTCGGCGATGCCGATGGTGATGCCCAGCAGCGGGCTCGCCGCCAGCAACAGCACCGCGAGGACCGGCAGCGCGGTGAGGGCGGGACGCCGCACGGCCGTACGGGCCAGCCGGCCCCAGAAGGGGAGCCCGGAGTCCTGCCGCTTCGCGTTCCCGGCCCAGGGCAGCCGCCCCTTGTTGACCCGGTGCCCCAGGACCTTGAGCAGGGCCGGCATCACGAACAGGGTGCTGATGGCGGCGATGGCGACGACACCGACCCCGGCGTACCCGAACGAGCGCAGGAAGTACTGGGGGAACACCAGCAGTGCGGCGAGCGCGACCGCCACCGTGGCGGCGGAGAAGGCGACCGTACGGCCGGCGGTGTGCACGGTGTGCCGGACGGCGTCGTCCACGCTCGCGCCCTTCGCGAGCCGCTCGCGGAACCGGCTGACCATCAGCAGCGCGTAGTCGATGCCGAGGCCGAGTCCCAGGGCGGTGGTCAGGTTGGTGGCGGTGATGGAGATGCTGGTGGCGCTGCCGAGGAGGAAGAGTTCCGCGAACGTACCCACGATCGCGATGAGCCCGATGACCAGCGGCAGCAGGGCCGAGACCACACTGCCGAAGACGAAGAGGAGCAGCAGGAGGGTCAGGGGCAGCGCGATCGCCTCGGCCAGGACGAGGTCCTCGGAGGAGTAGGTCCCCATGTCGTCGCCCACGGCGGCGGTGCCGCCGGCCTCGACGGTGAGCCCGGCGCCCTTCGCACCGGTGTACTCGTCGATGATCTCCTTGGCGTTCTCCCGCTCCTCGGTGTCACCGCCCTTCACATGGGCGAGCACCATCGCCTGGTTGCCGTCCTTGGAACGGAGGTCCGGGTTGTCCGTGTCCCAGTACGAGACGACGTTCGCGACCGTGTCCTCGTTCCTCAGGTCGGCCGCCAGTTTCGTGCCCTGCCGCTCGACGGCCGCGGCGTCGACGCCGCCCTCGGGGGCCCGGACCAGCAGGACCAGATTGGACTCCCCGCCGAACTTCTCGCCGATGACCGTCTTGGCCTTGCTGGACTGGGAGGACGGGTCGTCGAAGCCACCGGGCAGGAGCTTGCCGAACGCGCCGGCGCCCAGGACTCCCATGAGCACCACGGCCACGGCGGTGATGACGAGTACCAGCCGGGACCGGCGGATCGCCAATTCGGCTATGCGTTCAAACACGCACTTTCTCCTTGCATTCTGACGGAGTGAACCCTGGGCCCGCGCGGGTGGTGGCGGGTGTGGCCCTGAAGGTATCCAGGCAGCAAGGGGCTTTGGCAGTGCGAGATTTACCTGACAGTGTCAGGTAAATCTCGCACCTTGGATTCGAGCGTTCCCGACCGCTCTCACACACTCCGTTCGGGGAGCGTCGGGAGGATCTTCTCGGCGATGTCGAGGAGCGCGGTGTCGTCCGGGAGGGCTCCGGTCTCGCTCCACACGGTGATGTCGAAGTAGCCGCCCCGGTCCTTCGCGTCGAAGGCCACGGACAGCGTTCTGGCCGGCGGGCCCTGCTCGACCGGTCCGCCGGATCCGCCGCTCCCGAGATTGATCTCGATCCTCATGGTGTGGTCCGAGGCGAGGACCGCCGGCCGGCCGAGGACCACGAGCTTCTTGACGTCCGTCTCCTCCCCGTACTTCATCAGGTTCACGTACTGGGCGATCGACAGCTTGTTGTACGTGGCCGAGACGTTCACGGTGTAGGTGTCGAACTGGACCTCGGCCTCCGGCTGGGCGACCTTCCCGTCGGTCAGGGGCGCGGTGTTGCTCGTGCCGGACGCCACGGTGGCGGTCTCGGCGGGGGTTCCCAGGAGCCGGGCCAGGTCGGGCACGTTGAGTGCCTTGCACAGCTCGTCGCCCGTCACCGCCTCGGGGTTCTTCGCGTAGGCGCCCGGCAGTTTCTCGTCCTCCCCGCTCGAACACGAGGCGGCCTGCGGCGTGCTGTCGTTCCCTGAGGGCTGAAGACGCGGGCCCAGCCACACCGCGGCCCCGAGCGCCGCGAACACGGCCACGGCCGCGAAGGCCTGGGCCCACGCGTTGGGTTCCTTCTCCGGGGCGGACGGAGTGGGACGCTGCGCTGCTGGAGCGTGAGTCTGCGCCTGCGCCTGCACAGGGGCGGCGGTCGCCGTCCCGTCCGCCGAGGCCGCCGGGCCCGGGTTCCGGCGGGCGCGCAGGGCACGGACCACCGTGTGGACGCGCACCGCGGTGAACACCAGGAACACCGCACCGATCCCGGCCGGCACCCATGCGTCGTCGCGGAGGGCGAGATGCAGGAGGCGAACGCCGAAGACGGCCCCGACCACGATGAGCAGCGGCTCACGTACCCAGAAGGGCAGGAGCCGGAGGAGGAAACCGAGCATCCGGCAATCTCAGCAGGACAAGATCGCATTGGCTGTGGTGGAAGCCACAGTTCCGGCTCGGACGGTTCAGTGCGCGACCGCATCGTCCGGGACGCCACCGCATCGGGCTTCCTGGCCGTGAGCTGCTGGACGTCCCGATGCTGCCCGCTCCGTACGACCGCGCCCGGGTGGCAGCCGCCGATGCCCGGAACCGGGCCACGCTTGCCCATCTCCGCTGCCGCAGCCGCGGCCGGCGGCAGGCCGCTCTCACAGCGGGCGCGTGAGCGGCTCATGTCACACCCGCGGAGAGAACAAGGTCACAACCGCTCCCTCTGCTGCGCCTCGAGCGACCTGACCTAACATCCGAGCATGACGCTCCTGCCTGACGACGGACTCGACCTCGCGGCCGAGTTCCCTCACGTGACACACGAGCAGTGGCAGCACCTGGTGGCGGGCGTGCTGCGCAAGTCGGGCAGGGAGGTGCCGGACGACGAGGCGGAAGCCGCCCTGTCCACGGCGCTCGAGGACGGCCTGCGGGTACGCCCCCTGTACACCGCGCGTGACGCCGCCCCCGACCCCGGTCTGCCGGGCCTCGCGCCCTTCGTGCGCGGCGGCCGCGCCCAGGCCGCCCGCATCGGCGGCTGGGACGTGCGCCAGCGGCACACCGTGGCCGAGGGAGCGTCGGTCATGACCGACCTCGAGAACGGTGTCACCTCCCTGTGGCTGGTCGTCGGCGAGTCCGCCGGCATCCCGGTCACCGCGCTCGACGGCGCCCTCGACGGCGTCTACCTCGACCTGGCTCCCGTCGTCCTGGAGGCGGGCGACGCCTTCGAGCCGGCCGCGCGTGCCCTGTTGCGCCTGCACGAGGAGCGGGGCGTCCCGGCGGACACCGTGCGGGGCAACCTCGGCGGCGATCCGCTGGGCCACGAGGCCCGTACCGGCAGGTCGTACGAGACCGCGCCCGTGACCGAGCTGGCCCGGCTGTGCGCCGAGCGCCACCCCGGAATGCGGGCGCTGACCGTGGACGCGCTGCCCTACCACGAGGCCGGTGGCTCGGCCGCGCAGGAGCTGGGCTGCTCCCTGGCGACGGGCCTGGCCTATCTGCGCGACCTGACGGCGGCCGGACTGGACATCGCCCAGTCCCTCGCCCAGCTGGAGTTCCGGTACGCCGCGACCGCCGACCAGTTCCTGACCATCGCCAAGCTGCGTGCCGCACGCCGGCTGTGGGCGCGCGTGGCGGAGGTCTGCGGCGCGCCGCGCGAGGGCGCGCAGCTTCAGCACGCGGTGACCTCGCCGGTGATGATGACGCGCCGAGACCCGTGGGTGAACATGCTGCGTACCACGGTCGCCGCCCTGGCCGCCGGGACGGGCGGCGCCGACGCCGTGACCGTGCTGCCCTTCGACCACGCGCTCGGTCTGCCGGACGCGTTCGCGCGCCGCATCGCCCGCAACACCTCCACCATCCTGATCGAGGAGTCGCACCTGACCCGGGTGATCGACCCGGCGGGCGGTTCCTGGTACGTGGAACGGCTGACCGACGAACTGGCCGACGCCGCCTGGACGTTCTTCCAGGACATCGAGCGGGCGGGCGGGCAGGCGGCCGCCCTGCGCTCCGGGACGGTCGGCGAACGGCTGGCGGACACCTGGGCCGTGCGCAGCGCGAAGCTGGCGAAGCGGCGGGAACCGGTCACTGGGGTCAGCGAGTTCCCGCACCTGGCCGAGAAACCCGTCGTGCGCGAGCCCGCGCCCGAACCTCCGTCCGGGGGCCTGCCCCGGGTGCGGCGGGACGAGGCGTTCGAGGTGCTGCGTGCCCGTTCGGATGCCCACCTGGCCGCGACCGGCGCCCGGCCCCGTGTCCACCTGGCCGCGCTCGGCCCGGCCGCCGCCCACACCGCCCGGCTCACCTTTGCCGCCAACCTCTTCCAGGCCGGCGGCATCGAAGCCGTCACCGACGGGGACTTCGGTGCGAGCGGGGCGCGGGAGGTGTGCCTGTGCTCCAGCGACGCGCTGTACGGGGAGCAGGCCGAGTCCACCGCCGCCGCGTTGCGCGAGGCGGGCGCCGAGCACGTGTTCCTCGCGGGCCGTCCGGGCCCGTACACGGGCGTGGACACCTACGTCTTCGCGGGCTGCGACGCCGTCGCCGTGCTGTCCGCCACCCTCGACCGCATGGGAGTGTCCTGATGTCCATCCCCGACTTCTCCGCGATCGAGCTGGGGACTCCGACCGCCGACGCCGACGCCTTCGACGAGTGGCGTGCGGCCGTGAAGAAGGCCGCCGACGGCGACGACCTGCGCTGGGAGACGCCGGAGCAGATCACGGTCAAGCCGCTGTACACCGGGCAGGACCTGGAGGGTCTGGACTTCCTGGACACCTTCCCGGGCGTCGCCCCGTACCTGCGCGGGCCGTATCCGACGATGTACGTCAACCAGCCGTGGACGATCCGTCAGTACGCGGGTTTCTCCACGGCCGAGGAGTCCAACGCGTTCTACCGCCGCAACCTGGCGGCAGGGCAGAAGGGCCTGTCGGTCGCCTTCGACCTGCCCACCCACCGCGGCTACGACAGCGACCACCCGCGGGTGACCGGCGACGTCGGCATGGCGGGCGTGGCGATCGACTCGATCTACGACATGCGGCAGCTGTTCGACGGCATCCCGCTGGACCGCATGACGGTGTCGATGACGATGAACGGCGCCGTGCTGCCGGTGCTCGCGCTGTACATCGTGGCGGCGGAGGAACAGGGCGTGCCACCCGAGAAGCTGGCCGGGACCATCCAGAACGACATCCTCAAGGAGTTCATGGTCCGCAACACCTACATCTACCCGCCGAAGCCGTCGATGCGGATCATCTCCGACATCTTCGCGTACACGTCCCAGCGGATGCCCCGCTACAACTCCATCTCCATCTCGGGCTACCACATCCAGGAGGCTGGCGCGACGGCCGACCTGGAGCTGGCGTACACCCTCGCGGACGGGGTGGAGTACATCCGGGCCGGGCGTGAAGCGGGCCTGGACGTCGACGCCTTCGCGCCCCGGCTGTCGTTCTTCTGGGCGATCGGCATGAACTTCTTCATGGAGATCGCCAAGTTGCGGGCGGCCCGGCTGCTCTGGGCCAAGCTGGTGAAGCAGTTCGACCCGAAGAACGCCAAGTCGCTTTCCTTGCGTACGCATTCGCAGACCTCCGGCTGGTCGCTGACCGCGCAGGACGTGTTCAACAACGTCACCCGCACGTGCGTGGAGGCGATGGCCGCCACCCAGGGCCACACCCAGTCGCTGCACACCAACGCCCTCGACGAGGCGCTCGCGCTGCCCACCGACTTCTCCGCGCGCATCGCCCGCAACACGCAGCTGCTGCTCCAACAGGAGTCCGGCACGACCCGCGTGATCGACCCGTGGGGCGGCAGCGCCTACGTGGAGAAGCTGACGTACGACCTCGCGCGCCGGGCCTGGCAGCACATCCAGGAGGTCGAGGGGGCGGGCGGCATGGCGCAGGCCATCGACGCCGGCATCCCCAAGCTGCGGGTCGAGGAGGCCGCCGCCCGCACCCAGGCGCGGATCGACTCCGGGCGGCAGCCGGTGATCGGCGTGAACAAGTACCGGGTGGACTCGGACGAGCAGATCGAGGTGCTCAAGGTCGACAACTCCTCGGTGCGCGACCGGCAGATCGCCAAGCTGCGGCGGCTGCGCGAGGAGCGGGACGAGACCGCGTGCCGGGACGCGCTGGACGCGCTGACACGGGCCGCCGGCGCCGAGGGCAACCTGCTGGAGCTGGCGGTGCGCGCGGCTCGCGCGAAGGCGACCGTGGGGGAGATCAGCGACGCCCTGGAGAAGGTGTACGGGCGGCACGCGGGTCAGATCCGTACGATCTCCGGTGTGTACCGCAACGAGACGGGCGAGTCGCCGGCCGTGGAACGCACCCGGGCGGTGGTGGACGCCTTCGCCGACGCCGAGGGCCGCCGGCCGCGCATCCTGGTCGCCAAGATGGGCCAGGACGGCCACGACCGCGGCCAGAAGGTCATCGCCACCGCCTTCGCCGACCTCGGCTTCGACGTGGACGTCGGCCCGCTGTTCCAGACCCCGGCCGAGGTGGCCCGCCAGGCGGTCGAGGCGGACGTGCACATCGTCGGGGTGTCGTCCCTGGCCGCCGGGCACCTCACCCTCGTCCCGGCGCTGCGCGAGGCGCTCGCCGAGGAGGGGCGCGAGGACATCATGGTCGTCGTCGGCGGAGTGATCCCGCCGCAGGACGTGCCGACCCTGCTGGAGATGGGCGCGGCGGCCGTGTTCCCGCCCGGCACGGTGATCCCGGACGCGGCCCGTGACCTGGTGGGACGGCTGGCGGCCGGTCTCGGGCACGACGAGCTGTGAGCCGGTGACGTGATGGCCCTCGAACTCGACGCCTACGTCAAGGGCGTCCTGGACGGCAAGCGCGCGGTCGTCGCCCGCGCGATCACCCTCGTCGAGTCCACCCGTCCCCAACACCGCACGCTCGCGCAGCAGTTGCTGACGGAACTGCTGCCGCACAGCGGCACGGCCCGGCGGATCGGGATCAGCGGCGTGCCGGGCGTCGGCAAGTCGACGTTCATCGACGCCTTCGGCACGATGCTGACCGGGCTCGGCCACCGGGTCGCCGTCCTCGCCGTCGACCCGTCCTCGAGCCGGACCGGCGGATCGATCCTCGGCGACAAGACCCGGATGGAGCGCCTGGCCGTCGACCCGGCGGCGTTCGTCCGCCCCTCCCCCACCGCGGGGACGCTCGGCGGGGTCGCGAAGGCGACCCGCGAGTCGATCGTGGTGATGGAGGCCGCCGGCTACGACGTGGTGCTGGTGGAGACGGTCGGCGTGGGCCAGTCCGAGACGGCCGTCGCCGACATGGTCGACTCCTTCCTGCTGCTCACCCTGGCCCGCACCGGCGACCAGTTGCAGGGCATCAAGAAGGGCGTGCTGGAACTCGCTGACGTGATCGCCGTCAACAAGGCGGACGGCCCGCACGAACGCGACGCCCGCACGGCGGCACGTGAACTGGCGGGCGCCCTGCGGCTCATGCACGGCAAGGACGCCTTCTGGACGCCGCCGGTGCTCAGTTGCAGCGCACGCGAGTCGACCGCGCTCGACACCGTCTGGGAGCGCCTGGAGCAGCACCGCACCCTGCTGGACTCCACCGGCCGCCTCGCCGCCAAGCGCCGCACCCAGCAGGTCGACTGGGTCTGGAGCATGGTCCGCGACGAACTGCTGGGCCGCCTGCACGCCGACCCGGCCGTCCGGTCGCTGGCTCCGGGGCTCGAACAGCAGGTGCGGGAGGGCGGATTGACGGCGACCCTGGCGGCGGAACGCATCCTGGACGCGTTCACCACGGGCACGGCGGCCTCCGCTCGGTGACCGGCTCGGTCATCGCCGGCTGCCCGCCGTCACCGGGACACGCCGGTGGGCGCTGGGCGGCCGCACCCTGCCGAGACGGTGCCGAAAAGCCGCACCGGCCGCAGTCCGCCGGCGCCGCAGAGCGATCGAAGGCCGGTGATTCAGACCCGGCGCCTACGCTCCTGCGGCATGATCCTCGACTATGGACCTGTCTGCCATAGCCGCATTGCTTGCCCTTGCCGGCATTCCCGCACCGAGCACCTGGGTCCGCAGACGAGTACGAGAAGGAGCGTCACCGGCAGGACGGTCAGCCACCCTTCCCCGCCCTCAGGGCCGCTCGCCATGGGCCCTGTCCAGCGCGGCCAGCGCCGCGTCGAGGTTCGTGGTGCCGGCGAAGAGGGCTTTGACCTGGGCGAAGTGTGTCCGCTGGACGGCGGAGTTCGGCCAGCGCTGGTCCATGAAAGGGACCGTGGTGCCGGCCTTCTGCCGCTCGGCCACCTCTTTGATCGCGGGGTCGACGGTGAAGGAGGTGTTGGGGATGGCGGGCAGGGTGGCCCCTGAGCGGTTGTAGAGGTTCTGTCCGCGGGCCGATCCGAGGAAGTCGATGAGAGCGAAGGCCTCCTTGCGGTGAGGTGTGTCGGGGTTGAGGGCGTAGGCGGCTGACACCGCCCCCGGCATCCGTGTCTCCTCGGGGTCGTCACCGGCGGGCAGCGCTGTCATGCGCAGTGTCAGGTCGGGGGCGGCTGCGCGCAGTTCGGACAGTACGCTCGCGACCTGGACGACCCCGACCGCGCGCCCTGTCGCCACCTGGTCGAGGCTTTCCTCGTAGGTCGTCTCCAGTGGGTCGGCGTTGAAGCAGCCGCGTTCGTCCAGTTCCAGGTACTTCCGCAGTGCCGTTCTCCATCCCGACCCGGCGAAGGTTTCCTTGCCGAGGTCCAGGTTCCGGTCGAAGTCCGGTTCGTCGGCGTACACGGTTGTCGCGACCAGGGCGTAGCTGATGAGCTGAGTGACCCACGGAGTCGCGTTGCCGACGGCGAAGAGGACCTTCCCGTGATCGCGGGCCGTCTGGCAGAGACTCAGGAGTTCCGTCCATGTCCGGGGCGGCTCTCCTCCGACGGCGTCCAGGGCGCCCATCGAGAAGACAGCTCCGATTCCGCTGAAGGTCACCGGCACCGCGTACGTGCTGCCGTTGACGTCGGTGACCGGTTTCACGCCCATGGGCATCGTGAGGTTGAAGCGGCGGAGGCTGAGGTTCTCCAGGAGGCCGTCCTGTTCCAGCGCCGTGACGGAGGCGGGGTTGCCGCTGCCGGGCCAGACGGTGAAGATGTCGGGCCCCTTCTCCGCACGGAAGTCTTCGGGCAGTTGCTCCTGGAGGGTGTCGGCGTCGGCGTAGGCGACCGAAACGTGGATGTCCGGGTTGAGGCGGTGGAACTCGGCGACGACGGCGTCCATCGCCGACTTGTCGGTGATGGACGCCTTGACGGTCAGCTCGACCGGCGCGTTCTCCGAGGCGCCGAACGGACCGCATCCGGTTGTCGTGGTGGCCGCGAGGACCAGGGCGAGGGTGAGACCCCGCAGGCGTGAGGGGCGTGTCATGGACGGGCTCCGGGCGGGAAGGTGAGGGCGGTCGGCTGGGCGGTGTGCGGATGGAGCGGATCGCCCGGTCGCCGCCGGCTCGCGCGGGTCCGCCGGGCGGAGGTCCCGCGAGCCACCGGCGGCCGGGGCCCGTGGTGAGGGTCAGCCGAGGGCGAGGGTGCGCCGTGCGGTGATGGCACGGGACGATCGCGCGGTGGCGAAGGTGTAGGTGCCGGAGGTGAGCGCCGCCGCTCCCGACGTCCACACGGTGAGGTCCTGGACCGGGATCGTCAGGGTCAGACGCTTGCTGCCGGCCGCGGGGAGCGTGAGCTTCTGGAAGGCGACCAGTCGGCGCGGCTCCGCCGCCGCTGCGGCGGGCAGGACCGCGTAGACCTGGACCACGTCGGTGCCCTGACGCCGGCCGGTGTTGGTGACCGTCACGGAGACGGTGACCTGCTCGGCCGCCGGCTCATAGGCCGCTTCGAGGGAGCCGTGGGCGAAGGTGGTGTAGGACAGGCCGTGGCCGAAGGGGAAGCGGGGCTCCTGCTTCCTCGCGTCGTAGAAGCGGTAGCCGACGGCTGTGCCCTCGGCGTAGGAGACGGTGCCGTTGGTGCCGGGGTAGGTGGCCGGCGTGGTGCCGGGCCCTTGGGTGGCGTCGGCGGGGAAGGTGACGGGAAGCCGGCCGGCGGGGTCGCTGTCGCCGAACAGGACGGCGGCCAGGGCGGTTCCGGCGCCGCGGCCCGCGTACCACGCCTGGACCACGGCCTCCACGTCGTCGATCCATGGGGTCGCGACGGGACCGTCCGTGTTGAGGACGACGACGGTGCGGGCGTTCGCGGCGGCCACCGCTTTGACGAGCCGGTCCTGGTCGCCGGGGAGCGCGTAGCCCGCGTGGTCCATGCCCTCGCCCGCGACGCGGTTGACGAACACGACAGCGGCGTCGGCCGCGCGGGCCGCCGTCACGGCGGCGGGAATGAGGGAGTCGGGCTGCCAGCCGAAGGTGAGGCCGCAGGTCCCGGTTTCCGCGGTGGCGTTGTTGTACGTGATCTCCACGGTGACGGCGCGGCCGGCGGTCAGTTCGGCGGTTCCCTGGAGGGGATAGTCGTAGGGGCCGAGGAAGAAGCGGGCCATCTGCCGGGTGCCGGAGACGACGACTTTGCCGTCGATCTTCAGCGTGGTGGTTCCGGACGGGAGCAGGGAGAAGCGGTGGAGGCCGGTGGTGGTGGGGGTCAGGGTTCCGGTCCACTTCGCGGACCACACCTGTGGCAGGCCCTCGACGGGCGCGGTGGTGAAGTCGACGGCCGCATCGGTGCGGGTCGCGACCGGTGTGCCGGTGCCGTCGGCACTGGCGTAGTAGGTCCCCGTCAGTCCGGCCGCCCCGGAGGACGTGCGAAGGACCGTCGAGGGGACCGCGGTGAGGGGGAGGTCGCCCTTGGTGCCCTGGGCGTGTGTGACCTCGACCGAGCTTCCGGCGCGGGCCCGGATCGCGTCGAGGGGAGTGGTCCAGGTGCCCGGTTCGACGTAGGTGGAGCCGGATACACCGGTAAAGGTGTCGCTGCCCGCCGGGCCGATGACGGCCAGCGACTTCACCGCACCGGTCAGTGGGAGCGCCGCCGAACGGTTGGTGAGCAGCACCGTGGAGGCGACGGCCGCCTCGTGGGCGAGGTCCTGATGCGCCTGGGTACTGACGTTCCCGGCGGGGGCGGGGACCGGGTGGTCGAAGAGACCGTTCGCGAACATGGTGACGAGGATGCGGCGGGCGGCGTCGTCGAGCCGGGCGGCCGGTATCGCGCCGCCGGTGAGGGAACCCGCAGGGAACTGGACGGCGCCGGGTCCCAGTCCCGCGAGGTCCATGCCGGCCCGGGCGGCGGCCACCTGGTCGTCCCCGGCCCAGAAGTCGGGCACGGTGTAACCCTGTAGGCCCATCCCCTTCTTGAGGTCGTCGAAGAGGCCGGCGTTTCGTGTGGCGAAGGTGCCGTTGATCTTCGGGTAGGCCATCATCACCGAGGTGGCGGGGGCGGCGGCGATCACGCGGCGGAAGGGGGCCTCGTAGTACTCGCGCAGTGCACGGTCGGAGACCTTGCTGTCGATGAGGAAGCGGTTGACTTCCTGTGTGTAGGCGGCGAAGTGCTTGAGGGTGGCGGCCAGGTGCTTCGACTGGATCGCCACGGTGAGGGCTGCGCCCAGGCGTCCGGCGAGCACGGGGTCCTCGCCCATGGCCTCGGCCTGGCGGCCGAAGTGCCAGGTCCGGGTCAGGTCGATGGTGGGGCCGAGCGCGTTGTTGTAGCCCTTCGCCCGTCCTTCGGTGCCGATGGCCTCGCCCATCCGTCGCGCGAGGCCCTCGTCGAAGGTGGCCGCCTGGGCGACGGGCACGGGGAAGGCGGTGACCCCCGTCTCTCCGCGCAGCCCCGCCGAGGCGTCGACCATGGTGAGGGCGGGGATGCCCAGATGGGCCACCGCGGCGAAGTCGCAGCGCACGAGGGCTTCCTTCTCGGCGGCCGTCATGCGAGCGAGCAGTTCGCCGGCCCGGTCCTGCGCGGCGGAGGCCGGCGCGGCGACCGCACGGTCGGTCACGGTGGGGGCCATGCTCGCGGCCAGGGCCGTGAAGGCTGCGGCGGAAAGGAACGTTCGTCGGTTCACAGCGGCTCTCCGGACTGACATGGCGGCCGTAGGACGCGCCGCCGAGGATGGGGGGAGGGGCCGGCCGAGGGGTCAGGTCACGGCCGGCCCCGGCTCGATGGGCTCTGATGAGCCTGCTGGTGGCCGCGGCGAAACAAAGCCATATTCGCGACGAAGAATTCAACCAGCAGGCTGGAAACTACGACCCTTTGAGCCTCAAGGTCAACCCTCAGGAAAGGCTTCATGCGACTACGCCCTGACCAGCGTTTTCATTGCATTGGAAATTGAAAAGCACGCTTGAATTTCAATTGAAGAAGACGCTTTCCCGCCTCACCATCAACGCCTTGGATGGCCCTATTCGCGAGGCGAATGGCTGGGATCAAGCCGCGTCCTTGATTTCCGACGTGTCCAGGAAGTGATCGCCCGGTGGCAGGACGATCGGCGCGCAGCCGGGCAGTTCCGCTGTGGCCGTGCAGCCCTCCGGCACCGTGGCGCGGGCCGTCATACCGGTCGCGGTGAGTTCCCAGGAGAGAGCGACCGTCCCGTAGGGCGTCTCGTGTCGGACACGGGCCCAGGTGATACCGCCTCCTGGGCGAGGGCGAAAGGAAAGCCGCCGGTAGCCGGGTGCGGTGGCGGCGATGCCGCCGACCACACGGTGCAGCCAGTCGGCGACGGCCCCGAGCGCGTAGTGGTTGAAACTGGTCATGCCGCCGGGGTTGAGCGTGCCGTCCGGGCGCATGCTGTCCCAGCGCTCCCAGATCGTGGTCGCCCCCATGGTCACGGTGTAGAGCCAGGAGGGGCAATCGGTCTGGAGGAGCAGCCGGTAGGCGACGTCGAGGTGGCCGTTGTCGGCGAGGGCGTCGCAGATGAGGGGGGTGCCCACGAACCCGGTGGAGATGCGGGCCTCGTCGGCGAGGACGATCTCGGCGAGACGGTCGGCGGCCGGTCCGCGCTGCTCCGGAGTGAGCAGTCCGAAGGCGAGGGCGATCGCGTACGCGGTGGCGCTGTCACTGGTGAGCCGGGCCGCGGGCAGAACGTACCGGTGCCGGAAGGCTTCGGCCACTTCGGCCGCGAGCGCGGCGTACCTGTCGGCGTCCGCGTGCTTTCCCAGTTCCTTTGCAGTGAGCGCGAGATGGTGCGCGGAGTGGGCGAAGTAGGCGGTGGCGACGAGGTAGCGGTCGGTGCGGCCGGCGGCCGGGTCGTCGGGCGGGGCCGCCGGGTCGAGCCAGTCCCCCAGCTGGAAGCCGGTGTCCCACAGGCGGGTGGGCCCGGCGAGGCGTTCGACGAGGTCGACCCATGCTTGGGCCATGGGGTAGTGCCGACGCAGGAGTTCCCGGTCGCCGAAGCGCTGGAAGAGGGTCCAGGGAGTGAGGACGGCGGCGTCGCCCCACGCGGCGCCGGGATGGATCGGCGTCCACATGGGTTCACCGGGTATGACCGGGACGTACCAGGGGATCGTGCCGTCGGGGAGCTGCTCGACGCCGACGTCGGTGAGCCAGGAGTCGAGCAGGCCGGCGCAGTCGTGGAGGAAGCTCGCGGTGGGGGCGAAGACCTGGATGTCACCGGTCCAGCCGAGGCGTTCGTCGCGCTGCGGGCAGTCGGTGGGCAGGTCGACGAAGTTGCCGCGCATGCTCCATACGACGTTCTCGTGCAACCGGTTGACCAATGGGTTACTGCACTCGAACCATCCGGTTCGGCGCATGTCCGTGTGGTGGACGCGAGCGGTGACCTGACTGGTGGTCATGTCCTGCGGCCAGCCGGTGATTTCGGCGTAGCGGAAGCCGTGCAGGGTGAAGCGGGGCTCCCAGGTGAGGGGTCCGCTCCCGGAGAGGATCAGCGTGTCGGTGGACGTCGCCTCGCGCAAGGGGCCGGTGGCCAGTTCGCCGTTCTGGAGAACTTCCGCGTGGCGCAGGGTGAGTGTGGCACCGGCCGGCCCGTCGACCGTGACGCGGAGGCGGCCGACGAGGTTCTGCCCGAAGTCGAGCAGGTGACGCCCGTCGTCGGTGCGGGTGACGGTGAGGGGGGCGATCTCCTCGGTGCAGCGGACGGGCGGTCCGAGGGGGGCGACGAGGGTGGCGGGGTCGCGCACACCCGTGCGGACCGGTGTCCACTGCCCTGTGCCGGTCGCCGCCGGGGTGGCCCAGGCAGGGTCGTGCAGTCGTGCGTCGAAGGTCTCCCCCTCGTACAGACCGCTGGTGAGGATCGGGCCCGGCTCGGCCGTCCAGGTCCCGTCGGTTGCGACGACATGCGTGGTGCCGTCGTCGTACTCGACCTCCAGCTGGGCGATGAGGGACTGGTCGGTGCCGTAGATGTCGCGGGTTCCGCCGTCGAAGCCGTACTTGCCCCGGTACCAGCCGTCGCCGAGCCAGGCACCGACGGTGTTCGAGCCCTCTGTGAGGTGGGCGGTGACGTCGTGGGTGCGGTAGCGCAGCCGGTGGGTGTAGACGGTCCAGCCGGGCGCGAGGGCCTCGTCGCCGACACGGCGTCCGTTGATCTCCACCTCGTACAGACCGTGGGCGGTCACGTAGAGGCGGGCGCGGGCTACGGGACGGGCCAGCGGGAAGTCCTTGCGTACGCGGGCCGGGCGGCGCTCGGCCCCGGGGTGCTCGTCCCACGCGGCACCCACGGGTACGGCCTGCCAGTCTTCGGGTGCGAGGAGCCCGGCCTCGACCTCGGTCGGTGGGCTCCACCGGGAAGGGCCGGCGGCGTCGGGTGTCCAGACCCGGACGCGAACGGCGGCGCGTTCCCTGGACGTCAGCGGTGCCCCGGGCCAGGCCACCAGTATCTGCTCGTCGCCGTCGACGCGTCCGGTGCGGTGGGTACCGTCGCGGCGGTCGAGTTCCAGTTCGTACGCCACCTGGCGACCGGTGCCCGCGGGCAGGGTCCAGGTCAGCCGGGGGGAGGCGACGCCGATGCCGAGTCCGTCCGGCAGGTGTTCGAAGCTGACCGGCGAGGGCTGAGGGGGGAGCAAGGGGGGACCCTTCTTTCACGTGTGATCACATGCGGGAGCGGGACGGCGGACCCGGTGTGGGTCGTCCCCCGGAGGGTGGGCCGGAGGGAGACGCCTCGGGTCGGTGGCCGGGTCAGCCCTTGACCGCTCCGGATGTGAGGCCCTTCATGACCTTCTGGTTGAGGAACAGATAGATCAGGAGGGTGCCGAAGACGTTGATGCAGATGGCCGCGAAGAGGGGGCCGTACTGGGTGGCACCGAAGTCGCCGGTGAAGTTGAGCAGTCCGACCTGGATGGTGCGCAGGTCCTGGTTGTTGGTGAAGGTCAGTGCGATGAGCAGGTCGTTCCAGATGAAGAAGAACTGCACCAGGCCCACGGTGAGCAGGGCGTTGCGCACCAGGGGGACGCTGATGGTCCAGAAGGCGCGCAGGATGCCCGCGCCGTCGATCGTGGCCGCCTCGAACAGCTCCCGGGGGACGGTGCGGTAGTAGGTGGCCATCATGAAGACCGTCAGCGGCAGGCCGGTGCCGGTGTAGGTGAGGATCAGCGGCCACAGGGTGCCGGACAGGCCGGTCTGGAAGTAGACGGTGAACAGGGGCAGCAGGATCATCTGCGGCGGCACCATCATGCCCGCGAGGAAGATCAGCAGGGTGAGGCTGCGGCCCTTCCAGACCATGACCTGGAGAGCGAAACCGGCGGCGGTACCCAGCAGGAGCATCAGGGCGAGGGCGGGCACCACTGCGAGCAGGCTGTTCTGCACGTAGAGGCCGATGTGCCCGGTGGTCCACGCCTCGGTGTAGTTCCCCCATTGCCAGGTGGTGGGCAGGGACCAGGTGGAGTTGTTCAGGTAGTCGTCGTTGGACTTCAGCGACGTGAGGAACATCCAGACCATGGGGTAGATCTCGACGACCAGCAGGAGGGCGACGACGATCTTGACCCAGAGGCGGTTTCCCCGCCTGCCGCGCCGGGTCCTGAAAGGTCGCGCGGGCGCGGGTCCGGAGCCGTTCGGCGGGGTCTTCACGACGGTGTCTGTGGTGGCCACGGTGCTCAGCCCTCCGTGAGGTCGCGCCGCGAGACGCGGTAGACGACCAGGCTCACCAGCAGGCACACGACGGTCAGCAGCAGGGCGATGGTGCTGCCGTAGCCGTAGTCGCTGTAGGTGAACGACGTCTGGAACATGTACAGGGTCAGTGGAGTGGTGCCGGTGCCGGGGCCGCCGTTGGTCAGGGCGACGATCGAGTCGAAGACCTTGAGCGTGCCGTTGATGCTGAAGATCAGCGAGGACATGAGGACGGGCAGGGACAGCGGCAGCACGATGTGCCGGATCAGACGCAGCCCCGTCGCCCCGTCCAGACGGGCGGACTCGAGTACCTCGTCGGGGATGTCGACCAGGCCGGCGAAGAGCAGGACGGCGTAGAAGCCCATGGAGCGCCAGATGTCCATGGCGATCAAGACCCAGAAGGCGCTGCCGGCGCTGCCGAAGAAGTCGATCGAGTCGATGCCGACGGCGTTGAGGAGGGAGTTGACCGGACCCGTCTGGGGGGCTACCTGGAAGAACTTCTGGAAGAGCAGGCCGACGGCGACGGTGGGCAGTACCACCGGGAAGAACACCAGGGTGCGGATCAGCGCCGAGGCGCGCTTGAGGAAGAAGACGTAGAGCAGCGCCAGCAGATACCCGGCGACCACCTGGCCGGCCGTGACGACGACGGCGTACTTGAGGGTGAACCAGAGCGCGTCGTGCACGGCCGGGTCGTCGAGGAGCCGGGAGAAGTTGGCGACACCGTTGCCGGTGAAGCCGTTGATCGTGTTGCCCTTGGTGAAGGAGTACCCGAGTGACCACACCATCGGGACCAGCATGATCAGGGAGTAGACGAGGAGAGCGGGACCGAGCAGGACGGCGATGGCCCTGCGGTCACCGAGTACGCGGTGCATGGGTGGTGTCCACTTTCTTGGCAGGGACGGAGGCGGCCCGCGCGCGGCGGGGCGGCGAGGTGCGCGCGGGCCGCCCCCGGCCGGTCACTGGGCGGCCAGGGCGTCCTGGACGGTCTGCATGAACTGCTCGGGGCTCGTGCTGCCGTTGACGAGGCCCGCCGCGCCCTGCTGGCTGACGGTGGTGGCCTTGGTGCTGAACAGGGCCTCGAACCACAGGACGTTCTGCTTCGAGGAGCTGATGGTGTCGCGCACCTGGGTGGTGACCTCGTTGGTGTCCTTCACCTCGGTGTTGACCTTGAAGCCGGAGATGGAGCCGTGGTCCTCGAGCCCGGTCGCGCCGTAGTTCTTCGCGATGCAGGAGACCCAGTCCCCCGTCTTCTTGTCGAAGGACTTGGAGGCGAGGGTGATGCCGAGCCCGACGTTGGACGGGTACTGGTCGGCGGAGCCCTTGCCGCCCGTCACGGCCGGCAGCGGCATGAAGCCCGTGTTCTCCGCACCTATCTTGTTCTGCTTGTCGTCGGCGATGTTCGCCAGCGCCCAGCTGCCCATGTAGAACATGGCGGCCTTGCCGGTGAGGAACTGGTTCATCGCGGTGTCGTAGTCGATGGAGCCGACGCCCTTGCCGAAGTAGCCCTTCTTGCCGAGGGCGGCGACCTCCTCGGCCGCCTTCACGTACTGGGGGTCGGTCAGCTTCGCCTTGCCGTCGGCCACCTTCCGCAGGGCGTCGGGGCCGAGGCTTCGGTAGAGGTAGCCGCTGATCAGACGGGTGAGCGGCCAGCCCTGCTGACCGGATGCGGAGAACGGCTGGACGCCGGCGGACTCCAGCTTCGCCGCGGCTGCGACCAGTTCCTCCCAGGTGCCGGGCACCTTCAGGCCGTTGTCCGCGAAGAGCTTCTTGTTGTAGAAGATGCCCTCGACGTTGTACTCGTACGGCAGGACCTGGAGTTCGCCGCCGTACAGGGCCTTGATGGTGGAGACGGCGGCCGGCTCCAGCTGGTCGAGGACCCCCAGCTCCTTCAGCTTCGCCTCCAGGTCGGCGACCTTGCCGGACTTGTCCAGCTCCTGGGTGAGCGCGGGGGCGTTGCCGGCGGCGAACTGCACCGGCAGTGCGTCCTGGCCGGCCAGCAGCTGGAGCTTCTGATCCAGGCTCGCTTGCGGAACGGTCTCCACCTTCAGCGGCAGGGCGTCGTTCGCGCTCTTGCAGGCGCCTTTGGACAAGGTGGTGAGCGCCGTCTTCACGGTGGTGTTCTCGGTGACGCTCAGGTAGTCGAAGTTCTCCGGGGCGGAGGAGGAGCCGCCCGACCCGCTGCCGCCGCAGGCGGTGGCGAGCAGCGCGAGCGAGGCGGTGCCGGCGGTGAGCAGGCTCAGTCGCGCACGACGGGCGCGGGAGGTACGGAGGGGCACGGGTGACTCCCAATGGTTCGTGACGAGGGATGAGTTCGGAAGGAGCGTCATGGGCGACGAGCGGGCCCGGCAGTGAGGGCGGACCGGCGACTCGACCGTTGTTGTAAAACGTTATCCACGATCGAGTGGGCATTACCTTGCACCCCTCCCCTGCCACCGTCAAGACACGAGCCGGTAACACTGTGTTGATGGACGGAGGCTCACCAAACGCCTTGACGACCCATGGGGAGTATCGTGTAGACCGTTACACTCACGACGACTCCAATCCGGGATGTGGACGATGGGCGGGGCTCCTGCGGCCAGGCCGAACAAGCGCGTGACCATCACCGATGTCGCCCGGCATGCCGGCGTGTCGACGGCCGCCGTCTCCAAGGTCATGCGCAACGCCTACGGCGTGAGCGAGGCCATGCGCGAGAAGGTCCAGGCGGCCATCGCCGACCTGGGCTACCGTCCGCACGCGGCGGCACGGGGAATGCGCGGCCGGACGTACACGATCGGCGTGCTGCTGGACAACGTGCGCAACGCGTTCTTCGCCGACATCCTCGACGGCATCCGGGACGAGCTGCGCCACACCGACTACACGGTCCTGATCGGCGCCGCGGGCTTCGACCCGGAGGAGCAGGCCAGGACCATTCGTTCGCTGGTCGACCGGCAGATGGACGGCCTGATCCTGATCGCCCCGGGGACGACGCGCGCCGAGGTTCTGTCCACTGCCGCCTCGACGCCGACCGTGGTCATCGGGCACCACGACGCCTCGGACGCCCACGACTCGGTGGTGGACGCCGACGACCTCGGTGCGGGCCTGGTGGTCGACCACCTCGCCGCGCTGGGCCACCGCGACATCGCCCTGGTCTCGGCCCCCGGCGCCCGCGCCAACAAGTGGAAACGGACGCCTGAGGCCGTGCTGAGCGAGGGCTACCTGCGCGCGATGGAGCGGCACGGACTCGCCGCGCTCGCACGGGTCCACCACACCGCCTACTCCGACGACGGCGGCTTCAAGGCGGGCATGACGCTGCTGACGGCCGACCGTCCGCCGACCGCCGTGATGACGGGCGCGGACGTGGCCGCGCTGGGCGTCTACCGCGCCGCGCACGAACTGGGACTGCGCGTCCCCGAGGACCTGTCGCTCGCCGGCTACAACAACACCGCGCTCGCCGCCCTGGCGCCCGTGCAGCTGACCAGCGTGGACCAGGCCGGGCACACCATGGGGTCCGCCGCCGCCCGGATGCTCGTCGAGCGTGTCGAAAGCCGGAGGGACCGAGCCATGCAGACCACGATGACCCCCCGTCTGGTGGTGCGCGCCACCACCGGCGCACCGCGGGGACGCTAGGCCGTGGACCACCGGCCCGCCGATGCGCCCACGGCGCACCTCGCACCCGGCGCCGGCGGGAGGACGGTGATGGCCGCACAGGCCGGCCGCACGCGTCCGCGGGTCGGCATCAAGGACGTGGCGCGGCAGGCCGGCGTCTCCCTCGGTACCGTCTCCAACGTCCTCAACCGGCCGGAGGTGGTCTCCGAAGGCACCCGCTCCCGCGTCCTGGAGGTCATCGACTCCCTCGGCTACGTGCGGGCCGAGGGCGCCCGGCAGTTGCGCGGATGGGCGTCCCGGGTGATCGCCGTCATGGTGCTCGACATGGCCAACCCGTTCTTCACCGCGCTCGCCTCCGGCGTGGAACAGGCCGCCCGGGAGGCGGACCTCGGCGTCATGGTCTGCACGGGCGCCCACGACCCGGCCGAGGCGGCGCGCCATCTGTCGCTGATCACTTCGCACCAGGTGCGGGGTGCGGTACTGACCTCCGGCGAAGGAGTCGGGCGGACCGTCGCCGCCTTCCGCCGCAACGCGGTCCCGTTCGTCGTGGCCGACCAGTACGCGCCTCAGCCCGCCGCCTCTTCCATCGGTATCGACGACATGGCGGGCGGCCGGGCCGCCGTACGGCACCTCGTCGAACGGGGGCACCGCTCCCTGGTCTATGTCAGCGGCCCCGACCGCCTTCAGCAGGTGCGGGACCGCCGCCGGGGCGCCCTCGCCGCGATCGGCGAGTCGGGTCTGCCGTCCGCCGCGCTGAGTGAACTGCCCTGCGACGCCCTCACCGTGACCGCCGGCAAGGACGCCGGGTACCGCGTCCTCGGTCTGCCGGTGCGGCCCACCGCCGTCTTCTGCGCCAACGACCTGCTCGCCCTGGGTGTCCTGCAGGCGCTGTACGAGGGCGGCCTCAGGGTGCCGGACGACATCGCGGTGGTCGGCTACGACGACATCGAGTTCGCCGCGTCGGCGGTGGTGCCGCTCACCTCGGTGCGGCGCCCGGCGGCCGCCATGGGGCGCCAGGCCGGCCGACTGCTCATCGAGGACACGGCCCGTGGAACCGGGCACACGCACAGCCACGTCGTGCTCCAGCCCGAACTGGTCGTGCGGCGGTCGACGATGGCGGCTCCCCCGCGCTGAACGTACCCGCTCCAAGCGGTGCCGCTCGCCACCATGAGGGGCGTGCGCGTCGGCGACGCGCGGCAGGGCATGAGGAACGGGCACGACATGACTCCGGCCGGCGGTGCGGGAAACCGCCCCCGGACGTGAAGGGATCCGAGACCGGAGGCAGACGTGGCGGGGGAACCCGCGGACGTGCCTGTTCCGAGCATGCGTTTCGCGGGGCGGTATGCCCACCCCTACCGTGATTCACGTTGCGGATGACCTCCATTCGTCCGGTGGATGCCATCCGCCGCCCGTGACACGCGGGGCGCCGTTCGTCCGTGGCAGGCGGCCCCCTCACGCCTCGGGCTCGTCGGGCATGCGCCGGCCGACCCGGGCGGCGGTCTCGCGCAGCCAGATGTGGGCGGCGTCGTGGGTGTGCACAGGGTGCCACCACATGGCTTCCCGCAACGGCACGGCCTCGTACGGCGGATCCACCACGCGAACACCGGCGAGCGGTGCCAGAAGCCGGGCCAGGCGGGCTTGGAGGAGAGCGATGCGCCTGGTCCCGGCCACCAGCAGCGGGATGCTCTGGAAGCTGTCGACGGAGACCTCGACCTGCGGTTCGATGCCCAGCATTCCGAGCTGGCGCACGGCTGGGGCGTCGTAGGTGCGCTGGTAGGTGACCCAGGGCAGACGGGCCAGGTCCTGGCGGTCCAGACGGTCCTCGACACTCGGGTGGTCGTCGGCGACGAGGAAGACCCAGCGGTCCCCGTAGAGGTCGGTGGCCGGGAAGTCGCTGATGACTCCGTGCGGCATCAGCAGGCCGTCGGACGTGCTCAGCAGCGCGTCGGTGGCGTCCACCACCATGGTCGGGGTCTGTGCGAACCGCAGCCTGATGCCGGGCGCCTCCTCGTGCACGACCCGGGCCAGCTCGGCGCCGAACACGGCCACCGCGTAGTCGGAGGCGATCAGCTTGAACTCCCGGTGCTCCCGGGCCGGATCGAAGTCCGCCTGGCTGGCGAAGAGGCGTTCCAGAACGTCGTACGCCGTGGTGGTGCGGTCCAGGAGAACCTGCCCGAGGGCCGTCAGTTCGTAGTGACCGCCGACCCGGGCGAGCAGGTCGTCGTCGAAATGGCGGCGCAGCCGGGACAGGGCGGCGCTCATCGCGGGCTGGCTGAGCCCGACCCGCCGTCCGGCGCGGGTGACGTTGCGCTCCTCCAGCAGGGCGCGCAGGGCTACGACGAGATTGAGGTCGAGGCGACTTAGATTCACGGCGGTTTCCCTAGCTGTCCGGCGCCGACCAGCGGAAATTTGACCCATCAATGGCAATCATCAACAGAATCGATTTCCGTGATCGCGAGTGGCGGGTCCAGATTAGTGCCATCGCAATCAGGAGGACATGTCCGTGAAACCTGAAGCCGCGTCCGCCCTCTTCGCCGGACCCTTCGCACTGGCCACCCTTTCCACCCACGAGGGCCCCGCCTTCCCCGCTCTCGTCACACCCGACGCCCAGGTCCTCGATCTGCGTCCTGCCCTCGGCGATACCGCTCTGACCACGCGTGGGCTCCTGGACGACTGGGACTCGACGGCGCCGCGGCTGGCCGCACTGGCCGAGGACGGCTCCCTGCCCCGCCGACCGCTGACGGAGTTCCGGGTGCATGCCCCCGTCGAGCCGCGTCAGGTGCTGCAGTCGGGTGCCAACTACCGGCAGCACGTCATCGACCTGCACGTCGCGCACAATGCGCCGGGGGACGACCGCCCGGAGGAGGAGCGGCGGGCGGAAGCCGCGGAGATCATGGACCGCAGGGCCGCCGAGGACCTGCCGTACGTCTTCATCGGCCTGCCGAGCGCGGTCACCGGTCCGTACGACGACGTGGTGCTGCCCGCCTGGGCGAAGAAGCCGGACTGGGAACTGGAACTGGCCGCGGTGATCGGCCGCCCGGCCCACCAGGTGTCCGTCGAGGAGGCCCTGGACCACGTGGCGGGGTACACCATCGCCAACGACCTGACCGACCGCGCCACCGTCTTCCGCCGGGACATGCCGCAGATCGGCACCGACTGGCTGCGCAGCAAGAACGCGCCAGGCTTCACCCCGCTCGGCCCGTGGATCGTGCCCGCCACCTCCGTCGCCGAGCCGGACGACCTGCGACTGACGCTCAAGCTCAACGGCGAGACCATGCAGGACGAGTCCACCAAGGACATGATCTTCAACGTGGCGCGGATGGTGGCGTACGCCTCGCAGACCGCCCGGCTGCTCCCCGGCGACCTGGTGCTCACCGGCTCCCCCGCCGGCAACGGCATGCACTGGGGCCGGCTGCTGCGCGACGGCGACGTCATGGACGCCTCCATCACCGGGCTGGGCGCCCAGCGCACCCGCTGTCTGGCGGAGGCGACGACGTGACCGTCGACCGTACGGACCCGGCGGGCTCGGTCGCGAGGGCCGCGAAGGCGTACTCCAACTGGGGCCGCTGGGGAGCTGACGACGTGCTCGGTACGCTCAACTTCCTCGACGAGGCCAAGCGCCGCGAGGGCGCCGCGCTGATCCGGAGGGGCGTGAGCTTCTCCCTCTCCCAGCGCTTCGACATCGACGGTCCGCAGAAGGGCTGGCGCAAGCGCACCAACCCGGTGCACACCATGCTGGACACCGGAACGGACGCCGCTCTCGGCAACCAGGGGCTGCCGCACGGCATCGGCGGCGCCGACGACGTCATCGCCATGCCGCTGCAATGCTCCACCCAGTGGGACGGGCTCGGCCACATCTTCGACCACGGCAAGGCGTGGAACGGCCGGGCCGCCGAGCAGGTCGTCACCTCCGACGGTGACCAGGTCACCGGCATCGAGCACATGGCACCGCACGTCGCCGGGCGCGGCGTGCTCCTCGACGTCGGCCGGGCCGTCGGCGAGGGCGGTGAACTGCCGGACGGCTTCGCGATCACCGAGGAGCACCTGGCCGCCACCGCCGAGGCCCAGGAGGTCACGGTGGGCCGCGGCGACCTCGTACTGGTGCGCACCGGTCAGCTCGCCAGGGTCCGCCGCGACGGATGGGGCGACTACGCCGGCGGCCCCGCCCCCGGTCTCTCCTTCACCACGGCCGGCTGGCTGCACGGCACCGAGATCGCCGCGATCGCCACCGACACCTGGGGTTTCGAGGTGCGGCCCAACGAGTTCGACCACGCCTTCCAGCCGCTGCACCAGGTCGCCATCCCCCATCTCGGCCTGCTCATCGGCGAGATGTGGGACCTCGAGGCGCTCGCCGAGGACTGCGCGGCCGACGGCCGGTACGACTTCTGGCTCACCGCGGCGCCACTGCCCATCACCGGGGCGGTCGGCTCCCCCGTCAACCCGATCGCCGTCAAGTAGACCGAGGAACAAGGGAGTTCCCCCATGAGTCCCCTGAGTGAAGGCCGCGAGGTGCTCGTCGTCGGCGGCGGAGCCGCGGGCAACGCCGTCACGATCCTGCTGCGCCGCGCCGGTGTCCGCGTCGACCTCGTCGAGGCCAGGGAGGACTGGAACGCCACCGCCGGTTCCGGCATCACCCTCCAGGGCAACGCCCTGCGCGTGCTGCGTGAACTGGGCGTGTGGGAGCAGGTGGAGGCATCCGGCTACGGCTTCGGCTCGGTCGGCATCACGGCACCCGACGGGACCGTACTGCACGTCCAGGACGACCTGCGCACCGGCGGCGACGACCTGCCCGCCACCGTCGGTATCCGGCGCCCCCGCCTCCAGCAGATCCTCATCGAGGCCGTCCGCGCCAGTGGCGCCACCGTGCGGCTCGGCACCACCGCCGAGATCCTGGACCAGGACGCCGACGGTGCCTCCGTCCGCCTCTCCGACGGCTCGGAGCACCGCTACGACCTGGTGATCGCCGCCGACGGGCTGGGCTCCGCCACCAGGGCCGCGATCGGCATCACGGACAAGCCCGAGCCGACCGGCATGGCCATCTGGCGCGTCGAGGCCCCGCGGCCCGCGGACGTGACCCGCACCGACCTCGCCTACGGCGGGCCCGCCTACATAGCCGGCTACTGCCCCACCAGCGCGACGACCCTGTACGCGTACGCCGTCGAGGCCAACCGCGACCGCGCCTCCATACCGCCCGCTTCCCACGCCGACGAGATGCGCCGCCTCACCCAGCACTACGGCGGCTTCTGGCCCGAGATCACCACGCACATCACCGACGCGGCGAAGGTCAACTACACCTGGTTCGACCGGCTGCTGGTCGAGGGCTCCTGGCACCGCGGCCGGGTCGTCCTGGTCGGTGACGCCGCGCACTGCTGCCCGCCCACCCTCGCCCAGGGCGCCGCCCTGTCCATGGAGGACGCGTGGGTGCTCGCCCAGATGCTCACGGGGTCCGACACCTGGGACGAGGCGCTGCTCCAGGCCTACTACGAGCGGCGGATCGCCCGGGTCCGCCCCGTCGTGGAGGCATCCGTGCGGATCGGGCAGTGGCAGCTCGACGGCGTGCGGGACGCCGACGTACCCGGCCTGATGGCCCGCACCATGACCATGCTCCGGGAGCTGCCGTGAGCATGCCGCAGCCCCGAGCCGCGGCCCCCACCGTCGACGTGCACGCCCACGTCCTGCTGCCCGAGATCGAGGCACTGGTGGAGGGCGAACCCCGGCTTGCCGAGGCGCGCGCGCTGGACGCCCGCCGCAACGGTCCGGCCGCCCTCGCCGTCAGCGGGCCGATGATCCGCGAACGCTTCCCCCGGCTGACGGACGTGTCCGTCCGCCTCGCCGCCATGGACGCCCAGGGCGTGGACGTCCAGCTGGTCAGCCCCTCCCCCTCGCACTACCACTACTGGGCCGACGATCCGACCGCCGAGAAGGTGTACCGGCTCGCCAACGAGGCGACGGCGGCACACTGCGCAGCTTCCCCGGACCGGCTGCGCGGGCTGGGTCTCGTCCCGCTCCAGCACCCGGAACGCACCGTCGAGGCGCTCGACCACGCGCTGGCGCAGGGCCTGCTCGGTGTCGAGATCTCCAGTCACGCCCCTGACCGTGAACTCTCCGACCCGGCCTTCGAGCCCCTGTGGACCCGGGCCGAGGAAACCGGTGCGCTGCTCTTCCTGCACCCCTTCGGCTGCACCCTCGACGAGCGCCTCGACCAGTGGTACTTGTCCAACACGGTCGGCCAGCCGGTGGAGAACGCCGTCGCGCTGTCCCATCTGATCTTCTCCGGGGTCCTCGACCGGCACCCGGGGCTGAAGGTGGTCGCCGCGCACGGCGGCGGCTACCTGCCCACCCACATCGGCCGCTCCGACCACGCCTGGGCCGCCCGCCCCGACGCCGGCGCCGGCTGCGCGCAGCCGCCCAGCAGCTACCTGAAGCGGCTGTACTTCGACTCCCTCGTCCACGATCCGCACGTCCTGAGGGAGCTGGTGAGGGTGGCCGGGGCCGACCGGGTGCTGCTCGGCTCGGACTTCCCCTTCGACATGGGCAGCGAGGACCCGGTCGGCGCCCTGCGCGCCGCCGGGCTGCCCGACTCCGACTTCCACGCCGTACGAGGCGGCAACGCCGCCGCCCTGATCGGGAAGGACTGATCCCGCCATGCGCCTGCTCACCCACCTCAGGCACGTCGACCTCGCCGTGCCCGACTACGACAAGCAGCTCGACTTCTACTCGGGCGTCTGGGGCCTGACCCGGGTCGCCGAGGACTCCGGCATCTCCTTCCTGGCCGCCGAGGGCTCCCCCGAGCAGTACGTCGTACGGCTGCGCAAGGCCGAGGAGAAGCGCCTCGACCTCGTCTCCTACGGCGCCGCGTCCGCCGCCGACGTCGACACCCTCGCCGAACGGCTCCTCGCGGGCGGCGTGCAGCTGATCTCGCAACCGGGGAAGGTCGACACCCCCGGCGGCGGTTACGGCTTCCGCTTCTTCGACGTCGACGGCCGCACCATCGAGGTCTCCTCGGACGTCGAGGTCAGGCAGCACCGCAAGATCGAGGAGAAGGAGTCCATCCCGGTCAAGCTCTCCCACGTGGTCCTCAACTCCCCCGACCTGAACCGCACCCGGGAGTGGTACGAGCGCCACCTCGGCTTCGCCCTCTCCGACACACTCAGCTCACCGCACATGGGCGAGGTCATGCACTTCATGCGGATCAGCAGCCAGCACCACTCGATGGCCCTCGCCCAGGGCCCGCACACCTCCCTGCACCACGTCTCCTTCGAGATGCGCGGCATCGACGAGTACATGCGCGGCTCGGGCCGCGTCATCCGTGCCGGGTTCAGGAAGATCTGGGGTCCGGGCCGGCACATGGCGGGCGACAACACCTTCACCTACTTCCTCGACCCGCACGGCAACACCGTCGAGTACACCACCGAGCTGGAGTGCCTGGACGAGGACACCTGGCACCCGCACGTCTACGACTTCTCGCAGCCCGAGGTCACCGACCAGTGGGGCACCGCCAACCCGATGAACGAACTCGTCGCCAAGGAGTCCTTCAACGACCCCGACCGCGGTGTCTTCACCGCCCCGCCGGTCTGAACCGGCCCGCCGGCTTCGGGGACACGGCAGTACCGCCGACAGCCGCGGCTGCCCGGGCCTCCGCGCGAGAGGCCGGCTGCCGGGGCCGCATCACCGTGGGCCGCGACCTCGTGCGCATACCACTCGCCTGATCACACTCCGCTGGAGCCCCACCATGCGATTCGCCGCTTACGAACACCGACACCGCCGCAGAGTGGCGGTCGTGGAAGAGGACGGCACCCTCTTCCCGCTGCCCGCCGCCACCTCGCTCACCGAGCTGATCAAGGACTGCGACGGGCTCCCCGGACTCCTCGCCGCCGGCGCCGCGGCCCTGGACGTGCCCCCCGGCCCCCACGTCTCCCAGGTCCGCCTGCTGCCCCCGCTCCAGCCGTCCTCCGTAAGGGACTTCGTGGCGTTCGAGGAGCACGTGGAGGGGGTGCGTCGCGCCGTGGAGGGCACCGGTGGCGTTCCGGAGCAGTGGTACGCGGCACCGACCTTCTACTTCACCAACCCGCACGCCGTCTACGGCCCGGACGACGCGATACCCGTACCCCCGGGATCGTCCGAGCTCGACTTCGAACTCGAAGTGGGTGCCGTGATCGGCCGGGAGGGCCGCGACCTCACCCCGGACCGGGCCCGCGACCACATCGTCGGATACACGGTGTTCAACGACTGGTCGGCCCGCGACCTCCAGGGCGCGGAGATGAAGGTGGGCCTCGGCCCCTGCAAGGGCAAGGACACGGCCACCAGCCTCGGTCCCTATCTGGTCACCGCCGACGAACTGGAGCCGCACCGGGACGCGGACGGATTCCTGCGACTGGCGCTCACCGCCACGGTCAACGGTGAGACCGTCGGCAAGGACCTGCTGTCCAACATGAGCTGGACCTTCGAGGAGATGGCCGCCTACGCCTCGCGCGGCACCCGCGTCGTCCCCGGTGACGTCCTCGGCTCCGGCACCTGCGGCAACGGCGGCTGCCTCGCCGAACTGTGGGGCCGGCGCGGCGAGCGGACCCCGCCCCCGCTGAAGCCGGGCGACACCGTCGCCCTCACCGTCGAAGGGCTCGGCACACTCACCAACACCGTCGTCCCCGGCGTGGAGCCCGTTCTCCTCCCCGCGGGCCGACGCCGTTCGCGGGAGCGTCCGTGAGGGGCCTGCACCCCAAGAGGCTGCTCGGCAAGGTCGTCGTCGTCACCGGCGCCGCCCGCGGTCAGGGCGCAGCCGAGGCCGAGCTGCTCGCCCGGGAGGGCGCCCGTGTCATCGCCGCCGACCTGACCGAGGCACCCGGCTGCCGTCGGCTCGACGTCACCGACGAGAAGGCCTGGGCCGAACTCGCGGCCGAACTGCGGGAGTCCTCCGTCCAGGTGCACGGCCTGGTCAACAACGCCGGCGTCACCTGGCGGGCCCGCCTCGACGACGTACGTCCCGAGGACATGGCCCGCGTCCACGCGGTCAACGTCACCGGTCCGCTCCTCGGCATCCAGCATCTCGCTCCCCTCATGCCGCCGGGCTCCTCGATCGTCAACGTCGGCTCCTCGGCGGCCCTCACCGCCCATTACCCGGTCGCCTACACGACCAGCAAGTGGGCGCTGCGCGGCCTGTCGAAGACCGCGGCGCTGGAGTTGGGCCCGCGCGGCATCCGGGTCAACACGGTGCACCCCGGCTACATCGAGACCGAGATGACGGCCTCCGCCGCCCCCGCGTTCCGCGAGGCCAACGTCGGCGAGACCCCGCTGGGCCGGACCGGCACGGCTGCCGAGGTCGCACCCCTGGTCGCCTTCCTGCTGTCCGACGGCGCGTCGTTCATCAGCGGCGCCGAGATCCCGGTGGACGGCGGCATGACCGCGCACGGCGGCGTGAAGTCCGTCTCCGACGCCCTGCGCGGGGGAACTCCGTGAGGCGGCTGGAGGGCAACTGATCCGTGCCCTGTACGAACGCGGCACGAACGACCTGAGGGTCGTCTCCAACAACTGCGGAGTCGACGTCCGCGGCCTCGGTGTCCTGCTCTCCGCCGGCCGCATCGCCCGCGTGACCGGATCCGTCACCGTCGAGGAGATCACCGCCCGGACCGGGACCGTGCCGCACGTGAACGGCGTATCCGCCGCCTGCTGACTGCGTGGCGCCGTGGAGTGTCGCACCACAGAAGACCGCCGGCATACAGAAACTCATGGAGGCCCCGATGCCCGTCCCACCTTCCCCGCTACACATCGCCGTGGTCGGCGGCGGCATCGGCGGACTGGCCGCCGCGCTCGCGACCGCCCGCACCGGCCACCGCGTGACGCTCGTGGAGCGGGCCGAGCGCTTCGGCGAGATCGGAGCCGGCCTGCAACTCGCCCCGAACGCCTCCCTGGCCCTCGATGAACTGGGCGTGCTCACGGCCGTCCGGAGCACCGCGGTGACCCCGCCTCGGCTGGTGATGATGGACGCGCTGACCGGCGACGAGGTCACCTCTCTCGATCTGCGTGGCTCGGCCTATACCGACCGCTTCGCGCACCCCTATCTGGTCACGCACCGCACCGATCTGCACGCCGCGCTGCTGGCCGCCTGCCAGGAGCACCCCGGCGTCACCCTGCGCACGGGACACACCGTCACGGAGGCCGAGCAGGACGGCACCGGGGTGCGCCTGCGCTTCGCGGAGGGCCACCCGAGGCTGACCGCCGACGCGGTCGTCGCCGCGGACGGACTCCACTCCCGCCTGCGCCAGGCACTGGTCGGCGACGGCGAACCGGTCTGCTCACGCTATGTCGCCTTCCGCGGTGCCCTGCCCACCGAGAGGATGACGGGCCGGATGTCCCGGCTGGCCGCCTCGGAAGCGGTCATGGTGTGGGCCGGACCGCGCATGCACCTGGTGCAGTACCCCGTACGCCGCGGCGAGCTGTACAACCAGGTCGCCGTGTTCGAGAGCGACCACTACGCGCCGGACTCCGACGGCTGGGGCACGGAGGCCGAGTTGGAGGAGCGCTTCGCCGGCGCCTGCGACGCCGTTCGCGACGCGTTGCCCCTCGTCTCCCGCGACCGGCGCTGGCCGCTGTACGACCGTGCACCGATCGACACCTGGGTGCACGGCCGCGTCGTCCTCCTCGGAGACGCGGCGCACCCCATGCTCCAGTACCTCGCGCAGGGCGCCTGCCAGGCGCTGGAGGACGCCGTGGCCCTGGGCGAGGCCCTCGGACACCGCACCGACCCCGCCGACGCCTTCACCGCGTACGCGGACCGGCGCCGGGAGCGGGCCGCCCGCGTCCAGACCAACGCCCGCCGCTTCGGGGAGATCTGCCACCTGGAAGGCATGGGAGCGACCCTGCGCAACATGCTGCTCGCGTCACGCGGCCCCGAGGCGTTCGACGACATCTCCTGGGTGTGGACACCCGCGCCCGCTCCCCTGCCCGCTCCGGTCCCGGCCCCGTGATCCCGCTCGCGAAGGAGAACACACCATGACGACGGACGAACTCGCCTACAAGGCCCTGGACGGCCTCGGCGCGGCCCCGCTGTGGCGCTTCTACGGCAACCTGTTCCCCGCCCAGCCCAAGAGCCGCGCCGTCCCCTACCGGTGGAGCTGGCGCGAACTCCGCCCGCACCTGCTGCACTTCTCCAGGACCCTGTCCCTGGAGGAGGCCGAACGCCGGGTCCTCATGCTCGTCAACCCCGGCCTCACCGACCCGCCGGCCACGGTCAACACCCTCTACGCGGGCCTTCAGATCATCCTCCCGGGCGAGACCGCCCAGGCCCACCGGCACACCTCGAACGCCTTCCGCTTCATCCTCGAGGGCGACGGCGCCTGGACCACCGTCAACGGCGAGCGCGTCTTCATGTCCCCCGGCGACCTGCTGCTCACCCCCGGCCGGCACTGGCACGACCACACCCACGAGGGCGACGCCCCGATGATCTGGCTCGACGCCCTCGACTACCCCTTGGTCAACGCACTCGAGGCCGGCTTCTACGAGAAGTACCCCGAGCGCCTCCAGCCGGTGACCAAGCCCGACGACGCCGGCAGCCGCCAGTTCCTGCACGGCCGGCTCACCCCCGCCTGGCTCACGCAGGACGGCCCCAACTCCCCCGTCACCCGGTACACCTGGCAGGAGACCCGGCGCGCCCTGGACGCCATCGCCGACACGGCCGACGGCAGTGACGTCGACGGCATCGTGCTGGAGTACACCAACCCCTGGACCGGTGGCCCGGTCATGCCCACCATCGGCTGCCGCGTCCAGCGACTGCGCCCCGGCTTCGAGGGGGCCGGCCGCCGCCACACGGCCTCAACCGTCTTCAACGTCGTCCGCGGCGAGGGCGCCACGATCGTCGACGGCGAGCGGCTGGAGTGGTCCGAGCACGACACCTTCGCCGTCCCCGGCTGGGCCTCCTACCGCCACGTCAACACCTCGCCCACCGCGGACGCCGTCCTCTTCTCCTACAACGACGAGCCCGTCATGCGCTCCCTCGGCCTCTACCGCACCGAAGACGCCGACCCCGGCGCCTGATCCGCCCGCCCGACACCCACAAGGAGGCCAGCATGCGTCTGGCGCTGTTCAACAAGGGACGCCTCGGACTCGTCGACGGCGACGACCTCATCGACGTCACCGACCAGGTAGCGGGAGCCGACACCGCCGGACCGGCCGGAGCACTCCAGCGCTGCATCGAAGCCGCGTCGGACGGTGCGACGGTCCCCTTCGAACTCGACGGGCGGACCCGGATCCCACTGGCCGACGCGGCCCTCGACGCCCCGCTCCCCCGCCCCGGGAAGATCATCGGTGCGCCGGTCAACTACCTCGACCACAAGGCCGAGATGGAGTACACCACCTCGGTCGCCGACCTCGGGGTCTTCCTCAAGGCGAACTCCTCCGTCATCGGCCCCGGCGAGGACATCCTCCTCCCCTACTCCGACAAGCGCACCGACCAGGAGGGCGAGCTGGGCGTCGTCATCGGCCGCACCACCACGCACGTCAGCGCGGACGACGCCCTCGACCACGTATTCGGCTACACCTGCGTGCTGGACATCACCGTGCGCTCCGGCGAGGACCGCTCCACCCGCAAGTCCTTCGACACCTTCACCCCCATCGGCCCCTGGATCGTGACCGCCGACGAGATCCCCGACCCCGACACCCTCGACCTGCGCTGCGACGTCGGCGGCACCACCCGCCAGCGCACCAACACCGCCGACCTCATCTTCGGCGTCCGCGAACTGATCGCCTACACCTCCTCCGTCATGACCCTGCACCCGGGGGACGTGATCGCCACCGGCACCCCGGCCGGCGTCGGCCCGCTCGCCCACGGTGACCGCGTCGTCCTCGACATCGAGAAGGTCGGCCGCCTCGAGGTCGGTGTCGACGGCTCCCGGGCCACCCCCTACGAGCAGCGCCCCGGACGCCGCGACCGCTGACCGCACCGTCCCCGCCGGGTGGTGCCGGGCCACCTCGTCCGGCGCGTCCGTCAAATGAGCGCGGTGGCTGTATGTCTGCCAGTCCGGTATTCCCCAGGACCCGCAGACCTCGCCTCGCGTGACCTCAGCGGTCACAAGGTCGATACTGCCCCTGCGGGACTCTTGTCGGTCTGTAGTCGACTCGCCACAAAAATCTGACGCTGCGTGACCAAAGTCAGCATTGAGTCAGTATCAGTACCGCCGGAACCCGCTCCCGACCGCCGCCGACCACCAAGATCACGCACCGACCTCAACCACCCCGACCAGCAAAAACCCAGGCCCATCACCCAGCTGCTGACTTACACAGGAGGTACCCGTGAAGATGCTCATCAACGTCCCCGAGACCGTGGTCGCGGACGCGTTGCGCGGTATGGCGGCCGCCCATCCGGAGCTGGCCGTGGACGTCGAGAACCGGGTGATCGTGCGGCGGGACGCGCCCGTGGCGGGGCAGGTGGCTCTGGTGTCGGGGGGCGGGTCCGGGCACGAGCCGCTGCACGGCGGGTTCGTGGGGCCGGGGATGCTCTCGGCGGCCTGTCCGGGCGAGGTGTTCACCTCGCCGGTGCCGGACCAGATGGTGCGGGCCGCGGCGGCCGTGGACAGCGGGGCCGGGGTGTTGTTCGTCGTCAAGAACTACACCGGTGACGTGCTCAACTTCGACATGGCCGCCGAGCTGGCCGAGGACGAGGGCATCCAGGTCGCGAAGGTGCTGGTCAATGACGATGTCGCGGTGACCGACAGTCTCTACACGGCCGGGCGGCGCGGCACGGGGGCGACGCTGTTCGTGGAGAAGATCGCCGGGGCCGCCGCGCAGGAGGGACGGCCGCTGGAGCAGGTGGAATCGCTCGCCCGGCGGGTCAACGACAGCTCCCGCAGCTTCGGCTTCGCGCTCAGCGCCGTCACCACGCCCGCCAAGGGTTCCCCGACCTTCGACCTCCCGGCGGGTGAACTGGAACTGGGCATCGGCATCCACGGGGAGCCCGGCCGTGAGCGGCGTCCCATGATGACCTCGGGTGAGATCGCCGAGGCCGCCGTGGACGCGGTCCTCACCGACCTCGCGCCGCGCAAC
Organism: Streptomyces sp. NPDC107500; assembly: GCF_055582785.1. NCBI lineage: Bacteria > Bacillati > Actinomycetota > Actinomycetes > Kitasatosporales > Streptomycetaceae > Streptomyces > Streptomyces sp. NPDC107500. The sequence goes on from NZ_JBVJPF010000006.1 coordinate 172,331, forward strand.
CCGGTCCTCGTGCTGGTCAACGGCATGGGCGCGACGCCACTGCTCGAGCTGTACGGCTTCAATGCCGAGGTGCAGCGCATCCTCCGCGGGCGCGGGGTCGCCGTCGCCCGTACGCTCGTCGGCAACTACGTCACCTCGCTCGACATGGCGGGCGCCTCCGTCACCCTGTGCGAGATCGACGAGGAGCTGCTCGGACTCTGGGACGCGCCGGTGAGCACCCCCGGACTGAGGTGGGGCATGTGACGGTGGACGGGGAAGGGATCACACCGTACCTACCAGGCAAGGAGACACCGTGCTCGACGCCGACTTCTTCCGCCGCTGGATGACGGCCACCACCACGTCCGTCGACCGCGAGGCGGAACGGCTCACCGCCCTCGACTCGCCCATCGGCGACGCCGACCACGGCAGCAACCTCCAGCGGGGCTTCAGGGACGTGGCGGCCGCGCTGGAGAAGGAGGCGCCGGACACCCCCGGCGCGGTACTGATCCTCGCCGGGCGCCGGCTCATCTCCACCGTCGGCGGTGCCTCGGGACCGCTGTACGGGACGCTGCTGCGCCGTACCGGCAAGTCACTCGGGGACGCGCCCGAGGTCAGCCGGGAGCAGTTGGCGGAGGCGTTCCGGACGGGGGTGGACGCCGTCATGACGCTCGGGGGTGCCGCGCCGGGCGACAAGACGATGATCGACGCCCTGGTGCCGGCCGTGGACGCCCTCGGCGAGTCGTTCGCCGCGGCGCGCACGGCGGCCGAGGAGGGGGCCGAGGCGACCACGCCGTTGCAGGCCCGCAAGGGCAGGGCGAGCTACCTCGGCGAGCGCAGCATCGGGCACCAGGATCCCGGGGCCACCTCGGCGGCACTGCTCGTCGCGGCACTTCAGGAGGCGGCCGGTGAGTGACGACAAGCTGGTCGGGATCGTGCTGGTGTCGCACAGCGCCGCGGTCGCCGCGTCCGTGGCGGAGCTGGCCAAGGCGCTGTCGGGCGGTGGCGCGGCCGTCCCCGTCGCCCCGGCGGGCGGGACCGCGTCCGGCGAGTTCGGCACCAGCTCCGAGCTGGTGTCGGCGGCCGCAGCGTCCGTGGACCGGGGTGCGGGCGTCGCCGTCCTCACCGACCTCGGCAGCGCGGTACTCACCGTCAAGGCGCTGCTCGCCGAGGGCGACGAACTCCCGGCGCACACCCGCCTGGTGGACGCGCCGTTCGTCGAGGGCGCGGTGGCCGCCGTGGTGACGGCCTCGACGGGCGCCGACCTCGCGGCCGTGGAGGCGGCCGCCGCGGAGGCGTACTCCTACCGGAAGGCCTAGGTTCCCGCGCCGGGCGGTCGGGTGAGTCCGGCCGCCGTGGCGCGGTGCGCGGGGGCGGGCGCGGTCCTCGGTCGTCCCGGTCTCAGTCGTCGCCCATGAACTCCCGTACCAGCCGCTCCCCCTCCTTCTCCGCGGCCGCCGGGTCCTCGATGGGCTCGACCCGGCTCCCCTTGAAGACGATGTACGTCACGTCGGACGCCGCGCCGCCGCCGTGCGGGTCGGCCGGGACGCCGAGCGCCTTCGCGGCGGCGTAGGACGCCTCGCCGACGAGGTCGCGCGGGCCGACGTCGCCGACGACCGCGTACCGCACCCGGTCCCCGTGGACGAGGGCGGCGAGCGACCCGCCGCGCACGTCGTCCTCGCGGTGGTCCCAGATGTCGCTCGGTTCGGGCACGACGACGTAGGGCAGGCGTTCGGCGTCCAGCGGGCGGCCGTCCGACCGGGTGAACGCGGTGGCGGGGCTGAAGTGCGGGTCGCTGCGGCTGTTGCACCGGTCGCCGGGCACCCCGTCGCAGTCGACGTCCAGGTCGGCCTTCCAGTACACGGCATCGCGCTTGCCGCAGACCGGGATGTCCGCCGGTGTCCCGGAGTCCTTGCGGTAGCGCCCGCGCGAGACGGGTGTGCAGTCGCGTACCTCGGCCAGCAGGTCGGCGGCGCGGACCGGCGCCTCTCGCCGGTCTCCCCTCGGGCGGGCGGCCGCCCCTGCCGGGCGCTCCGGGACCGGCCCGATCCGGACTCCGGACCGGTTCGCGCGCCCCGGGACGTCCTGGGACCGGTCGGCGGCCAGGTGGCGCGCCGGGAGGTCGGCGCGGAGCGGGTGCGGAGCGTCGGGGAACGCCGTGGGAGCGATCAGGGCGGCACTGGCCGCGACCAGCGTCAGCGACTGGACACGCACGATGTGGCCTCTCCTGGGGGACATGGGCGGGCACTCGGTCCCATCTGTCCCCGATTCGGCCGTGCGGCCACCTTTCACAGGGCCAGACGGTGCACGCCCCGGTCCTCCGCGCCGCCTCGGCGGTGCGACGGGGGGCGGGCGGGCCGGGACCCGTGACGGCTCCCGGCGCGCCCGGCCACCCGCGCCGGCACGGCATCTGCGACGACAGCGGTCCGCGCCTTTGGCCCGAACCCGCCCGGGACATCCCGGAGTTCGGCCCTCAGGTGACTCAGCATACGTAACGCGGTGACGGCCTCTTGATGTGATCGCGTCACGGGCGTCATATTGGTCCGGACCATTGCCGCCGCATCGAATCGGACCGACGCCCCACCGGAGGCTGAGCCGTGCGAGACGTACCCGTTCCCGCTGTCCCCGCGCCCACCGCCGCCCCCGGCGCTTTCCTGCGCCGGTGCGCCCTGCCCCTGTTCTGCGGCGCGGTCGTCCTGCTGACCTCCTGCGGCACGGGCGCGGGCGGGGAGGGGGAGGACGGCGGGCTGCCCGGCGTACCCATGGGCGTCACCGCCGAGGCGGGCAGCGCGACGACCGTGCACGTGATGTGGAACGCCCTGGACGGGGCGGAGACCTACGAGGTGTACCGCGGCGGCACGCTGGTCAAGGAGGTACCTGCGTCCGACCGCATGGTGGACGTCACCCGGCTGCGCCCCTCGACGGCGTACGCCTTCACCGTCCGGGCGCGCGACGCCGACGGGCGGCTCGGGCCGCGCAGCCGGGAGGTGCGGGCCACCACGCCGGCCGCCGTCACCGACGCCTCCGCCCCCACCCGCCCGGAGGGCGCCGAGGGCCGGGCGGCGGGCGGCCGGGCGGTGCAGCTCACCTGGTCGGCCGCGAAGGACGACCGCAAGGTGGTGTCGTACGACGTGTACCAGGGCGGCACGAAGGTGCACAGCGTCGGCGGCGCCCAGACGGCGGCCGTCGTCACGGGGCTGCGGCCGGGCACCCGTTACACCTTCACGGTGCGGGCGCGGGACGCCGCCGACAACCTCTCTCCCGCCAGCGCGGTCGTCCGGCTCTCCACCCCGGGGTCGGACGACGGCCGCACCTCCGCGCCCACCGCTCTGCGCGCGGCCTCCCATCTCGCCGACGGGGCGTACTACCTCGACCTGACCTGGGTCCCGCCGCGGACGGACGGCCCGGTCACCGAGTACCAGATCCACCTGGACGGCCGTCCGGCGACCTCCCTGGTCTACGGCGCCGAAGCGCCGCGCGACCTGGCCGAGTACAGCTTCTACGCGGGACGCGAGGCCGGTGTCACGCACCGGGTGCGGATCCGGGCCAGGCTGGCCGACGGCACCTGGGGCGGCTTCTCTCAGGAGCGGAAGGTGACGCTGGGCGCGGGCGGCTGACCTCGGTGCGGCTCGGACCGGGCGGCGCGTCACCTGGGCGGTCGCGCTCGGCATGCGGGCGCGCTCGCCGCGCTGTTGGCTGCCACTGAGGGAGCACGGGCGTTCCCGATCTCGGCGACGCAAGGGATGTGCCGCCGACCGTGCCGCCGGAGGGCAGTCCACATGCGCATCTCTTCGCCGTTTCTCCGCTCCGGCCTGACCGCGGCGGCCGCCGCCGCGCTGCCCGTCGCCCTGGCCGCCGGGCCGGCTCTCGCGGGGCCGGGCATCTCGGTGAGCACCACCGGGACGACGGTGTCGGTCACCACCACGGCCTGCGCCCAGCTCAACGGCAGTTGGGGCACCGCATCGCTGCTCACCAGCAGCCAGCGCGACTTCGCGCAGGGGCGCCAGGTGGCGCTGTCCGGCACCGGCTCCGGGCAGTCGGCGGCCTGGTCGGGGATCTCGCCGGGCACCTACACGGTGATCGTCATGTGCTCGAACAACAGCACCGCGGGCACCCAGACGGTCATCGTCTCCAGGGCGCCCTCCCCCTCCCCGAGCCGCTCGGCCGCTCCCTCGCCGTCCGCGTCGCCGCGCGGTGTCATGGGCGGCCTGGGCGGGGCGATCCAGGACTACGGCACCGCGACCCTGGTGGCGGGCGGCGCACTGGTGGGGGCCGGTGTCATCGGCGCGGCCTGGTTCCTGCGCCGCCGCGCGAAGCCCTACCGGTTCTGAGTCCTACCGGTCCTGAGTCCTACCGGTCCCGCGCCCCGGTTCCCTCGGCGGGCAGCTCGGCGAACTCCGCCAGCGCGTGCCTGAGCCACCCCGTCCAGAAGGTCTCCAGGTCGATGCCGGCCCGCAGCACCAGGTGCCGCAGCCGGTCCTCGGCACCGTCCCTGCCCGGCGGGAAGTCCCGCTCCTCGATCTGCCGGTACTCCGCCAACTGCCGCTCGTGCAGGTCCAGATGGCGACGCAGGTCCTCCTCGACACCGGCGGTGCCGACCACCGCGGCGGCCCGCAGGCGCAGCAGCATCGTGTCCCGCAGGGGCTTGGGGTCCTGGGGTACGGCGGTCCAGCGGGCCAGTTCCTCGCGGCCCGCGGGCAGCACCTCGTAGGACTTCTTCTGCCCGCGGGCCGGCTGCCGCCCGGGCAGCTCCCGGATCAGGCCCTCGCCCTCCAGCTTGCCCAGCTCGCGGTAGATCTGCTGGTGCGTCGCCGACCAGAAGTAGCCGATCGACCGGTCGAACCGGCGGGTCAGCTCCAGCCCGGACGACGGCTTTTCGACCAGGGCGGTGAGGATCGCGTGCGGGAGGGACATGCGCTCATCCTAGGGATGCCGCGGGCCGCCCGGACGGCCGCTACAGCGCCGCCGCCAGTTCGGTGCCCTGCTTGATGGCGCGCTTGGCGTCCAGTTCGGCGGCCACGTCGGCGCCGCCGATGAGGTGCGCGCTGCGGCCGGCGGCGATCAGGTCGTCATACAGGCCGCGGCTGGGCTCCTGTCCGGTGCAGAGCACGACCGTGTCGACCTCCAGGACGGTGGACTCGTCGCCGATGGTGACGTGCAGTCCGGCGTCGTCGATCCGGTCGTAGCGCACGCCCGGGACCATGGTGACGCCGCGCTGCCTCAGCTCGGTGCGGTGGATCCAGCCGGTGGTCTTCCCCAGCCCGGCGCCGACCTTGGAGGTCTTGCGCTGGAGCAGGTGGACGGCGCGCGGCGGCGCGGGGCGCTCGGGCGCGGCGAGGCCGCCGGGGGCGGCGTAGTCCATGTCGACGCCCCAGAGGCGGAAGTACGTCGACGGGTCCTCGTGCGCCTTGTCGCCGCCGTCGGTGAGGTATTCGGCGACGTCGAAGCCGATGCCGCCGGCGCCGAGGACGGCGACGCGGTCGCCGACGGGCGCGCCGTCGCGGAGCACGTCGAGGTAGCCGACGACGCTCGGGTGGTCGATGCCGGGGATGTCCGGGGTGCGGGGCGTGACGCCGGTGGCGACGACGACCTCGTCGTGGCCGGTGAGGTCGTCGGCCGCGACGCGCGTGTTGAGGCGTACGTCGACGCCGTGCGCGGCCAGCTGGGTACGGAAGTAGCGCAGCGTCTCGTCGAACTCCTGCTTGCCGGGGACCTTGCGGGCCACGTTGAGCTGGCCGCCGATCTCGCCGGCGGCGTCGAAGAGGGTGACCTCGTGGCCGCGTTCGGCCGCGCTGACCGCGCAGGCGAGCCCGGCGGGTCCGGCGCCGACGACCGCGACGCGCTTGCGCCGCCGGGTCGGGGTGAGGACCAGCTCGGTCTCGTGGCAGGCGCGAGGGTTGACCAGGCAGGAGGTGATCCGGCCGCTGAAGGTGTGGTCGAGGCAGGCCTGGTTGCAGCCGATGCAGGTGTTGATGGCCTCGGGGCGGCCCGCGGCGGCCTTGGCGACGAAGTCGGGGTCGGCGAGCATCGGGCGGGCCATCGACACCATGTCGGCGGTGCCCTCGGCGAGCAGCCGCTCGGCGACCTCGGGGGTGTTGATGCGGTTGGTGGTGACGAGCGGCACCGTCACCTCGCCCATCAGACGCCTGGTCACCCAGGTGTAGGCGCCGCGCGGCACGGAGGTGGCGATGGTGGGGATGCGGGCCTCGTGCCAGCCGATGCCGGTGTTGATGATGGTCGCTCCGGCGGCCTCGACGGCCTTGGCGAGGGTGACGACCTCGTCGAGGGTGGAGCCGCCGGGCACCAGGTCGAGCATGGACAGGCGGTAGACGACGATGAAGTCCTCGCCGACCGCCTCGCGCACCCGGCGGACGATCTCGACGGGGAAACGCGTCCGGTTCTCGTACGAGCCGCCCCAGCGGTCGGTGCGGTGGTTGGTCCGCGCGGCGATGAACTCGTTGATCAGGTAGCCCTCGGAGCCCATGATCTCGACGCCGTCGTACCCGGCCCCGCGCGCCAGTCGGGCGGTGCGGACGTAGTCGTCGATGGTGCGCTCGATCTCGGCGTCGGTCAGCTCGCGGGGCACGTGCGGGCTGATCGGGGCCTGGAGCGCGCTGGGGGCGACCAGGTCGGCGTGGTAGGCGTAGCGGCCGAAGTGCAGGATCTGCAGGGCGATCCGGCCGCCCTCGCGGTGCACGGCGTCGGTGACGACGCGGTGCTGTTCGGCCTCGTCCTCGCTGGTGAGCCTGGCACCGCCCGGGTAGGGGCGGCCCTCGTCGTTGGGGGCGATGCCGCCGGTGACGATCAGGCCCACTCCCCCGCGGGCCCGGGCCGCGTAGAAGGCGGCCATGCGCTCGAAACCGTTCTCCGCCTCCTCCAGGCCGACGTGCATGGAGCCCATCAGGACCCGGTTGGGGAGCGTCGTGAAGCCCAGGTCGAGCGGGCTCAGCAGGTGGGGGTAGCGGCTCATCGGGGCGCCTCCGTGCGGGGTGTGGTGCCTCCGTTGTAGAGGACGGCCGCGTCTTTGTGCAACTAGTTGCACAAAGACGCGGCGCACACCACACCGCCGCACCGGCGGGTCCCGGCCGGCTCAGCGGCTCTCGAGCCGTACGTGCAGCTCGCGCTCCTGGTCCCCGGAGGCCGTGCTCAGGTCGCGCACGGTGAACAGGGAGTCCAGGGTGGTGCGGAACCTCTCGATCGCCCAGTAGCCGCCCTGCACGTCGGCCTCCACGGACTCCCGCAGCCGGGCGGGGTCGCACTCGCCCCGGTGCGCGTCGGCCACGTCGAAGGTGCCGAGCCACACGGTCGGGCGGACCTCGTGGTACTCCCGGGTCACGTCGCCCGCGTGCCGGTCCGACCCGTAGCACGCGCACAGCGCGTCGAACACGGTCCGGGCGTCCTCCTTGCTGCACCCGCTCAGCTCCACGGAGACGGATTCCGGATGCAGTCGCTCAGCGTCCATCGTGATCGCTCCTCTCGCGGCCATACCACCAGAAAAGCACCACCTGGTGCCGGGCACTACCGGGTGAAGCGGTAGGTCTTGCTGTCGGTCAGCACGCAGAAGCCCGGCGAGACGACGATCACGCGCAGGGTGCCGGTGCGGCGGTCGTAGTCGATGCCTTCCGTCTCGAAGTCGCCGGAACAGGCGCTGCGCAGGGGCAGCTGCCGCAGGGCGGTGACGTGGCCGGTGACGTCCGCGGCGCCGTTGGGCGCGGCGGACAGGTCGATCCGCAGCAGGGGTTTGGTGATGCCGAAGAGGGTGCCCTCCGGGTCGTCCGAGGAGCACAGCAGGGTGGTCGCGTCGAGGAAGTCGCAGCCCTGGACGTCGCGCACGGCGTGGTCCAGGCGCACGGTGGAGGCCTGGGGGAGGTTCGCGGACGGCGAGGTGGCCGGATTGACGCCCGGTGTCGGGAAGACCAGCAGCCGGTCCATGGTGCCCCACTCGCCGGAGAGCATCCACTGGCCGTCCGGCGAGACGGCGGACCAGGAGTTGTTCCGCGCCTCACCGGGGCCGAGCGTGTGCACGTACTCCGCCCAGCTTCCGTCGGGCTCCCGCACGCGGAACATCTTCGTGTTGCCGTCGTCGCGCTGGTACGGCTCGATGTAGTGGCCGTCGTAGGAGGCGTCGGGGTCGCCGACGTGGTTCCAGCCCCGGGTGCTGAGGCTCAGCGGGATGGTGCCGATGCCGGTGTAGCGGTTGGGGCTGCCGGCCGGGACCTCGACCGAGGCCAGGCCCTGGCTCTCGGTGAGCGGGTCGGCGCGGTCGGAGCCGACCTCGGTCCAGGTGTCGGCAACGGACGACTCGGACGAGGCGCCGACGGCGGCCGCAGGGCCCGCGAGGCCGGCGGAGAGGGCGAGGGCGGCGAGTCCGGTCAGGACGGTGTGACAACGTTGCCGGGCGCGCAGGGGCATGGAGGCTCCTCGGTGGGGGGCGGGCGGCAAGGACGGGGCGAGCGCGTTCGGCGCACAGTCTGGACCGCCCATCACGGCATGTACAGACCAACTCCGGACGCGCTTCGTGCGGCGGTCACCGCCCGGCCGGGAGATGCTGGAAGGAGTCCGCGGAGCCGGTCGGAATCGGCCCTGTGCGCGGCGGAACGCGGTAGAACAAGGGAGTCGGCATCAGGAAGGCGTGCCGCGCGGAACGGTGAAGGCGGGGCGTGGGATGAGTGCATCCGGGTCTGCCGGGTTCGAGGGCGACGCGTCGCCGCGCGGCCCCGTGCGGCCCAGCGGACTGCTCGACCTGCTGAGCGTGGCCTCGGTCGTGCTGGACGCCGAGGGCCGGATCGTGCTGTGGAGCCCGCAGGCGGAGGAGCTGTTCGGATACTCCGCCCAGGAGGCGCTGGGGCAGTACGCCGCCCGCATCATGGTCCACGAGCGCCACCTCGACCTGGTCGTCAAGCTGTTCTCCGACGTCATGCGGACCGGCCGCAGCTGGGCCGGGGCCTTCCCCATCCGGAACAAGGACGGCGGCACCCGGCTGGTGGAGTTCCGCAACATGCGTCTGCTGGACGACCGGGGGGACGTCTACGCGCTGGGGCTCGCGGCCGACCAGTCGACGGTGCGGCGGCTGGAGCGCGACCTGGCGCTGTCCTCACGGGTGATCACACAGTCACCGGTCGGACTGGCGGTGCTCGACACCGACCTGCGGTACGTCTCGGTCAACCCGGCCCTGGAGCGGATCAACGGCATCCCGGCCGACGACCACATCGGCCACCGGACCCACGAGCTGCTGCCGCAGGTCGACGCGGCCCAGATCGAGGCCGCGGCGCGAGAGGTGCTGGAGACCGGGCAGCCGGTGATCGACAGGCCCACCACCGGACGGACGCCCGCCGACCCGGACGAGGACCACGCGTGGTCCGTCTCGCTGTACCGGCTGGACGACGCGCTCGGCACGGTCCTGGGCGTGGCCGTCTCGGTCGTGGACGTCACCGAGCAGTACCGGGTGAGCGCCGAGGCCGAGGCCGCGCGGCGCCGGCTGGCCTCGGTCGCGGACGCCTCCGCCCGGATCGGCACCACGCTGCAACTGGACCGCACCGCGCACGAGCTGGCCGACGTGGCCGTGCCCGGCCTCGCCGACGTCGCCGCCGTGGATCTCCTCCAGGCCGTGGTGGAGGGCCGGCGCAGCAACCTGGGCCCGGCCGAGCCCGCCGTGATGAGGGCGCTGGCCGTGCACGCGGACGACGCCCCCGACGCGCTCGCGGCGGCCGACCGGCCCGGCCAGGTGGCCCGGTACGGGCCGGACCGCCTGGTCACCGAGTGCGTGCGCAGCGGGCGGCCGGTGTGGGTGGCCCGGGTGACCGGGGAGGACCTGGAGCGCATCGCGCGTTCACCGGAGGCGGTGGAGCTGCTGCGCCGGGCGGGCGTGCACTCGTACCTGGCCGTCCCGCTGATCGCGCGGGGCGAGGTGCTCGGCGCCCTGGACCTGAAGCGGACCGCCAACCCGCTCCCGTTCGGCAAGGACGATCTGCTGCTGGCCAACGAACTGGCCGCGCGGGCCGCGCTTCAGATCGACAACGCCCGCTGGTACCAGAACGCCCGTACCACCGCCCTGACCCTTCAGCGCAGCCTGCTGCCGAGCCATCCGCCGGTGACCGGTGGCCTGGAGGTCGCCTCGCGCTACCAGCCGGCCGGGGCCACCAGCGAGGTCGGCGGCGACTGGTTCGACGTGATCGAGCTGGAGGGGTGCAAGACCGCGCTCGTGGTGGGCGACGTGATGGGCAGCGGCATCGCGGCGGCGGCCTCGATGGGGCGGCTGCGCACCGCGACGAACACCCTGGCCGCCCTCGACCTGGATCCGGCGCTGCTCATGGAGCACCTGGACCGCACCACGGCGGGCCTGGACCAGGCCATCGCGACCTGCGTCTACGCCGTGCACGACCCGCACGAGAGGCGGTGCCTGATCGCCAACGCGGGGCACCTGCCGCCGGTGCGGCTGCGGGCCGGGCACCCGCCGGAGCTGCTTGACCTGCCCACCGGGGTGCCGCTCGGGGTGGGCGGCGTCCCGTTCTCCACGACCGCCGTCGCCCTGGAGCCGGGCGACCGGCTGGTGCTGTACACCGACGGCCTCGTCGAGACCCGCCGGCACCCCCTGGACGAGCGGCTGAACGCCCTCCTGGCCCTGCTGGACGGCCCGGACTGCCCGCTGGAGGAGGTCTGCGACCAGCTCCTGCGCACCCTGCACGAGCCGGAGAACTCCGACGACGTGGCCCTGCTGATCGCCCGCGCCACGCCGCCCGCCTAGGGGTTGCCGTACCGCGCTACTCCCGTACGCCCGTCACCACGTGGGCGTACAGCTCCTCCGATTCCGCGACGCGGGTCGTCATTCCGGCGCGGGTGAAGGCGGCGACCGCGGCGGGTGCCTGGGCCTCGCTCGTCTCGACCAGCAGGCAGCCGCCGGGCGCCAGCCAGCGGGGCGCCTCGGCCGCGACACGGCGCAGCACGTCGAGTCCGTCGGCGCCCCCGTCGAGGGCGACCAGCGGTTCGTGGTCGCGGGCCTCGGCCGGCAGCAGGGCCACCTCGGCGGTCGGGACGTAGGGCACGTTGGCCGCGAGGATGTCCACGCGGCCGCGCAGAGCCCCGGGCAGCGCGTCGAACAGGTCACCGGCGTACACCCGGCCGCCCGCGTCGGCGAGGTTGCCGCGGGCGCAGCGCACGGCGGCGGGGTCGACGTCGGCGGCGTGCACCTCGGGCCGGTCCAGCGCGGCGGCCAGGGCCGCGCCGACGGCGCCGGAGCCGCAGCACAGGTCCACGACGACGGACGCGTGCGGCGCGTGGGCAAGGGCCTCGTCGACCAGGAACTCGGTGCGACGGCGGGGGACGAAGACACCGGGGGCGACGGCGACCCGCAGGCCGCGGAACTCGGCCCAGCCGAGGACGAGTTCGAGGGGCAGCCCGGAGACCCGGCGGTCGATCAGGGCGGTGAGTTCACCGGCGTCGCGGGCGGCGGCCATCAGGAGCGCCGCCTCGTCCTCGGCGAAGACGCAGCCCGCGGTGCGGAGCGCGCCGACGACCCGGTCGCGCGACGGACAGGCCGCGGAGGGCAGAGGGGAACGAGAGGAAGAGAGCGAAGAGCGTGCGGGAGAGGACGAGGCCATGGAAGCCGAGAGCCTTTCGGGAACCGAAGGGCGCTCTCGCGGTCAGCCGTTCGCGGTGACCGTGCTGCCGTGAGGTGAGAGCACCCGGACCGACACAGCGGTAATGGGTCTCACCTCCAGACGTCCGGCGGCCGGGACGGTCCGCGGCCGCCGGTCACATTACCCCAAGTTGTACTCTGCAACCAGCGATACGAGGGAGGATCCGTGACGGCTGCCGAGATGCCCGATGCCGCGGCGGACGCGGCCGTGGAGACCGTCCAGCGCGAGATGACGGCCTTCGCCCGCCGCGCCCGCGCCTCGGCGGGGCGCATGCATCCGGAGCTGTCGCTGGTGTCGTACACACTCCTCGGGCACCTGGAGGAGCAGGACGGCTGCCGGGCCACCGACCTGGCGGCCCACTACGCCCTCGACAAGTCCACGGTCAGCCGCCAGGTGTCCGCGCTGGAGCGGGCCGGGCTGATCGAGCGGCGTCCGGACCCCGAGGACCAGCGCGTGCAGGTCCTGCACCTGACGCGGGCCGGGCGGCGCATCCTGGCGCAGGTCACCGAGAGCCGCCGGGCGGCCTTCCGGGAGCGGCTCGCCGACTGGCCCGACGAGGACCTGATCCGCTTCGCCGCGTATCTGGAGCGGTACAACGCGTGGCGGGGCGGTCCGCGGGGCGAGGACCCGGACCGGGGAACGCCGACGGGCACGTACCGTTGACGGCGTACGCACTGATCACGCAGGCCGCGAGCATCTGCCGCAGCGGCCCGAAAGGCCCCACCGCATGAACACCACCCGAGGCTTCGCCGGGCGCCCGCGCGTCGACCGGCCGGGGCTGCCGCCCGGCCAGTACGACGCGGGCGACGACTGGCCCGTGCTGTCCGCCGAGGTCACGCCCGACCTCGCCCCCGCCGACTGGACCTTCCGGGTGGGCGGTCTCGTGGCCGAGGAGCGCACCTGGGACCTGGCCGGGGCGCGACGGCTGCCCGCCTCGGCGTACGAGGGCGACATCCACTGCGTCACCGGCTGGTCGAAGTTCGGCGTGCGGTTCGGGGGCGTGTCCCTGGACGCCTTCCTGGAGGCGGTCCGTCCGCTGCCGTCCGCCACGCACGCCGTGGCCTACGCGCACACGGGCTACACCGCGAACCTGCCGCTGGCGGACCTGACCGGCGGGCGGGCCTGGATCGCCTGGGAGTACGAGGGGCGTCCACTCGCCCCCGAGCACGGCGGCCCGGCGCGGCTGGTGGTGCCGCACCTGTACTTCTGGAAGAGCGTGAAGTGGCTGGCCGGCCTCGAACTGCTCGACCACGACCGGCCGGGCTTCTGGGAGCAGAACGGCTACCACGCGCGCGGCAACCCCTGGGAGGAGCAGCGGTACTCCGGTGACTGAGACGGCCATGCACACGGCGGGGGCCTTCGCGCCCCCCACGCGGTTCGCCGTGCCCGGACGCATCGAGGTGAACGGCCCGGCGGCCGGAACCTGGCAGCCGGCCACGCTCACGGAGATCCGCCGCGAGACGCCCCGCGCCTCCACCTTCCGGTTCGCCGTGCCCGGCTGGGCGGGCCATCTGCCGGGCCAGCACCTGATGGTCCGGCTCACCGCCGAGGACGGGTACGTGGCCCAGCGGCACTACTCGCTGGCGTCCGCGCCGGACGGCTCCGGGCACATCGAGCTGACCCTCGACCACGTGTCGGACGGGGAGGTGTCGGGCTGGTTCCACACGGTGGCGCGGCCCGGCGACCGGATCGAGGTGCGTGGGCCGCTGAGCGGCTTCTTCGCCTGGCCGGGCGACCGTCCCGCCCTGCTGCTGGGCGCGGGCTCCGGCGTCGTCCCGCTGATGTCCATGGTCCGCCACCACCGGGCGCGGGGGCTGACGGTGCCGCTGCGGATGCTGGTGTCCGCGCGCGGCCCCGAGGAGTTGATCTACGCGGACGAGTTCGGCCCGGAGACCACCCCCGTCTTCACCCGGAGTGCCCCGGCCGGGACGCCCGTGGGCAGGCTGACCGCCGCGCACCTGGCCGCGCTGCTGTCCGAGCCGCCCGCCGAGGGCTGGGAGGCCTACGTGTGCGGGTCGAACTCGTTCGCCGAGCACGCGTCACGGCTGCTGGTGGCCGGGGGCCAGCCGGTGGAGCGCATCCGGATCGAGCGCTTCGGCTGACCCGCGGCGGAACTTCGCCGCGAGGGTGGGCGAGTCCCGCCGGACTGGGTACCAGTCCAGTACGGGCACTCGCACACTGGCGCGACCCGGAGGCGCGGGGGTTCCCGCCCGTCATGGACGTCCGTCCGCCTTCCGGTCGCGGTGATCGCGGGGAGGTCGACATGCGGAACCGGGTGCGCGGCTGGCGCTGGCGGCACAATCCGCTGCGCCGCCGGTCGGACGTCGTCGAGTCGTGGACCCTGCTGGTCGTCGCCCTGCTGCTGTTCGTGGGCGCCCCCCTGCTGGGGGCCGCCACCGCCTGGTGGGGCTACGGTCAGGCGAAGGCGATCGTGGCGGAGCAGCGGGCGGACCGGCACCGGGTGAGCGCCGCGGTGGCCGGCGACACCGGGGGCACCCTGCCGTCCGCCCAGCTCGACGGGCAGCACTCGTACCGCACGACCGTCCGCTGGAGCACGCCGGACGGCACGGAGCGGAGCACCACGGCACGGGTCCCGGCCGACGCCCGGCGCGGTGACCGGGTCGACGTGTGGCTGGACTCGCGGGGGCGGAGCGTGCCGCCGCCGTCGGACGGCTCCCAGATCTGGCAGCACAGCGCCACCGTGGGCTCCTTCACCGCCATCGGCACCGGCCTCACGGTGCTCCTGCTGCACCGTGCGGTGCGCGGCGTGGCCCTCAGGCGCCGGATGAACGAGTGGGACCGCGACTGGGCCCGCACCGAACCCCAGTGGACGCACCGCGGGGCCTGACGGCCTCCCGCCCGCGCTCTGGTCCGCCTCCCGGCCCCTCACGTACGGTGTGATCATCCGTACGGTCCGGCACGTGCTCCCGCAAAGGCGGTTCCCCGATGGCCCTGTTCGATCTTCCGCTCGACGAACTGCGGGAGTACCGGAGCGCGTCGGGCGAGCCGGAGGACTTCGACGCGTTCTGGACCAAGACGCTCCAGGAGGCCCGCGCGCACGACGTGGACGCGCGCTTCGAGCCGGTCGACACGGGCCTGTCCACGGTGCGGGTGTACGACGTGACGTTCGCCGGGTTCGGCGGTCACCCGGTGAAGGGCTGGCTGGTGCTGCCGGCCGCGGCGGAGGAGCCGTTGCCGCTGGTCGTGGAGTTCGTCGGGTACGGCGGCGGGCGCGGGCTGCCGCACGAGCACCTGCTGTGGGCGTCCACCGGCCGGGCCCACTTCGTCATGGACACCCGGGGCCAGGGCAGCGGCTGGGGCGGCGGTGGCGGGACCGCGGACCCGGTGGGCGGCGCGCCCGCGTACCCGGGCTTCCTGACCCGCGGCCTGGACGCCCCCGAGAACTACTACTACCGCCGGGTCTTCACCGACGCCGTGCGCGCCGTCGAGGCGGCCCGTTCCCACCCGCTGACCGACCCGGCACGCACGGTCGCGCTCGGCGGGAGCCAGGGCGGCGGGATCTCGCTCGCGGTGGGCGGTCTGGTGCCGGACCTGGTGGCGGTCGCCCCGGACGTGCCGTTCCTGTGCGACTTCCCGCGCGCGACCACGATCACCGACCGGCATCCCTACCGCGAGGTCGGCCTGTACCTGAAGACGCACCGCGGCCGGACCGAGGACGCGCTGCGCACGCTGTCCTACTTCGACGGCGTGCACTTCGCGGCGCGGGGCCGGGCGCCGGCCCTGTTCTCGGCGGCGCTGGAGGACCAGACCTGCCCGCCGTCCACCGTCTTCGCGGCCTTCAACGCCTGGGCGCACGAGGACAAGGCGATCGAGGTGTACGACTTCAACGACCACGAGGGCGGCGGACCGTTCCAGCAGGCCGCCAAGGTGCGCTGGCTGCGCTCGTACGCCTGATCCGACGCGGTCCCGGTGGAGACGGCGCGGTTTCGGACACGGCGCTCCCGCCGGAGGCCGTACGCCGCCGTAGGCGCGGGTGATCTTTCGGCCGAACCGGCGGACCGGCCTTCCCTGCTGGTTTAGACCAATGGTACTCCTGGTGGCGCACCGAGCCCGCACGGCTACCGTACGTCACCCTCAGGAGGCGCGGCATGGACCGCACCACCCCGCACGACGACCCTCTCGCCGACGACCGGCCGCTGTACTGGCGGGTGGCGGCACGACTGCTCGGCGAACTGCACGACGGCACGGTCCCGCCGGGCGAACGCCTGCCCGGCGAGCGCCGGCTGGCGGAACACTTCGGCGTGAGCCGGGAGACCGTCCGGCAGGCCCTGGACGTGCTGCGCCGGGACGGTCTGCTGACCACCGACCGCCGGGGCAGTCACGCCGCCCTCCCCGGACCGCCGGCGGGGAACCCGGCGCCGCTCGCGTTCCCGGTGGGCGCCCGTCCGGCCGAGCCCCGTACGGGCGACCGCGCCACCGTCGCCTGGGAGGCGCCGCCGCCCGAGCACGCGGCGGCGCTGGGACTGGTGCCGGGCCGTCCTACGCTGGTGCACCGGTACGCGTCGGCGACCGCCGACGGGAGCGGGCGGCGGACTGCCGTGACCTCGTTCTCGGCCGTCGCGCTCGCCGAGGTCGAGGAGCTGGCCCGCTACCGCGACCGCGCCGACGGCGTCGCCTCGGCCCAGCTGCGGCGGGCCTACGACTGGATGCGCAGGGCGGGCCTGACCCTGCATCACCGGGACACCATCACGCCGCTCACGGACGCGGCCTCGGTCCGGGTCGTGCGCCGGGTGCACGACCAGCACGACCGTCCCCTGGAGATCACGGAGCTTCTGGTGGACGCCCGACAGGACGCCCTGGTCTACGAGTTCACGCTGCCGGCCGCGGGGTGAACCCCGCGCGCTACGCCGTACGCCGGGCCGTGACCAGCCGGACGCGCGGGCTGCCGTCGGGCCGCCGGCCGAACTCGGGCAGGGCGTGCAGTTCCGCCCGGAAGCCCGCGCGGGCGAGTTCCCGGCCGACGTCCCCGAGGCGGAAGGTCCGGTAGTACATGACGAACGGCGGCCGCCACAGCGCGTTGCGCACCCGCATCGCGGCGTCGAAGCCGAGCAGCGTCCAGTACCCCGCGGAGCCGGGGCGGGGCGGCGCGACCACGGGGAAGGCGAAGCGGCCGCCCGGCCGGAGCACGGACCGCACCTGACCGAACAGGCCCGGCAGTTCCCGGGGCAGGAAGTGCCCGAACGCGCCGAAGCTCACCACGAGGTCGAACTCGGCGCCGAACGGCAGCGCACGGGCGTCCGCGCGCACCCAGGAGACCTCGGGGCCCGGAGGCGCGGGGCGCCGACGGGCGACCTCCAGCATGCCCGCGCTGAAGTCGACCCCCGTCACCCTGTCCCGGCACACCCGGGCCAGCACGTCCACACCCGCGCCGGTGCCGCAGCACAGGTCGAGCCCGGCGCCGAACGGTCCCATCGGCGCCAGCGCCGAGGCCACGGCGTCGAGCACCCGGTCCGGCGTCCGGTAGGGGGTGTGGTCGAACTTCGGGGCGAGCAGGTCGTAGCCGCGCTCGACCGACGACAGTGCCTGGACGGCGAGTTCGCGCAGGGTGGGGCCTTCGGAGCTGAACATCGGCTCAGCCTAGGGCGTGTCCAGTGGGGCCCGCCGGGGCACGCCGTTCGTCGAGCACGGCGAGGACGCGCTCGCACCAGCGGGCGTTGTCCCGTTCGAAGGTGATTCCGGCGAGCAGCGTGAGGTAGGGCCCGACGCGGTCAGCCTCGCGGAGGTGCCGCTCCTCCGTGCGCCCGTCCAGGAGGCGTTCGCGCACGCGCTCGTAGCGGGCGAGCTTGCCCAGGGCCCACGCCCTGCGCTCCTCGACCAGTGCGCGGACGGCGTCGGGGTCGGCGCCGTCCATCGCCTGCATCTTGATCAGGAACTCGTCGCGGACGGCGGTGGGGCGCCGGGTCGGCTCGACGGCGAAGGCGCCCAGCCGCTCCCGCCCGGCCTCGGTGAGCGAGAAGAGCCGTTTGGTGGGCCTGCGTTCCTGCTGCACCGTCCGTGCCTCGATCAGCCCGTCGCCCGCCAGGCGCTCCAGCTCCCGGTAGAGCTGCTGCGGCGTGGCGGGCCAGAAGTTGGCGAGCGACACGTCGAACACCTTGGACAGTTCGTAGCCCGAGGCCTCCCCCTCCAGGAGAGCGGCCAGGACGGCGTACTTGAGAGACATGTCGACACGCTAGCAAGCACGGACTAATCTACTCCGCACCTATTCAATTATTTTACTAGGAGGTGGCCGCGATGCAGGCATTCCGCGCGGCGGTCGAGGCGCACGACATCGACGCCGTCGAAGCACTGCTGGCCGAGGACGTGGTCTTCACCAGCCCCGTCGTGTTCAAGCCCTACCGGGGCAAGGCGATCACGGCGGCGATCCTGCGCGCGGTCGAGCGCGTCTTCGAGGACTTCCGCTACGAGCGCGTCATCGGCGAGGAGGGCGGCCGCGACCACGCGCTGGTCTTCTCGGCACGGGTGGGCGACCGGGAGATCGGCGGCTGCGACTTCCTGCACCTGGACGAGTCGGGCCGGATCGACGAGCTGACGGTGATGGTGCGTCCGCTGTCGGGCGCCCAGGCGCTCCAGGCGGCCATGGCCGCGCAGTTCGAGCGGATCGCGCAGGAAGCGCAGGAGGCACAGGCGGGCACGGCCGGCTGACCTCGGCCCGGCACATGCGGAACACGGAATCGCGGAAGCCGGAATAGGGACCGCACCGCCGGCGTTGAGGGGCGCGGGACGCAGGTTCGTCCCCTTCCCGTGCCCCTCCCACCACGTCCCGTGGTACGGTGCGGTCAGCACTTGTGTACGCCCCACTGGGGCGCCGGTGCCAGTTTCCTTCGGTTCGCCGACCAGCCCGTCGCGATGCGACCGGCGCGTCCGCTTCTCAGCACAACCTCTTGAGCAGGGTCTTCGTACCCGCGGTCACCGAGGTGCTGTTCCCGCCGTCCGGAGGCGTGTCGTCCGACCCCTCGCACGGCTTCCCCCTTCCTTCCGCATGTCCCATGCCCAGGTGTCCTCGAAAGGACCGACCACCATGACCACCACACTCGAACACCCTCCTGTACAGCAGCCCCCGGCCGAGACCGCGAGCGGCGTCCTCGACATCGAGACGGGCGGGAAGGGCCGCCTGCGGGGCGCGAGCCTCCAGCCCGGGCCGGACGACCTCGCCCTCTCCCCCGCCCTGATCCGCCGGCACGGCCTGCGCAAGGGCGACCTGGTCGAGGGCGTGCGCGGCGACCGGCGCACCCTGACCGACGTCGTCCGCGTCAACGGCCGTACGCCGGACGGCCGGGGCGGCCGCCGGCACTTCCACGACCTGACCCCGCTGCACCCGCACGAGCGGCTGCGGCTCGAACACCCCGCGTCCGGTCTGACCGGGCGCGTCACCGACCTGCTCGCACCGGTCGGCAAGGGCCAGCGCGGCCTGATCGTGGCCCCGCCCAAGACCGGCAAGACCGTCCTGCTCCAGCAGCTCGCCGCCGCGGTGGCCGGCAACCACCCCGAGTCCCGGCTGATGGTGGTGCTGCTCGACGAACGGCCCGAGGAGGTCACCGACATGCGCCGGTCGGTGCGGGGCGAGGTGTACGCCTCGACCTTCGACCAGAGCGCCAAGCAGCACATCGCGCTCGCCGAACTCGTCGTCGAGCGCGCCAAGCGGCTCGTCGAGGCCGGTGAGGACGTCGTCATCCTGCTCGACTCCCTCACACGGCTGTGCAGGGCGCACAACAACGCCTCCTCCTCGGGCGGCCGTACGCTCAGCGGCGGCGTCGACGCCGGGGCGCTCCTGGGCCCCAAGCGGTTCTTCGGCGCGGCCCGCAAGGCGGAGGAGGGCGGCTCCCTCACCATCCTCGCCACCGCCCTGGTGGAGACCGGCTCGCGCGCCGACGACTTCTACTTCGAGGAGCTGAAGAGCACCGGCAACATGGAGCTGCGGCTGAGCAGGGAACTCGCCGCCCGCCGGGTCTTCCCGGCCGTGGACATGGCCGGTTCGGGCACCCGGCGCGAGGAACTCCTGCTGTCCGCCCCCGAGGCCACCGCCGCGCGCGGGCTGCGGCGGGCGCTGGCGTCCCGGGACGGGCAGTCCGGCCTGGAGACGCTGCTGGAGCGGATGCGCCAGACCCCGGACAACGCCGCGTTCCTGCGGCAGGTCCAGCCCACCCTGCCGGCCGGCTGACCCCACCCGCCCCGCCGGGGTCACCCCGCCCCGCCGAGACCCCCGTCCTACGGCAAACGGGTGCATGCGCGCCCGACTCGCCCCGGGCAGCGCGGCGGTTCGGGCAGTCGTTCCTACGTTTGCGGTATGACTATCGGATTCTCAGCCCGGGCGGCTCGATCCACTTGCGTGCTCTGCGTGGCAGGCCTGCTGACGCTCATGCCCGCCGCCGCGGCCGCCCGTACGGGACAGCCGGACCCCGGGCCACCGGGCGCGCCCGGCCCGATGGCGGGGCCCGCGGCGCTGTACGGCTCCGGAACGCAGGTCCGGCCCGGCCCCGAGGCACCGGAGGTTCCCCATGTCTCCGCGCTGTCCTGGGTGGTCGCCGACGCCGAGAGCGGCGACGTGCTGGCCGCCCACGACGCGCACCGTCCGCTGCCTCCTGCCAGCACCCTCAAGACGCTGTTCGCCCTCACCGTGCTGCCGGTCCTGCCGGGCGGCGTCCGCCACGAGGTGCGCGCGGACGAACTGTCCGGCATCGGCCCGGGCAGCAGCCTGGTCGGTGTCGCCGAGGGCCACACCTACCGCGTCTCCGACCTGTGGAACGGGGTCTTCCTCAACTCCGGCAACGACGCCGTGCACGTCCTCGCCTCGCTCACCGGGGGCTGGAGCGCCACGGCCGCCCGGATGCAGGCCGAGGCCCGGGCCCTCGGCGCCCTCGACACCCAGGTGCGCTCACCGGACGGTTACGACGCGCCGGGTCAGGTGTCGTCGGCGTACGACCTGGCGGTCTTCGGACGGGCGGGACTGCACAACCCGGACTTCGCACGGTACTGCGGCAAGGTCGACGCGCTCTTCCCCGGCCGGGACGGCGAGGCGTACGGAATCATGAACACCAACCGCCTGCTCACCGGGGCGGACGGCGTGGAGCCGTACCCGGGGCTCATCGGCGTCAAGAACGGCTACACCAGCAACGCCGGCAACACGCTGATCGCGGCGGCCCACCGCGACGGGCGCACCCTGGTGGTCACCGTGATGAACCCGCAGGAGGGCGGCGGCCACGCCGTGTACGAGGAGACCCGTTCGCTGCTCGACTGGGGCTTCGAGGCGTCCGGTCTGGTCGAGCCGGTGGGCTCGCTGACGCCCCCGGACGACCGACCCCAGCCGGGCTCGGAGGCGGCAGCGCCCGTGGCGGTCGCGTCGACGCGGGCCGCCGAGCACGAACCGGGCTGGCCGGAGACCGGCGCCATCCTCGGCGTCGCCGGGCTCGGCGCGGGCGCCATGGCACTGGCGCTGCGGCTCAAACTCGTGCGCGACGACGGGAGTTGACGAGAGGCGGGAGGAGGCCCCCGGAGCGGGGGTGGTGCTGGCCACACCCCTGTTCCGGGGGCGGACGCCATTCTGCGGCCGGTAGCGCGTTCACATACTGAACCGCATGGCCAATCCAACGATGCTCATCGAGAACTCCCCCGCGCGCGGACGGGAACCACGACGCGAGAAGGGCAGCGACTTCTCCGAACTCGCACGGCGCATGGCCGACGCGGATCTGCTCCGGCGCCGCCCGCTGTACTACACGGTGCGCTTCGGTGCCGTCGCCCTCGCGCTCGCGGGCGGTGTCGCCGCCTTCGTCACCCTGGGGGACAGTTGGAGCCAGCTGGTGGTCGCGGCGGCGCTGGCCGTCGTCTTCGGCCAGCTCGGACTGGCCGCCCACGACCTCGCCCACCGGCAGGTCTTCACCCGACGGCGCCCCAGCGAGGCCGGCGGACTGCTGGTGGCCAACCTGCTGCTGGGCATGAGCTACGGCTGGTGGATGAACAAGCACACCCGCCACCACGCCAATCCCAACCACGAGGAGAAGGACCCGGACGTCTCACCCGACATCCTCGTGTGGTCCCGGGGCCAGGCCGGCAGGGCGAAGGGGCTGCCGCGCTTCGTCGGGAAGCACCAGGCGGCCCTCTTCTTCCCCCTGTTGACGCTGGAAGGTCTCAACCTGAGCTTCAACAGCTTCAAGGCGCTGCGCAGCCCGTCCATGAAGCGGCCGGTGGTGGAGGGTTCGCTGCTCGTCGCGCACTTCGTCCTGTACTTCGGCGGACTGTTCACGCTGCTGTCCCCCGGCAAGGCGCTCGCCTTCATAGCCGTGCACCAGGGCCTGTTCGGGATCTACCTCGGCTCGGTCTTCGCACCCAACCACAAGGGCATGCCGATGATCGAGGAGGGCACGCGGCTGGACTTCCTGCGCCGCCAGGTCCTCACCTCCCGCAACGTACGCGGCGGTGTCTTCGTCGACGCCTTCATGGGCGGCCTCAACTACCAGATCGAGCACCACCTCTTCCCCAGCATGCCGACCCCCGCGCTGGCCGAGGCCCAGGCCCTCACCGAGGCGTACTGCGCCGAGCTGGGCGTCCCGTACCACCAGACGGGGCTGCTCGCCTCGCACCGCGAAGCCCTGCGGCACATGCGGAGCGTCGGGGAACCGCTGCGCGCCGCCCGCTGAGCGCGGTGGCGGTCAGCTCTTCAGCACGCCCGCGCCGAGCAGCCCGAACAGCAGGACGCCGACCGCGATCCGGTAGACGACGAAGGCGTTGAAGGAGTGCTTGGCGACGAACTTCAGCAGCCAGGCGATCGAGGCGTAGGCCACCACGAAGGAGACGAGGGTGCCGACCAGCAGGGGCGCGGCACCCGCTCCCGCGCCCAGGGCGTCCTTGAGTTCGTACAGACCGGCGCCGGTCAGGGCCGGGATGCCGAGGAAGAAGGAGAGCCGGGTGGCGGCGACCCGGTCGAGGTCGAGCATCAGGGCGGTGGACATGGTGGCGCCGGAGCGGGAGAAGCCGGGGAAGAGGAGCGCGAGGATCTGCGAGCCGCCGACCAGCATGGCGTCCTTGAACGAGGTGTCGTCCTCGCCCCGCTTGTGCCGGCCGGTGCGGTCCGCCACCCACATCACCCCGCTGCCGACGATCAGTGAGCCGGCCACCACCCACAGGGAGGCGAGCGGGCCCTTGATCAGCGGCTTGGCGGCCAGGCCCACCAGGACGATCGGGATCGTCGCGCAGATGACCCACCAGGCGAACTTGTAGTCGTGGTGGTAGCGCTCCTCCCGGTCCCGCAGCCCGCGCACCCACGCGGAGAGGATCCGAGCGATGTCCTTGTAGAAGTAGACGAGCACGGCGGCGATCGCGCCGACCTGGATGACCGCCGAGAAGCCGATGACGGAGTGGTCGTCCACCGGGATGCCCATCAGCCCTTCGGCGATCTTGAGGTGGCCGGTGGAGGAGACGGGCAGGAACTCGGTCACCCCCTCGACGGCTCCGAGGACGATGGCCTGACCGATGCTGATGGCGCTCATGAGACCCACTTCCTACTACACGCGGGCGAGCACCCCCCGTCACACTCGGAGCGCGTCGGCGAGTGTCACCCCCGCGAACACCGCCGCGAGGCCGGCCGCCACGCTCGCCAGCACGTTCACCGCGGCCGGGAGGCGGGAGCCCGTCTCGGTGAGGCGGAGCGTCTCGTAGGAGAAGGTCGAGTACGTCGTGAGGGCGCCGCACAGCCCGGTCCCGAGCAGCAGACGCAGGTCGGATCCCACGGCTCCGGCCAGCGTGGCGCCGGTGACCAGGCCCAGGACCAGGGAGCCGGCGACGTTCACGGTGAAGGTGCCCCAGGGGAAGTCCGCGCCGTGCCGGGACTGCACCGCGCGGTCGGTGAGGTAGCGCAGGGGTGCTCCGACCATGCCGCCCACGACGACCAGCAGCCAGTTCATCCGGGGCTCCGCCTCCGCTTCGGTGTCCGGCGGGCCGCCCACGAGGCGAGCCACACCGCGGTGAGTGCCGCGAGCGGGGTGGCGGCGAGGTAGGCAAGACCGGTGCCCGGGTGGCCGTCAGCGAGCAGCCCGCGGATGTCCGCCGCGTAGGTGGAGAAGGTGGTGAAACCACCGAGCACGCCGGTGCCGAGGAAGGGCCGGACCAGGCGGTGGACGTCCCACACCTCGGTCACGGCGACCATGAGCACGCCCATGGCGGCACAGCCGGCCACGTTGACCCAGAAGGTCGTCCAGGGGAAACCGCCGCTCCGCGTCGGCCACCACAGGGCGGCGGCATAGCGGGCCGCGGCGCCGGCACCACCGCCGAGCGCCACGACCGCGACGACGGGTGCCTGGACACGCCACCCCTGCGTCATGGTCGTATGCCTCCCGCTCGCTCGACGGCGGGGCCAGGCTACCCGTCTACCAGCCCTTCTCGAACATCCGGGCCACCTCGGCGATGCGCACCTCGTCGCGCCGGTAGTACGTCCGTCCGCGGATCCTGCGGGTGCGCAGCAGGCCGAGGCGGGTGAGCAGGACCAGGTGGGTCTCGGCCACCCGGCGGGGCACACCGAGCTTCGCGGCGACCGTGCCGGACGGGACGCCGTGCGTGGCCGCGTCCACACAGCGCTGCGGCGGGAAGTGCGCGACCGGGTCCTTGAGCCATTCCAGGATGTCGAGACGCGTGCCGTGCCCGGGAGCCCTAGGCATCTCGCCCTCCCCTCCGTCGGGCCCGCCCTTCCCTGTCCGTCCACTGTCCCGCAGCCGGGGCCCCGCTGTCCGGGAGTCCCCTTCCTTGTCCGGTACCCGACCCGCTGGAGCCCCGCCCTTTCTTGCACGCGCACTAGTTGCACACTCAACGAATGGGCTTTCCGGTGCTACCGTGCAGGTATGGCAGTCAGGACGGCCGGTCTGCGGCTCGAGGAACGGTGGCGGGACATCCTCGCCGTGCACGCGCGCACCATGTGCGAGATCGACCGCGTGCTGCATCCGCACGGTCTGGGCGCGAGCGACTTCGAGGTGCTCGACCTGCTCGTGACGGAGGGGCCGGAGGAGGGCGCCCAGTGCCGGGTGCAGAACCTGGTCGGCCGGGTCCACCTGAGCCAGAGCGCGCTGTCCCGGCTCATCGCCCGGCTGGAGAAGGACGGACTGGTCGAGCGCACGATGTGCGCGGAGGACCGGCGCGGTGTGTACGTCGCGCTGACCCGCCGCGGCCGCGAGCTGCACGGCGAGGTACTGCCGCTTCAGCGGGACGCACTCTCCCGCATGCTCGGCGACGAAGACGAGCCCCGCCCCTGACCGCGGGCGGGTCAACCCCCCGCGACGGGGCGAGGCGGCGAAGACCCTCTGACGGATCGAGGCCAAGTCGGCTCAGGGGCGGGCCAGCAGGCTGCGCACGCCGTCCGACGTCAGGGTGAGCCGGTGCTCCGAACCGGCGTCGATGGACAGCGACAGGTCGTCGGCGGGCCACTGCGCGGCGAGGGCGCCCAGCGGCACCATCCGGTAGCGGGAGACGTACGGCAGCAGGTCGGCCATCTCCAGCTCCGAGGTGAACACGGGCACCACCTGACGGCCGCCCTGCTGTTCCAGCACCGGCAGCGCCAGCATGCCGGGGTCGGCGGCCTCCTGGTCGTTCGTGTCGTCGGGCACGGGGACGAGGACGTCGCTGCTCGCGAGCGTGTCGAGCGCCGCGGTGTCCTCGGTGTTCTCGGCCAGCGTGTCCAGGGCACGCTGGGCGGGCGTCACGGGGTGGTCGTTCGCGGGTGTCTCCATGGCAGATTCCCTGATAGCGGCGGTCTACGGCCCGCGCGGACGATGGGCACGCACGCGCTCCAGACTCGCGTACCCGATCATCCAGGGCGCAATCATGTGCGCCGCGGGTGCCGGACTCAGCCCTTCCGCTCGGCCGCCTCCACCAGTGCGGCCAGCTTCGCCAGCGCCATCCGCGTGCCCGTCTCGTTGTCCTCGGCCGGCACCGCGTCGGGCAGACCGTCGTGGGCGACGACCACCTCCGTGCCGCCGCCCGCGTCGGTGAGCGTCGTGGTCATGGTCATCCGGCCCTGGAACGCGGGGTCGGCGGACTCGAACTCCAGCACCTCCACGACCTGCTCGTCGGGCACGAGGCGGGCGAAGTGGCCGTGGTAGGTGTCGGTGTGCGCGGCGGACTTGCCCGTGCCCGTCGGCGCCTCGTAGGTGAGTGACACGCGGAAGGCGCCGCCCGCACGGGCCTCGAACGCGTGCACCCGGGCGGTCATGCCGTCCGGGACGCGCCAGTCGGCGACGGCCGCCGGGTCGAGCAGCGCGCGGTACACGGCGGAGCGCGGGGCGTTCACGTGTCGGGAGACGCGGGTCGAGTGCATGGACACCACCCTTCCCCCGCCCGTCCCCCCGGGCAAGCACTGCGGAAAGCGCACTCATCTGATCGCACGGGGGCCCACTTGATCGATCAATGGAGTGGTCGGGTTAGCATATGAGCGCCGCCTAGCTCGAAAGATAGAGACGTGACTGTCAACGACGACTCGTTCACCAACTGGAAGAACCGCGAAGAGATCGCGGAATCGATGATCCCGATGATCGGGAAGCTGCACCGGGAGCAGGACGTCACGATCCTGCTGCACAGCCGTTCCCTGGTGAACAAGTCGGTGGTCAGCATCCTCAAGACCCACCGCTTCGCCCGCCAGATCGCCGGCGCGGAACTGTCGGTCACCGAGACGATGCCCTTCCTCCGGGCACTCACCACGCTCGACCTCGGTCCCTCGCAGATCGACATCGGCATGCTCGCCGCCACCTACAAGGGCGACGACCGCGGACTCACCGTCGAGGACTTCACCGCCGACGCCGTCGCCGGGGCCACCGGCGCCAACAAGATCGACCGCCGCGAGCCGCGCGACGTCGTCCTGTACGGCTTCGG
This sequence comes from Streptomyces sp. NPDC107500, assembly GCF_055582785.1. Lineage (NCBI taxonomy): Bacteria > Bacillati > Actinomycetota > Actinomycetes > Kitasatosporales > Streptomycetaceae > Streptomyces > Streptomyces sp. NPDC107500. Next base: position 198,808 of record NZ_JBVJPF010000006.1, read on the forward strand.
CCGCATCGGCCGGCTCGTCGCCCGCCTGCTGATCGAGAAGGCCGGCTCGGGCAACGGCCTGCGGCTGCGCGCCATCGTCGTCCGCGGGGGCGGCGACCAGGACCTCGTGAAGCGGGCCTCGCTGCTGCGCCGTGACTCCGTGCACGGGCAGTTCCAGGGCACCATCACCGTCGACGAGGAGAGCAGCACGATCCTCGCCAACGGCAACGCGATCAAGGTGATCCACGCCGACGACCCCTCGCAGGTCGACTACACGGCGTACGGCATCAAGAACGCCATCCTCATCGACAACACGGGCAAGTGGCGCGACCGCGAGGGCCTGTCGAAGCACCTGCGTCCCGGCATCGACAAGGTCGTCCTGACCGCCCCGGGCAAGGGCGACGTCCCCAACATCGTGCACGGCGTCAACCACGACACCATCAAGCCGGACGAGCGGATCCTGTCCTGCGCGTCCTGCACCACCAACGCGATCGTGCCGCCGCTGAAGGCGATGGCCGACGAGTACGGTGTGCAGCGGGGCCACGTGGAGACCGTCCACTCGTTCACCAACGACCAGAACCTGCTGGACAACTACCACAAGTCGGACCGCCGCGGCCGCAGCGCGCCGCTGAACATGGTCATCACGGAGACGGGTGCCGCCTCGGCCGTCGCCAAGGCCCTCCCGGACCTCAAGGCGCGGATCACCGGCAGCTCGGTCCGGGTGCCCGTGCCGGACGTGTCGATCGCGATCCTGAACCTCCAGCTCGCCCGCGAGACCACCCGCGAGGAGGTGCTCGACCACCTCCGCGAGGTGTCGCTGACCTCGCCGCTCAAGCGCCAGATCGACTTCATCAGCGCGCCCGACGCGGTCTCCAGCGACTTCATCGGCTCGCGCCACGCCTCGATCGTCGACGCCGGAGCGCTCAAGGTCGAGGGCGACAACGCGATCCTCTACCTCTGGTACGACAACGAGTTCGGCTACTCCTGCCAGGTCGTCCGCGTCGTGCAGCACGTCTCCGGGGTGGAGTACCCGACGTACCCGGCTCCGGCCGTCTGATCCGGAGTACGCGCGAGGGGGCGGCGGGACACGGTTCCCGCCGCTCCCTCGGGTATCAGCCTGCCGCGGCCCGGGCATGCGTGTGATGGCGTTCCCGCCCGGACGCCCCGCGTGGCACGACGGCCGGCTGAAACGAGAATGGCTCCATGGACGCACTGGTTCGGCGCTCCCCCTGGGTCGGGGTGCTGACCTGGTGCGTGGCGGTGCTGAGCCTGACCGTCCTGGCCGCGGCCGCCGTCATCCGCAGCACGGTGCTCGACCCCGGGTTCTACGGGCAGGTGCTGGAGGACGAGCGGGCCTACCAGCGGTTCTACGACGAGGTACTGGTGGACCCGGGCAGTACGCCGTTCACCAGCGAGCTGCTGGACCGGCTGCCGGTGCCGCAGTCGACCGTCACCTCGAACCTCAAGGTCGTGATCCCGCCGGAGACCCTGCGGGCCATGGGGAACCGTCAGATCGCCGAGGTGGTCCAGTACCTGGAGGGCGACCGCGAACGGCTGCGGATCACGGTCGACCTGGAGCCCGTGGTGGCGAACGTCGAACGGCTCAGCCAGGCCTACTTCGGTGATGCCGTCGCCGCTCTCCAGGAGCGGTCGGAACCCGACTTCCAGGCCTTCGTGCAGCGCATGTCCGAGCTGGCGGCGCGGGTGGTGGCCGGTGAGGCACCGCTGGAGGGACTGCCGTCGCTGCCGCTCTCGCACAGCCAGGCGGTCGCGGCCACGGACGCGCTGATGCCCCTGCTGCCGAGCGCCGAGCGCGCGGACCTGCGGCCCAGCGTGCAGACGGCACTGGACCGCGGGGACCTCGCCTCGGCGCTGGCCGCGATCGCGCCGGTGGTCCTGACGGACCAGGTCCGGGACGCCGCCACCGAACTGCTGAGGGAGGCGCGGCAGGGCACCTGGGTCGTCTCGGCCGACGTCGACCCCGCCGCCGAGGCGCTGGCTCCGGTGGACCGCGCCCGGTCGGTGACCCGGCTCTTCCAGGAGGTGGTGGAACCGGCGGCGGCCGTGCTCGGCGCCGCCGCGCTCACCCTGCTGTGGCTCTCCACGCCCGGGCCCGCGAGGCGCCGGCTGATGCCGCTGGGCTGGGCACCCGCGGCCGCCGCGGCGCTGCTGGCGCTGACGGTGCTGGGACTGCGGCTCACCCTGGGCGACGCGCTGTTCGGCCGGCCGCCCGCGTGGCCCCCGGCGGCCTCGGGTCTGCTCGCCGACGTCCAGGCCACCGCGCTCGACCGGCTCCTGACCACCGCCGTCGTCGTCGCCGTCATCCTGCTCGCCGCCGGCGCCCTGCTGATCCTCGTGGGCTGGGTCTGGGAGACCCGGCCCAGCGTGCCGGTCCTCACCGATCCGCGGCACGGTCCGACGCTGACCTTCGCCGTGACCGCCTGCGCCCTGGTCGGGACGATGGTGGCGCCGGTGGCGATCACCGGCTCCTCGCCGCGCATCTGCCAGGGCAGCGCCGAGCTGTGCGACGCCCGCTACGACGAGATCGCCCAGCTCGCCTCGCACAACGCGATGGCCACGACGGCGGACCGGTTCATCGGCCCGCTGCAGGACCCGGACATCGTCGGCCAGCTGGGCGCCGGGGTGCGCGCCCTGCTGCTCGACACCCACCAGTGGGAACGGCCCGAGGAGGTCGCGGACCGGCTGAGCACCTCGGACTTCTCCCCCGACCTGCGCCGGCGGCTCACCGGGATCCTGGGGCGGGTGAACCCGCCGCACCCGGGTCTGTGGCTGTGCCACTCGGTGTGCGGCGCCGGGGCGCTGGAACTGGTGCCCACGCTGGGCCAGATCGGTGACTGGCTGCGGGACAACCCCACCGAGGTGGTCACCCTGATCCTCCAGGACGGCGTGGACCCGGTGACGACGCAGAACGCCCTGCTCCAGGCCGGGCTCGCCGACCTGCTGTACCGGCCCGACCCGGACCCGGACCGCCCCTGGCCGAAGCTCAAGGACATGATCGACAGCGGCCGGCGGCTGGTCGTGTTCGCCGAGCAGGCGGACGGCCCCGCGCCCTGGTACCGGAACCTCTACCGGTACGGCATGGAGACGCCGTTCGCCTTCCGCAGCCCGGACGAGATGTCCTGCGTGCCGAACCGGGGCGGCTCGGACAAGCGGCTGTTCCTGCTCAACCACTTCGTCACGGCCGGCGGCGGGCTGCGGCTGGACGCCGGGACCGTCAACTCCCGGGAGCGGGTGCTGGAGCGGGCGCACAACTGCGAGCGGCAGCGCGGCAGACCCGTCAACTTCATCGCGGTGGACTACGCGACGATCGGCGACGCGCTGGGCGCGGTCGAGGAGCTGAACGCCGAACGGCTGGAGGACGACGCCCGCGACCCCGTCGAACGGTCGCCGGACCGGCTGCGCGACGCGCGGAACACGCCCGTGCGGGACGGGTCACCGGGGGCGTGAACGGGCAGGGGCCCGGCGACGCGGTGGTACTCCGCGTCGCCGGGCCGGATGGTGTGTCAGGGCTACCTGTTGATCCTGAACTGGGAGCCCGGCTCGATGGTGACGTCCTCCTCCGCCGAGTTGGTGATCGTGACGTCGGTCAGCGTCGCGCTGCCGCGGGCGCCGCCCATCGCGAGGATGCCGGAGCCGTTGTTGGACTTGTCGATGCGGACATTGCTGATCTTCACGTCCGGCATCGCACCGCCGCCGGTCTTGAACTGGATGCCGTCGTAGGTCGAGTCGAGGATCTCGGTGTCCCGGATGGTCACGCCCGGGATGTCCTGGCCCTGCGCGAACAGGGTGATGGCGCCGAACTCCTGGTCCTCGTTCCAGAACGCGCCGCCCGTGCGGTGCAGGGCGTTGCCCGCGATGAGGGTCTGCCCGGAGAAGGGCAGCGGGTCGTGGTCGGTGGCGAGCATGATGCCGGGGTAGTTCATGGTGTCGGAGATGACGTTGTTCTCGATGGTGTTGCCGTAACCGCCGTACACCGCGATGCCGTTGGCCCGCCAGGGCAGCTGGATGGTGTTGTTGCGGAAGTGGTTGTCGTGGCCGACGTCCACGGAGGTGTCCTTCACGTACTTGCTGGCCCACACGGCGAGCGAGTCGTCGCCGGTGTTGCGGAAGGACGAGTTGTAGACGGTGGAGTTGCGGGTGCCGTTGGCGAAGTTGATGCCGTCGGCGTACGTGTTGCGGATGCGTACGCCGGTGAACTCCAGGCCGTCGCCGGGGCCCCACAGCTCGGGGATGTTCGAGTAGTCGCGGCCGGCCCAGACGCCGACGTTGGCGTGCTCGATCCAGACGTTGGTGATCTTGGTGTCCTTGCCGAAGCGGCCGTTGAGTCCGACGCCGCCCTCGTGGTTGCCGTCGCCGCCGCGGATGGTGCCCGAGCCGAAGATGGCGATGTCCGAGATCTTGGTGTTGTCGTCGATGTCGAAGCCGAAGTTGCCCTCGTGCGGGTGGTTGATGCCGCCGGCCTCGTGCGGCGGGGTCAGCGTGTAGAGCTGGGAGTGCCACATGCCGGCGCCCCGGATGGTGACGTTACGGATGCCGACCTGGTTGAACTGGCCGCGGTTCTGCGGGTCGTCGGTGAGGATCTTCTGTTCCTGGCGCCACTGTCCGGCCGGGATCCAGACGCACTCGATCTGGCCGTTCTGGTCGGCGGTGACGGCGCGCTGGATGGCGTCGGTGTCGTCGAGCCCGTCGCCGGGGACGGCTCCGTACTGGGTGATGGAGGTGCAGTTCGCCGGCTTGGCCGCCGGGGGCGCGACCTGCTCCAGGTCGATCAGGTCGATGACGTAGAAGGCGGCCGTGTCGCCCGCGTCGCGCTGAAGGCGGAACTGGGTGCCCTGCGGGAAGGTCTTGTTCAGCAGGGCGTGGGACTCGTCGAACAGGCGCCGCGCGTCGCCGCCGGGCCGGTTGGTGAGGCCCTCGGGGTCGTCGGTGCTGCCGTAGAGCCAGCTGTGCTTGGACGAGAGGTTCAGCTTCTGCACGAACTGGCCGTCCGCGTAGAGGCTGATGGTGGCGTCCGCTCCCCCGCCGCCCGGGGCGTCCGGGATGGAGTTGCGCACCACGATGGAGTTGGTGGGCGTGGTGGAGGTGAACTCGACGTGGTCGCCGGTGGAGTCGAGCCGGACGGACTCGCGGCCCGAGGACTCGGTGCCGAAGTTGGTGTGCCCGAAGGTCCGCTTGGCGTCGGAGGTGAGCAGTGTGCCGTCGTAGCGGCCGTCCTCCGCCTCGTACTCGGTGTACGGCACGGCGGCGCCGCGTCCGACGACGAGGGACTTGGCGAGCACGTTGTTGTTCTCGTTGGTCTCGGCGACGACGTTCGTGGCGTCGGCGGACGCGGTGAGCGTGACGCCGCCGCCGGTCGCCTTCCAGGTGCCGCTGACGGGCACGTTCACGGTGGCTCCGGCGGCCACCTGGCCGGTGGTGCCGTTCAGGGTGGTGGAGCCGGCCTGGATCCGGGTCACCGAACCGGCCGCGGCGGCGCTGGTGCCGCGGTTGTGCACGGCGACGGTGAAGGAGACGTCGGCGCCCACGGCCGGGTTGGCCGGGTTGGTGGTGATGGACCGCACCTCGAGGTCGGGGCCGGGCGCCTGGCCGACGACCAGCCGGTCGGTGGCGGTGCGGCTGTTGTTGGTGTCGTCGAGTTCGGCGACGGTGTCGCGGGGGTCGGCGACCGCGGCGACCGCGTAGCTGCCGGCCGCGTGGGTGCCGGTGGAGACGGCGACCTCGGCGGACTGGCCCGGGTCGAGCGCGGGGACGGAGGCGCTGCCGGCGGCCGTGCCCTCCACGGTGACCTCGGTGGTCGTCGCGGCCGAGCGCGCGGTGCCGGCGTTGCGGACCGTGGCGTTCACGGTGACCGCGTCGCGCTCGGAGGGCGCCGCGGGTGACCAGTCGAGGCCGGTGACCGTCAGGTCGGGCGCGGGCGCGGCGGTGCCGACGACCTGGAACTCGGCGACCTGTCCGCCGGGGGCGCCGGTGTTGGAGAAGAACCTGAGCCGCACGTCGGACATCCGGCCGCTGACCGGGATGCTCACGGTGTTGGCCTGGCCGGGGCTGAAGGCGTAGTCGGCGCGGTCGCGCAGCGAGGTGAACCCGCTCGCGCCCTGGGCACGGCCGAGGACCTGGATGCTCTGGGTCCGCGCGGCCCACACCGGGTCGGGGTTGAGCTTGACCACCACGCCGCTGACGTCCGCGTCGGCGCCCAGCTTGACGGTGAGGTCGGCCGGGTGTCCCGCGGCTTCCCAGTACGTCGAGGTGGAGTCGTCGGTGGCGTTGGCGGCGACGTAGGACTGCGTCGACGAGGTCGCCTCGACCGGCTTGTTGCGGGCGAGGTTGGTGCCGGTGGGCGGCGGGCCCGGGTCGGTCTCGTCGCCGTAGACCTCGAGTTCGGACAGTTGCGCGGCGTTCCAGCCGGTGTTGCCGGTGATGTCGACGCGGACGTAGCGGGTGCCGGCGGCGGAAGCCAGGTCGACGGCGACGGTGTTGGCGCGGTCGGGGCTGAACGCGCGCGCCGCGCCGGTGGCGAGGGTGCGGAAGGTGGAGCCGTCGGTGCTGCCCCGCACGGAGAGGCTCTGGCTGCGGCTCTCCCAGCCGGCGGGCAGTTTGAGGACCACCCGGTCGACGTCGCGGGCGGTGCCGAGGTCGACCTGGAGCCACTGGGGGAAGGACCCGGCCGGGCCCTCCCAGTAGGTCGCCTGGGTGCCGTCGGTGGCGTTCCCCGCCGGGTAGGCGCCGTGCGAGCCGCCCGCCTGGGCCGGGCGGCCGAGGGCGAGGTTGACGTCGGCGGCGGCCTTCGCCGGGGCGGCCTGCGCGGTGGCGGCCAGGGGCAGCGGCAGCAGCCCGACCGTCATCAGCCCGGCTACGGCGGCGCCGGGCAGCGACCGTCGGCCGAGAGATCTCCATCTCATGGGGGTCCTCTGTTCCGTGGGGAGGCGGGGAGCGCGACAGTCCGGCAGGGAGGGAGAGCACCGATCCTGCGCGCCAATTGAGCAGGACAGTCGATTCTTTGCGGAAAGTGCGTCATCAGGTTTCTAGCGTGTCACCGGTTTGTCAACGGTCGCGGTTGAGGCGGGAGTTGGCACGTAATTCACTTGCGCGGCTTGCGTCATCCTTGCGTACGCGTTGAGCTGCGCAGGGATGAACCGGCGCGCGCGGATGGGCGGTTCGAAGCCAGTCGGGCACGCAAGTCGTGCACGGAGGTGAGAAACAGAAAGGCCGGCCCGACGCCGTGAGGCGTCGGGCCGGCCCTTGCCGGTGCGGGGTCCCCCCGGAGGGGACGGATCAGTCCGTGCCGGACTCCATGGCGGCGCGGTCGAGCAGTTCGTCCTCGGCGGAGACCTGGCCGCGCGAGGCGATGGCCTCGGCGCCACCCTCCGGCATGGCGCCGATCAGCCCGGTCGAGGCGGCCTGGGCCGCGCCGATGGCGGGGTTGGCGGTGCCGATCAGGCCGATCCCCGCGTACTGCTCCAGCTTGGCGCGCGAGTCGGCGATGTCGAGGTTGCGCATGGTGAGCTGGCCGATCCGGTCGACCGGGCCGAACGCGGAGTCCTCGGTGCGCTCCATCGACAGCTTGTCGGGGTGGTAGCTGAACGCCGGGCCCGTGGTGTCGAGGAGCGAGTAGTCCTCACCGCGCCGCAGCCGCAGGGTGACCTCGCCGGTGACCGCCGAGCCGACCCAGCGCTGCAACGACTCCCGGATCATCAGCGACTGCGGGTCCAGCCACCGGCCCTCGTACATCAGCCGGCCCAGGCGCCGCCCCTCGGCGTGGTACTGGGCGAGGGTGTCCTCGTTGTGGATGGCGTTGACCAGCCGCTCGTAGGCGGCGTGCAGCAGTGCCATGCCCGGGGCCTCGTAGATGCCCCGGCTCTTGGCCTCGATGATCCGGTTCTCGATCTGGTCGGACATGCCCATGCCGTGGCGGCCGCCGATGGCGTTGGCCTCCATCACCAGGTCGACCGGGGAGGCGAACTCCTTGCCGTTGACCGTGACCGGGCGGCCCTGGTCGAAGCCGATCGTCACGTCCTCGGCCGCGATCTCGACGGACGGGTCCCAGAACCGCACGCCCATGATGGGCTCCACGGTCTCCACGCCGGTGTCGAGGTGCTCCAGGGTCTTGGCCTCGTGGGTGGCGCCCCAGATGTTGGCGTCGGTGGAGTACGCCTTCTCGGTGGAGTCCCGGTAGGGGAGGTCGTGGGCGACGAGCCACTCCGACATCTCCTTGCGGCCGCCCAGCTCGGTCACGAAGTCCGCGTCCAGCCACGGCTTGTAGATCCGCAGCTGCGGGTTGGCGAGCAGGCCGTACCGGTAGAACCGCTCGATGTCGTTGCCCTTGAACGTGGAGCCGTCGCCCCAGATCTGGACGTCGTCCTCGAGCATCGCCCGCACCAGGAGCGTGCCGGTGACGGCGCGGCCGAGCGGCGTGGTGTTGAAGTAGGCGCGCCCGCCGGAGCGGATGTGGAACGCCCCGCAGGTGAGCGCGGCCAGGCCCTCCTCCACCAGCGCCGCGCGGCAGTCGACCAGGCGCGCGATCTCGGCGCCGTAGGTCTTCGCACGGTCGGGCACCGAGGCGATGTCGGGCTCGTCGTACTGGCCGATGTCGGCGGTGTACGTGCAGGGCACGGCGCCCTTGTCACGCATCCACGCGACCGCGACCGAGGTGTCGAGGCCGCCCGAGAAGGCGATACCGACGCGCTCGCCGGTGGGAAGGGAGGTGAGGACCTTGGACATAGGAAGAGTATGCATGATGACGCATGACCATGCAAAGCCTGTCGCTCAATCTCCTCCTCACCGGGTCGGCAGCGCCACGTACTGGTACTCCAGGAACTCGTCGATCCCGACCCTGCCGCCCTCCCGGCCGAGGCCCGACTGCTTGACGCCGCCGAAGGGGGCGGCCGGGTTGGAGACCAGGCCGGTGTTGAGGCCGACCATGCCGGTCTCCAGGCGTTCGCTGACCCGCAGGCCGCGGTCCAGGCCCTCGGTGTAGAGGTAGCCGACGAGGCCCCAGGGGGTGTCGTTGGCGCGGCTTACCACCTCGTCCTCGTCGTCGAAGGTGAGGATCGCCGCGACGGGGCCGAAGATCTCCGTGTCCATCAGCGCGCTGTCCGGGGAGACGTCGGTGAGCACGGTGGGCGGGTAGAAGCAGCCGGGGCCCTCGGGTGTCCGGCCGCCGGCCAGCACCCGGGCGCCGCGCTCCACCGCGTCGGCGACCAGTTCCTCGACCTTGGCCCGTCCGGCGGCGTCGATGAGGGGGCCCACGTCGACGCCGTCCCGGGTGCCGGGGCCCACCACCAGCGCCTCCATCCGCCGGGCCAGCCGCCGCGAGAACTCCTCGGCAACCGGGCGGTGCACGAAGAAGCGGTTCGCGGCCGTGCACGCCTCGCCCATGTTGCGCATCTTGGCGATCATCGCGCCGTCCACGGCGGCGTCCAGGTCCGCGTCGTCGAAGACGATGAACGGCGCGTTGCCGCCCAGCTCCATCGAGGTCCTGACGACCGTGTCCGCGCACTGGGCGAGGAGCAGCCGTCCGACGGCGGTCGAGCCGGTGAAGGACAGCTTGCGGATCCGGCCGCCGCGCAGCAGCGGTTCGCAGACCTCTCCCGCCCTGGAGGTGGGGACGACGTTCAGCACGCCGTCCGGCAGTCCGGCCTCCTTGAGGACGGCGGCCAGGGCCAGGCTGGAGAGCGGGGTCTGCGGGGCCGGCTTGTGCACCATCGTGCAGCCGGCCGCGATCGCCGGGGCGATCTTGCGGGCGCCCATGGCGAGCGGGAAGTTCCACGGGGTGATCAGCAGGCAGGGCCCGACCGGGCGCCGGGAGAGCAGCATGCGGTTGCGCCCGTCGGGCAGGAGGCCGTGGCCGCCGTCGATCCGGACGGCCTCCTCGGAGAACCAGCGGAAGAACTCGGCGGCGTAGGCGACCTCGCCCCGGGCCTCGGCCAGCGGCTTGCCCATCTCGGAGGTCATCAGCCGGGCGAGTTCGTCCGTGCGCTCCAGGACGATCTCGTGGGCCCGGCGCAGGATCTCGCTGCGCGCCCGCGGTGCCGTGCGCGCCCACGCCTCCTGCGCCAGGACGGCGGCGTCCTCGGCGAGCCGGGCGTCCTTGGGTCCGGCGTCGGCGACGTGGCGGACGGTCTCGCCGGTCGCGGGGTCGTCCACGGGCAGCACGGCGCCGTCCGCCGCGTCCGTCCACGCGCCGCCGATGAACAGCTGGGTCGGTGTGTCGGTCATGGGGTCCCTCCTGGTCGCCCGGCCCGGAGGCCGGGCTCGGTCTGCGTGTGCTCGGTCCGCCCGCCCTCCTCGCGCGGGCGGCGGCCGTCGGGTCACCGGTCGGCCGCTCCCGGTGGGCCGGCCTCGGCAGGCGAACCGGGTCGCCGCGCGCGACGTGCCGGCCTCGCCGGCCGGACCCGGCCGGCGCGCGCGCCGGAGGGCCCGCCCGCCTCACGACGGCGGCGGCCGTCGGCTCACCGGTCCGCCGCCCCCGACGTGCCGGCCTCGACGGCGGCGGACCAGGCCCGCAGGCCCTCGTCGACCGCCGTCTCGTCGATCACCAGCGCGGGGATCATCCGGACCACCTGGTTCCAGGCTCCGCAGAGCAGCAACAGCAGGCCCTCGTCGACCGCGGCCCGCTGGACCCGGGCGGCCGTCCCGGGGTCCGGGTCCCCGTTCTCGGTGACGAACTCGCTGGCCAGCATCAGCCCCATGCCCCGCACGTCCCCGATGGCGGGCGTCCGCGCGGACACCTCCTCCAGTCCGCGGCGCAGGCGCGCGCCCATCGCCTCCGTGTTCTCCACCAGCTTCTCGTCGCGGACGACGTCGAGCGTGGCGCAGGCCGCCGCGCAGGCCACCGCGTTGGCGCCGTACGTGCCGCCCTGCGAGCCCGCCCATGCCTTGGCCATCAATTCCTCGGAGGCCGCGATCGCGGACAGGGGGAAGCCGCTGGCCAGACCCTTGGCGGTGATCAGGATGTCGGGGGTGACGCCGAAGTGCTCGTGGCCCCAGAACCGGCCGGTGCGGCCCACACCGGTCTGCACCTCGTCCAGGATCAGCAGGAAGCCGTGGCGGTCGGCCCGCTCGCGCAGGCCCTCCATGAAGGCCCGGGTCGCGGGGACGTAGCCGCCCTCGCCCAGGACCGGCTCGACGATGACGGCGGCGGTGTCGGCGGGCGAGGTGATCGTCTGGAGGGTGTAGTCGAGTTCCTGGAGGGCGAAGCGGGTGGCGGTCTCCTCGTCCCAGCCGTAGCGGAAGGCGGTCGGGAAGGGGGTGACGACCACGCCGCTCATCAACGGCGAGAAGCCGGACCGGAAGCGGGTGCCCGAGGTGGTCATGGACGCGGCGGCGACGGTGCGGCCGTGGAAACCGCCGTGGCAGACCAGCACGTTGGGGCGGCCGGTGGCCTGGCGGGCCAGGCGCAGCGCCGCCTCCACCGCCTCGCTGCCGGAGTTGGTGAAGAAGAGGCTGTCCAGACCGGTCGGCAGGACCTCGCCGAGCTTGTCGACGAGGCGCCGCAGCGGCTGGTGCATGACGGTCGTGTACTGGCCGTGGACCAGGGTGCCCACCTGCTCCTGGGCGGCGGCCACCACCCTGGGGTGGCAGTGCCCGGTGCTGGTGACGCCGATGCCGGCGGTGAAGTCCAGATAGCGGCGGCCGTCCTCGCCATGGATGTGGACGCCCTCGCCCCGGACGGCCACCACGGGCGTGGCCTGGCGAAGGTGCGGCGACAGTGCGGTCATGCTCGTCTCCCGGCGTGATCGTCGGTCTCCTGCGGTGCCCCGAGCCTTCCCGCCGGGGCGGGCCCGCCAACGCGTGATCTGTCCGGCGCGGGCCCGGTATCCGGACGATGTGTCAACCGTCCGGCGCCGCGCGCGCCGCCGGACCGCGCCCGCGCGACCCTCCGAGCGCTCTTGCGCAGGTCAAGGAGGCTTGTCAGAGTGACCAGGGGGCACAGGGAGGCACCGTGAGCGAGAACCGGCACCCGGGCCGGGAGGGCCGTCCGCCCACCGTGGCGGACGTGCTGGCCCTGCCGGTGCTGGCCGGGGGCGAGCCGCGGGTGGTCACCGGCGCCGACCGCGTGGACCGCCCGGTCCGGTGGGTCCACGTCACCGAGCTGACGGACCCGGCGTCGTTCCTCAAGGGCGGCGAACTGGTCCTCACCACGGGCATGCCCCTGCCCGAGGACCCGGCGGGGGTACGCCGCTACGTCGACGAACTCGCCGACGTCGGTGCCGCCGCCCTGGTCATCGAGCTGGTACGCCGCTACCACCGGCCGCCCGAGGCCCTCGTACAGGCGTGCCGGGCGCGCGGGCTGCCGCTCGTCACGCTCGCGCGGGACGTCAACTTCCTGGAGGTCACGCAGGTCGTCCACGCGCTGATCCTCGGCGGCCAGGCGGGCGCGATGCGCAGGACGCAGCGGGTCCACGAGGCGTTCACCGCGCTCACCCTGCGCGGCGCCGGTCCCGAGGACGTGGTGCGTGCGGCGGCGGAGATGAGCGGACGCACGGTGGTGCTGGAGAACCTGGTCCACCGGGCCCTGGTCTGCGAGCCCTCGGGCAGTACGGCGCAGGCCGCGCTCACCGGATGGGAGCGGCGCTCGCGGACCGCACCGGCGACCGACCGCGCGGGCGTGGCCGGTCCCGAGGGATGGCTCGTGGCCCCGGTGGAGTACCAGGGCGAGGGCTGGGGGCGGGTCGTCATGCTGCCGGGCGGGGGCCGGGCCTTCGGGCCCGAGGACGTCACCGTGCTGGAGCGGACCGCGATGGCCCTCACCATCGCCCGTCTCACCCACTCCACGCCCTGGGAGCGCACCGCCCACCGCACCGCCCTGCGGGACCTGGCCGAGCGGCGCCACCGCTCCCCGGCGGACGCGCGCGCCCGCGTCGCGGCCCTGGGGCTGCCCGCGGCGGACGCCCGCTTCGTCGCCGTACTCGCGGACCTCCCCGGAGAGGCGGAGGCCGCGACGGCCGAGGACCGGCTGTCCGAGGAGCTGAGCACGTCGGGGGCGCGGGCGCTCGTCGGCCTGCTCTCCCCCACCCGCCTGGGCGTCATGCTGGCGCTGCGCCCGTCGCCGCCCTGGCGGGAGGCGGTCGAGCGGCTGAGCCGGGGCGTGCTGGACGCCGCTCCGGACGCGGTCGTGAGCGTCGGCTCCCCCGCCCCGGATCTCGACGGCGTCGCGCGTTCCTTCGGCGAGGCGGCCCGGGTGGCCGAGGCGACCGAGCCGGGCCGGCCCCCGCCGCCGGACCGCTCCTTCCACGAACGGGCGGACATCGGCCTGGGCCGGCTGCTGTTCGCGCTGCGCGACGACACCCGCGTCCAGGACTACGCGGAACGGCAGTTGGGCCGGCTGCTCGAACACGACGCCCGGCACGGCACCGACCTCGTGACGACCCTGCGCGGCTATCTGGACGCCGCGGGCAACAAGACCGTCGCCGCCCGGTCGGCCGGGCTGTCCCGGGAGACCGTCTACCAACGGCTGCGGACGATCGAGCGGTTGCTCGGGCGCGACCTGGAGTCCGGCGAGCAGCGCACCGAACTCCACGTCGCGCTCCAGGCGCTCGACGTGCTGCGGGGCGGCTGACCCGGGTGCCTCAGCCGACCGCCGACGGCTCCTGCCCGAAGACCGCGTGCAGCCGCCGCGTGTGGTCGACCCGCCGTGGCGCACCGGTGACGGTGACCGCCGCCGTCAGGGGCGGCGCGGTGCTGGACGCGGCGAACCGCAGCTCCAGCGCGCCGGGTTCGACGATCCGGTGGCCGTCGCGCCCCGTGAAGGAGGCGAGGTCGGCCGGGACGACGACGCGCACCCTGCGGGCCTCGCCGGGCGCCAGGGGCACCCGGGTGTAGCCGACGAGGCGCTGCACCGGCTGGACGACGGAGGCCACCGGGTCGTGCAGGTAGAGCTGGACGACCTCGGTGCCGTGCCGTTCGCCGGTGTTGCGGACGGTCAGCGCCAGCGAGAACTCGCCGTCGGCGGGCGCCTGTCCCACGTCCACCGCGAGGTCGCTCCAGGCGAACGTGGTGTACGTGAGGCCGTGCCCGAAGCCGAAGGCCGGCGTCGGGTCGATGCTGGACACCTCGCTCGCGTGGGCGAGCCGCGCCCCCAGGTAGGTGGTCGGCTGCGCACCGGCTCCGCGGGGCACGCTGACCGGCAGCCGGCCGGAGGGACCGGTACGCCCGCTGAGCACGCCCGCGAGGGCGGCGGTCCCCTCCTCTCCGGGGAAGAAGGACTGCACGATCGCGGCGGCCTCCGTCACGGCCCGGCCCAGCGCGTAGGGCCGGCCCGCCAGCAGCACCGTGACCACCGGCCTGCCGGTGTCCAGCAGGGCGTCGAGGAGCTGCTGCTGGGCGCCGGGAAGGGCGAGCGACTCGACGTCGCAGCCCTCACCGCTGGTGCCGCGTCCGAAGAGTCCGGCGCGGTCGCCCAGGACGGCGACGACGACGTCCGCCTCCCCGGCCGCGCGGACGGCCTCGGGGATGCCGGAGACGTCGCCGTCGTCGACGCCCGTGCCGTGGGCGAGCGTGAACTCGGTGCCGGGGAACTCCGCGGCCAGGGTGGCGCGCAGGGTGGGCAGGTCGATGCCGACCGGGGTCGCGGGGTGGTGGACGCCGATGTGCTGGGGAAAGGAGTAGCAGCCGAGTACGGCGGTGGGCTCGTCGGCGTTGGGTCCCACCAGGGCGATGCGGCGCGGCCGGTCGAGGGGCAGCGTGCCGTCGTTGCTCAACAGCACGACCGCTTCCTCGGCGACGGTGCGGGCCAGTTCGCGGTTGCCGGGAGCGTCCAGGTCGATCCGGCCGCGCAGGGCCTCCGGGTCGTCCAGGTCCGCGCCGTCCAGTGCGGCGGGCACCGGGTTCCAGTCCGGGTCGAGGAGCCCGAGCAGCGCCTTCTGGGTGAGCACCCGGCGCAGCGCGCGGTCGATCACCTTCTCGGGGACCCGGCCGGCCGCGACCGCCTCCACCAGGGGCGCGCCGAACGTCTTGACAGTGGGCAGCTCGACGTCGACGCCCGCCCGCAGCGCGGCGCCCGCGGCCTCCGCCCAGTCGGCGGCGATGCCGTGCAGGGTCTTGAGGAAGGCGATGCCGAAGTAGTCGGCGACGACGGTGCCGTCGAAGCCCCAGGTGTCGCGCAGCAGTCCGGTGAGCAGGTCCTCGTCGGCTGCCGCGGGGACGCCGTCGGTGTCGGTGTAGGCGTGCATCACGGACCGGGCGCCGCCCTCGCGGACCGCCATCTCGAAGGGCGGCAGCAGGACGTCGGCGCGCTCGCGCGGGCCCATCGGGGAGGGCGCGAGGTTGCGTCCGGCGCGGGAGGCCGAGTAGCCGGCGAAGTGCTTGAGGGTGGCGACGACACCGGCGCCCTCCAGGCCGCGCACGTAGGCGGTGCCGATGGTGCCGACGAGGTACGGGTCCTCGCCGATGGTCTCCTCGACCCGTCCCCAGCGGGCATCGCGCACCACGTCCAGGACGGGTGCGAGGCCCTGGTGGATGCCGACGGACCGCATGTCGCGGCCGATGGCGGACGCCATGCGGTGCACCAGGTCCGGGTCGAAGGTGGCGCCCCAGGACAGGGGGACGGGGTAGGCGGTCGCGCCCCAGGCGGCGAAGCCCGCCAGGCACTCCTCGTGCGCGACGGCGGGGATGCCGAAGCGGTTCGCCGAGGCGATGCGGGCCTGGGTGCGCAGCAGCGAGAGCGCGCCGAGCGCCGGGTCGACGGGGGCGGTGCCGAAGGGCCGGGTCAACTGGCCGAGGCCGGTGGGCAGGAGCGCGTCGAGGTCGACCGCCTCCTCCATGTCGTGCTGATGGGGGGCTACGTCTCCGCCCTCGTCGGACGCGCCGACCCAGACGCCGTAGAGCTGGGCGATCTTCTCCTCGGGGGTCATCGCCTCGATGAGCGCGGACACCCTGGTGGTGACGGAGAGGGCGGGGTCGTTCCAGAGGGGGATTTCGGGGTGGGTCTCAACCGCCACGTTGTGGGTCACTTTCCTCCGACGCCCATCAGGCCCTGGACCAGGGCGCGACGGGCGAACAGGTAGACGAGCAGGACGGGCACCATGGACAGCACGACGGCGCCCAGCAGGCCGGGGATGTCGATGCCGTGTTCGGTCTGGAAGTTGTAGAGGCCCAGGGTGACGACCTTGGTGGCGTCGGACTGGGTCAGGACGAGCGGGAACAGGAAGCCGTTCCACGCCTGGAGGGCGGAGAACACGACGATCGTGGAGAGTCCGCCGCGGGACAGCGGCACCACGAGCTGGAAGAACATGCGCCGCGGGGTGGCGCCGTCCATGGTCATGGCCTCGAACAGCTCCGGGGAGATGTCCCGCATGGCGCCGCTGAGGATCAGCGCCGACATCGGGAGGCAGAACGCGGTCGTGGGCAGGATGACGCCGAGCAGGTTGTCGTACAGCCCGGCCTCGCTGATCAGGTAGAACATCGGCACGATCACCGCCTGGGCGGGGATGGCGAGGCCGAGCAGGAAGAGCCGGAAGACCGCCGAGGTGGCCCGGCCGCGGCTGCGCACGATGGCGTAGGCGAGGGGCGGGACCAGCAGCAGGACGAGGCCGACCACGCAGGCCGTGACGACGAGGGTGTTGAGGAAGTAGCGGCCGAAGCCGGAGTCGAAGGCGCCGGTGTAGTTGTCCAGGGTGAAGCTGTCCGGTATCGACACCGGGCCGTTGTCGGCGTAGTCCTGCCGGGTGCGCAGGGTCGCGGCGATCAGGACGTACAGCGGCAGGCCGACCAGGAGAAGCCAGACGAACGAGCCGGCGCCGGCCAGGTAGTTCGGTCGGCGCCTCATGACACACCCTCCATGGAACTGCGCATCTTGTCGTAGCCGGAGACCCGGACGACGATCAGCGAGACGACCGTGGCCGCGACGACCAGGGCCAGGGCGATCGCGGAGCCGGTGCCGTAGTCGAAGCTCTTGAACGCCTTGTCGTACATGTAGTAGGCGCTGATGGTGGTGTCGGTGCCGGGGCCGCCCTGGGTCAGGATGAGGACCGTCTCGAACGTGGTCAGTCCGCCGACGGTCATCAGGATCATCGAGGTGATCATGGCGGTGCGCAGCTGCGGCAGCGTGATGTGGAAGAACTGCCGGTAGCGGCCCGCCCCGTCGACCTCCGCCGCCTGGTACAGCACCTGCGGCACGGCGCGGGCGGCGCCCTGGTAGATCAGCGTGTGGAACGGGGTGAACTGCCATGTGCTGACGAACGCGAGGACGCCGATGGCGGTGGCCTGTTCGCCGAACAGGTTGCCGTCGCCGAACAGCCAGGTGGCGTCGGCCGGGATGCCGAAGTTCGGGTCGAGCAGCGCCCGCCACAGCACGGACACGGCCGTGGCGGACAGCAGCAGCGGGATGAAGTAGATGACCGACAGGACGGCGCGGTTGCGCTGGTGCCCGGCGGCCCAGACGCCGAGCAAAATGCTCAGCGGGGTCTGGAGGGCCACGCCGAGCGCGGTCAGCAGCAGGGTCAGCCAGACGCTGTCCAGCATGACCGGGTCGTCGGCGAGGCGCGACCAGTTGTCCGTGCCGACGAACTCGGGCGCGCTGATGCCGTCCCAGCTCATGAAGGACAGCACCGCCACCATGATCAGCGGCACGATCGCGAAGAGGGCGAAGAACACTGCGGCGGGCAGCGCCCAGACGAAGCCGGGCCGGGCGCTCGATGTCTGTGTGGTCATGGGCCGTTCGTCAGTCGGTCGGGAGGGCCTGCATGGCCTTGATGAAGCCGTCCGTGTCGAGCTGTCCGTTGAAGAACTGCTGGATGGCCTTGTGCATGTCGGAGCTCGCCTTCTGCGGGTACGCCTGGTCCCAGGAGAGCTGGAACGACGGGGCGTCGGCGACGAGGTCGTACTGGAAGCGCGAGTACTCGGGGGTGCCCGAGCCGTCGATGAACTTGTCGGTGTTGGTCGTGGTCGGCAGGTTGCCGATGTCCAGTTGCGCCTTCACGAACTCGTCGGAGTACATGAGCTTCAGGAACTCGGCGACGGCCTCGGGGTGCTTGGTCTTCTTCATCACCGAGTAGTAGTTGTTGGTGTTGCCCGCGACCGCGGCCGGGTCGCCCTTGCCGCCCTCGACGGTCGGGAAGGCGCTGTATCCGAGGTTCTTGCGGGCGAACTCCTCGTGGTCCGTGAGCTGCTGGGAGTAGTACCAGGAACCCATCAGTTCGAAGCCGGCCTTGCCCGAGGCCACGAGCTGGACCGAGCCGCCGTTGGTGTACTTGACCGAGTCGTAGTTCTTGCCGAAGGCGCCGGTGTCGACCAGCTCCTCGATCATGCCCAGGGCCTTCCTGCTGTCCGCGCTCTCCCAGGCGCTCTTGTCGCCCCCGACGGCCTTCGCGAACAACTCCGGTCCGGCTGTGCGGTCGTAGAGGTACTGGAACCACATCTGGGTCGGCCAGACGTCGCCGCCGCCGAGCGCGATCGGCGTGACCCCCTGGCCCTTGAGCTTCTCGACCGCGTCGAGCAGCTCGTCCCAGGTCTTGGGCGGCGCGACGCCCGCGTCGTCGAGGACCTTCTTGTTGTGGAAGAGCAGGACCGGCTGGGTGCCGCGCATCGGGATGCCGTACGGCTTGCCGTCGACGACGGCGCTGTCGAAGACGGACGGCAGGAACTTCTTCTCGAGGTCCGGGTCCTTCTCGATGAGGCCGTCGAGCGGCAGCAGCAGGTCGGCCTCGACGAACGGCTTGATGCTGCCGCCACCCCAGTTGAAGAACACGTCCGGTGCCTGCGGCGTGCTGATGATCGTCTGGAGCTTCTTCTGGTAGTCGGCACCGGGGAT
This sequence comes from Streptomyces sp. NPDC107500, assembly GCF_055582785.1. Classification (NCBI taxonomy): domain Bacteria; kingdom Bacillati; phylum Actinomycetota; class Actinomycetes; order Kitasatosporales; family Streptomycetaceae; genus Streptomyces; species Streptomyces sp. NPDC107500. Next base: position 217,556 of record NZ_JBVJPF010000006.1, read on the forward strand.
GGTGTCGAGGACGGCCTTGACGTCGGACGTCTTGTTGAAGGTGTCGACGATCCGCTGCTCGACCTTGTTGCTCGCGTCCCCGTAGACCAGAACATGGATCTTGCCGTCGTCGGACGACGCCCCGCCGTTCCCGTCGCCGCAGGCGGACAGGCTCAGCGCCAGGGCGAGCGTCGCGGCGGTGGCGACGAGTCCGGGCAAGCGCGCACGTTTCTTCATCGTCTGCCTTTCGAAAGTTTCGGTGCCGTCACCGAAAGCTCATGGTGTCGGACAGTAAAGTCAGACGGGAATCTTGGTCAATGGCCGTGCAGGCGCGGACTCAATTCGTTATCGATCGCTTCCGACACTTTCGAATGCCGTGCCGGTGCCCGGGCGCGTCGGCCCGCGGCGAGGCCTGGCAGGATGGGCGGATGCGGGAAGGTGACGGCAGGCATCTGCTGGTGGTGGACGACGAACCGGCGATCGTCGACGTGCTCGCGACCTCGCTCCGTTTCCTCGGCTACGACGTGGCCGAGGCGACCAGCGGCCGGGAAGCACTCGCCAAGGTGCGCGAACGCAGGCCCGATCTGGTGCTGCTCGACGTGATGCTGCCGGATTTCGACGGCTTCGAAGTGGTGCGGCGGCTCGCGGCCGACGGCGGCGCGCGGGTACCGGTGGTGTTCCTGACGGCGCGTGAGAGCGGGGAGGACGTCGTCGGCGGCCTCGATCTGGGCGCGGACGACTACATCACCAAGCCGTTCCGGCTCGCGGAGGTCGCCGCCCGGGTGCGCGCGGTGCTGCGCCGCGTCGAGGGGCCGGGCGGCACGACGGAACGCGCCGTGCTGCGGTGCGCGGACCTGGAGCTGGACACGGTGGCCTACGAGGTGCGCCGGGGCGGGCACCTGGTGGAGCTGTCGCCGACCGAGTACCGGCTGCTGCACCACCTGCTCGCCAACGCGGGCCGCGTGCTGACCCACGAGCAACTGATGGACCGCGTATGGGAGTACGGCACCGGGGACACGGCCGTCCTGAAGTCGTACATCTCATACCTGCGCAGGAAGATCGACTCGCGTGGCCTGCCGCTGATCCACACTCGCCGCGGCATCGGCTACGTGCTGCGCGCTCCGGAGGCGTGACCGATGGGGGTGGCGGGGTCCCGGCCACCGCGGTCCCTGCGGGGGAGGCTGCTGCTCGCGGTCCTCGCGCTGACCGCGGTGGTCCTGGCCGCCCTGGACGCGGTCGTGTACGTGTCCCTGCGGGACCATCTCCTCGACCGCACGGACACGTCGTTGCGCGGGGTTCAGGCACAGGTCGTCAAGCAGATACGCAACGGAAGGCCTCCCGCGCAGGGACTCGCGGCGGACGCCCGGATGCTCGGCGTCTCCGAGTACTTCATCGAGATCCGGCGGCCCAACGGCGACGTGGCACCGCTGGCACCGGGTCTGCGCGATCCCGGCGACGCGCCACCGCGGGTGCCGGAGAAGCCGGAAGACGCGGCCGGCACCCCGGTCACGGTGCCCGCCGAGGACGGTGGCGGCCCCGACTACCGGCTGCTGACCCGTTCGCTGCCCGAGCGCCGCGGCACGCTGGTGACCGCCGTTCCGCTGTCCTCCGTCGACGGCACACTGCACCGGCTCCTGCTGGTGGAAGGCGCGGCGACCGCCGGAGCGCTCGTGCTGCTCGCCGTGTCCGGTCTGTGGCTGCTGCGGCGCGGGCTGCGGCCCCTGGAGTCGATGGCGCGGGACGCCGACGCCATCGCGGCCGGAGACGGCGGGCTCCGCGTCGCGCCGGCGGACGAGGACAGCGAGGTGGGCCGGCTCGGCCTCGCGCTCAACACCATGCTGGACGAGCAGGAGGCGACCCAGGGCCGGCTGCGCCAGTTCGTCGCCGACGCCTCGCACGAGCTGCGCACACCGGTGACGGCGATCCTCGGCTACGCGGATCTGCACGCTCAGGGAGCGCTCGGCGATCCCGCCCACCTCGGCCGGGCCATGGACGGCATCACGGACGAGGCGCTGCGGATGCGCCGACTCGTGGACGATCTCCTCCTGCTCGCCCGCCTCGACACGGTACGGGCGCCCGAGCGGCTCCCCGTCGACGTGACGAAGGTGGCGCGGGCGGCGGTCGCCGCGGCCCGGGCGGCGGCTCCCCGGTACCCCGTCGCGCTGGACGCCGAGCGGCCGGCCGTGGTCGAGGGGGACGGGGAGCAACTGCGCCGCGTCGTGGACAACCTGCTCGGCAACGTCCGCGCCCACACGGCCGAGGGGACCGGGGCCCGGGTGACCGTACGGGCGGCGGCGGACGGCTCGACGGAGCTGGCCGTGGTGGACGAGGGTGCGGGTATCCCGGCCGAGTCGCTGCCCAAGGTGTTCGATCGCTTCTACCGTGCCGACCGGGCTCGCGGCGGCCACGGCAGCGGTCTCGGCCTCGCCATCGTGGCGGCGGTCGTGGATGCCCACGGAGGGCGGGTCGACGTCGCGAGCACGGTCGGGAGCGGGACCCGGGTGACCGTGCGCCTGCCCGCCCCCGCGCGGGCGTGAGCGCCCCGGAGGTCGCTACAGGAAGGCCAGCGTCCGGTCGTGTCCGTCCAGGATCCGCCCGGGGTCGGTGTCGAGCACCCGCGCCAGCAGCGTCGCGTACACGTCCCGGAAATCCGTGGTCGTGGCCAGGTCGTCGTCCTCGAGGCTGGTGAGGCTCGGCTGGTCGCCGTAGAAGCCGCCGCGGACCGGTTCGCCGAGGATCAGCACGGGGCCCGAAGTGCCGTGGTCGGTGCCCTGGTTGGCGTTGGCGCGGGCGCGGCGCCCGAACTCCGAGTAGACGGCGACCACCACGTTCTCGCCGCGTACCTGCCGCAAGAAGCCGGTGACGGCGTCGTCCAGTTGGCCGAGCAGCCGCGACTGGGTGTTCTTCTCGGCCGCGTGGGTGTCGAAGCCGCCGAGGCTCACGCTGTACGCCCGGGTCGGCGCGCCCGTGCGGATCGCCTCGGCCACCACCGCCAGCTGGGCCGCGAGTTGGCCCTGTGATCCGGCCGAGCCGCCACCGTCGTCGTCACCGTCCGTGTCGTCGCGCGGCTCGTCGGGGTCCTGCGGAGCACCGGTGTCTTCGTCGCGCGACCGGCCTCCGAACCGGCTCACCACCGTGTTCAGGTCCCCCAGGGAAGCCGCCGCACGGGCCTGCAACGGGTGCACACCTGCCTGAGCCACCGCCAGTTCCTTGCACACCCGCTGCCAGGGCGCGGCGAGCCGGGCACCTCCGAGCTGCACGGCGGCGCCCGCCGTCTTCTCCCCGGCGAGCAGCGGCGGCAGCGTGGCGCCGATCGACACGCCACGCAGCGGGTCGCGGTCCTCGGCCGTGTCCAGCCAGCGGCCGAGCCAGCCGGTGGGCAGCGGGCCGGAGGGCGAGGCGGTCTGCCAGATCGACATCGAGCGGAAGTGGCTGTGGTCCGGGCGGGGGTACGACACGCCCCGGACGACGGCCAGCTGCTCGTCGTCCCACAGCCCCTTGAGGCCCTTCATGCCGGGGTTCAGCCCCAACTCCTCCCCGAGCGGCAGCACTTCGTCCTCACCGTAGGCGAGGTCGGGACGCAGGTCGTGGTACGCCCGGTCCCAGGCCGGGACGACGGTGTTCAGGCCGTCGTTGCCGCCGTACAGGGTCACGAGCACGAGGACCTTGGCATCGGCGGCCCGGGGTTCGGCAGCGCCGGAGGCCAGCAATTGGTCGACGGTGTACGCCGTGGCGCCCGCCGCCAGTGCGGCTCCCGCGGTCACGCCGCTCGTGGTCAGGAACTTGCGTCGGGTCCAGGTGTCCACCGGGTACTCCTTCACGGCGTGGGGATCGGTGCGTCGGATCGAGAGCGGGAGTCACGGGTGCAGGAGGTACTCGGGCGCGGTCAGGGCGATCGCCGCGGCGCGGTCCGGCTCGCCCGCCGCACCGGCGAGAACGGCGGCGGTCCGTTCGCTCCAACGGCGCACGCCGAGCAGCCGGGCCAGTACCTCGGGGCGCTCCTTCGCAGGCGCTGTCTCCACCGCGCTCAGGTCCCCCTGGTGTACGGCCTGCTGTGCGAAGCCGATGCGCACGCGGGCCGCCGCCGTGGTGAGCCATGCGGTGCCGTGCGGCCAACCACCCACGCTGGGCGGCGCGAAGGGCACCTGACCGAGACCGCTCAGCGTCCGCAGGAGTTGTCCGCGGGCCTTCCGCTCCAGGCGGGCCGGCCGGACGCCGAGCGCGCGCAGCGTGCCCACGACGTACTCCACGGGTTGCCTGACGACGACGTTCGCGGAATCGGCGAACGCCGGGTCCTCGCAGATCGCCCGCACCATGGCGGTGAGGTCACCCGCGGCGGCGATCCGGTCGAGACTGCCGTCCGAGGGGCCGCTGTCGGCCGAGACCAGTCGCGCCCACAGCCGGGAGGCCACGTGGCGCGGGCATTCGGGCTGGGCAACGAGATGGTCCACCAGCGCCGTCGCGGTGAAGTCGGTCCGCCTGCCGAGCACGGTCTGTGCGCCGTCGGCGTGCCGCTGGGGACGGAAGCGCGCGCTCCAGTCGCCGTCCCCGCGGCGGTCCACGCTCCAGCCGGTGAGCGCGGCCGCGGCCTGCCGCACGTCCTCCTCCTCGTAGTGGCCCACACCGAGTACGAAGAGTTCCATCAGCTCGCGGGCGAGGTTCTCGTTGGGTGCTTCGGCGGTGTTGCCCGAGGCGTCGAGCCACAGCATCAGGGCCGGGTCCTGGACCATGGCCCGCGCCATCGTCCGGAACTCTCCCGCCCCGAGCCTGCGCAGCGTCTGGTTCTGCGCGAGCATCGCCCTGCCGGACTTGACCTTCTGGATCGACGTCGCCCAGTGGTCGTGCCACAGCAGGGTCCGCTTCTCGATCCACGGCCGCTCGGTGGCGGTCATCCGGTCGAGCCACCAGATCGTCAGCTCCTCGCGCTGCTCGCGGACGGCACGCCGATAGGCCTGCCGCGTGCCGTCGGCAGTGTTGTCGTCGGCCTTGCCGCGGTCGGGCAGCGGGCCGAGATCGGGCGGTGACGGGGCATCGGGGTCGTCGGCGGGGGCGAGGACCCGCTCCAGTGCCTGATCCCACCCTTCTCCGGCGCCGCCTTGCCCCAGCGCGTCCTCCCCGGCACCCCCGAAGCCGGTGCGCTGAAGCAAGCGGAGTACCCGAGCCTGCTCGTCCAGTTTCGCCATGGCCCCCACGGTGCCCGCGAGCCGTCACCATCACGTGCGATGCGCGTGGGAAATCGGTGGGAGTCCGTAGCCATGTGCCTTCGGCACAGCAAGCGAGCGCTCCGTGTGTGGTCCGAACCGGTCGTCGCGTCGAAGGGACGGTCCTACTGTCCAGCCAACCGGTGAGATCCACGTCACAATTCCCCAGGTCTGTAGGAGTGTTGCGATGTCCCACACCCATCCGTATCCGTCAGCCGTGCCGCCGGCGGCCGGAGGCGGCGTCCGCGCCTGGGCGGCCCTGCTGACCGTGCTGATCGCCGCGGCGGCGTTCCTGTCCGTGCCCGCGGGAACCGCCCGCGCGGCCGGTCTCCAGGAGGTGACCGGGTTCGGTTCCAACCCCGGCAACCTTCAGATGTTCCGGTACGTCCCGGACGGCCTGCCGGCCGGACGTCCACTCGTCGTCGCGATGCACGGATGCACACAGAACGCGGCCGCCTACGACGACGAGACGGGCTGGACGGAGATGGCCGACCGTCTTCGGTTCGCGCTGCTGCTCCCCCAGCAGCGCAGCTCGAACAACGCCAACTCGTGCTTCAACTGGTTCGAGAACGGCGACACGTCGCGCGGCTCCGGCGAGGCTCTCTCCATCGTCCAGATGATGGACCGGATGCGCGCCGACACCGCGGTGGCGGCAGACCGTTCGTTCGTCACCGGGCTGTCGGCCGGCGGGGCCATGACGTCCGCGATGATGGCCGCGTACCCCGACCGGTTCGACGGCGGCGCGGTCGTCGCCGGGATCCCGTCGCGGTGCGCCACGAGCCTGACCCAGGCCTTCGGCTGCATGAGCCCCGGCTCGGACCGGACGCCCGCGCAGTGGGGCGCTCTGGTGCGCGGCGCCTCGTCCCACGGCGGCCCGTGGCCGACCCTGTCCGTCTGGCACGGCACCACCGACACCACGGTGGCACCCGCGAACCGGCGCGAACTCGTCGAGCAGTGGACCGACGTCCACGGCGCCGACACCACCCCGGAGATCTCGGACACCGTCGGCGGCTACCCGCACCTGGTCTACGAGGACGCCGCGGGCCGCCCGGTCGTCGAGTCGTTCGAGATCACCGGCATGGGCCACGGCCAGCCCGTCGACCCGGGCAGCGGAAGCGGCCAGTGCGGACGGGCCGCCGCCTACGTCCTCGACGTGAACATCTGCGCCGCGCACCACATCACGCGGTTCTGGGGTCTGGACGCGGGAACCGATCCCGGCCCGGACCCCGGTACGCGGACGGTGACCCTGGCGAACGACGACAGCCGCGACGGTTACGTCAAGGCGGGCGCCGACGGAGCCGGTCCGGCGGTCGGCACGCTGGAGTCCCTCTACGGGCTGGGCGTGGGCCGGGGCGCGGACGGCAAGCACAACCGGGCGGTGCTCTCCTTCGACACCTCCTCACTCCCCGACGACGCGGTCGTCGACCGTGCCAGGCTGTCCGTCACACACGCGAGCGGCAGCGGCGATCCATGGGGGAACCCCGCCGCCAACTCCCTGGCGGTGGACGCGCAGACCGGCTGCCTCGGCGGGTGCGCGATCGAGCCCGCGGACTGGTCCGCGCCCCCGACCGCGACCGGGGTCGCCACCGTCCCCCGGTTCACCTCGGGCACCGCGTCCTCCACGGAGTTCTCCGGCCCCGGCCTGAGAGCCCTCGACCCGACCGGGACCACCCAGCTGAGGCTCCGGTTCGCGCAGTCCCCCGGCTCCACCGGGTACGTCTTCGTCGCGCCCGGTTCCGCGGCGCGGCTCACCGTCACCTTCCACTGACTAACCCATCAATCAGAACCTCAACCAGCATGTCAGGACGTTGATAGTCGATTCCGTTGTTGAGTTTTCCGCAACACGCCCCTAAGGTCGTGGCCCGTGGAGACCGACGACGTCATCGAAGGCGCGCCTGCCGCCGACACCGCCGCCCGCGTCCGCGAGGTCATCGCGGACGCGGGCGTCAGCCAGCGCGAGTTCGCGCGCCGTGTCGTCATGGATCCGTCCAAGCTCTCGCGTTCGCTGAGCGGCACCCGCCGCTTCACGGCCGCGGAGCTGGCACGGATCGCCGACGAGGGCCGGGTCGACGCGGGCTGGCTGCTCGGCACCCGGCCCCCCGCGAAGGAGACCGCGCCGGCCGCCGACATCCAGGGCGGGCGGCCACTGCAGATCGTCCGCGAGACGGTCCGGCTGATCGCCGAGCACGGATTCCACGCGGTGCGGGTCGCGGACATCGCCCGCGCCTGCGCCACCAGCAGCGCCGCGATCCACTACCACTTCCCGGGCCGCGCCGAACTCCTCGAAGCGGCCGTGCGCTGGTGCATGGACGAGGACACCGCGCGCCGTGCCGCCCGTCTCGCCGAGGCGGACGACGCGGCGGCGGAGCTGCGCCAGCTCATCGCGCTGCAGACGCCGCGCACCGCGCAGCAGCGCCGCCAGTGGGCGGTCTGGCTCGACCTGTGGGCCGAGGCCGCGCGCTCCACGGGAGTGGGCCGACTGCACTCCGAGTACTACCGGCAGTGGCGGGAGACCGTCGCCGACGTCGTACGCCGAGGTGTCGGACAGGGCGTGTTCCGCGCCGACGTCGATCCGCGGGCCGCGGCACTGACGCTGACCGCGCTGATCGACGGCCTGGCGACCCACGTCCTCTCGGTGAGCGGCCCCTCGTCCGACAGCGCCGCCGACGCGATGCACGCGGCACTGACCACACACGTCACGCACACGATCCTGGCCGAGTAGCTCCAGCAGCCACAAAGCCAGTACTTCGGGAGGCCCTCGCATGCCCATGACCGAGAACGTCATCATCACCTGCGCGCTCACCGGCGCCGGCGACACCGTCCGCAAGAGCCCCCACGTCCCCGTCACCCCGGAGCAGATAGCCAGGAACGCCGTGGAGGCGGCCGCCGCCGGAGCGGCCGTCGTCCACATCCACGTACGCGACCCGGAGACCGGCGCTCCGTCCCGCGACCCGAAGCTGTACCGGGAGGTCGTCGAACGCGTCAAGGAGACCGGCACCGACGTCGTCATCAACCTCACCGCCGGCATGGGCGGCGACCTGGTCATCGACCCGGACGACCCGCTCACCCACCTCCCCGGCACCGACCTCGTCAGCGGTCTGGAGCGCCTCCCGCACGTCGAGGACCTGCTTCCCGACATCTGCACCCTGGACTGCGGCTCGCTCAACTTCGGCGACGGCTCGAACCTCTACGTCTCGACGCCCGACATGCTGCGTGCGGGCGCGCGGCGCATCCAGGAGCTGGGCGTGCGGCCCGAACTGGAGATCTTCGACACCGGACAGCTCTGGTTCGCCAAGCAGTTGCTCGCGGAGGGGCTGCTCGACGACCCGACCGTGTTCCAGCTGTGCATGGGCATCCCGTGGGGCGCCCCCGCAGACCCAGGAGTGCTCCAGTCGATGGTCAACATGCTGCCGGACGGCGCGCGATGGGCGAGCTTCGCGCTCGGCCGGATGCAGATGCCGTGGGTCGCGCAGTCCATCCTGCTCGGCGGCCACGTCCGCGTGGGCCTGGAGGACAACCTGTACCTCGGCAAGGGCAACAAGGCGACCAACGCCCAGCTCGTCGAGCGCGCCGTGACCATCACCGAGTCGATCGGCGCGCGCGTCGCGACACCGGACGAGGCCCGCGCCACTCTCGGCCTCAAGCCGCGCAAGTAGCCCGCCGCCACGACGGAGGATCTCTCTCATGACCTCATCACCGCAGTTCACCTCGCCGGAGCACGTCCGCCGGGTCGCCTGCGTCGGCGCCGGAGTCATCGGCGGCGGCTGGGTCGCCCACTTCCTGGCCCGCGGCTACGACGTGACCGCCTGGGACCCGGCGCCCGACGCCGGACGGAGGCTGCGCCGCCTGGTCGACGCGGCATGGCCGACGCTCACCTCGCTCGGCCTCGCCGAGGGCGCGTCGACCGACCGCCTCACCGTGACCGACACCCTCGAACAGGCCGTTGCCGAGGCCGAGTTCGTCCAGGAGAGCGCGCCCGAGAAGCTCGACCTCAAGCGCGATCTGCTGGCCCGCCTGGACGCGGCGACACCGCCCGGCGTCGTCATCGCCTCCTCCACCTCCGGCTATCCGATGACCGACATGCAGACCACGGCCGCGGACCCGTCGCGCCTGGTCGTCGGGCACCCCTTCAACCCGCCCTATCTCATCCCGCTGGTCGAGGTCGTCGGCGGCGAGCGCACCGACGCGGCGGCCGTCGCCTGGGCCTCCCGCTTCTACGAGGTCGCGGGGAAGTCCGTCGTCACGATGGACAACGAGATACCGGGCTTCATAGCGAACCGCCTCCAGGAGGCCCTGTGGCGCGAGGCGCTGCACATGGTCGCGAACGGCGAGGCGACGGTCCGGGACATCGATCTGTCGATCACCGAGGGCCCCGGGCTGCGCTGGGCGGTGATGGGACCGATGCTGACGTTCGCGCTCGCGGGCGGCGAGGGCGGCATGGCGCACATGCTGGACCACTTCGGCCCGTCCCTGAAGTCGCCGTGGACGCGCCTCGAAGCGCCCGAGCTGGACAGGGAGTTGTACGACGCCGTGGTGGCGGGCTGCGACGAGGCGGCGGACGGCCGCTCCATCGCGGACCTGGTGGTCGAACGCGACCGGGGTGTCGTCGAAGTGCTGCGCGCCACCGGCCGCCTGGACCGCGAGGAGAACCCCCGATGACGAAGCTCCCGTTGTTCCACAGCACGGTCCGCCCGGAGTGGGTCGACTACAACGGCCACATGAGCGAGGCGTTCTACGTCCTCGTCTTCGGGCACGCCACGGACGCGCTGATGATCGAGACGGGGCTGGACTCCGGCTACCGCGAGTCCACCGGCTGCTCCCTCTACACGGTCGAGTCCCACGTCCGCTATCTCCAGGAAGTGCCCGAGGCAACCCACCTGGCCGTCCGCACCCGGGTGCTGGGAGCGGCGGAACGCAAGGCGCGCTTCGTGCACGAGATGCACGTGGTCCCCGAACCGGGGTCGGAGCCGCTGCCCGACGCGGCCCCGGTGGCGACGACCGAACTGCTCGCGGTCCACGTCGACCAGCGGGCCGGCCGGGCCGCCGAGTTCCCGGACGCGGTCCGGCACCGCTTCTCGGAGCTGACCGAACCGGCTCCCTCCTGGGCGGGCCGCTCGATCCGCGCCGTGACCTGACCGTGCGGCCAGGCCCGCGCCGCCGCACGACGGCCGGTCAGCGTCTGCGGCCCGCGCGCAGTTCCAGATACTCGGCTTCGAAGCGCGCCCGGAAGCCGCGGTCGTGCGAGACCGCGACCACAGCCCCCGGGTACGCGGCGAGCGCCGCTTGCAGGTCCTCGGCCAGGTCGAGTGCGATGTGGTTGGTCGGCTCGTCGAGTACGAGAAGGTCCGCGGGCCGGGTCACCAGGGCCGCGACCTGCAGGCGCCGCTGCTGCCCCACCGACAGGGCGGCGACCGGCACGAGCAGGTCCTGTTCGCGGAACAGCCCCAGGGACAGCAGCTGTTCGGCGTACTCCTCCGGCGGTCCGGGCCGCCCGGCGGCGAACGCGGCGAGCAGCGGCAGCCGCGTGGCCCGCGCGGGCAGTTCCTGGGCGAGGTAGCCGATGCGGGCGGGCCGGCGCGCCGTACCGGCGTCCTGCCGCAGGTCGCCCGCCAGGACGCGGAGCAGCGTCGTCTTGCCCGCGCCGTTCTCGCCCGTGACCAGGAGGCGTCCTCCGGGCTCGATCGTCAGGAGGCCGTCCAGGCGCAGCCGTTCCCCGACCCGTACGTTGTCGAGTTCGGCGAGGGGGCCCTGGACCGTGCCGCCGGGCGCCGAGGGCAGCGCCGTCGTGAAGCGGAGCGGTACGGGCGGCTTCGCCACCGGGTTGCGCCGCAGCCGGTCCAGGCGCTCCCGCACCGAGCGCACCTGGCCGCCGAGTTTCGCCTCGCTGGAGCGGCGGTGCTTGCCGAAGCCCTGCTTCGGGTCGCGGCCGGTGACGGCCAGCCGCCTGCCCGCGGCCTCCAGCAACTCCTGCGCGTGCGCGACCTCCTCGGCCCAGTCCGCGTACCGCTGCTCCGCTCCCCGCCGGGCGGCGGACTTCGCGGCTCGGTACCCGTCCCAGCCGTCACCGTACCGGTGCACGGTGCGCTCGTCCCGGTCGACCTCGAGGATCGTGGTGGCGATGCGCTCCAGGAAGCCGCGGTCGTGGGTGACGGCGACGACGGTGCCGCGGTGTGCGCGCAGGTGTTCCTCCAGCCAGCGCACTGCCGTCGCGTCGAGGTGGTTCGTCGGTTCGTCCAGGAGCAGCAGTTCGGGAGCGGCGGCCAGGACGCAGGCGAGGGCCAGGCGCGACTGCTCGCCGCCGGACAGTGAGCCGAGCGGGCGCTCCCGGGTGATTTCCGCCAGCCCGAGCCCGTGCATGGCGACGTCCACACGGGCGTCCGCCTCGTATCCGCCGCGTTCCTCGTAAGCGGTCAGCAGCTCGCCGTATGCGGCCAGCTGCTCGTCCGTCGCGTCGGCGAGGGACTCCTCCGCGGTACGGAGCCTTCGCTCCATGTCGCGCAGTTCGGTCAGAGCGAGGTCGACGGCGTCCTGCACGGTGCGGTCGGCGTCGAGGTCGAGGGTCTGGGCGAGATGGCCCGTCCCGCCGGGGAAACGGACGGTGACCTCCCCCGCGTCCGGCGTCTCGGCCGTGGCGAGCAGGCGGAGCAGGGTGGACTTGCCGGAGCCGTTCTCGCCGACGACGGCGGCCTTCTCGCCCGGCCGGACGGTGAAGGAGACCTGGTCGAGGACGGTCCGGGTGCCGTAGGACTTGGTGACGGACTTGACGGACAGTTGCGCCACGGCGGGGGCGGTGGTCGGCAGCACGGTAGGAGCGCGGTCGCGCATGGGTCTTTCCCTGATGGTTCGAGGGGTCTACGGGCAGCAGAAACGGCGGCAGGGGCCGTGCCCGGACTCAGACGAAGAAGAGGAAAGCCATGCCCCCACTGTACGAGACGGGGCGTCTCGCCGCAACGGGCGGGTGCGCGTCGGGGGTGGCGTCGGTCAGTAGATGCTCAGTCCGTACACCGACAGCCACTCGACCACCGGCTGGTAGTAGGTGACGCCTCCCGAGCTGCAGTTGCCGCTGCTGCCGACGATGATGCCCAGCGCGGTGGTGCCGGAGAAGGCCGGGCCGCCCACGTCTCCGGGTTCGGAGCAGACGTTGGACCGGAAGAGACCGCTCACGCTCCCCCCGCCGTAATTGACCGTGACGTTGACCGCCTGGACGACCCCGCAACGGTGTCCCGTGGTGCGTCCGACATGGCAGACCGACTGGCCGACGACGGGGTGGGCCGCGGCGGTGATGTCGCGGGTCCCGGCCCCGGCGCCCAGGGAGACCTCGCCCGGACGGGCGACCGTCGTGCCGGTGTACCGGACGGTCGCGTAGTCGTTGCCGGGAAAGCTGACCCCCGCGGTGACCCCGACGGGGACGGTGAGGGCGGCGTCGGCGTACCAGGAGGTGCCTGCCGTCTGCGCACACCGGCCCGACAACAGCGCGTACTCGGCGGATCCGGAACGGGCGTTGAACCCGACGGTGCAGCGGGCGCCCGCACTGTAGAGGACGTCGCCGCCGCGCACCGCGATGGCGGCCGGCCTCTCCCGCGGCGCGGCGTCCGCGACCGGTCCGAGGACGGCGGTCCAGCCGAGCAGCAGGGCCAGGAGAACGGCGGGGGTGACGGCGACGTGCGAGGGGCGGTCGGAACGCGTGCGAGCCACAGCGGCCTCCAATGTCATGTACTGGCCATTGTGAGGCTCGCGGAGCCGTGCGGTCAGACCCAAAGCCGCCAACCGGGACGGGGGAATCCGTGCCACCGGTAGCCCTGGCATGCCAGTGGAACGAGCGGAAGCCCGCCACCCCTTGGGGGTGGCGGGCTCCTTACCGGCTGTGCCGGTCAGTTGTGGGTTCGGGCGTCAGCGGCGGCCGCCGTGGCGGTGGTGGCCCCAGGACTTGTCATCGACGAAGCGGCCGTGGTCGTTGCGGAGCGTGGCGGTGTCGGAGCGGTTGCCCCACACGTGGTTGCGCCGGTCCTGGAACACGTCGGAGCGGGTGTCGCGGCCCTCGCCGGTGTGGACGCGGACCGTGGCGCGGCCGTCGAGGCGGTAGTGGCGGAAGGTGTAGCGGTGGCCGTCCTCACCCCTGAGGGTCCAGCCGTCCAGGTTGACCGCGCGGCGGGTGTTGTTGGTGATCTCCACCCATTCCTTGTTGAGCGAACGGTTGGAGCGGTTGTCACGGCCCGGGGCGTCGTACTGGACGTCCGTGATCTCGACGCGGGGCCGCTGACGCTCGTGGTCGGCGGCCGACGCCGGCACCACGAGTGCGGCGGTCAGGGCGCCGACGGCGAGGACGCCGGCGGTCAGGCGGCGGGCGGTGATGGACTTCGACACAGGTTCCCCCTGCTTTGTGCGGGCACCGCCGGCCCCGGGATCCAGGTCCCGGGGTGGTGGTGCGTGGTGCGTTGCCCGGCCGGTCGGCCGTGCCCTCACAGATTGCGGGCCGGTCGACCGGTTCGTGGAGACGACGTGAACGGTGTTACGAACCACCGACATCCTGGTGACTCTCGCCTGTATTGAGCATTTATGTGCTGAATGCACTGTGTTGACGCCGCTGAAGCACGTGTCCCCTTGTGTCCGCTGGGCCGAGGGCCGAGACCGCCATGGCACGCCACCCCGACACCTCGAGAGCGTTCACCCGAAAGTGAGTAACAGCGCCGGCCGCTCTCCTGGGTCCGAGATGTGAAGGAGTGGACCGCGCCCGGGCACGCTGCCCGTGCCCCTGACCCGCCTTGCCGCGGGCTGGCATGGTGGCCGCACGCATAGCCGACCCACGAACTATGTAGCCCCGCCACATGTGCGCCTGACCTGCGAATTCCTACGGTGTGGCGACACGCAAACGTCCCCGCAGATCCCCAGGAAGTGGTGCCGATGTCGTCGCCCGCAACCGCTCCACCAGCCCCGAACAACCTCAAGCGCATCGTCGCCGCGTCCCTCATCGGCACCACCATCGAGTGGTACGACTTCTTCCTCTACGGCTCCGCCGCCGCCCTCGTCTTCAACAAGCTGTTCTTCCCGGACTCCGACCCGCTGGTCGGCACGCTGCTCTCGTTCCTGACGTACGCCGTCGGTTTCGCCGCGCGGCCGCTGGGTGCCCTGGTCTTCGGTCACTACGGTGACCGGCTCGGACGCAAGAAGCTGCTGGTCCTGAGCCTGTTGATGATGGGTGGCGCGACCTTCGCGATCGGGCTGCTCCCCACCCACGCGACCATCGGCACGGCCGCTCCCGTGCTGCTGACCGTGTTGCGGCTCGTCCAGGGGTTCGCGCTCGGTGGTGAGTGGGGCGGCGCCGTGCTGCTGGTGTCCGAGCACGGGGACGCGCGACGGCGCGGATTCTGGGCGTCCTGGCCGCAGACCGGCGCGCCGGCGGGGCAGTTGCTGGCCACGGGTGTGCTCTCGCTGCTGACCGCCGTGCTGTCGGACTCCGCGTTCAACAGCTGGGGCTGGCGGATACCGTTCCTGCTCTCCGGCGTACTGGTCATGGTCGGACTGTGGATCCGGCTGTCCGTCGACGAATCACCGGTCTTCAAACAGGCGCTGGCGCAGGCCGAGTCGCGCAAGGCGGAGGCCGAGCCGATGCCGATCGTCGCCGTGCTGCGGCACCACTGGCGCGACGTGTTGATCGCGATGGGCGCGCGCATGGCGGAGAACATCAGCTACTACGTCATCACCGCCTTCATCCTCGTCTACGCCACCACCGCGGCCGACGTCTCCAAGCAGACCGCGCTCAACGCGGTCCTGATCGCCTCGGCGGTGCACTTCGCCGTCATCCCGGGCTGGGGCGCGCTGTCGGACCGCATCGGCCGACGGCCCGTGTACCTGCTGGGCGCGGCCGGCGTGGGGTTGTGGATGTTCCCGTTCTTCATGCTGATCGACCACGGCGACTTCGGCAGTCTGCTGCTCGCGGTGACCGTGGGGCTGGTGCTGCACGGCGCCATGTACGCGCCCCAGGCCGCCTTCTTCTCCGAGATGTTCGCGACCCGGATGCGGTACTCCGGGGCGTCGATCGGCGCCCAGTTCGCCTCCGTCGCGGCCGGTGCCCCGGCGCCGCTGATCGCCACCGCGCTGCTCTCCGAGTACGACAGCTCCACCCCGATCTCCCTCTACGTGATCGCCTCCGTCCTGCTCACCCTGGTCGCGGTGGGCGTGGCCAAGGAGACGCGCCACCGCGACCTCGCGGAGCCCGTGTCGTCCCCCGAGGACGAGGACGGGTCGGTCAAGGCCTCTCGTGCGCAGGGGGCGCGCTCGGTCTGAGCCCGGCCCACCGTTCGCTGCCGACCCCGTACGCCGACGCGTGCGGGGTCAGTGCTGTTCAGTGCTGTGCCGGGAGCGACAACCGGTGGAGTCTGAGGGCCAGTTGTATCTCCAGTGCGCGGTCGGGGCTCTGCCAGTCGTCGCCCAGGAGGCGGCCCACGCGCTCCAGGCGCTGGGCGACCGTGTTCACGTGGACGTGGAGTTCGTCCTTGGTGCGGGCCGGGCTCATGCCGCAGGCGAAGTAGGCGTCGAGGGTGTGCAGCAGCTCGGTGCCGCGCCGCTCGTCGTAGGCGACGACCTGGCCGATGGTGCGCTCGACGAAACCCGAGACGTTCTGCTCGCCGGCCAGCAGCAGGCCCAGGAAGCCGAAGTCCTCGGCGGCGGCGCCGTCCCCGGAGCGGCCCAGCAGGCCCAGGGCGTCGAGGCAGCGCCGGGCCTCGGCGTAGGCGCCGGCGACGGCGTCGGGGCGGGCGGCGAGGTCCTCCACGGGTGCGGAGGCGCCGACGGTGACGCTCTCGTGGACGGCACGGCCGAGGTGCCGGGCGGTGCGGCGGGCCAGGTCCGTGGCCCCGTCACCGGTGTCGAGCGGCAGCAGGAGCACCGTGCCGCCGTCCCGGGCGGCGGCCAGGCCGTGCCGGGTCGCGGCGAGGTGGGAGGCGGCGGCCCACAGGCGCCTGCGCGCGTCCGCCTCCTGGTCGGCGTCGGACGCCGCGGTGTCGAGCCGGGCGGCGAGCACGACGTGCGTGGCGGCCAGGTCGGCGCGGAGGCGCCGGGCGCGGTCGCCCAGCAGGCGCGGGTCGCGGTCGCGGGCGTCGAGGAGGTCGTCGAGCAGCTCACCGCGGACGCGCTGTTCGGCCTCGGCGGCGGAGCGCCGGGCGAGCAACAGCAGGGAGGTGACCGTCGCGGCCCGCTCCAGGGTGAGTTGGTCGACGGGGTCGAGTCCGGGGTGGCCGCGCAGGACCAGGGCGCCGAGCAGTTCGTCACCGGCGGCGACGGCGGCGATCCAGTCGTCCTCGTGCCGCACCGCGTGTCCCTCGGCGCGCGACACCTCCAGAGCCCTCGCCGGCGCCGATCCCGCCTCGGTGAACTCGACGGTGCCGTCCAGGACCTGGGAGACGGCGGCGGCCACGTCGTGCACCCCGCCACCGCGCAGGACCAGCTCGGTGAGCCGGTCGTGGACGTCGGAGGCGCGCTCGATGACGGCGCTGCGGTCCCCGATGATCTCGTTGGCCCGCTCCAGGCCGGCCAGGGCCGACCGGGTCTCGGCGAGCAGGTTGGCGGTGTCGATGGCGGCTGCCGCGAGGGCGGCGAAGGAACCGAGCAGGGCGATCTGCTCGCGCTCGAAGACCCGGGCCCGCCGGTCCGCGGCGAAGAGCACGCCGATGACGTGGTGGCCGAGCATGAGGGGGACGCCGAGGATGGCGACCAGGCCCTCGTCGCTCACGCCCGCGTCGATGGTGCGGGTGTGCTGGAAGCGGGCGTCCTTGAAGTAGTCGTCCGTGACGTAGGGCCGGGCGGTCTGGGCGACGAGGCCGCCGAGCCCTTCCCCCATGCCGAGCCGCAGTTGCTGGAAGCGGGCGGCGACCGAGCCCTCGGTGACCCGCATGTAGGTGTCGCCGCGGGCCGCGTCGTGGAGACTGAGGTAGGTCACGTCGGTGCCGAGCAGGGAACGGGCCCGCTGCACGATGGCCCGCAGCACCGCGTCCAGGTCGCGCAGCCCGGCGAGGTCGTGGGCCGTCTCGAACAGCGCGGACAGCTCCGCCTCCCGCCTGCGCCGGCCCTCCAGCTCGGAGCGCACGCGCAGTGCGAGCTGCTTGGCCCGGTCGAGCGCGTCGATCCGGTCGGCCGGTCCTCCCTCGGCGCGGGCGAGCAGTACCGGCTGCTCGTAGGCGTCGGCGGACGCGCCCCGGGCCAGCAGCTCCAGGAACGGCGTCTCGACGACGGCGGAATCCGGGACGGCGGCGTCGTCGGCCGGGGCCTTGGCGTCGGCGGCCGGGCGCTCGGTGGACTGCAGGTGATCGCGGGACATGCTCACAGGATTCCCCATCGCGCGGTCGTCCCGGCAGCCCTGTGGACAACCCCGTCCACAGGGGCCGCCGCCGGGCCGGCCGGTGCGCGGGCCGGGACCGGGCTCAGTGCGCCGTCCAGCCGCCGTCCAGCACGAGTGAGGTGCCGGTGACGAAGGACGCCCGCGGCCCGCACAGGTACGCGACCGCCTCGGCGACCTCGTCCGGTTCGATCAGCCGCCGCACCGCGCTGTCCTGGAGCAGCACGTCGGTGAGCACCTGCTCCTCGGGGATGCCGTGGGCCCGGGCCTGGTCGGCGATCTGCCGCTCGACGAGCGGGGTGCGCACGTAGGAGGGGTTCACGCAGTTCGAGGTGACGCCGTGGGCGGCGCCTTCGAGGGCCGCGGTCTTGGACAGGCCCTCCAGGCCGTGCTTGGCGGCGACGTAGGCCGACTTGTAGGCGGAGGCGCGCAGGCCGTGCACGGAGGAGATGTTGACGATGCGGCCCCAGCCCTGCCCGTACATGTGGGGCAGGGCGCCCCGGATCAGGCGGAAGGGCGCCTCCAGCATCACGGTGAGCACCGTGTGGAAGACGTCCGGGGGGAACTCCTCGATGGGCCGCACCAGCTGGATCCCGGCGTTGTTGACCAGGAGGTCGGTGCCGGCGGCGGCGCGTTCGGCGGCGTCCAGGTCGGTCAGGTCCAGGACCTGGGGCAGGACGCTGCCCGCGAGGTCGGTGCTGCTCTCGGCGAGCGCGTCCAGTCCTGCCGCGTCCCGGTCGACCGCTCTGACCCGCGCCCCGGCGGCGGCCAGGCGCAGGGCGCAGGCACGGCCGATCCCCCCGGCGGCGCCGGTGACGAGGGCGGTGCGGCCTTCGAGGTCGAGCGAGGAGGCGTGGGGGGCCGGGAGGACGCTGGGCGAGGTCATGTCCCCGACCCTAGGCAGCACCCGTCCCGCTCCCCATGTGGGCACGCCCCATACTTCAGTAGGGGGCAGTGGGGTCGAACCATGTGGGTGCGTCGGACAGCGCCTGCTTGATCCTGAGCTGCCCGAACTCCCCCAGCTCCGGCAGCGCGTCCACGGCGAACCAGCCCACCTCCAGCGACTCGTCGTCGTTGACCCGGGCCTCACCCCCCACGGCCCGGCAGCGGAAGGTGACGTCCATGAACTGGCAGACGTCCCCGTTGTCGTACGTCACCGGGCTCAGCGCCTGGACGACGACCATCCGCTCGACGACGCACCGGACGGCGGTCTCCTCCTCCACCTCGCGCATTGCGCAGGCGGCGGGCTGCTCGCCGGGCTCGGGGATGCCTCCGATCAGTGACCATCGCCCGTTGTCGGACCGTCGGCCCAGGAGCACCCGCCCTTCGTCGTCGAAGACGACGGCGGTGACTCCGGGGAGCCAGAGCAGTTGCTGTCCGGCGGTGGCGCGCAGGTCGCGGATGAAGTCGGGAGTAGCCATGCGGACGACCCTAACGGGCCGCGCCGGCCACTCCGGGCGGTGTCACGGGGCGTGCGACGGGCGTACGGCTACACGTCCCGGGCGCGTCGCCCGCGCACACCGGCGCCGACGGCCCAGCCCAGCGCGCCCGCCGCGACCAGCACGAGAGCGATCTCGGGGAGTACGCCCAGCCGGGTGGCCGGGGTCTCGGAGGAGCGCAGGGGCACCTCCTGGACCAGGGAGTCGGCGACGAACATGCCGGTCTTCTGGGTGATCCGGCCGTCCGGCATGATGATCGCGCTGACGCCGCTGGTCACCGGGACCGTGACGGTCCGGCTGTGCTCGACCGCGCGGACGCGGGACATGGCGAGTTGCTGGTAGGTCATCTCGCTGCGGTCGAAAGTCGCGTTGTTGCTGGGTACGGAGATCATCTGGGCGCCGTCGGTGACCTCGGAGCGCACCGCCCAGTCGAAGGCTGCCTCGTAGCAGGTGACCAGGCCGACCTCGGTGCCCGCCATGGAGAAGACGCCGGGCTCGGTGCCCCTGCTGAAGTCCCGGCTGACCATGGAGGTCCAGTCGTCGTTGATCGCCCCGATGAGCGAGCGCAGCGGCAGGTACTCGCCGAAGGGCTGGATCTGGCGCTTGTCGTAGGTGTCGACGGGACCCTTGTCGGGGTCCCAGAGGATCTGCTCGTTGAGGAGCTTGCCGTCCCGGTCGACGACGCCGCCGACCGAGACGGGCGCGCCGATCGCCTTGGCGGCCCGGTCGATGACCATGCGCGCGTCGGTGTTGGCGAAGGGGTCGATGTCCGAGGAGTTCTCCGGCCAGAGCACGAAGTCGGGGCGGTCCACCCGGCCCGCCCTCACCTCGGCGGCGAGTCGTTCCGTTTCCCTCGCGTGGTAGTCGAGTACGGCCCGCCGCTGCGCGTTGAAGTCGAGGCCCGCGCGCGGCACGTTGCCCTGGATCACCGCCACGGTCGCGGTGCCGTCCTCCGCCTCGTCGCTGACCAGCGGACGGGCGGCGAAGGCGGCCACGACCGGGACGGCCACGGCGACGAGGGCCACCGCCGCCGCGCCACGCCGTACCTCGCCGGCCCGGCGCGCCCGGACGGCGAGACGCACGGCCTCGCAGAGGCCGAAGCCGCACAGGACGACCGCGAACCCGAGCACCGGCGTACCGCCGAGCGCGGCGAGGGGCAGGAACACGCCGTCCGCCTGGCCGAAGGCGACCTTTCCCCAGGGGAACCCATCGAAGGGGACACGCGCGCGTGCGGCCTCCCCCGCGATCCACAGCGCCGCCGCCCACACGGGCCATCCCGGCAGCTTCGACACCGCCGCGACGCCCGCGCCGACCAGCGCGACGAAGAGCGCCTCGATCGCCACCAGGGCGAGCCAGGGGCCGGGGCCGACCTCCACACCGGTCCACACCAGCAGCGGCAGCAGGAAGCCGAGGCCGAAGAGGTAGCCGAGGCCCAGGCCCGCCTTCCAGCCGCGGCCGCGCAGCACCCAGCCGAGGACGGCGAAGGCGGGCAGGGCCAGCCACCACAGGGTGCGCGGCGGGAAGCTGACGTAGAGCAGTACTCCGGAGAGCGCGGCTGCGGCGGCCGGGAGGAGGCGCAGGAGCCGTGCGGTGAGCCGGGAGGGGGGCACGGGCCGCGGCTGCGTCCGGTCCGGCTCGCCGACGGAGGTTGCGGTGGCTGTCACCCCCCGGAGTGTACGGCGGGTGACCGAACCCCCGACAGCACGGTCCGCGGCGGCGGGTGGACGGCCCGCACAGGGCCGACGGGTGGCCGGCGACCGATGCCGTGTCGTTTCGGCACAACCGGGCACCGAGCCGTCCACACTTCGCCGACCAGCCGTTACGGTGTGTCCGAGCCTCGGTCGCCGGGCGGGCGGCGGGGCCCGTCAGGTCGGGGGCGACGGGGGCGGGGGGCACGGTGGGTTCGAGGGGGACGGCGTCCGCGGACGCCGCGGGGACGGCCGACGCCGACGGTGGCAGACGCGGCGGTGCCGACACCGCCGGGATGGTGGTCCTCGGGGCGTGCGCGTCCTGGTCGCTGATCACGGCGGCGGCGCGCGACGGGCGCCCGGAGGGCGTGCTGCTCGCCGTGCTGGCCGTGGCCGCCGGTTACGCCGCGGGGCGGATCTGCGGGGCGCTGCTCCCGGTCGCCGCACCCTCGGCCGCGGCGCTGGCCGGGGCGGCCCTCACGGTGGCGGTCCCGCATCTCGCGCCGGGGCCGCGGATCACCGCACCGCTCGGGCACGCGGGTGCGACCGCCGCGTTGCTCGCGCTGTCGGCGGGTGCCGCGTGCTGCGGGGCATGGGCCGCCCGGGCGGCCGTCGTGCGGGTGGCGCTGCGGCTGCTGGCCGTCGGGATCGCCGTGGCCGCGGCGGCGATCGGTTCGGCCGTGGGCTGCGTCGCGTGTGCCTTGGTGCTGGTGTGTTCCCTCGCGGCCGGCCGGATGCCCCGCGGCGCGGGGATCGCCGGGCTGGGCGTGGTCACGGGGGTGGTGGCGGGCCTGGGGTGGATGGTCGTGAGCACATGGGCACCGGACGGTCTCGCCGCCTCCCTGGAGGGGCAGCTGACCGCCCATCGCGTGCAGCTGTGGCGCGACGCGCTGGAGCTGCTGCGCGCGGACGTGGTGTTCGGCGCGGGCCCGGGGCGCTTCGGCGCGCTGAGTCCGACCGCCGCCGCAGCGCCGGTGCCGGACGACAGACCGCACTCGGCGCTCTGGCAGCAGGCCGCCGAACAGGGCGTCGTGGGCGTGGTGCTGCTGGGCGCGGCGTTCGGTTGGGTGCTGTACGCGCTGTGGCGCTCGCCCCGGCCGACGCCGGTCGTCCTCACCGCCGGCCTGGCTCTCACCGCGCTGGCCGTGATCGCCGCCGTCGGCAACGCCCTGTGCTTCACGGCGGTGTCGGTGGGCGCGGGGCTCCTCGCGGGGCTGGCCACCTCCCGCCCGCTCGCCGACGACGGTGCGCTCAGTGCGCGGGCTGCTCGGGTGCCTTCGGGCGCAGCCGGTCCGTGATGACCTGGACGGCCGCCTCCGCGTCGTCCACGGTGACCGTGAAGGTGTGCCCGTCGCCCAGCTTGAGGATCAGGCCCTCGCCGCGCCGCACGACCACGGCGGTGCCCTTCTCGGGCCGCCAGCGGTAGCCCCAGCCGCCCCAGTGGCGCGGGGTGACGTGCGGGGCGAACTCGGCCCCGACGACGTGGGACAGGGGGATGCGCCGGCGCGGCAGGCCGATGTGGCCGCAGCGCACTTCGAGGCAGTCCTCGTCGACCCGCAGGGCGACGTGTACGAAGGCGAGGGTGCCGAAGAGCACGAGCAGTCCCGCCGCGATGCAGCCGACGACCGCCATGGTGAGCGGGACGACGCCGGACTCCCAGGCGGAGTCGACGGCCAGGGCGATGCCGAGCGCCATGCAGGCCGCGCCGATGAGCGCCAGGAACCACTGGACCCGGTTGGTGGCACGTCCGGTCCAGATGTCCGGCTGCGGGGTGGTCTCGCCGTGGCGATGCCTCATGGCTATGAGGTTACTCATGTTTCGCTGCGCGGGTACCTCGTCGCGCTGGGTGACTGGGCCGTCCGGGCGGGCGGGCCATCAGCGGGCCGGTGTGACCGCGCGCAGGAGCCTGCCCTCGGCGTAGGCCAGCGCGGGCGCGGGCAGCGTGCCCTCGCGTCCGCTGAGCAGCACGGTGAGGGTGCCCTCGGCCGGGGCGCCCGGGTCGGGGTGGGCGCCGATCCGGCGCAGCGCCTGGGCGGCGACCGCGCCCGCCGAGCCGTGCAGCACGAGCCGCGGGGCGCCGGGGCGCTGTACGGCGGCGCGGATGCGCTCGGCGACCAGTTCGTAATGGGTGCAGCCCAGGACGACGGTCGTCACGTCGTCGGGGGTGAGGGCCGCCGCGGCGGCGACGGTCGCGGTGATGGCCGCCTCGTCCGCGTGCTCGACGGCTTCCGCGAGCCCCGGGCAGGGCACTTCGGTGACGGTCGCGTCGCCGCCGAAGTCCGCGATGAGGCCGCGCTGGTAGGGGCTGCCGGTGGTGGCGGGGGTCGCCCAGATCGCCACGGGGCCGCCACCGGCCGCGGCGGGCTTGATCGCCGGTACGGTGCCGACGACGGGCAGCGCGGGCTCCAGCCGGGCGCGCAAGGTGGGCAGCGCGTGCACGGTGGCGGTGTTGCAGCCGACGATCAGGGCTTGGGGCCGGTGCGCGGCGGCGGCCTCGGCCACCGCGACGGCGCGGCCGGTCAGGTCCTCGGGGGTGCGCGGACCCCAGGGCATGCCGTCGGGGTCGAGGGAGAGGATGAGATCGGCGTCCGGTCGCAGGCGCCGTACCGCGGCGGTGGCCGCCAGCAGACCGATTCCGGAGTCCATGAGCGCGATCTTCACCCGGCCACCATAGACGATGCGCGGCCGAGGGCCGGTGGCGTGGGGCAGACTGCGCACGTGAGCGCCGACGCGTGGATGACCCCGGTGACCGTCGTATCCGCACTCTCCCTCGCGGCCTGGCTGTGGCTGCTGTTCGCGCGGGGCTTCTTCTGGCGTACGGACGTCGGACTGCCGGCCCGGGAGGAACCCGCTGTCTGGCCCTCGGTGTGCGTCGTCGTCCCGGCGCGCGACGAGGCGGCGGTGCTGCCCGCGAGTCTGCCGTCGCTGCTCGCGCAGGACTATCCGGGGCGGGCGGAGGTCTTCCTGATCGACGACGGGAGCAGCGACGGCACGGGTGAGCTGGCGTGCGAGCTGGCCCGGCGGCACGAGGGGCTGCCGCTGACCGTGGCCTCGCCCGGGGAGCCGCCCGCCGGCTGGACGGGCAAGCTGTGGGCGGTGCGGCACGGCATCACGCTGGCACGCGCGCGTGAGCCCGAGTACCTGCTGCTGACCGACGCCGACATCGCGCACGCGCCGGACAGTCTGCGCGCGCTGGTGGCGGCGGCCGGCCCCGGCGGTTTCGACGTCGTCTCCCAGATGGCGCGGCTGCGGGTGGTGAGCGGGTGGGAGCGGCTCGTGGTGCCCGCCTTCGTCTACTTCTTCGCGCAGCTCTATCCGTTCCGGTGGATCGGGCGCGAGGGGAGGACCGCGGCGGCGGCCGGCGGTTGTGTGCTGCTGCGGACCGGGGCGGCCGAACGGGCGCGGTTTCCGGACGCCATCCGGCACGCCGTCATCGACGACGTGGCCCTCGCCCGCGCGGTCAAGGGCTCCGGCGGGCGCGTCTGGCTTGGCCTGGCCGAGCGGGTGGACAGCGTGCGTCCCTACCCGCGGCTGCGCGACCTGTGGCGCATGGTCTCGCGCAGCGCGTACGCGCAACTGCGGCACAACCCTCTGGTGCTCGCCGGAACGGTGGCCGGGCTGGCCGTCGTGTACCTGGTGCCGCCGCTCGCGGTCGTCGTCGGCGCGGCGCGGGGCGGGACGGCGGCGGCTCTCCTGGGGGGCGCAGCGTGGCTGGTGATGGCGGGGACGTACGCGCCGATGCTGCGCCACTACCGGCAGCCGCTGTGGCTCGCTCCCCTGCTGCCGTTCACCGGGTTCCTCTATCTCCTGATGACGGTCGACTCGGCGGTGCAGCACTACCGGGGGCGGGGTGCGGCGTGGAAGGGCCGCACCTACGCCCGTCCGGACGTCGTGCCCGACGAGGGCTGACGGGCCGGACGGGCTCCGGTCACTTGCGGCCGGGGGTCCAGTTCATGCCCCATCCGTAGGCGTGGTCGACGGTGCGCTGCGGGCTCACGCCGCGTTCCGGCACCAGGTACCGGGCCTCGCGCTGTACGACGAGGTCGCCGCCGGTGTTGGTGATCAGTGCGAGGGCGCAGACCGTGGAGGGCACGGTGCACTCGTCGAGCGAGAAGTCGACCGGGGCGCCGTACTGCGGCTGGAGGGTGACCGTGGCGTGCAGGTCGGCGAAGGAGCGGGCCCCCTGGTAGATGGTCACGAAGACGAGGATGCGCCGGAAGTACTGCTTGTGGTCGAGGCTGACCGTGAGGTTCTCGCCGCTGGAGACGGCGCCGGTGCGGTCGTCGCCGTCGAGGTGGACGAACGGCGGCCGGTCGAGGGCTCCGAAGGCGTTGCCGAGTGCCTGGACCACGCCCTTGCTGCCGTCGTTGAGTTCGTACAGGGCGCACAGGTCGAGGTCGAGGTCGTCGTGCATGGCGACCGGGCGGCCCAGTTTGCGGGCCCAGCCGGAGAACTGCTTGCGCACCTGCCAGTTGAGGTTGACGCGCAGCGCTCCCGAGGTGCCGCCCTGCTTGGTCAGCGAGACGGAGGGCGCCGCCTTGGTGAGCGTGACCTTGGTCAGCCGGACCGGCGCGGTGGACGGCGGCGCGGGCGGGGGCGGGTTGGTGACGGCGGGAGGCGCGACCGCAGGAGCGGGCGGTGCCGCGGGGGGCGGAGGGGGCGGCGTGACCGCGGGGGCCGGCGCAACGGGTGCGGCTGCCTGCTGGGGTTCGTCCACCGAGATGCCGTAGTCCGTGGCCAGACCTTCGAGCCCGCTGTCGTAGCCCTGGCCGACGGCGCGGAACTTCCAGGCGCCCTGGCGGCGGTAGAACTCGCCCAGCACGAAGGCCGTCTCCACGGTCGCGCCCGGGTTGTCGAAGCGGGCCACCACGGTGTTCCGCGCCGCGTCGCGCACCTCGAGGTACAGGTCCGGGACCCGTCCGAACGGGCCGCCGTCCGAGGAGGCGGCGAGGATGACGGTCTCGATCGCGGGCTCCACGCGCGCGAGGTCGACGAGGAGGCTGTCGGTCACCCGCCCGCCGGCGTCCCGCTTGCCCTCGTGCCGGACCGCGCCGGAGGAGTGCGCGGGCTGGTTGTAGAAGACGAAGTCCGCGTCGGAACGCACCTTTCCGCCCACCAGGAGCAGGGCGGACGCGTCCGCGTCGGGGACTGAGGGGCCGGATCGCCAGCCCAGTTCGACCCGCAGCGCCGTCGTCGGCACCGGGGTGTTCGATCCTTTCGACATTGACATGTCTGCCCCCATCAGGTGTCACCGGGCCGCGTCCCGGCGCTTCGTCGCGTTCTCCGCGCCCAACCTATTCTCCCGGGCGTCCGTCCCACGCGCGGAGTGCGACGAAGAGGTTCGGCGCGATGTTCGGCCAACCGCCGGTAACCCGCTCGGAACACGGCCTTTACCTCAAAAGTGCGCGCCGTGACGCCCTATTTTGCCAAGTTCGCTCGCATTGGGGATCCCGGGTCAGTGCGGACACGGAAAACAACCCTCTTATCGGTCTCCCCAACCAGCACATCGTGGGCTTAACTTATGGCCATGACCTCCCCCCGCTCCACTTATGGCGGCGGCTACTACTCCGCCTCCTTCCCGGACACCCCGATCTACGACTCGCTCGTGGCCGAACGGGGCACCCCGCAGATCGCCCCGATCCGGGTCCCCGCGGCGTACGACGTGCCGAGCAGTCACCTGCCGGCGCTCCCGTCCGCCCTGCCCGCCCTCCCGGCGGGGCCCTCCCAGTCCTCCTACGGCTACCCGCAGCAGGCGCCGCAGCCCGCGCCCCTGCAGCAGGCCCCCGCCGCGTACATCCCCCAGCAGGCGACCGCGCCGCGCGGGTACCCCGGCCCCCAGTACCAGCAGCAGCCCCGCCCGGCCGCGCCCGGTCCCGCGGGTTACGAGGCGATGCGCCCCGCGACTCCCCGGCCGGCCCCCGCGCCGTACCAGGACCCGTACAACCAGCAGCAGTACCGCGGCTACTGAGCCGTCCCCCGGATCGTCCGTGCCACCTGGCACGATGGCGTCATGGGGAACGCGCGACTGAGGTCGATCCACGTCCATCCGGTCAAGGCGTTCCGGAGCCTGTCGCTCCGGGAGGTCGTCATGGAGCCCTGGGGGCCGGCCGGAGACCGACGCTGGATGCTGATCGACGACGGGGGAAAGGTCGTCACGCAACGCAAGCAGCCGCGCCTCGCCCTGGCCGCCGCCGAGCTTCTGCCCGGCGGCGGCGTCCGGCTGTCCGCACCCGGCATGGAGCCGCTCACCGTGCCGGTGCCGCGCGGGGCGGTCACCGTCCCCACGCAGCTCTTCCGTGACAAGGTCGAGGCGCTGCCCGCGGACGACGCGGCCGCGCACGACTGGTGCAGCGCCTTCCTCGGGGCGGAGGTCCGGCTGGTGCACCTGGACGACCCCGCGACCCGCCGGCCCGTGGACCCCCGTTACGCGCTGCCGGGCGAGACCGTCACCTTCGCCGACGGCTTCCCGCTGCTGCTCACGACGACGGCCTCCCTGGACGCCCTCAACTCCCTGATCGCGGGCGGCCCGCACGCCGCCGACGGCCCCCTGCCCATGAACCGCTTCCGGCCGAACCTGGTCGCCTCCGGCACCGAACCCTGGGCGGAGGACGGCTGGTCCCGCGTCGCGGTCGGCGAGGTCGTCCTGCGGGTCGCCAAACCCTGCGGGCGCTGCGTCGTGACCACCACCGACCAGGCCACCGCCGGACGCGGCGCGGAGCCCCTGCACACCCTCGGACGGCACCGCCGCGTCGACGGCAAGCTGGTCTTCGGCCAGAACCTGGTCCCGGCAGGCCGCGGCACGGTCCGGGTCGGCGACCCGGTGCGGATCCTCGACTGACGTGCCACGCCCCGGCGGCGGGATCAGGACAGCGGCCCGGAGCCGGGAACCCGTTCCCCGCTCCGGGCGTTGGGCTTTGTGAGACGTTCATGAGAATCAGGCCGGGACGGACCGGCCAGGGGGTGGCGGGGAGCGGGAAAGGGGGCGGACGTGCGGGCGATCCGGGGGCTGTGGCGCTGGCGGCGCAATCCGCTGTGCCGCGCGACCGACCTGGCCGAGGCATGGGTGGCACTGGCGGGACTGCTGCTGATCCTGTCCGTGGCGCCGTTGCTCGGGGTGCTCGCGGGCGGCGCCGCCCAGGACACCCTCCAGCGGTCGGTGCGCGAACAGCACGAGTCGCGGCACCGGGTGACGGCCACCGTGGTTCGTCCCCTGGAGCGCTCCACCCTGTCCGTCGATCCGGAGGGCGCCGGTGAGAGCCTGCGCAGCCGCGTCCTCGCAGACTGGACCGGTCCGGACGGATCCCGGCACGAGGGCTCCGTCACGGTCGGCATCGACGACCCCGGCCCCGGCGACCACTTCGGGCTGTGGACGGACGAGCGGGGACGCGCGGTGGCCCGGCCGCTGGACGGCGCGACGGCGGCCACGCACGCCGTGCTCGCCGGGACAGGCGCCGCGGTGGCGGCGGCGGGCCTGATCGAGGCCGGCCGGCGCATAGCCGTCTGGCGCATGGTCCGCGGCCGGTACGCGCGCTGGGAGCGCGAGTGGGAGCGGGCGGGCCCGGACTGGGGCAGGACCGGCACGGGCAGCTGACGGGCTTCCGGCTCCGGTCAACTCACCACCTGCGCGCACGCTACGGTGGACCGGCCGAAGCGAATCGGCGACAACCCGCGTACGACGAGGTGGGGGCACAGCAACGCCATGGCACAGGGCACGGTCCAGGTGACGCACACCGGCACCTCGCGGTGGCGGCGCCGCACAGGTGAGTACGCATCGCTCGCCGCCGCCCTGGAGGCCGCGGCGGAGGGTGACGTCCTCACCGTCGCCCCGGGGACCTACCGGGAGAACCTCGTCGTCCAGCGGGCGGTGACCCTGCGCGGACCCGAGGGCGGCCAGGGTTCGGTGCGCATCGCGCCCGTCGACGGCGTCCCGCTGACCGTGCGCGCCTCGGCGGTGATCCAGGATTTGCACGTGGAGGGCCAGGACGCGGCGGCGCCCGCGGTGCTCGTCGAGGACGGTACGCCGGAGCTGCTGGGCCTGAGAGTGGTCGCGCGTTCCGCCTCCGGGATAGAGGTGCGCGGCGGCGCGCGGCCCACGGTGCGACGCTGCGTCGTCGACAATCCGGCCGGTGTCGGCATCGCCGTCCTGGACGGCGGGGGCGGCGTGTTCGAGGAGTGCGAGGTCGTCTCGGCCGGACAGGCGGGCGTCGCGGTGCGCTCCGGCGCCCATCCCCGGCTGGAACGCTGCCGCGTGCACCATGCCGCCGGTTCCGGGCTGACCGCGACGGGCGAGGGCTCCGCGCTGGAGGCCGTGGGCTGCGAGGTCTACGAGGTACGGGGCAGCGGAGTGCAGGTCACGGGCCGGGCCACCGCGCACCTGACCGACTGCGACGTGCACCGCACCACCGGCGACGGCGTCACCCTGGACACGGACGCCGTGCTCACCCTCGCCGACTGCCGCATCCACGACATCCCGGAGAACGCGGTCGACCTGCGCTCCCGTTCCGTCCTCACCCTGACCCGCACCACCGTGCGGCAGTTCGGCCGCAACGGCCTGTCGGTGTGGGACCCGGGCACGCGGGTGGACGCCAACCAGTGCGAGATCTTCGACAGCACGGGCGACTACCCGGCCGTGTGGGTCAGCGACGGCGCCACCGCGGTGCTCGACTCCTGCCGGGTGCACGACGTACCGGACGCGCTGTTCGTCCTGGACCGCGGCTCCCGCGCGGACGTCGTCGACAGCGACCTGTCCCAGGTGCGCAACACGGCGGTGTCGGTGAGCGACGGCGCCACCGCTCAGCTCGACGACTGCCGCATCCGGGACGCGGCCACGGGCGCGTGGTTCCGCGACCACGGCAGCGGCGGCACCCTCAACAACTGCACCCTGGACGGCAACCGCACCGGCGTCATAGTCACCAAGGGGGCCGACCCCACGATCGAACGCTGCACGGTCGACTCCCCCTCGGAGGCCGGTGTCTACGTGTCGGCCGGCGGCCGCGGCAGCTTCCTGAACTGCCGGGTGACCGGCAGCGCGGGCTACGGCTTCCATGTGATCGACGGCTGCCGTACGACGCTCCGGAAGTGCCGCACGGAGCGGTGCGCGCGCGGCGGGTACGAGTTCGCGGAGGGCGGCCCGGACAGCGCGTACGACTCCGGTCCGCTCGTCGAGGACTGCACCAGCGACGAGAGCGGCTCCGCGGCGGCGACCGCCCCGGCGGAGCCGGTCGTGCAGACGGTGAGCCAGTCCCCGGGGCTGCTGGGCTCGATCCCCGGGCAGCGCACCACCGAGCAGGAGCCCCTGATCGCGCCCGTCGCCCCGCAGGAGCCCGCGCGGACCTCGAAGGCGGTGCTCGGCGAACTGGACGCCCTGGTCGGCCTGGACAGCGTCAAGCGCGAGGTGCGGGCCCTGACCGACATGATCGAGGTGGGCCGGCGCCGGCAGCAGGCGGGCCTGAAGGCCGCGTCGGTCAAGCGGCACCTGGTCTTCACCGGCTCCCCGGGCACCGGCAAGACGACGGTCGCCCGGCTGTACGGCGAGATCCTCGCCTCGCTCGGTGTGCTGGACAAGGGGCACCTGGTCGAGGTCTCCCGGGTGGACCTGGTCGGCGAGCACATCGGCTCCACGGCGATCCGCACCCAGGAGGCGTTCCAGCGGGCGCACGGCGGGGTGCTGTTCATCGACGAGGCGTACGCGCTCTCCCCCGAGGACGCGGGCCGGGACTTCGGCAAGGAGGCCATCGACACGCTGGTCAAGCTCATGGAGGACCAGCGCGACTCGGTCGTGGTGATCGTCGCGGGCTACACGGCCGAGATGGAGCGGTTCCTGTCGGTCAACCCGGGTGTGGCGTCCCGTTTCTCACGGACCATCACCTTCGGCGACTACGGACCCGACGAGTTGCTGCGGATCGTCGAGCAGCAGGCCGACGAGCACGAGTACCGGCTGGCCCCGGGCACGCCCGAGGCGCTGACGAAGTACTTCACGGCGATCCCCAAGGGCCCCGCCTTCGGCAACGGCCGCACCGCCCGCCAGACCTTCGAGGCCATGGTGGAACGGCACGCGAGCCGCGTGGCCCAGCTGGCCGATCCCAGCACGGACGACCTGACCCTGCTGTACGCCGACGACCTGCCCGAGCTGCCGAAGTAGCGCTAGCAGGCCCCGGTCGCGTCGTCCGCCGCCGGAACGGGCGCGGGGCCCTTGGTGTGGCGGGGCGCCGGCACCTCCGGCCGGAGCCGGGCCAGCAGCCGCCCGCGCTCCTCGGCGAAGACCGGGTCGGCCTGGTAGTCGGAGTGGCCGAGGACCGGCGCGGGCAGCGGATGGAGTTCGGTGCGGCCGTACGTCAGCGGGTCCTTGAGGGGCTCGTGGTCCACCGCGGGGCCCGGGTCGCCGGGCAGCCGCACCGGTCCGCCGATGGGGTCGGTGCGGCGGTACAGGTTGCGCCAGCAGTCGACCTCCCGGTGCAGCGAGGCGAGCGCCTCCGGTCCGAAGTGGGCCGGGAACCAGCGGCCGTACAGCCGCTCCAGCGGTGAGCCGTAGGTGAGCAGGGCGACCCGCCTGCGGGCGGCCGGCTCCAGCTGCCAGGACGCGGCGGCGGCGAGGACGCTGCCCTGCGAGTGCCCGGAGATGACCAGCCGTCCGCCGGTGGCGCGGGTCCAGGTCGCCATCCGCCAGGTCAGGTCGGGCACGGCGCGCTCGGCGTAGCAGGGCGGCGCGAAGGGGTGGGCGGCGCGCGGCCAGAAGGTGCCGACGTCCCACAGGATGCCGATGGTGCGCCGCGCGGAGGCGTCCTTGTAGGCGCGCCTGCCCCACGTCACGAACAGTATGAAGCCGAGGCCGATCAGCCAGGAGCCCAGTGCCTGCGCGGTCTGCGCGGCACCGTGCACGACGGCGTACGTACCGCGCGCCGCCTCACCGGGCACCTGGTCGGTCGTCAGGGCACCCACCAGCGCTCCGGCACCCAGCAGCAGGGTGGCGGCCGAGGTGATGGCGACGATCAGCGGCGCCCGGTCGGTGAGAGTGGCCGTCGCGCGGGCCAGCGCGATGCGCCGGGTGCGTCCGGGGTCCCCGGCCTCCCCTGCGAGGTCACCCTCCACGGCGTCCCGTTCGGCGCGGGCCAGGCCCCAGGTGTGCCGGGCCAGCGCGGCGCACAGCAGCAGCACGACGACGAGGAGCGGCGGGATGACGGACGCCTGCCAGGTCAGCAGGACGGGCGGGCCGTCCAGGAAGGTGCCGGTGCCGTCCATCCAGTCCGAGACGCGCTGGGCGACGCCGCCGGACATGAAGCCGCCCAGGGCGCAGGCCAGCATGACGACGGCGGGTCCGCCGAGGCCGCGGATCGCCGCGCGGGCGTCGGGGAGGCTGCGGTGGAGCAGGTGCGCGACCACGGCGAGGGCGATGACCAGCAGACCCTGCGTCAGGGCGATGCCGCCGAAGGCCATGTCACCGGAGAGCCGGCCGGCCGACGCCCACCCCGGACGGTCCCAGCCGCCGTAGAGCAGGGCGAGGACGAACAGGACGAGGGCGGCGAGCGGCAGACGCCGTACGAGGTGGCGGTCGAGGCGCCGGTCGAGGCGGTTCTCGCTGCGGCCCCGGCGGCAGACCACCACGATCACGGCGACGGCGCCGGCGGCCAGTGCGATCTGGAGGAGCCATCCCAGCGTGTCCAGCGCCGCGGGCCCGCCCGGCCGGCGGTCGAAGCGGGCCGCGGGCGCGCCGACCGCCACCGCGATGGTCAGCAGCCCGGCGGCGGTGTGCGCGGCGCGCAGCCGGGCCACCAGGCGGCGGCCGTACCAGAAGCCGGGCCGGCCGAGGGCGGTGTGGCCGGGGCCCTCCTCGGGGTCGGCCTCGCGGTCCATCGGCTGCTGGGACTCGTACGCCCGCCAGGTGCGCAGCGACAGGTACCACAGCAGACCGGTGAGGGCGGCGGGTACCGCGGCCGCGAGGGCGAGCCTGCGGCCGGGCGCGCTCCACCAGCCGCCGTCGGAGACCACCGGCGACAGGAAGCCCACCCAGGAGTGGCGCTCGGCGCACACGCGCGTGCCCGCGCACTGCCAGGCCACGAGGTCGAGCGCGACCTCGCAGGCGGCGGCGACCAGCAGCACCGTCAGGGTGAGCCCCGCGAGCCGCACCAGCAGCCCGTACAGCCGTACCGTGCGGATCCGGCCGCTCGCGGCGGGCCGCATCCAGTGGGCGAGGTTGACCACCATGAACGGCAGGAGCAGCAGCCACAGGGCGCGGGTTCCGTTGCCGGAGGTGAGGTTGCACCAGACGTAGGCCTCGGGCACCGGCCGGCCGCGGTAGTCCTCGGGCCGGGACTCCGCGTCGACGTCCTCCGCGCGCCGGAAGACGGCCGCGACGTGGTCGCCGGTGACCCGCACGGTCCGCGGGTCGTCCAGCATCTCGGCGGGCGTGGTGCCGCCCACCCCGTGCACCAGGAGTTCCAGGGCGGTGCCGGATCTCCCGTCCCGCTGCTCGGCCTGTTCCACTGTCCGCACTCCCCCGTGACGCGCCGTCGGCTCTGTCCGTGCGGGCACAAGGATCTCCGTTCGACGGGCTCCGCACACCCTTCGGCACGGAATCTCCCCGAACCGTGTGACGAGTGATGCCATGACGAGACACGGGTGACATGTGCGCGTCGGACGGGCGGTGGGGCGGCCGGCGGTGCGGCGTGCGAGGATGGGACGTCCGCGCACGGGTGCGGGGGAAAGTCCTCATCAGAGCGCGTGCGGCGGCGGGTCGGACGGTTTGCGGCGAAAGGACCGAAGCGTACGTGAGTGAGAATCCGAACCTCCTCGCGGAGCAGCGGCGCGCCCTGATCCTCGACGAGGTGCGCCGCCGGGGCGGGGTCCGGGTCAACGAGCTGACCCGGAAGCTCGGCGTGTCGGACATGACGGTCCGCCGCGACCTGGACGCGCTGGCCCGGCAGGGTGTGCTGGAGAAGGTGCACGGCGGCGCGGTCCCGGTGGCGGAGGCGAGCACGCACGAGCCGGGCTTCGAGGCCAAGTCAGGTCTGGAGCCGACGGCCAAGGAGGACATCGCCCGGGCCGCGGCCGAGCTGGTCGCGCCGGGTGCCGCGATCGCCCTGTCCGGCGGTACGACGACGTACGCGCTCGCGCACCGGCTGGTGGACGTGCCGGACCTGACGGTGGTCACGAACTCGGTGCGGGTGGCCGACGTGTTCCACGTGGCGCAGCGCACGTCGGGGACCCGGCAGGGCGCGGCCACGGTGGTGCTCACCGGCGGCGTGCGCACTCCCTCGGACTCGCTGGTGGGCCCGGTGGCCGACCAGGCGATCGCCACGCTCCACTTCGACGTGCTCTTCCTCGGTGTGCACGGGATATCGGCCGAGGCGGGCCTGTCCACGCCGAACCTGGCGGAGGCCGAGACCAACCGGCGGCTGGTGCAGTCGGCGCGGCGGGTCGTGGTGGTCGCGGACCACACCAAGTGGGGTGTCGTGGGCCTGAGTTCCTTCGCGGCGCTGGAGCAGGTGGACACGCTGGTGACCGACGGCGGCCTGTCGGCGGACGCCCGCGCGGAGGTCGCCGAGCACCTCGCGCTGGTCGTGGCGGGCGAGCCGGAGCCGACGACCGACTGATCCGGATACGCGGACGCCGCGCGTCGCTCCCGGCCCGGCGTCCGTGACGCCCCGCGCACCGCGTGCCCGGTCCGTCCCGTCAGGCCCCGCTGACACCGGACGCGCCCCCGGCTATCGTGGCGCCACTCGGCCGATCGTCCGCATGCGCCGCCGCGTACAAGGGGGTTGTGTCCATGGCTCACCGTCTGCGTCCGGTGGGTCTCGACTTCGTCGAGACGGCGCCGGTGCGTCTGGTCTTCGCGCGGGAGATCTCCGCCGCTCCCGAGGCGGTGTTCCGCGCGCTCGCCGAGGACGTGGCGGGCTGGCCCACGTGGTTCTCGGCGGTGACGTTCGCCCGGCCCATCGGTGAGGACGCGGGGCGCGAGGTCCGGCTGCGGGGCGGGACGCGCTTCGTCGAGACGGTCCTGACGGCGGAGCGGCCCGAGGTGTACGCCTATCGCGTGGACGTCACCAACGCGCCCGGCGCCCGGGCGATGGCCGAGGAGTGGCGGCTGGCGCCGGCCGGGACGGGCACGCGCGTGCAGTGGACCTTCGCGGCGGACGGTACGGCCCTGTTCCGTTTCGTGCTGGGCCGGGCGCGCCCGGGGCTCGGGCGGTCCTTCCGGGGAGCGGTCACCGCGCTGGACCGGCGGCTGACGCGTTCCTAGGGCCTGTCCGGCGGGGCGTCAGTCGGGCCAGGTGCCCGTGCGCAGCAGCGTCTCGATCGCGGTCGTGTACGGGCCGATGTCGAGGCCCTGTTCGGCGAGCCAGGTGTCCGAGTAGTACTTGTCGAGGTACCGGTCCCCCGGGTCGCACAGCAGCGTCACGACGCTGCCCCGGCGACCCGCGGCCACCATCTCGGCGACGATCTTCAGCGCGCTCCACAGCCCGGTTCCCGTGGAACCTCCCGCCTTGCGGCCGATGGCCTGCTCCAGGGCGCGGACGGCCGCGACGCTCGCCGCGTCCGGGACCTTCATCATGCGGTCGATGGCGCCGGGCACGAAGCTCGGTTCCATCCGGGGCCTGCCGATGCCCTCGATCCGTGAGCCGCGGTCGCAGGCGACGTCCGGATCGCCGGTGGTCCAGCCCTCGAAGAAACAGGAGTTCTCCGGATCGGCGACACAGACCCGGGTGTCGTACTGCATGTAGTGCACATAACGCGCGAGCGTCGCCGAGGTGCCTCCGGTGCCGGCCGTGGCGACGATCCACGCCGGTTCGGGGAACCGTTCCAGCCGCAGCTGCCGGAAGATCGACTCGGCGATGTTGTTGTTGCCGCGCCAGTCGGTGGCACGTTCGGCGTAGGTGAACTGGTCCATGTAGTGGCCGCCGGTCTCGGCCGCGAGGCGTGCGGACTCCTCGTACATCCGGCGGGAGTCGTCCACGAAGTGGCACCGTCCGCCGTGGAACTCGATCAGGCGGATCTTCTCCGTGCTCGTGGTGCGCGGCATCACGGCGACGAAGGGCACGCCGACCAGTTTCGCGAAGTACGCCTCGGAGACGGCCGTGGAGCCGCTGGACGCCTCGATCACCGGCCGGTCCGGGCGGATCCAGCCGTTGCACAGGCCGTAGAGGAAGAGGGAGCGGGCCAGGCGGTGCTTGAGGCTGCCGGTCGGGTGGGTCGACTCGTCCTTGAGGTAGAGGTCGATGCCCCACCGCTCGGGGAGCGGGAAGAGGAGCAGGTGGGTGTCGGCCGAGCGGTTCGCGTCGGCCTGGACCTTGCGCACGGCCTCTTTCAGCCATGTCCGGTAGCCGGCGTCACTGTGGTCGACGTCCAGGGTGGCGCCGGTGCGGGGGTGCGGGGTGGTGCTCACGAGGAGGCTCCTTACGCTGCGCGCCGACGGCGTGCCGGGCGGCCGACGCCTCGATCATAGACACCTTCCACACGCTTCTCACCTGCATAAACACACCTTTGAGCGCCCCAAAGGCACCCCTGGGGCGCGTCCGCACACACGGTGGGGGCGCATTCGCGCGAGTGCTCCGGACGACCCCGGAAAGAGGGGGTGCGTACTGGTGCTCCTCGCGCGGTGCGGGCAGACTGCCAGCGGGTGGGACGACCGACGCGCGCACGAGGGGGCGACGGCATGGCGGACCCGGAGTTCAGGGCCACGGGAGTGCGGATCGGCAAACGGCTGCGCTCACTCACCCGGGCCGGGACGGTCCGGATCAGCGGTGGCAGGGTCGAGTTGCTCACCAGCTACGGCAGTGAGATCGACAGCGCGCCGGTGCAGGCGGTACGGGCCTCGCGCCCCTGGTTCGGCCCGCACGACCGGGCCCTCGCCGACCTCAACGGCAAGCGGTACCTGCTGACGCTCGGCGAGCGGGACCCCGCGCCGGGTGAGCCGGGCCCGCCCGCGGCCCGCCGTTTCATCGAGGCCGTGCACAGGGCGGCCGGACATCACCGTTGAGATGTCCGTAAGTTGCGGTGCCTCACCCCTTGCGTCACGCTGGTCTCACGTCACTCTGGGTTTACCGGCGATAACGCTGCGAACCAGCCCGCCGGCCATGACAGCAGGCGGCGGCGCGCCGCGTGCGCCCTGCTGGATCCGAACTCCGTGTTCTTCCGGACCTCTTTGTCGGGGAG
Organism: Streptomyces sp. NPDC107500; assembly: GCF_055582785.1. NCBI lineage: Bacteria > Bacillati > Actinomycetota > Actinomycetes > Kitasatosporales > Streptomycetaceae > Streptomyces > Streptomyces sp. NPDC107500. The sequence goes on from NZ_JBVJPF010000006.1 coordinate 254,343, forward strand.
TCGCAGCCGTGATCAGTCACCCAAGCAGACACTGCACGGTGGAGCTGCAAGCCCTGCCGTCGCGGATCGGCCAGGTCCGCAGAATCGTATCTGCGCAATTGCGCTACTGGCATATGCACTCCCTGATCGACCGGGCCTCGCTCGGCGTGACGGAGCTGCTGACCAACGTCCACCTGCACGCCAGGCCGGACAAGACGTGCACCGTGGAGATAGAGCTGCTGCTGGAGCGGCTCACCGTCTCAGTGCGGGACCACGATCCGCGCCTGCCCGTCGTGGACGACGCCGAGCCCCTCGCCACCGGCGGGCGGGGGCTCGCCATGGTGGCGGCGATGAGCGAGAGCTGGGGCGCCCGGCCGGACGGCGAGTCCGGCAAGGTCGTCTGGTTCACGCTGCCGACGTGCGGCGGCCTGGCACCGGTCACCGCGCGCCCGCCGCGCCGCCTGGTCGAGGAGGTGCCGGCCGCCGTGTTCGTGGAGACCGAGCACGCCGTCGATCTGGGCAGCCCCCAACCCGCTCCCGCCCGGTCGGCCGTTGCCGGCTGACCGGGCGGTGACCCTTCGCTGCCGGGGGCCGTGCAGTGTGGGTCCGGTACCCGGTGGGTTCGGTGGGGGTGCGGGGTCCGGTGGCCGTGTCCGACCCCGTGCGCGTGCCCGACCCCGTGCCCGCGGGGGCGTGTCCGCGCGGGGTGACCCACGGCGAGCCCGCGCGGAACACCCCTGCGCGCGCGGGACGTACGCCCGTGCGGCAGGGTCCGCGCACGGGGGACGCCCGCCGCGTGCGCGCGCTCGGAGCACCCCGAAGCGCGCCTGCCCGCACGGAGTCCCCCGCCGGCTGGTCGCTACTCCGTGGCCACGGCGCGCAGTACGTCCAGGCGGGCCGCGCGCCGGGCCGGGCGGAGGCCGGCGAGGGCGCCCGCCGTGAGGCCGACGAGGGCCACCACCGCGAGTTGGACGGGCGGCACGGCGAAGGCGAAGGCCGTGTCCGAGGCACCGTCGGAGGCCGCCACGAGCACCCAGCCGAGGAAGGCGCCGAGGGCGAGTCCGCCGACCGTGCCGAAGGCGGCGACCAGGACGGACTCCCAGCGGACCATGGCCCGCAGTTGGGCCCGGGTCTGCCCGACGGCACGCAGCAGGCCGAGTTCGCGGGTGCGCTCGTGGACCGCCAGGGTCAGCGTGTTGGCGATGCCGAGGAGTGCGATGAGCACCGCGAGGGCGAGCAGCGCGTAGACGAGCGTGAGCATCATGTCGATGCCACCCGCCGAGGACCGCGCGTACTCGTCGCGGGTCTCCACCTCGGGGTTGCCGTACCGGTCGGCGACCTGTGCCACGGCCGCCTTGCCGGCGCTCGTTGACACGCCGTCCGCGAGGGCGACGGCCACCAGCGTGTCGGAGTCCTGGGTGCGGTGCGGGGCCCAGGCGGCGCGGGTGATGACGTAGTCGCCGGCGAGTTCGGACTGCCCGTAGACGGCGCGGACCGTGAAGGTCTCGGTGCGGCCGTCGGTGAAGGTCAGGCGTGCCGTGTCGCCGGTGGTCAGCCCTCGCTTCGCCGCCTCGCTCCCGGTGATCGCGATGCCGTCGGTGCCGAGGGAGCCGAGCGAGCCGTGGACGGTGCCCAGGTCGAAGGTGCGCTCCAGCGCGACCGGGTCCGTGACGGTCAACGCCCTTCCCTCGCCGTCGACTTCCGCGACGCCCCGGCCGAGGCCCACGGCGGTGTCCACCTCCGGCAGCCGCTGGACCGCGTCGGCCAGTCGCGGACTGAGTCCGCTGCCGCCCGCCCCGAAGGACGGGGCGCTGACGGCGACGTCGCCCGCGAAGGACCGGGAGACGGTCTGGTCCATGGTCGCCTTGAGCGAGGCTCCGAAGACCGTGAACAACGAGACGACGGCCACCCCGATCATCAGCGCCCCGGCCGTGGCGGCCGTGCGCTTGGGGCTGCGCAGGGCGTTGCGCCGGGCGAGGACGCCGGTGACGCCGCGCAGCCGGTCCAGCGGTGCGCCGAGGACGCGCACGGCGGTGGCGGAGGCGACCGGGCCGAGTACCACGAAGGCGGCCAGGGCCAGTACGCCGCCCAGTCCCGCCAACCAGACCGAGGGGGAGAGCAGGATGCCGCTCAGGGTCACCGCGAGGGCGAGCGCCAGCAGCGCCGCGCCGGTGACCGCACGCGTGCGGGAGGCACCGGACGTGTCGACGGCCGTCTCGCGCAGCGCCGCCAGGGGCGCGGTGCGGCCGGCCCGCGCGGCGGGCAGCAGGGCGGAGCCGAGGCAGACCACGACGCCGACGGCGAGCGGGAGCAGCATCGACAGGGCGCCGATCACCAACGCGCCCTCGGGGAAGGGGAACCCGATCGCCGGGAACAGTGCCTGGAGTCCGGCCGCGATGCCGATGCCGGCGGCGAGACCCGCGGCGGACGCGGTCACGGCCACGGCGGCCGCCTCGACGAGGGTGGCGGCGGTGATCTGGCGCCGGGAGGCTCCGAGCGCCCGCAACAGGGCGTTCTCGCGGGTGCGCTGGGCGACCACGATGGCGAAGGTGTTGTGGATCGAGAAGGTGGCGACCAGCAGGGCGACACCGGAGAAGACGAGCAGGAAGGTCGTGAAGAGGGTCAGGAACTGGCTGGAGATCATGTCGGTGTTCTCCGCCGCCGACTCCTCGCCGGTGATGGCCTCGACGCCGTCCGGCAGTACGGGCGTCAGTCGGTCGACGAGTTCCTGCCGGCCGACCCCCGGGCCGGCGCGCACCTGGATGCTCGCCGCCTCGCCCGGACGCGCGGTCAGGTACTTCTCGGCGTCGGCCCGCGTCATACCGGTGTAGGTCACCTGGGCCATGCCGTCCTCGCCGCCGAAGGTCGCCAGGCCGACGACGGTGACCTCGACCGGGTCGGGCGTGCGCAGGGTCGTCGTGTCGCCGATCGCGAGACCGCCCCGCTCGGCGGTGCCGCGGTTGACGACGACCTCGCCGGATGCCCGCGGGGCACGGCCCTCGGCGAGGCGGTACGGGTTCAGCCCGGGGTCGGTGATCCAGTTGCCGGCCAGGGTGGGCGGGCCCTGGCCGCCGATCGGCTCGCCGTCCGCGCCGACGAGCTGGCCCGCGCCCTGGATGCTGGGGGCGGCGGCCGCCACGCCGGGCACCCGCTCGACCGTCTCGGCCAGATCGGTGCCGACCGGCTGCCGTACGCCCTGGCTCTCGCCAGGTGTGGTGATGGCGTCCGCGCTGCGCACCACGGCGTCCGTGCCCGCGCCGGCCTTGCCGAACATGGTGTCGAAGCTCGCGCGGAGCGTGTCGCCCATGACCAGGGTGCCGGCCAGGAAGGCGACGCCGAGGACGACGGCGAGGAACGTCCCGGCGAGACGCCGCTTGTGGGCCCGCAGCGAGGAGACGCCGAGGCGGACGGAGGCGTTCATGACGGCACCTCGAAGGCTTTCATCCGGTCCAGGACCTTGTCGGCGGTCGGGGCGTCCATGCGGTCGACGAGGCGTCCGTCCGCGAGGAAGAGGACCTCGTCGGCGTGGGCGGCGGCGACCGGATCGTGGGTGACCATGACGACCGTGCGGCCGGTCCGCCGCACGGTGCGGCCGAGGAGGCCGAGCACCTCGCCGCCGGAGCGGGAGTCGAGGTTTCCGGTGGGTTCGTCGGCGAAGACCACGTCGGGCTGCCCGGCGAAGGCACGGGCCACGGCTACGCGCTGTTGCTGGCCGCCCGAGAGTTCGGCCGGCCGGTGGTGGAGGCGGGCGCGCAGTCCGACGACGTCGATCAGCGCGTCGACCCACTCGGGGTCGCCGCGGCGGCCCGCGAGGTCGAGCGGGAGGGTGATGTTCTCGGCGACGGTCAGCGTCGGGACCAGGTTGTAGGCCTGGAACACGAAGCCGACCCGGTCGCGGCGCAGCAGTGTGAGGCGTCGGTCGTCGAGGGTGCTCAGGTCGGTGTCGCCGATGCGGGCGGTGCCCGAGGTGAGCGTGTCCAGTCCGGCGGCGCAGTGCATCAGGGTCGACTTGCCGGAGCCCGAGGGCCCCATGATCGCCGTGAAGCGGCCGGCCGGGAACTCCACGCTCACCCCGTCCAGGGCGTGTACGGCGGTGTCGCCACCGCCGTACACCTTCACGGCGTCGACGACCCGGGCGGCGGCCCCGGTGACGGTCGTCGTGGTCACGCCGCACCGCCCTTGCGGGTCCGGCCGAACTGCTCGTCCAGCACGGAGAGCCGGCGCCAGTACTCGTCCTCGTCGATCTCGCCGGAGGCGAAGCGGTGGCCGAGCACGGTGATGGGCGAGTCGTCCTCGGCGGTGGGCCGTCCGGGTCCGCGGCGCCCTCGCCACACGGTGCGGCGGAGCAGGGTGACGCCGGCGCCGATGACCAGCGCCCAGATCAGCGGGAAGAGCAGGATCCAGGGGCCGGGCCCGCCGTCGCCGAAGTGTGCCAGGGTCTCCATGTCGTCCAACTCCTCGGTGGCGATGTCGTTCGTGTCGCTTTCGAGCGTCGTCCCCGAGGCGGGTCCCGGTCGTCGTACGGCCAGCGGCAGTGTGCGTACCCCGCGGGGAGTACGTACGCCGTCCGGGCCTGCTCCCTCCCCCGCCGGACTTCGGGTGTCCTGCGCCTCGACCTCTGTAACTACTAGTATGTACAGTGGATGCATGAGCACCTCGGAGCGGCTGATCGAGTCCACCCGCGAGCTGTTGTGGGAGCGGGGGTACGTGGGGACCAGCCCCAAGGCGATCCTGGAGCGGGCCCGCGCCGGACAGGGCAGCATGTACCACCACTTCAAGGGCAAGCCCGATCTCGCGCTGACCGCGATCCGGCGGACCGCCGAGGAGATGCGGGCCGGCGCCGCGGGGGTGCTGGACGGTCCGGGCACGCCGTACGAGCGGATCGCGGGCTATCTGCGGCGCGAGCGCGAGGTGCTGCGCGGCTGCCCGGTGGGGCGGCTGACCATGGACCCGGACGTGATCGCCGACGACGCCCTGCGCGCACCCGTCGACGAAACGCTCGACTGGCTCAGGGAGCGCATCGCCCGGATCGTCGAGGAGGGCAGGGCGCAGGGCGAGTTCGCGCCCTCACTGGTCGCCGAGGAGATCGCGGCGGCCGTCGTCGCGACCGTCCAGGGCGGTTACGTCCTCGCCCGCGCGTCCGGCTCCCCCACCGCGTTCGACGCAGCGGTCCGGGGACTGCTGGCCCTGCTGGCCCCGCACCACGACGCCCCCGCCCGGTAAGGAGCCCGCCGATGCACGCCATGCAGTACGAGTTCACCCTGCCCGCCGACTACGCGATGGACGCCGTCCGGGAACGGGTCGCCCGCACCGGGCACCTCCTGGACGACTGGCCCGGTCTCGGCGCCAAGGCGTATCTGATGCGGGAGCGCGGGGTGCACGGCTCGCCGGTCAACCAGTACGCGCCGTTCTACCTGTGGCGCACTGTGGAGGGCATGAACTCCTTCCTCTGGGCGGGCGCCTTCCAGCGGCCCACCGACGACTTCGGCCGGCCCGCGGTCCGCCAGTGGACGGGCCTGGCCTACGAGGAGGGCGGCGCCGCCCACTCCCCCGCGCGGGTGGCCGTACGACGCCGGCGGCCGGTGCCGGAGGGGGTGCCCCTGACGGAGTGGGCGGCGGAGGCGGTGCGGGAGACCGGGCGACTGGCGTCCGGGGACGGGGTGTTGCTCGCGGCGGCGGTCGTGGACACCGGCCGCTGGGAGCTGGTCCACTTCTCGCTGCACGCCGACGAGGCGCCGGACGGGGTGGCGGGCGAGGTCTTCCAGGTGCTGCACGTGTCGGCACCGGAGCGGGAGCGGCTGCCCCGGGGGCGCCAGTGGTGAGCGCCGTCCGCGTACGCGACGCGCACGACGACCCGTTCTTCGCCGACACCCGGCTCCCGGGTGAGGCTCCCTTCTTCAACGGGCCGTGGCGGGCCCGCCACGCCACCCGCTGACGTCCGTGCGCCGAGCGCCCGGACCCCGAACCGCCTCCGTCCGAACGGGAGATGCCCGCATGCCCTTCGTCCGCATAGACGCCCACGGCACCGACGCCGATCGCCTCGACGCACTCGGCCGTGCCGTCCACGACGCCCTGGTCGAGACGCTCGGGATCCCCCACGACGACCGGTTCCAGGTCCTCACCGGGCACGACGGCGCCCGGGGCACGCTGCGCTACGACGACTACCTCGGAGTCCACCGGGACGAAGGCATCGTCTTCGTGGCGATCACCCTCCGGGCGGGCCGGACGAGCGAGCGCAAACAGGCGCTGTACCGCCGGATCGCCGAACTCGCCGAGGCCTACGCGGGTACCGAGCCCCGGAACGTCTTCGTCACCCTGACCGAGAACACCTCCGACGACTGGTCGCTCGGCCACGGGATCGCGCAGTACGCCCCGCGCGGTACGTAGGCTCTTGACCATGCTGAGACTCGGTGTCCCCGTCATCGGCGTCACGGACGAGTGGCGGAGCGCGACGCGGGAGGCCGACTGGGACCGCTTCCCGCCCGACCCCGACCCCGACTTCGTCGTCGTCGCGGACCCGGACGGCAACGCCTTCTGTGTGGTCGACAGCGGCGGCGCCCTGCCGACGTCCTGAGCCCTAGGCGAGCGCGTCCAGCGGGTCGTCCAGGACCGGCTGCCAGGCCAACTCGGCCGCGCCGACCAGGCTGTTGTGGTCCAGGCTGCACGGCAGGATGGGTACGCCGCCGCTCTGGCCCCACAGGCTGCGGTCGGCGACGACCGCGCGCAGCCGCTCGGGGTCGGCGTCGAGGAGGGCTCGGTGGAGGCCGCCGAGGATGATGCGGTCCGGGTTGAGGATGTTCACCAGGCCCGCGAGACCCAGGCCGAGGCGGTCGATGAGGGCCTCGGTGGCGGTGCGGACGGCCGGGTCGGCGTAGTGGTCGCGGATCAGGTCGTAGGACTGCTGGAGCAGGGACACCTCCGGCCCCGGCTCGCGGCCGGCCGCCGTGAGGAAGGCCAGCGGATCGGCCTCCACGTCGAGGCAGCCGCGGCTGCCGCAGTGGCAGGGGCGGCCCTCGGGGTTGACGGCGAGGTGCCCGACCTCCAGGGCGAGGCCCGAACTGCCCATGTGCAGGCGGCCGTCGAGGACCAGGGCACCGCCGACGCCCCGGTGGCCGGTGGCCACGCACAGCAGGTCGCGCGCTCCGCGCCCGGCACCGTGCCGGTGTTCGGCGAGGGCCGCGAGGTTGACGTCGTTCGCGGCGAACGCGGGCCCGTCGATACCGGCGGCGCGCACCTGCTCGGCGAAGATCCGCCGCACGGGCGCACCCGCCGGCCAGGCCAGGTGCAGCGGGTTCAGGGCCAGGCCCTCCGGTTCCGCGACGGCGGACGGCACGGCGAGCCCCGCGCCGACGCAGCGCCGCCCGGTCTCCCGCAGCAGCTCCGCGCCCGTCTCGACGACGGAGCCGAGCACCTTCGCAGGGTCGGCGTCGACGACCTCGCAGCCGGGTGCGGTGGCGACGATCCGGCCGCCGAGACCGACCAGGGCCGCGCGGAAGCCGTCGGCGTGGACCTGCGCGGCGAGCGCGACGGGGCCGTCCTCGGCGACCGCGAGGCGGTGCGAGGGGCGGCCCTGGGAACCGGCCGCCGCGCCGGGCCTCGCGTCGACCCGGATCAGGCCGAGCGCCTCCAGTTCGGCGGCGACGGCGCCGGCCGTGGCCCGGGTCACGCCGAGTTCCGCGGTGAGGACGGCCCTGGTGGGGGCGCGTCCGGTGTGCACGAGCTCCAACGCGGGTCCGAGCGCACCGCGCCCCCGCTCCAGCCGCGTCCTCGAGGTGGTCCCTTCCCCCGCCGCCCGGGGGTCCGCCTTGCCGCTCATGGAGGGGAGTCTCCCATGATCCGCACGTGTGGCGTGTCTAGAGGCCGCTGACCCGGAGCGTGATGTTGAGCCGTCCGGTGAGCCCCAACTCGGGCGGTGCCGTGCCCGGGTGCACCCTCGGCACGCCGTGGTACGCGAGCCGGGACGGCCCGCCGAAGACGAAGAGGTCGCCGCTGCGCAGTTCGACGTCGGTGTAGGGGCGGGTCCGGGTCCGCGGGTTGCCGAAGCGGAAGACGCAGGTGTCGCCGAGGCTCAGGGAGACCACGGGCGCGTCGGAGCGCTCGTCGGCGTCGCGGTGCATGCCCATGCGGGCGTCGGCGTCGTAGAAGTTGACCAGGGCGATGTCGTACGCCGCGTCCGCCGCGGCGTCGGCGCCCAGCGCGTCGGTCACCGCGCCGCGGCCCAGCTCGCCCAGCCAGGCCGGGAAGGGCTTCACCGGCGCGCCGTCGCCGTCGACGACGGTGCGGGCGTAGGCGTACGGGTGCCAGTGCCAGCCGAGGCAGACCTGCCGGGCGGTCATGGTGCCGCCGCCGGGAGTGCGGACCGTGCGCAGTCCGGCCGGGGGACGGGCCCACTCGCGGCAGGCACGCAGCAGCTCGCGCTGCCGTCCGGGCGTCAGCCAGTCCGGCACGTGGACGGCACCGGGCGCGGTCTCGGTACGGCTCCTGGGGAACAGCTCGGAGTCCATGTCCCCATCCTGCCCGCGATGCCGTCCGGTCCGCGCGAGGGGGCCTGAGCTGCGGCTCGGTTAGCCTGGGCGCACGATGAACGACCGCAGTGACCGTATGACGACGCCATGGGGCGAGCAGGTGCTGACCCGCTTTCCCGAGGACCCGCGCGACCGGCTCCGGGCCTGGGACGCCTCCGACGAGTACCTGCTCGGGCACCTCGCGGAGCGGGAGGTGCCGCTGACCGGCACGGTGGTGGTGCTCGGGGACCGCTGGGGGGCGCTGGTGACGGCGCTGGCGGGGTACCGGCCGGTGCAGATCACCGACTCCCACCTCGGGCGGGAGGCGGCTCGCGTCAACCTGGAGCGGGCCGGCGCGGAGCCCGGCTCCGTGCGCCTGCTGACCACGCAGGACCCTCCGCCGGACCGCGTCGACGTGCTGCTCGTGCGGGTGCCCAAAAGCCTGGCGCTGCTGGAGGACCAGTTGCTCCGGCTGGCGCCCGCCCTGCACGAGGGGACGGTCGTCGTCGGCGCCGGGATGGTCAAGGAGATCCACACCTCGACGCTCCGGCTGTTCGAACGGATCGTGGGCCCGACCAGGACCTCGCTGGCCGTGAAGAAGGCCCGGCTGATCTTCGCCACGCCGGACCCCGCCCTGCGGCGGCCGGCCAACCCCTGGCCGCTCACCTACCGGCTCCCCGACGACGTAGGACCGCTGCTCTCCGGCCGGGCCGTCGTCAACCACGCCGGCGTGTTCTGCGCCGACCGGCTGGACGTCGGCACCCGGTTCTTCCTCCAGCACCTGCCGACGGCCGGTGGCGCCCGCCGGGTGGTGGATCTGGGCTGCGGCAACGGTGTGGTCGGTACGGCGATGGCGCTGGCCGACCCCGGGGCCGAGGTGCTGTTCACCGACGAGTCGTTCCAGGCCGCGGCGTCCGCGGAGGCGACGTACAGGGCGAACGGGGCGACCGGGCAGGCGGAGTTCCGGGTGGGCGACGGGCTGGCCGGGGTGCCCGACGGCAGCGTCGACCTGGTCCTCAACAACCCGCCCTTCCACTCCCACCAGGCGACCACCGACGCCACCGCGTGGCGGATGTTCACCGGGGCGCGGCGCGTGCTGCGCCCCGGCGGCGAGCTGTGGGTGGTCGGCAACCGGCACCTGGGCTACCACGTCAAGCTGAAGCGCCTGTTCGGCAACAGTGACCTGGTGGCGAGCGACAGCCGGTTCGTGGTGCTGAGGGCCGTCAGGACGTAGCGCCGACCACCTGGATGATCGTCGCCACCGTCCGCACCATGGCCTCCCTTCCGGCGGTGAGGTAGCCGCGCGAGTCGACCGCGTCGGGGTGGGCGGCGAGGTGCTCCCGGATCGCGCCGGTCATGGCGATGTTGAGGGCGGTGCCGACGTTGACCTTGGCGATGCCGCCCGTGACGGCCGCGGCGAGTTCGGCGTCCGGGACGCCGGAGGAGCCGTGCAGGACGAGCGGGACGTCCAGCGCGCTGGACAGTGCCTTCAGCAGGTCGTGGTCGAGGGCCGCGGTGCGGCTGGTCATGGCGTGCGAGCTGCCGACGGCGACGGCCAGGGCGTCCACGCCGGACTCGGCGACGAAGGCGCGGGCCTCGGCGGGGTTGGTCCGGGCGCCCGGGGCGTGGGCGTCGAGGGGCGCCGCGCCGTTCTTGCCGCCGACCTCCCCCAGTTCGGCCTCGATCCAGATCCCCTGGGCGTGCGCCCAGCCGACGGCGGCCCGGGTGGCCGCGAGGTTCTCCGCGTACGTCAGCCGGGAGGCGTCGTACATCACGGAGCTGAACCCGGCGTCCCGCGCCTGGCGCAGCAGGCCGTCGCTCTGGACGTGGTCGAGGTGCAGGGCGACGGGCACGGCCGCGCCCTCGGCGGCGGCGACGGCCGCGGCGGCCAGGGGTAGCAGGCGGCCGTAGCGGTACTTCACGGCGTTCTCGCTGACCTGGAGCACGACGGGCATGCGCACGGACTCGGCGCCGGCGACGACGGCCTCGATGTGTTCCAGGGTGATGACGTTGAAGGCGGCTACGGCGGAGCGTGCGGCCGCGGCGCGGCCGACCAGGTCGCCGGTGCTGGCGAGGGGCACGGTCTCTCCCTTCCCGGGCGTCGGGGCACGGGTGTCGGGGCGGGCTCGGGGCGGATGTCTGGTGCGCGCGGCGGGTGCGCGCGGCGGCGTCAGGGAGCGAGGATCACCGAGCGGGTGAGGTGGCGCGGGCGGTCCGGGTCGAGGCCGCGGGCGGCGGCGACGGCGACCGCGAGCCGCTGGGCCCGGACCAGTTCGGCGAGCGGGTCCAGCTCCCCCCGCACCCACATCGCGCCGGTGTCGCGGACCTGGTCGGCCAGCCCCTCGGGGGCCTCGCCGAACATCCAGGTGGCCGTGCCGGCGGTACTGATGCTGATGGGCCCGTGTCGGTACTCCATCGCCGGGTATGCCTCGGTCCAGGAGAGGGACGCCTCGCGCATCTTGAGTCCGGCCTCGTTGGCCAGTCCGACGGTCCAGTCCCGGCCGAGGAAGGTGAACTGGGTGCGCTCGACCAGCCCTTCGGGCAGCGCGGCGGCGAGCGCCGTGCGGGCGTCGGCGACGACCGCGTCGGTGTGCAGGCCCAGGTGGGCGCGGAGCAGGGTGAGGGCGGTGGTCGCGAACCGGGTCTGGACGACCGACCGTTCGTCGGCGAAGTCGAGGACGACCACGTCGTCGGCGGCGGCCATGACCGGTGTCCTGGGGTCCGCGGTGATCGCGACGGTTCGGGTACTGCCCTTCAACTCCGCGAGCAGCTCCAGCACTTCGGTGGTGGTACCGGAGCGGGTGAGCGCGACGACCCGGTCGTACGCGCGTCCCCGCGGGAACTCCGAGGCGGCGAACGCGTCCGTCTCGCCCCGGCCCGCGCCCTCGCGCAGCGCCGCCACCGACTGCGCCATGAAGTACGAGGTGCCGCAGCCGACGACGGCCACCCGCTCGCCCGCCGCGGGCAGCGCCGCCGTGTGCCCCGCCGCCTCCGCGGCGGCGCGCGTCCAGCACTCGGGCTGGCTGTTGAGTTCGTCCTCGACATGCGTCATGCCGCACACTCCCCGATCGACCGATCTGATTGTTCCTGCAAGATATAGCGAGCTTTCGAGCACAATCAAGCAATCCGTGGAAGTGGACCGTGCGCTAGTGTCAGCGGGAGATCGAGGAACGGAGGCGCGGATGTCGCGCGACGCCCGCTGGAAGGCGCTGCTGGAACTGCTCGTGGAGCGGGGCCGGCTGGACGTCGAGGAGGCGGCCACCGAGCTGGAGGTCTCGGCCGCGACGATCCGCCGCGACTTCGACCGGCTCGCCGAGCAGCAGATGCTCGTGCGCACGCGCGGTGGCGCGGTCGTGCACGGGGTGTCGTACGAGCTGCCGCTGCGCTACAAGACCGCCCGTCGCGCCTCGGAGAAGCAGCACGTCGCGCAGGCGGTCGCGGCTCTGGTGGCACCCGGGGAGGCGGTGGGACTGACCGGGGGGACGACCACCACGGAGGTGGCGCGCGCCCTGGCCGTGCGCGCCGACCTGGCCACCGGGACGCCCGCGCTGACGGTGGTCACCAACGCGCTCAACATCGCCAACGAGCTGGCCGTCCGGCCGCAGTTCAAGATCGTGGTGACCGGCGGGGTGGCCCGGGCGCAGTCGTACGAGTTGATCGGGCCGCTCGCGGACGGCGTGCTGGGCCAGGTGACGCTCGATGTCGCGGTGCTGGGTGTCGTCGCCTTCGACGCCGAGCACGGTGCGGCGGCCCACGACGAGGCGGAGGCGGCGATCAACCGGGTGCTGTGCGAGCGCGCCGAGCGCGTGGTGGTGGCCGCCGACTCCAGCAAGCTGGGCCGGCGGGCGTTCGCCCGGATCTGCGCGACCGAGTCGGTGGACACGCTGGTCACGGACGTCTCGGCCGACCCGGAGCTGGTGCGCCGGTTCGAGGAGGCGGGGGTCCGGGTCGTCACGGCCGGCGCGTAGGAGCGGTTCGCCGGAGCCTCAGTGCCCGTGCTCGTCGCCGTGCTCGGCCGGCGAGGTGGGCGCCGGTTCCGACGCGTCCGGCGCCGCACCGGCCCGCACGGTGAAGGCGGCGGTGTGGACCTCGCCCCGGTGCCGGAAGTCCAGGAAGAGGCGGTAGGTGCCGTCGCTGGGCGCGGTGGCCGTGAAGGAGATGCCCGGGCCGGACCTGGTGGTCCCGTCGCCGGGCTCGCCGCCCGGGTGGACGTGCAGGTAGGCGAGGTCGCCGGAGCGCAGGGCGACGAGGTGGCCGTAGGCGCCGAGGTAGGGCTGGAGGTCGTTGACGGGTTCGCCGTCGCGGGACACCTCGAACTTCAGCTCGCTCGCCTTGCCGGGGCGCAGGGACCCGGCCAGCTCGACCTGGTAACCGCCGGTCCTGGCGGTGCCGTTGAGGGCGGGCGTGCGCGCGGGCTCGTAGCGGCCGGAGGCGGCGAGGTCGGCGCCGAGCGTGAGGTTCTCGGCACCCTTCCGCGCCGGGGTGAAGTCGGCGAAGACGCGGTAGTCGCCCGCGCGGGGCAGGTCGACGGGCGTGCTCCAGGTGCCGTCGGCGGCGCGGACGGGGTGCAGGTGGCGGTAGGTGACCAGGTCGCGTGAGGCCACGATGAGGTGGAGTTCCTTGTCGTGCTCGCGCTGGTACGCGGTGACGGCCCCGCCGCTCGCGTCCCGCACCGTGAAGCGCAGCTCTTCACGCTCACCGGCGCTGACGCGCGGGGTGGCGAGGTCGAGGGTGTAGCCCTTCTCGGAGACCTGGAGCCCACCGGGCGGGGTGCTCTCATGCCCCTCGCCGCCGTCGCCCCCCGGCTCCCGGGGCGCCGGCCCGCCGTGCTCATCGTGGGGCGCGGGCGGCGCGCTCTCCTCCACTACGGGGTCCACTCCCGTGCCGACGCCGTACGCGGTGCCGAAGGTCGCGGCTAGTGCGGCGGCGAAGGCGGTGATCCTCAGTCCGGTGCGCATGACGGTCGTCTCCTCGGGTTCCGGGCCTCCGGCTCGACGGCGCATGGAGGCTCTTCGGCTCTTCCTGCATCTCACAATACCCCTAGGGGGTACCCAGTCAAGCGGGACGAACGCTTGCGTTCGATACCCCCTATGGGTATACATGAATCCGGAGCGGGGATACCCCCTCCCCGTATACGCACCCAGTACACGCCGCGCACGCGTCAGGAGCTGCCATGACCACCAGCACGACCAGGGCACCGGCCGAGGTGGAACTCGCCATCGGCGGCATGACCTGCGCCTCATGTGCCGCCCGGATCGAGAAGAAGCTCAACCGGATGGACGGGGTCAGCGCCACCGTCAACTACGCGACGGAGAAGGCCAAGGTCAGTTACGGGGGTGAGGTGTCCGTACCGGACCTGATCGCCACGGTCGAGGCGACGGGATACACGGCCCACGAGCCCGAGCCGGTACGCGCCGAGCCCGCGCCCGGTACCGGGACGGCCGCTTCCCCCGGGGACGGCGACGCGCTGCGGCCCCTGCGGCAGCGGCTGGTCACCGCCGTACTGCTCGCCGTCCCCGTCATCGCGATGGCGATGGTGCCGGCGCTCCAGTTCGAGTACTGGCAGTGGCTGTCGCTGACCCTCGCGGCCCCGGTGGTGACGTACGCCGCGTGGCCCTTCCACCGGGCGGCCCTCACCAACGCCCGGCACGGCGCGGCCACCATGGACACGCTGATCTCGGTGGGCACCTCGGCGGCGTTCCTGTGGTCGCTGTGGGCCCTGTTCCTCGGCACCGCGGGCACGCCCGGCATGACCCACCCCTTCGAGCTGACCATCGCCCGCGGTGACGGCTCGGGGAACATCTACCTGGAGGCGGCCGCCGGGGTGACCGCCTTCCTCCTCGCCGGGCGCTACTTCGAGGCACGCGCCAAGCGCAAGGCCGGCGCCGCGCTGAAGGCCCTGCTGGAACTGGGCGCGAGGGAGGTCACGGTCCTGGACCCCGACGGCCGGGAACGGACGGTTCCGACGGCCGGGTTGGCGGTGGGCGACCGCTTCCTGGTCCGCCCCGGCGAGAAGATCGCCACCGACGGCACGGTCGTGGAGGGTGCCTCCGCGGTGGACGCCTCGATGCTCACCGGCGAGTCACTCCCCGTCGAGGTCGGCGTGGGCGACGGCGTCACGGGCGCGACCCTGAACGCGGGCGGCCGGCTGGTGGTCGAGGCGACCCGCGTCGGCGCTGACACACAGCTGGCCCGGATGGCGAGGCTGGTCGAGGACGCGCAGAACGGCAAGGCCGCCGCCCAGCGCCTCGCCGACCGCGTCTCCGGTGTCTTCGTCCCCGTCGTCATCGCCCTGGCACTGGCCACCCTGGGCTTCTGGCTCGGCAACGGGTCCGGACCCACCGCCGCGTTCACGGCCGCCGTCGCCGTACTGATCATCGCGTGCCCCTGCGCCCTGGGGCTGGCCACTCCCACCGCGCTCATGGTCGGCACCGGCCGGGGCGCCCAGCTCGGCATCCTCATCAAGGGACCCGAGGTGCTGGAGTCCACCCGCAGGGTCGACACCGTCGTCCTCGACAAGACCGGCACCGTCACCACCGGCCGGATGACCCTGCTCGCCGTGCACACCGCCGGTGCCACCGAGGAGGACGACGTACTGCGCCTGGCCGGTGCGCTGGAGCACGCCTCGGAGCACCCGGTCGCCCGCGCGATCGCCGACGGGGCGCTGGAGCGGCTGGGCGGCACCCTGCCCACCCCCGAGGACTTCGCCAACGTCCCGGGCCTCGGCGTGCAGGGCGTCGTCGACGGCCACGCGGTCCTCGTCGGCCGGGAGCGGCTGCTCGCCGAGTGGGCGATGGCCCTTCCGGCGGATCTGGCCCGTGCCAAGGCCGAGGCGGAGACGTCCGGGCGGACCGCGGTCGTCGTCGCCTGGGACGGGGAGGCGCGGGCGGTCCTGGAGGTCGCGGACGCGGTGAAGGAGACCAGCGCCGAGGCGATCGGCCGACTGCGCGCCCTGGGGCTGACGCCGGTCCTGCTGACCGGGGACAACCGTGCCGTGGCCGCCTCGGTCGCCCGCGAGGTCGGCATCGACCCCGGGTCCGTCTTCGCCGAGGTGCTGCCGCAGGACAAGGTCGACGTGGTCAAGCGCCTTCAGGGCGAGGGGCGTTCGGTCGCGATGGTCGGCGACGGCGTGAACGACGCCGCCGCGCTCGCCCAGGCCGACCTGGGGCTCGCCATGGGCACCGGCACCGACGCCGCCATCGAGGCCGGCGACCTCACCCTGGTCCGCGGCGACCTGCGCGCCGCCGCCGACGCGATCCGGCTGGCCCGCAGGACGCTGGGCACGATCAAGTCCAACCTGTTCTGGGCCTTCGCCTACAACATCGCCGCGCTGCCGCTCGCCGCGGCCGGACTCCTCAACCCGATGATCGCCGGTGCGGCCATGGCCTTCTCCTCGGTCTTCGTCGTCGCCAACTCGCTGCGCCTGCGGTCCTTCCGGGCCGCGGGCTGAGCGGCCACCCAGCACGCCGGGCGCGGCGTCGGCCGCGCGTCCGCCCGGTCCCGTTCCAGGCTCGGTCTCCGGCCCGTTCCACACGGTCCCGGACCCGTTCCACAGGCGGTCCCAAACCCCGTTCCACGTACGGTCCACGTCCCCCGGACGGGCCCCGCCGGCGCGCCCCGGGTACAGACGCGGACCAGGATGGTGCGGCGAGGGACCACGCCACGCACACCGGCCGGCCCACGGAGCAGGAGCCGATGAACGAACCGACCAGAGCCGACCGGGACGACGACACCGGCGGCCCGCCGGGCCCGCCGCCCGCCCCGCGACGGGCCGGTCGGGCCCTCAGCGCCGTCCTCGGTGACCTGCGTGCCGTCGACGGCGCGCTGTACGCGGCGGTCGCCGCCACCTCCACGCCCACGCTCGACCGGGCGCTGCGCCGCCTCTCCCACGCCGCGGACCATTCGAAGGTCTCCCTCGGGATCGCCGCCGCCCTCGCCCTGAGCGGTGCGCGGGCGCGCCGGGCGGCGCTAGTCGGGGCCGGGGCGGTCGCCGTGGCCTCGGCCTCGACGAACCTGCTGGGCAAGCGCCTGGTGCACAGGGCGCGGCCGGACCGGGAGTCGGCACGGGTGACGGTCGACCGGTACGTGCCCATGCCCGCGTCGGCGTCCTTCCCGTCGGGCCACACGGCCGCGGCGGTCGCGTTCGCCACGGCCGTCGGTGTCGTCCTGCCCGCCGCCGCCGTCCCCCTGGGCGCGCTGGCGAGCGCCGTCGGCTACGCCCGGGTCCACACCGGCGTCCACTATCCCGGCGACGTCGCCGCGGGCGCCGTCGTGGGCATCGCCAGCGCCGCGGCGGCGCTGGCCGCGGCGGCCGCCTCCCCGGTCCCGGGCGTGCGGTCGGTCTACTCGGCGAAGACGGTGCCGCGGACCGCCGTCGGCCCCGGGTAGTCGCCGCGGAGGACCGGAGGCCCGCGAAGGCCCCCAAGTGCACCGGCGTGGCAGCCCGCACCCGCGGCGCCGCTCGGCGACGACCCCCGCTCGTTCCGCGGCCACGGCCCTCACGCTCCGTGCACCCCCGGGCGAGGGCGCTCCTGGTGCCCTTTCCCTCCGGCTGTGGAAGCGTCCGGATCATGGCCCACATGTCCCACGGCGCCCACGGCAGACCTCCGACCCGCGGGCGGCGCTGGTCCACGTTCCGGCAGTCGCCGTTCTGGCCGGCCACGGTGCTGGTGCTGATCCTCGCCGCCGCTGCCGGTCTCTTCGCGGGTTCGTACACCTACTCGATGGCGGACCCGACGCCGCGCTCGATCCCGACAGCGGTGGTGGGCTCGTACGACGAGGCCCGCAGCCGGGTCTTTCTGGACGGCCTGGAGCAGGCGCTGAACGCCTCGGTGAAGGTGCACGCCTACGACACCCGGTCCGCGGCGGTCGGGGCGCTGGAGGACCAGGAGGTCTTCGCGATCTTCGAGTTGCGCGAAGGGGGACGGACCGCCGTCCTCGACCTGTCCAGCGCGTCGGGCGCCTCGGTCGCCGAAGTCCTGTCCGACGCGGCACCGGCCGTGGGCCGGAAGACGGGCGTCCAGGTCACCGTCCGGGACATCAACCCCCTCCAGGACGGCGACCCGCGCGGGCTGGCGATCTTCTACATCTCTTTGGCCGCGGTGATCATCGGTTTCGTCGGGGCGATCCAGCTCAGCGTGCACGCGCGGTCGCTGGTCCCCTTCGAGCGCATCCTGTTCACGATGGCCTACGCGCTGCTGGGCGGCTTCGCCATCGCCGCGACGGTGGACTGGCTGCTGGACGCCCTCGACCTGCCGTTCGCGGAGTCGTGGCTGATCCTGGCGCTCACCCTGTTCACCTCCGGCATGGTCTTCTCCATGTTCAACACCCTGTTCGGGCGCTGGGCGATGCTGCCGACCTGGGGGCTGATGGTGCTCCTCGGCAATCCCTCGTCCGGCGGCGCGGTGTCGTGGCCGCTGCTGCCGTCCCCGCTGGGGGTGATCGGCCAGTGGCTGCCGCCGGGCGCCTCGGTCAACGCGCAGCACACGGCGGTGTACTTCCAGGGCCATCAGCACGTGTTCCCGTTCCTGGTGCTGGGCGGATGGGCCCTGTTGTCCTGCGCGGTCTTCTGGATCTGGCGTCACCGGCACCCGGGCGGGCGCGAGAAGGAGCCGGTGGCGGAGGAGTCCTGAGGCGGCGGCGCCCCGGGCCTCATTCGAGTTCCTCGCGCAGGGTCGCCGCGATGCGGGTGAGCGCGACCCCCAGGTGGCGGCGCTGGGCGGCGGTCAGCGGATCGAACACGAGCCGCTTCACCTGCGCGACGTGTTCCGGCGCGCTCTCGACGAGCTTCTGACGGCCGGCGTCGGTCAGGGTGGCGAGGGTGTACCGGCCGTCTCCGGGGTCGGGGCGGCGGGCGACCCAGTGGCGGGATTCGAAGCGGTCCATGACCTTCGACAGTCGCGGCTGGGTGCTGTCGCTGACCCGGGCCAGGTCGCTCAGACGCATCGTGGCCTCCTGCGCCATGGACAGCTGGGCCAGCACCCCGTACTCGAAGTTGGAGATGCCCGCGTCGCGCTGCAACTGGCGGTCGAGGGCGGCCGGGAGGGCGATGACGACCGTGCGCAGCGCCTGCCACAGGTCCTGCTGGTCGTCGTCGAGCCAGGGTGACTGGGTGTCCATGGGCCTCATCATACTTGCCCGGGCAACTGAATCACTTGCCTGGGCAAGTCAATATGGGCTAGCTTCACACTTGCCTCGGCAAGTGAAAATACTTGCCTGAGCAAGTGAATAAGCCGATGAACCCCCTGTTCGAAGACGTCAAACACCCCCTGAGGAAGTGCCATGAAGGCCATACGTTTCCACGAGTTCGGCAGCGGCGGCGTCCTGCGCCACGAGGATGTCGACCGTCCTGTCCCCGGCACCGGGCAGGTGCTGGTGCGTGTGACGGCCACGTCGTTCAACCCCGTCGACGACCACATCCGCGCCGGCGTCCTGGCCGAGATGATCCCGATCGCGCTCCCCTACGTGCCGGGCATCGACCTGGCGGGCACCGTCGCCGGACTCGGCGCCGGCGTCACGGACCTGGAGGTGGGCGACCGAGTCGTGGCGATGCTCCCCCTCGACTCCGCCGGAGGCGCCGCCGAGTACGCGCTCGCCCCGGCCGCGTCCCTGGCCCCGGCCCCCCGGACGACCGAGCTTGCCGACGCGGCCGCACTGCCGCTGACCGGTCTGGCGGCCTGGCAGACGGT
Source organism: Streptomyces sp. NPDC107500 (assembly GCF_055582785.1). NCBI lineage: Bacteria > Bacillati > Actinomycetota > Actinomycetes > Kitasatosporales > Streptomycetaceae > Streptomyces > Streptomyces sp. NPDC107500. The sequence goes on from NZ_JBVJPF010000006.1 coordinate 273,514, forward strand.
GTTCGAACTCGCCTGCCTGAAGCCGGGACAGACCGTCCTGGTCAACGGGGCGGGAGGCGCGGTGGGCAGCCTCGTCGTGCAGCTCGCCGTCGACGCCGGCGCGAAGGTGACCGCCGTGGACGCGCCGAAGCACGCCGACCGCCTCCGGGGGTACGGCGCGGACCGCGTCACCGGCCCCCTCGACCTCGCCGCGGGCCCGGCCGCCGTCGGCGGTCCGTTCCAGGCCGTGGTGAACCACGTCCGCGTCTCCCCCGAGGAGCTGGCGCGGCTGACCGAGTACGTCGCCGACGGCGGGGTCGCGGCGAGCACGGCCGGCCCGGTTCCCGAGGATCCCGCCCGGGGCGTGCGGAGCGCGAGCCTGTGGGTCCGGAGCGACGGAGCCCAGCTGGCCGAGCTGGTGGCCAAGGTGGACGCGGGCAAGCTCCGGCTGCACGTCGCCGCGCGCCGACCGGTGGCCGAGCTGGCCGCCGTGCACGAGGACGCCGGTGCCGGACGGCTGCCCGGCAAGACGGTGGTACTCGTACCCTGACCGCGCCCGGACGGACCGGACGCCCGCCGTTCGACGCCCGTCGGCGGGCGGCCCGGAACCCGGGTCCGCGGGGCGGGCCCGCCCGGCCGCCCCGTCTGTTCCGAACGCGGCCCGGCTGCGATCATCAGGACGGAGTTTCCGCCTTCGGTTGGTTGGAGTGCACATGGCCCTCGACGTCGACGCGATCCGCGCGCAGATACCCGCCCTGAAGTCCGGCTCCGCCCGCTTCGACGCGCCGGGCGGCACCCAGACCCCGCAGCCGGTGATCGACGCCATCGGCGAGGCACTGGCCAACCCGCTGGCCAACCGGGGCCTGACGACCGAGGGCGAGCGCAACGCGGACGGCATCGTCGCGGACGCCCGCGGCGCGCTCGGCGACCTGCTGGCCACCGACCCGCGGGGGATCGTCCTCGGCCGCAGCGCCACCCAGCTCGCCTACGACCTGTCCCGGACGCTCGCGAAGACCTGGGGGCCCGGGGACGAGGTGGTCGTCACCCGCCTCGACCACGACTCCAACATCCGGCCCTGGGTCCAGGCGGCCGAGGCGGTGGGCGCGAGCGTGCGGTGGGCGGACTTCGACCCGGCCACCGGGGAGCTGCTTGCCGAGCACATCGAGGCGGTGCTCTCCCCGCGCACCCGGCTGGTCGCCGTGACGGCCGCCTCCAACCTGATCGGCACCATGCCCGATCTGCCGGCCGTCGCCCGTCTGGCGCACGGAGTCGGCGCTCTGCTGCACGTGGACGCCGTGCACTACGCCTCGCACGCGGTCGTCGACCCGGCTGCGCTCGGCGCGGACACGCTGGTCTGCTCGCCGTACAAGTTCCTCGGTCCGCACCTGGGCGTGCTGGCGGCGCGGCCCGAGTTCCTGGAGACCCTGCGCCCGGACAAGCTGCTGCCGTCCAGCGACGCCGTCCCCGAGCGGTTCGAGCTGGGCACGCTGCCGTACGAACTGCTGGCCGGCACCCGTGCCGCAGTGGACTTCCTCGCCGGTCTGGAACCGGACGCGCACGGCGGCCGCAGGGAGCGGCTCGTCGCCTCCTTCGCCGCCCTGGAGACGCACGAGGACGCGTTGCGCCGGCGGATCGAGGCAGGGCTGGCGGACCTCGGCGGCATCACCGTCCACTCCCGGGCCGCGCGGCGCACGCCCACCCTGCTGTTCACCGTGGCGGGCCTGAGCCCGGCCGAGGTGTACCGGCGGCTCGCCGAGCACGGGGTCGACGCGCCCGCCGGCACCTTCTACGCGCTGGAGGCCTCGCGCCACCTGGGCCTCGGCGACGAGGGCGGGGTCCGCGTCGGCCTCGCGCCCTACACCAGCGCCGACGACGTCGACCGCCTCCTGACGGCCCTCGCCGCTCTCACCACCTGACCGGAGGTCCCGGCGCCCGGGCTCACCCCAGCGGCACCGTCACCCCACCCGCGCCGCGCGCGCTCCCGCCGCCCGCGACCCGCACGGTGAACGGCCGGTCGGTGCCGGTGGCGGTGACCCGCAGGACGTCGCCGTCGCGGCGTACGCGGAACGTGGCGGCCGGGGTGCCCAGCAGGTCGGGCACGGTGACCTCGGTCGCGTACTCCGCGCCGGCGGCGGGCGGGTGGACCAGCAGCGTCGGGTCGTCCAGCCAGTCGCCGTCGGGGCGCCGGTCGTCGGAGGCCAGCGGCAGGACCGCGCCCTCGCGGACGTACAGCGGCAGGCTGTCGAAGGCGTGCCGTTCGGTGCGCCAGGCCGGGCCCGTGACGCGGTCGCCGGTCAGGAGGTGGGTCCAGGTGCCCTCGGGGAGGTAGACCTCCACCTCGCCGTCCTCGGTGAACACCGGGGCGACCAGGAGGTCCGGGCCGAGCATGTACTGGCGGTCCAGCGGGCGGCAGCCGGGATCGTGCGGGAACTCCAGGAGCATCGGACGCATCATCGGCACGCCGGTGCGGTGGGCCTCGGCGGCGACGCCGTACAGGTAGGGCATCAGGCGGTGCTTGAGGAGGGTGAACCGGCGGGCCACGTCGACCGCCTCCTCGCCGAACTCCCAGGGCACCCGGTACGACGAGGAGCCGTGCAGCCTGCTGTGCGAGGAGAGCAGGCCGAAGGCCAGCCAGCGTGTGAAGACCGCGGCGTCGGGCGTGCCCTCGAAGCCCCCGATGTCGTGGCTCCAGAAGCCGAAGCCGCTCAGGGAGAGCGACAGTCCGCCCCGCAGGGACTCGGCCATCGCCTCGAAGGACGACCAGCAGTCGCCGCCCCAGTGGACGGGGTACTGCTGCCCGCCCGCGGTCGCCGAGCGGGCGAAGAGGACCGCCTCGCCCTGGCCGCGCTCCTTCTCCAGGAGTTCGAAGACGGTGCGGTTGAAGAGGTGGGTGTAGTAGTTGTGCATGCGCTCCGGGTCGGAGCCGTCGTGCCAGACGACGTCGGTGGGGACGCGCTCGCCGAAGTCGGTCTTGAAGGAGTCCACGCCCTGGTCGAGCAGGGGCTTGAGCTTCCCGGCGAACCAGTCGCGGGCGGCGGGATCGGTGAAGTCGACCAGGCCCATCCCGGCCTGCCACAGGTCCCACTGCCAGACGTCGCCGTCCGGCCTGCGGACCAGGTGCCCGAGGGCGGCGGCCTCGTCGAAGAGCGGGGACTTCTGGGCGATGTAGGGGTTGATCCAGACGCTGACCTTCAGTCCCTTCGCCTTGAGCCGGGCGAGCATGCCCGCCGGGTCGGGGAAGACGTCCGGGTCCCACTGGAAGTCGCACCACTGGTACTCGCGCATCCAGAAGCAGTCGAAGTGGAAGACGGTCAGCGGGATGCCGCGTTCGGCCATGCCGTCCACGAAGGACGTCACGGTCCGCTCGTCGTACGACGTGGTGAAGGACGTGGTGAGCCAGAGGCCGAAGGACCAGGCCGGGGGGAGGGCGGGGCGGCCGGTGAGGGCGGTGTAGCGGGTGAGGACGTCCTTGGGGGTGGGCCCGGCGACGACGTAGTACTCCAGCGTCTGGTCCTCGACGCTGAACTGCACCTGGCCCACGGACTCGGAGCCGACCTCGAAGGAGACCGCGCCGGGGTGGTTGACGAAGACGCCGTAGCCGCGCGAGGAGAGGTAGAACGGGATGTTCTTGTAGGCCTGCTCGCTGCTGGTGCCGCCGTCGGCCTGCCACATGTCGACGACCTGGCCGTTCTTGACGAACGGGGTGAAGCGCTCGCCCAGGCCGTAGACCTGCTCGCCGACGCCGAGCGAGAGCCGGCTCAGCATGTGGTGGGCGCCGTCGCCGGTGGTGGCGAAGGCGGTGCCCTTGGCGTTCGCCCGGGTCAGCTCGCGTCCGTCCCCGTCGTGGAAGGTCAGACCCCAGGGACCGGCGCGGTCCAGCCGCAGGGTGAGCGGGCCGCTGGTCAGCTCGGTGACGGTGCCGTCCTGGCGCACCGCGCCGGCGCCGTCGGCCGGGTCCGCGAGGGCGAAGTCGGGGCCGGGGCCGCGTTTTCCGGCGTGATGGGTGACGCGCACGCCGATGACCCCCTCGGCGGGCGAGAAGCATTCGACCGTGAGCAGCGGCGCGTTGAGCGTGTCCCCCCTCCGCGCCACCTTCTTCACGGCGGCATAGGCAGTGAAGCGCTTCGATTCCGGGCGTACATCGCGTACCTCGGTGGCGTACGAGAGATGCACACCCTCACGGATGAGCCAGAAGCCGTCGGTGAACTTCATGATCTTCCTCGGGTGGGGCGGGAGCTGTCGGATGGGGAGCGCAGAAGCCGTCGCACAGCAGGTTGATCGTACACAGAACCCCTTCCGGCTCCGAGGTGTTCACGCCAACTCCACCGCCTTGAACTGGAAGGATCACCGAAAACAACACCACGGTCACCGCACGGAGTGAAGAGGTCGGGGTTGCCTCGGTCTAGCGCGGGAGCGGGTGCTTGACGTATTAGTCATCCCATCAAACAAAAAGGTCCGGCGGGGCAGCCGGACGGGACGACAGCAAGGGCCGCACCATGTCGAAGCGCTTCACCTCGCTCGCCACCGCTTCCGTGCTGGTCGCCGGGGCGGCGCTGGCCGGCTGCGGACAGCAGCGCGACGCCGACGTCTACACCGTGATGAATTCCTCGACCGACGAGTCCTACCACCGCTGGGACGCCGAGGCGATGGCCCGCTGCGGGGAGCGGCTGGGGGTGACCATCGAGCAGCAGAGCGTTCCGGCGGCGCAGGTGATGACGAAGGCGCTGCGCATGGCGTCGTCCAAGTCGCTGCCGGACATCGTGCAGTTCGACGCGTCCGAGATGCCGACGTTCGCCGAGGCGGGCGGCCTGGTCGACCTCGGGACGCTCGGGCTGAGTACCGACGGCATACCCGAGGGCATCGTCGACTTCGGCTCCTACAAGGGGACGTACTACGGCGCGGCCCGGTCCGTGAACACGCTCGCCCTGTTCTACGACAAGGACGTCCTCGACGAGGCGGGCGTGCGAGTACCCACCACCTGGGACCAGTTGCGGGAGACCGCGAAGCAGCTCACCCGGGGCGGGCGGTACGGACTGGCGCTCAGCGCGGGCGGCGCGGAGGACGGCGTCTTCCAGTTCTTGCCGTTCATGTGGTCCAACGGCGGCGACGAGACCGAGTTGGACGGTCCGAAGGTGGTCGAGGCCCTCGACTACTGGAAGGGCCTGCTGACGGACGGTTCGCTCTCGAAGTCCACGGTCAACTGGACGCAGGCGGACGTCAACGACCAGTTCATGGCCGGCAACGCGGCGATGATGATCAACGGGCCGTGGCAGGTGGAGACCCTCAACGGCGACGAGTCGCTGCACTGGGGCATCGCGCCGATCCCGGTCCCCCGTGCCGGCGACGACTCGGTGGGCCCCCTCGGCGGCGCCGTGCTCACCGTGCCCAACACCGGTGACGGGGCCCGGGAGAGGACGGCCGGGAGGATCGTGGCCTGCCTGTCGAGCGAGAAGGAGCAGCTCACCTACGCGCTCAACAGCTGGATGGTCCCGGCCAACGCCCGGGCCGCCGCCGCCTGGCGCGAACGGGTGCCCGAACTGGACTCCCTCGCCGACCAGGTGGCCGTCGCCCGGTCCCGGACGGCGCAGCTCGGCGCCGGCTGGTCGAGTGTGTCGCTCGCCCTGCAGAGCGCCTTCCAGTCCGCCCTGACCGGCCAGTCCAGTGAGTCCGCCCTGAAGCGCGCCCAGCAGCGGGCCACGAGCGGGAACTGAGGTACACCCCCATGACCACGCCCACCGTCACCGCCCGGACCCGGCGCCGGCTCGCGCAGTGGGGGTTCGTCGCCCCCGCCGTCGTCTTCATGCTGCTGTTCTTCGGCTATCCGCTGGTCCGCAACGTCGTGATGAGCTTCCAGCACTACACGCCGAAGACCTTCTTCACCGGTGAGGCGCCCTTCAACGGGGCCGACAACTGGTCAGGCGTGTTCCAGGACGCGCTGTTCGGCAAGGCGCTGTGGCACACGCTGGTGTTCACCGCCGGATCGCTGCTCGGACAGTTCTGCATCGGGCTGGCGCTCGCGGTCTTCTTCAGCCGCCGCTTCCCGCTGAACGGCGTGCTGCGTTCGCTGATCCTGCTGCCCTGGCTGGTGCCCATGGTGGTCTCCGGCATCGTGTGGCGGCGCATCCTCGACCAGGACACCGGCGTGCTGAACTCGTTCCTCGACACCCTCGGGGCGGGCGGGCACACTCCCTGGCTGACCAGCCCGGACCTTGCCCTGCTGTCGGTCGTCCTGGTCAACGTCTGGATCGGCATCCCGTTCAACATGGTCATCCTGTACGGCGGCCTCCAGGAGATCCCGAAGGAGCTGCACGAGGCGGCCGCGCTGGACGGCGCGTCGGCGTGGCGGACCTTCCGCTCCGTCACGCTGCCGGTGCTCAGGCCGGTCGTCACGGTCGTGCTGGTGCTGGGGTTCATGTCGACGGTGAAGATCCTGGACCTGATCCTCGCCCTGACCGACGGCGGCCCGGCCGACGCCACGCAGACACTCGGCACCCTGACGTACCAGAACTCCTTCGTCCAGCTGGACTTCGGCGCGGGCGCCGTGGTCGGCAACGTACTCATCCTGATCTCCGCCGTGTTCGCGGTGTTCTATCTGCGGGCCAACCGCACCGAGGGGAAGTGACCGACGATGGCCACCCACACGCCCACCGCGTCCCGGCGCCGCTGGGGCTCCACCGTCGCCGGCGTGCTCGTCCTCGGCGTGATGCTGTTCCCGCTGTACTGGATGCTCAACACCGCGCTTCAGCCCGAGTCGGGGCTGCTCCAGGTCGACCCGGTGCCGGGGGGCCTCGACCTGTCCGGCTTCTCCAAGGCGATCCGCGACCAGGGCGGGCACCTGCTGACCTCACTGGCCGTCTCGCTCGGCGCGGTCGCCCTCTGCCTCGCGATCTCGGCGCCGGCCGCGTACGGGCTCGCGCGGTTCGGGCTGCGCGGCTCGCGCACCATCGTGTTCGGCACCCTGATCACCCAGATGGTGCCGGGCATCGTCATCGCCAACGCGCTCTACAACTCGTACGTGGACCTGGGCCTGGTCAACTCCTACTTCGGCCTGATGCTCGCGGACGCCTCGCTGGGCATCCCGTTCTCCATCGTGCTGATGCGCTCCTTCATGGTGTCGATCCCGGGCGAGGTGATCGAGGCCGCGCAGATCGACGGGGCCGGGCCGGTCCGGACGTTCGCGCGGGTGGTGCTGCCGATGAGCCGCAACTCGCTGATCACCTCGGGGCTGTTCGCGTTCCTGTTCGCGTGGAGCGACTTCATGTTCGCGCTGACCCTGAACACGACCGACGAGGTCAAGCCCGTCACCCTGGGCATCTACCAGTACATCGGCGCGCACGTCGGCGACTGGGGCTCGGTCATGGCCGCCTCCGTGCTCTCCGCGGTACCGGCGGCGATCCTGCTCGTGCTCGCCCAGAAGTACATCGCCGCCGGGATCACCGGCGGCTCCGTCAAATGACGCGGGCGGCGAGCCGTGCCTTGCCGCCGTCCCCGTCCGGCGCCTAGCCTGACTTTGTGCCGCTAATAAACAAAACCCGATCGCACAGCGCCGTGCCGGGTCCCCGCGACAATCTCACCCGCCTGCGCATCGCCCTGACCGCCTTCTTCGCCCTCGACGGCTTCGTCTTCGCCGGCTGGGTGGTGCGCATCCCCGCCATCAAGGAGCAGACCGGTGCCTCCGCCAGCGCCCTGGGGCTGGCCCTGCTCGGTGTCTCGGCCGGTGCCGTCGTCACCATGACGCTCACCGGCCGGCTGGTCCGCCGCTACGGCAGCCATCCCGTCACCGTCGCCTGCGCGGTCCTGCTCTGCCTGAGCATCGCCCTGCCCCCGCTCACCCACTCGGCGCTCGCCCTGGGCGCCGTCCTCCTGGTCTTCGGCAGCGCGTACGGCGGGATCAACGTCGCCTTCAACAGCGCCGCCGTCGATCTGGTGGCCGTGCTGCGGCGGCCGATCATGCCGAGCTTCCACGCGGCGTTCAGCCTCGGCGGCATGGTCGGCGCCGGGCTCGGCGGGCTGGTCGCCGGGTCGCTGTCCCCGACGCGGCACCTGCTCGGCCTCACGTTGCTCGGACTGCTCGTCACCCTCGTCGCGGGCCGCGCCCTGCTGCGGTGCGAACCCGCCGCGCCGCCCGACCGCCCGGCCGGGGGCGACGGCTCCCCGCGCCGCCTCGACCGCCGGACCCGCCGGCTGGTCGTCACCTTCGGCCTGATCGCCCTGTGCACGGCGTACGGCGAGGGCGCCATGGCCGACTGGGGCGCCCTGCACCTGGAACAGGACCTGGACGCCTCGCCGGGTCTGGCCGCCGCCGGCTACTCCTGCTTCGCCCTCGCCATGACCGTCGGCCGGCTGACCGGCACGACCCTGCTGGAGCGGCTGGGCCGGACCACCACGGTGGTGGCGGGCGGCACCACCGCCGTGGCCGGGATGCTGCTCGGCTCGCTCGCCCCGTCGGTGTGGGCGGCCCTGTTCGGCTTCGCGATCACCGGACTGGGACTCGCCAACATCTTCCCGGTCGCCGTCGAACGGGCCGGCGCCCTGGGCGGACCGAGCGGTGTGGCGACCGCGTCCACGCTGGGATACGGCGGCATGCTGCTCGGGCCGCCCGCGATCGGCTTCATGGCGGACTGGTTCTCCCTGCCGGCCGCGCTCACCAGCGTGGCGGCGCTCGCGGCGGTCGCGGTGCTCGTCGCGGTGGCGACCCGGCGCGCGGCGGTGGAGGGCTGAGGCGCGGGGCCGGTCAGCGCACCAGCATCCGGTTCAGCACGGCCCGCTGCACCGGGAGCGCCACGCCGTGCCGGGCCCGCCCCTCGGCGGTGAGCGCCACCCGGACGCCCCGCCGGTCCTCCGGGCACAGGGAGCGCTCGACGAGGCCGTCCTTCTCCAGGCGGGCGACCAGCCGGGACAGCGCGCTCTGGCTCAGGTGGACCCGCTCGGAGATCTGCTGCACCCGGTAGCCGCAGGCGCCGTCGGCGTCCGGTGAGCCCGCCAGGATGTCGAGCACCTCGAAGTCGCTTCCGCAGAGCCCGTGTTGGTGCAGCGCGCGGTCGAGTTCGCACTGGGTCCTGGCGTGCAGTGCCAGCATGCCGCGCCACCGCGCGACGAGCGCCTGTTCGGACCTGTCCCCCGCCATGGGCGCACCGTAGCAGAGCGCACGCGGCCCGGAAGACCGGTCGCCGGGCCGGCCCGGTCCTGCCAGACTTGCCGGCATGGAGACATACGGGGGACGGCGTACGCAGGGCGAGCGGGACGCGATGACGGTCGAGATCGGCTACGCGCTGTGCAGCGCGGCGTTCGCGGCGGCCGTGCTGTTCGGGGCCGTGGCGGGACCCGCGTATCTCTTCGCCCTGCCGGCCGGTTGGCGGGGTGTGCTCGTGACCGCGGGGGCGGTGTCGGCCGTCGCGGTGTTCCTGGTGCGGGTGGTGAGTGTGCTGGTGCGGTTCGGACGCGGGGGTCAGCCCAGCCAGCCCGGCCGCACCAACCCCGACTCGTAGGCGAGCACGACCAGTTGGGCGCGGTCGCGGGCGCCCAGCTTGACCATGGTGCGGCTGACGTGGGTCTTGGCGGTGAGCGGGCTGACGACCAGTCTGCGGGCGATCTCCTCGTTGGACAGGCCGATGCCGACCAGGGCCATCACCTCCCGCTCCCGCTCGGTCAGCCGGGCCAGCTCCCCTGCCGCCGCGGGCTCCTTGGAGCGGGCGGCGAACTCGGCGATCAGGCGCCGGGTCACCCCCGGCGACAGCAGCGCGTCGCCGTCCACCACCGCGCGCACGGCGCGCAGGAGTTCCTCGGGTTCGGTGTCCTTGACCAGGAAGCCGGAGGCGCCCGAGCGGATGGCCTCGAAGACGTACTCGTCGAGTTCGAAGGTGGTGAGCATGACGACCCTCACCTCCCGCAGGCCGGCGTCCCCGGTGATCCGGCGGGTCGCGGCCAGACCGTCGAGCAGCGGCATGCGGATGTCCATCAGGACGACGTCGGGGCGCAGTTCGCGGATCGCGCGCACCGCCTCCTCGCCGTCGGCGGCCTCGGCGACCACCTCGATGTCCGCCTGGGCGTCCAGCAGGGCCCGGAATCCGGCCCGTACCAGTGACTGGTCGTCGGCGAGCAGTACGCGGATCACCGGTCCTCCTCCTTCGTGTGCGCCACGTCGATCGGCAGCGCGGCGAGCACGCGGAAGCCGCCGTCGGCGCGCGGGCCCGCCTCGATGGTGCCACCCAGCGCGGCCGCCCGCTCCCGCATGCCGGCCAGCCCGTTGCCGCTACCGCCCGCGTCGGCGCCCGTCGCCGGTCCGTCGTCGTCGACGCGCAGCCGCAGGGTGCGGCCGTCCCGGTCGAGGCGCACGCGCGCGTGCCGCGAACCCGAGTGCCGCACCACGTTGGTGAGCGCCTCCTGGACGATGCGGAACGCCGCCAGGTCGGTACCGGGCGACAGTCGCGGCGGCTCCCCCTCGACCTCGACGGTGAGGCCCGCGCTCGCCGCCTGCTCAACCAGTTCGGGCAGCCGGTCCAGGCCGGGGGCCGGTGCGCGCGGCGCGTCTCCGGGGGTGCGCAGGGCGTCGAGGACCTGCCGCACCTCGCCGAGCGCCTCCTTGCTCTGGTCCTTGATGGTGGTGAGCGCGGTGCGCGCCTGCTCCGGGTCGGAGTCGAGGAGGGCGAGTCCGACGCCCGCCTGCACATTGATCACGGAGATGCTGTGCGCGAGGACGTCGTGCAGCTCACGGGCGATCCGCAGCCGTTCCTCGTCCGCGCGGCGCTTCGCCGCCTGGGCCCGTTCGGCCCGTTCCCGCGCCCACTGCTCGCGCCGGGTCCGGGCCAGCTCCGACAGTGCCACGATCGCCACCACCCAGGTGGCGATGACGATCTCCTCTCCCCAGGAGGCGGCGGAGTCCCCGGACGGCGGGAGCCGGCGGTAGAGCCAGTGCGACACCAGGGCGTGCCCGGCCCACAGCGTGACCATCGCCGTCCACGCGGCCCGGCGGTGCCCGGTGACGACGGCACTGAAGCAGGCCACCGCGACGGCCACGAACACCGGCCCGTACGGGTATCCGGAGCCGAGGTAGAGCAGCGTGGCCGCCGCCGTGCCGAACACCACGGGCACCGGGTGGCGCTGCCGCCACAGCAGGGCGGCCGCGGTGACGAACAGCAGCACCCGTGCGAAGGGGTCCAGACCGGCCCGTTCCCCCGCCTGGGCGTGCGCGGCGAAGTTGGAGCCGATCAGCACGAACGCCGTGATCAGCGCGGTGGAACGCCAGGGCCACCGGGGGCGGCGCCCCTCGTCGTCCCGCCGGTCCCACCACGGGGGCCCGTGCCGCCACCACTGCGGTGGCCCGCCGCGGCGCTCGCGCTGTCCGTCCATGCCGCCACGCTAGACGCCGTGTGCCTCCGGCGGCGTCAGCCGGGCGTGGTGATCACCGGTACTCCCGGGGAAGTACGGCGCGGCTCCGCCCCGGGGGGAGGGCGGCGGTGAGCGGGGGCTTCTGACGGTGGACGGGTGCGGGTGGCCGGGGCTGGGCGCGCAGTTCCCCGCGCCCCTGGGTGGGTCGGGGCGACGCGTCTCCAGGAGTGCGAGGGCAACGGTGCTCGGGCCGGGCGGGTCAGGAATCGGCCCCCTCGTTCGCCGAGGTGTCGGTGGGGCGCCGGTCCATGGCCGTCAGGGCGCGCTGGGCCAGCGGGTGGCCGCGGACCAGTTCGCCCAGGGACGTCGATCCCTGCGTGATGTCCTTGAACGCCTTCCAGGCCGGCCGGAACCCGGTCAGGGCCGCGTGGAAGAGACCGGGGCGGCGCTCGAACACCGTCAGCATCCGCTTGCCGACGCTCATCTCCACGCCGAGGCCGGCCTTGATGGCGAAGGCGTAGTTCAGGGCCTGCCTGCGCGCGTCCACCGCGTCGTGCGCCTCCGAGATCCGCACCGCCCACTCCCCCGCGAGCCGGCCCGACCGCAGCGCGAAGGAGATGCCCTCACGGGTCCACGGCTCCAGGAGGCCCGCCGCGTCGCCGCAGACCAGGACCCGGCCGCGGGAGAGCGGCGAGTCGTCCGCGCGGCAGCGCGTCAGATGGCCGGAGGAGATGCTCGGCTCGAAGCCGGCGAGGCCGAGCCGGCCGACGAAGTCCTCCAGGTACCGCTTGGTCGCCGCGCCCTCGCCCCGCGCCGAGATCACCCCGACGGTGAGCGTGTCGCCCTTGGGGAAGACCCACCCGTAACTGCCGGGCATCGGCCCCCAGTCGATGAGGACGCGACCCTTCCAGTCCTCGGCGACCGTGTCCGGCACCGGGATCTCCGCCTCCAGGCCGAGATCGACCTGGTCCAGCTTCACCCCGACGTGGGCGCCTATCCGGCTGGCGCTGCCGTCCGCGCCGACGACCGCGCGCGCCAGCACCGTCTCCCCGCCCTGGAGGACGACGGCGACGGTGCGCCGGTCCGGGACCGCCGACCCGTGCTGCTCCACCCGGGCCACCGTCGCCCCGGTGCGCACCTCGGCGCCCGCCTTCTGCGCGTGCTCGACGAGCTGCTGGTCGAACTCGGGCCGGTTGATCAGCCCGAAGAGCATCTGCCGGGAGCGCCGGGTCCGGGTGAAGCGTCCGTTGTTCGAGAACGTCACCGCGTGCACCCGGTCCCGGAAGGGCAGCTCGAAGCCGGGCGGAAGGGTGTCCCTCGAAGGGCCGATGATGCCGCCGCCGCACGTCTTGTAGCGGGGCAGCTCCGCCTTCTCCAGCACCAGCACGCGGCGCCCCGCGACCGCCGCCGCGTAGGCGGCCGAGGCCCCTGCCGGTCCCGCGCCCACCACGACGACGTCCCAGACCTGACGCGCGTCGTCCGCCGAAGAGTTCTCGCTGCTCACGATGGTCTACTGCTCCGATCAAACCGCATGCCGCACCTGACCCCCGCATCCTACGGCGGCCATCGCCGCAGGCCACTGTGGGAGGATCGGCCCATCAATCCAAGTACTCCTTGGTACAACGTCGCACCCACAAGGAGCGTGCCCATGTCGTCGAATCCGGTCGCCGAGACCGTCTCCTCGCTGCTGCCCCGCGCGAAGGAGGAACTCGCCGCGCTGGTGGCCTTCAAATCGGTGGCGGACTTCGACCAGTTCCCGCGCAGCGAGAGCGTCGGCGCCGCCAACTGGATAGCCTCCGCCCTGCGCGCCGAGGGGTTCCAGGACGTGGACCTGCTCGACACACCGGACGGCACACAGTCGGTGTACGGGTACCTGCCCGGGCCCGAGGGCGCGAAGACGGTGCTGCTCTACGCGCACTACGACGTACAGCCGCCGCTGGACGAGGCCGGCTGGGTCACGCCGCCGTTCGAGCTGACCGAGCGGAACGGCCGCTGGTACGGGCGTGGCGCGGCCGACTGCAAGGGCGGTGTGCTGATGCACCTGCTGGCGCTGCGCGCGCTCAAGGCGAACGGCGGCGTGCCGGTGCACGTCAAGGTGATCGCCGAGGGTTCGGAGGAGCAGGGCACGGGCGGTCTGGAGCGGTACGCCGAGGCGCACCCGGAGTTGCTGGCCGCGGACACCATCGTCATCGGCGACGCGGGCAACTTCCGGGTCGGCCTGCCGACGGTCACCTCGACGCTGCGCGGCATGACGCTGGTGCGCGTGCGCGTGGACACCCTGGAAGGCAACCTGCACTCCGGCCAGTTCGGCGGTGCGGCGCCCGACGCGCTGGCCGCCCTGATCCGCGTACTGGACTCGCTGCGCGCCGAGGACGGCTCCACGACCGTCGACGGGCTGGCGGCGGACAGCGCGTGGGAGGGCCTGGCGTACGACGAGGAGCAGTTCCGCCGGGACGCGCGGGTGCTGGAGGGCGTGGAGCTGGTCGGCTCCGGTTCGGTCGCGGACCGGATCTGGGCCCGGCCGGCCGTCACCGTGCTCGGCATCGACTGCCCGCCGGTCGTCGGCGCCACCCCGTCGGTGCAGGCCGGCGCCCGCGCGCTGGTGAGCCTCCGGGTGCCGCCGGGCGTGGACGCCGCCGAGGCCACCAAGCTGCTCCAGGCGCACCTGGAGGCGCGCACGCCGTGGGGCGCCCGGGTCGCCGTCGAACAGATCGGCCAGGGCCAGGCGTTCCGCGCCGACACCTCCAGCCCGGCGTACCAGGCCATGGCGGACGCGATGTCGGTGGCGTACCCCGGCGAGCAGATGCAGTACGCCGGTCAGGGTGGCTCCATCCCGCTGTGCAACACCCTGGCGACGCTGTACCCGGAGGCCGAGATCCTGCTGATCGGCCTGAGCGAGCCGGAGGCGCAGATCCACGCGGTGAACGAGAGCGTGTCCCCTCAGGAGCTGGAGCGGCTGTCGGTCGCCGAGGCGCTGTTCCTGCGCAACTACGCGGCGAGCTGAGCCCGGGCGGCGCGGGTTCCGCCGTCGGCAGAGGGGCCTCGCCACCGCGCGGGGCCCTGCCCGCGGTCGTCCCGTGGACGTCATCCCATGGCCGTCATCCTGCCGCGTCCGCGCCTGCTGAGCTTCGCGGTCGGCCAGGCCCACCCTCTGGTGCGACGGTGACGACCTGACGCTGGTCGAGGCGGGGCGGCCCGGGCGGGTGCGGGCATCGTCGCGTGGGCCGGATCCGGTCACGGGGATCCGGGGACCGTCCGGGCCGGCCGGACGCCGCGGGAGTCGGCACGGAGCCACGGGGCGTCCCCCCCTGACGTCAGCCGACGGGGATGCCCGCCTCCAGGTAGAGGGCGGCTCCGCGTTCCCGGGCCCGCAGGGCCCAGCGCAGCCGCTCGTAGCGGACCGGGGGCAGCAGGCCGGCCGCCTCGTCCTCGGTGACGAAGCGCCAGTCGCGCAGTTCCTGACCGGGGAGCAGCACCCGGCCGGCGTCGGCGGAGTCGAGTCGTCCGCCGTCGAAGAGGAGCCGCAGACCGCCGTAGGCGGGGGGTGCGGGCCGTTCCCAGTCGACGACCAGCAGGGCGGGCACGTCGGCGAGGCGGATGCCGGTCTCCTCGTGGACCTCGCGCATGCCCGCGCGGGCGGGCGCCTCGCCGGGTTCGACGACCCCGCCGGGGAACTCCCAGCCCGGCTTGTAGGTGGGGTCGACCAGCAGCACGCGGTCCCGCTCGTCGAAGAGCAGGACACCGGCGGCGACGGTCTCTCCCGTGGGCTCCGGGGTCTGCACGATCTCGCAGGCCGGGGCGGCGCCGCTGCCGACGGCCTCGGCGACCCGGGCGGCGGCCTCGTACGGGGTGAGGGAGCCGGTGTCGACCGGGTGGGCGTCGGCCGTGAGCCAGGAGGCGAGGGCGGACCGGTAGGGCTCGATGTTGTCGTACGACCACTGCCGCACGCGCATCTCGCCGTCGGGCATGCCCTCCGGTATCTCGCGGCGGGCTATCCGCTCCCGCAGGATCGTTTCGGCCGGGGCCAGCAGGACGTGCCTGACCTCGATCCGGCGGGCGGCGAGACCGCCGAAGATCTCGTCCCGGTACTCCTGGCGGAGCAGGGTCATCGGGACCACGAGGGTCCCGCCGAGCTCGGCGAGCATCGCGGCCGCCGTGTCGATCACCAGGCGGCGCCAGATCGGCAGGTCCTGGAAGTCGCCCACCTCGGCGAGGCGTTTGGGCGGCAGCAGGTGTGCGAGTGCCCCGCCGATGATCTCGGGGTCGAAGAGCGTGCTGTTCGGGATCAGTTCGATCAGTTCCCGTGCGGTGGTGGTCTTCCCCGCACCGAACGCGCCGTTGATCCAGACGACGGTCACAGGTCCCCCTCTTCTGTTGGCCCCCTGTGGCTTGCCCGCTCCACCCTGCCACGGAAACCAGGCCCAGTTGAGGACGTACGGCAGCGGCGCCGGCGCCCCCGGGGAGAGGGGCGCCGGCGCCGTGGGTACCGATGGCGCGGCGGGCGTCAGCCCAGCTGTCCCAGGGCGTCGTCGTCCAGGGCCGGGCTCTCGGTGGCCACCGTGTCCTGGGCGGTGCTGACGGCGTCCTCCGCGCCGAGGCCGAGCGGGAGGTCGCTCGATTCGGAGTGGGACGGAGTGACGGCCGCGACGACGAAGCCGGTGGCGAGGGACGCGAGGGCGAGCATGCTGCGCTTCTTCATGCCCCGTTCAACTACGGGGCGACGCCAGGGTCACGGGTACGCCCCGGGAAGCGTCGGCCCAGCCCGCCCCTCCCGTCGTCGACCAGGGGCGACCGGCCACTCCTCCGCCGCCCGCCCGGCACCACGCGGCCGACCCGGGGCGGCGGCTCAGACGTGCGCCGCCGTCACCCCGGTCACCCTGGTCAGCGCCGCCGACGCCGCCCCCACGAGGCCCGCGTCCGTGCCCATCTGGGCCGGGACGACCACCAGGCGCTGGACGAAGGAGAGGGTCGCGTAGTCGGTCAGGGCCTTGCGCAGGGGGGTGAAGAGGACGTCGCCCGCCTTGCCCACGCCGCCGCCCACCACGGCGATGTCGATCTCGACCAGGGTCGCGGTGGCGGCGATACCGGCGGCCAGTGCCTGCGCGGCGCGCTCGAAGGAGGCGACCGCGACGGGGTCGCCCAGGCGGGCCGCGGCGGCGACCGCGGCGGCGGAGGTGTCGCCGTCCGGGCCGGGCCGCCAGCCGCCGTCCAGGGCGCGCCGGGCGATGTTGGGGCCGCTCGCTATGCGCTCGACGCAGCCGCGGGCACCACACGGGCAGGGATCCCCGTCCAGGTCCACGCTGATGTGACCGATGTGGCCGGAGTTGCCCGTCGGGCCGGGGTGCAGCCGGCCGCCGAGCACGAGTCCGCCGCCGACGCCCGTCGAGACCACCATGCACAGCGCGTTGTCGTGCCCGCGCGCCGCGCCCTGCCAGTGTTCGGCCGCCGTGATGGCCACCCCGTCGCCGATCAGCTCGACGGGCAGGTCGCCGACGGCGTCCCGGACCCGCCGGACCAGCGGGTAGTCGCGCCAGCCGGGCACGTTCACCGGACTGACGGTTCCGGCGGAGGCGTCCACCGGGCCCGCGCTGCCGATCCCGACGGCCGCGACCCGCCCCCACAGCGCCGACGCCGTCAGCTCCGCGAGCACGGCCTCGACGGCCCCCATCACGGTGTCGCCGTCCTCCCGGGCAGGCGTCGCACGCTGGGCGCGCGCGTGGATGCGGCCGTCGCCGTCCACCAGCGCACCGGCGATCTTGGTGCCGCCGATGTCCAGCGCTGCCACGAGGTCGGTGTGCATCAGAGTCGGATCTCCCCGTCGGACCGAAAACGAAAAAAGAAAGCGAAAAAAGGTGAACACAAGTGCGCACCGTGGACCGGTCCCAGGTGGGGACGAGGACCGGAGAGTGCGATGGACAGTGTCTCCCGCATCTGACAACGTTGTCCAGGCTCTATGCTCGACGCCACATCCTCATACAAACGCATGACCGACACATCCCCCGTGGACGACAGGAGCCGACGCACTCCCGTGGACGACAGGACAGGACACCGCATCGTGCCCGACACGACCCGCCGCGCAGACCGCCTCCCCGGGAACCGCTACGGCAATCGCCCGACCATGAAGGACGTCGCCGCCCGGGCCGGGGTCGGCCTGAAGACCGTCTCCCGGGTGGTCAACGGGGAGCCCGGCGTCACCCCGGAGACCGAGCGCCGCGTCCAGGAGGCCATCGACGCCCTCGGCTTCCGCCGCAACGACAGCGCGCGGGTGCTCCGCAAGGGACGGACCGCGAGCATCGGCCTCGTCCTGGAGGATCTGGCCGACCCCTTCTACGGGCCGCTCAGCCGCGCCGTGGAGGAGGTGGCCCGGGCGCACGGCGCGCTGCTGATCAACGGGTCCAGCGCGGAGGACCCGGACCGTGAGCAGGAGCTGGTGCTGGCGTTGTGCGCGCGGCGCGTCGACGGCCTCGTGGTCATTCCGGCCGGGGACGACCACCGGTACCTGGAGCCCGAGCTGAAGGCCGGCGTCGCGACGGTGTTCGTGGACCGCCCGGCGGGGCAGATCGACGCGGACGTGGTGGTGTCCGACAACTTCGGCGGCGCCCGCGACGGCGTGGCCCACCTCATCGCGCACGGGCACCGCAGGATCGGCTTCATCGGCGACATGCCCCGCATCCACACGGCCGCCGAGCGGCTGCGCGGCTACCGGGCCGCCATGGAGGACGCGGGCATCCCGGTGAAGGACGCCTGGATGTCCCTGGGCGTCACCGACCCCGAGCGGGTGCGCAGGGCGGCCGAGGACATGCTCGCGGACCCGGAGCCGGTCACCGCGATCTTCACCGGCAACAACCGGGTGACCGTCACCGTCATCCGCGTCCTGGCCGAGCACACCCCGGGTGTCGCCCTCGTCGGCTTCGACGACATCGAGCTGGCCGACCTGCTCCAGCCGGGCGTCACCGTGGTCGCGCAGGACGCGGCCGCCCTCGGCCGCACCGCCGCCGAACGCCTGTTCCGTCAGCTGGACGGCACCCTCCTCGCACCGGACCGCATCGAGCTGCCGACCAGGCTCGTCACCCGCGGCTCCGGCGAGCTGCCGCCGGCGGGCTGAGGCGGGCGTGCCGAAGCCACCGGGCGAAGGCCCCCCGCCGCGGCCCCCCGAGGGCGCCCGCGCGGCCGTACGGGCCGACGTCGACGACCGGACGCTGGAGGCGCTCGGGCTGGCCGCGGTGCCCCGTGAGGAGCCGCTGCTGTACCCGGGCGCGTGGCCGCGGGAGTCGGGGCTGCTCGACGGCGACCGGCTGCTCCCGCTGGACCGGCCGGTCCCCGAGGACGGGGGCGACCGGGTCCCGGTGCTGGCGATCGGTTCCAACGCGAGCCCGGGCCAGCTGCGCCACAAGATGGCCGAGTTCGGCATCGACTCGCCGATCCCGATGGTCAGGACCCGGGTCACCGGCCTGGACATCGGGGTCTCCGCCCACGTGAGCCGCATGGGCTACGTCTCCGCCTCGCCGGTGGGCGCCCCGGGCGTCGTGCGGGAGCTGTTCGTCCTGTGGCTGGACCCCGAGCAGCTCGCCGTGATCGACGCGAGCGAGGGCGTGCCCATGGCCCACGGCAACTTCGACCGGGCCTGGCTCCCCGCGCCCGAGGTGCGCGTCGAGCCGCCGGACGGCACGGTGCTGCGCGGTACGTACGTCTACGTCAACCGCCACGGCGTCCTGCACGACGGCACCGGCACGCCACGGCGGCACCCGGGCGAACAACGGCCCCTGATCACCGACCTGCTGCGCGGATCGGCGCGGTTGCGCGCCCTCTTCGGCACGACACCCGAGGAGTTCTGCGCCCGGGCCCGGGCCGACCGCTCCTTGTGCGACCGGGGCACGCGGCTGTTCGCCGAGGAGCGACGCGTGACGGCGTCGGGCCTGGAGAAGTACGTGCGCCCCGGCCGGCCCGAGGACCCCCGCGGCGGGACCCGGCCGCCGCCTACTGCGCCGATGCCGTGAGGTCGCCGCGCCGGGGCGCGGAGAAGCCCTCCAGTTCGGCGCGGGTCAGGCCGGTGAGGCGGGCGACCTCTCCGATGTCGAGGGCACCGCAGTCCAGGCCGCGCAGCAGGTAGCCGCTGAGGGCCTTGGCGGTGGCGGGCTCGTCCATGACGTCGCCGCCCGCGCGGTTCACGTACCGGGCGAGGCGGGCGGCGGCCTGCTCGAAGCCCTCGCGGTAGAAGGCGAAGACGGCCGCGTACCGGGTGGGGATGTGGGCGGGGTGCATGTCCCAGCCCTGGTAGTAGGCGCGGGCGAGGGCGCGGCGGGTGAGGCCGTAGTGCAGGCGCCAGGCGTCGTGCACCTTGGCCGTGGGGCCGACCGGGAGGACGTTGGTGGAACCGTCCGACACGCGTACGCCGGTGCCCGCGGCGGCGACCTGCATGACGGCCTTGGCGTGGTCGGCGGCGGGGTGGTCGCTGGCCTGGTGGGCGGCGGAGACGCCGAGGCAGGCGCTGTAGTCGAAGGTGCCGTAGTGCAGTCCGGTGGCGCGGCCCTCGGCGGCCTGGATCATGCGGGCGACGGCGGCGGTGCCGTCGGTGGCGAGGATGGACTGGCTGGTCTCGATCTGGATCTCGAAGCCGATCCGGCCCGGCGTCAGGCCGCGTGCCTTCTCGAACGCCTCCAGGAGCCGCACCATGGCGGTGACCTGCTCGGGGTAGGTCACCTTCGGCAGCGTGAGGACGAGTCCCTCGGGCAGGCCGCCGGCCTCCATCAGGCCGCTGAGGAAGATGTCGAGGGTGCGGATGCCGCGGGCCCGCACCGGGGCCTCCATGCACTTCATCCGGATGCCCATGTACGGGGCCGCCGTGCCCTGTTCGTACGCCTCGGCGATCAGACGGGCGGCACGGGCGGCGGCCTCGTCCTCCTCGGCGTCCGTGCGGTTGCCGTAGCCGTCCTCGAAGTCGACCCGGAGGTCTTCGATCGGCTCGCGCTCCAGTTTGGCGCGCACGCGCGTGTGGACCGGCTCGGCGAGGTCGTCGGTGAGGCCGAGGACGGCGGCGAAGGAGGCGGCGTCCGGGGCGTGTTCGTCGAGGGCGGCGAGCGCCTGGTCGCCCCAGGAGCGGATGGTGTCGGCGGCGAAGACGTCACCGGGGACGTACACGGTGTGGACGGGCTGGCGGGTGCCCGGGTCTCCGGGGTAGCGGCGCTCCAGCTCCGCGTCGACCGGTGCGAGGGAGGCGCTGATCTCCTCGCCGACGGCGCCCGCGAGGCTCGTTGCCACCTTCTCCTGCTGACCCATCCCACACCCTCCTGGTATCCACTTTTCCGCTGAACGGAATCAATAATCCGTAGAGCGAAGTTATCCGGCGGTTCGGCGCCGGTCAACACCCATCCTGCGCAGACACCGAGGCCCCCGCGACCAGGACGACGGTCGCGGGGGCCTCGGCCGGAATGCCGGGATGGCGCTCAGCCCTTGCGGGACTTCACTTCCTCCGTGAGCTGCGGGACCACGTCGAAGAGGTCGCCGACGACGCCGTAGTCGACCAGGTCGAAGATCGGGGCCTCGGCGTCCTTGTTGATCGCCACGATCGTCTTCGAGGTCTGCATGCCCGCGCGGTGCTGGATCGCGCCGGAGATGCCGGAGGCGATGTACAGCTGCGGCGAGACGGACTTGCCGGTCTGGCCGACCTGGTTGGTGTGCGGGTACCAGCCCGCGTCCACCGCGGCGCGCGAGGCACCGACGGCCGCGCCGAGGGAGTCGGCGAGCGCCTCGATGATCGCGAAGTTCTCCGCGCCGTTGACGCCGCGGCCGCCGGAGACGACGATCGCGGCCTCGGTCAGCTCGGGGCGGCCGGTCGACTCGCGCGGCGTGCGCGCGGTGACCTTGGTGCCCGTGGCCTGGGCGGAGAAGGTGACCGACAGGGCCTCGACCGCGCCGGCGGCCGCGGCGGGCTCGACGGCGGCGCTGTTGGGCTTGACCGTGATGACCGGGGTGCCCTTGGAGACGCGGGACTTGGTGGTGAAGGCGGCGGCGAACACCGACTGGGTCGCCACCGGGCCCTGGTCCCCGGCCTCCAGGTCGACGGCGTCGGTGATGACGCCGGAGCCCAGGCGCAGCGCCAGGCGGGCGGCGATCTCCTTGCCCTCGGCGGAGGAGGGGACCAGCACGGCGGCCGGGGAAACGGCCTCGACGGCGGCCTGGAGGGCGTCCACCTTCGGCACGACCAGGTAGTCGGCGTACTCGGCGGCCTCGTGGGTGAGGACCTTGACCGCGCCGTGCTCGGCGAGGGCGGCGGCGGTGTCGGCGGCGCCGTTGCCCAGCGCGACGGCGACCGGCTCGCCGATGCGGCGGGCGAGGGTCAGCAGCTCCAGGGTCGGCTTGCGGACGGCACCGTCCACGTGATCGACGTAGACGAGAACTTCAGCCATGGGACTTCTTCTCTCCTGCTTGCGAAAGATGAGGGGCGGTCGGCGGAGCGGGGCTCAGATGAACTTCTGGCCCGCGAGGAACTCGGCGAGCTGCTTGCCGCCCTCGCCCTCGTCCTTGACGATGGTGCCCGCGGTGCGCGCCGGGCGCTCGGCCGCGGAGTCGACCGCGGTCCAGGCGTTCTCCAGGCCGACCTCGTCCTCGTCGATGTCGAGGTCGGAGAGGTCCCAGGACTCGACCGGCTTCTTCTTGGCGGCCATGATGCCCTTGAAGGACGGGTAACGCGCCTCGCCCGACTGGTCGGTGACGGACACGACGGCCGGGAGAGAGGCCTCCAGCTGCTCGGTGGCGGTGTCGCCGTCCCGGCGGCCCTTGACCGTGCCGCCCTCGACGGAGACCTCGGACAGCAGCGTCACCTGCGGCACGCCCAGGCGCTCGGCGAGCAGCGCCGGTACGACGCCCATGGTCCCGTCGGTGGAGGCCATGCCGGAGACGACCAGGTCGTAGCCGGCCTTCTCGATCGCCTTGGCCAGGACCAGGGAGGTGCCGATGGCGTCGGTGCCGTGCAGGTCGTCGTCCTCGACGTGGATCGCCTTGTCCGCGCCCATGGACAGCGCCTTGCGCAGCGCGTCCTTCGCGTCCTCGGGGCCCACCGTCAGGACGGTGATCTCCACGTCGTCGTCGGAATTCTCGGAGATCTGCAGCGCCTGCTCGACCGCGTACTCGTCCAGCTCGGAGAGCAGACCGTCCACGTCGTCCCGGTCGACGGTCAGGTCATCGGCGAAGTGCCGGTCGCCAGTGGCGTCGGGCACGTACTTCACAGTGACAACGATCCTCAAGCTCACGCCGGCTCTCCTACTGCGTCGACATTTCAGTGCTGCCTCTTGCAGGCAGCATAGGCGCCCCAAGCGGCCGATCCCGGGCGGGGCGACCTGCGCTTCGCACCGGAATATTACTCGTCAGTACACCCAGTTCTTTCCCGCTAAGCAAGCGCTTTGAACTGTGACCTTCGCAACGCAGCGTAACCGGAACTCGACGCCTCCGCAGAAGCGGCCGGTGCCGGGACGCCGGCACCGCTCAGTCGCGCAGGCCGGTGTAGCCGCCCCGGTGGTACAGCAGCGGACCGCCGGTGCCCGAGGGGTCGCCGGTCAGCACCTCGGCCAGCACGATGCGGTGGTCCCCCGCGGGCACCCGGCCGACCACGCGGCCCACGAGCCAGGCGAGGACCCCGTCCAGCAGGGGGACGCCGTGCGGGCCCTCCCGCCAGGCGGTGGGCGCCGCGAAGCGGTCGGCGCCGCTGCGGGCGAAGGTGGCGGCCAGCTCCTCCTGGTGTTCGCCCAGGACGTGCACCCCGACGTACTCGGCCGCCAAGACCGCGGGCCAGCTGGAGGAACCGGTGCCGATGCCGAAGGAGAGCAGCGGCGGCCGGGCGGACACGGACGTGAGGGAGGTGGCCGTGAAGCCGGCCGGACCGGCGGCACCGGACGCGGTGATCACGGCGACGCCCGTCGCGTGCCGCCGGAAGACGGACCGCAGCAGGTCGTCGGTGGCGAGCCGCGCCGCGGCGACGTCGGGTGTGGCCGTCATACGGGGTGTCCTTCTGCGTTGTGCCTCGGTCCGGGCAACGGGGAGCGGGGCCTTCGGGCAGGCTGACGACAGGTGGCACGCACAGTCAAATACGTCCCGGCACGCGGAAGCTGTGGAGGACGCCTCACCCCCGGCGTGGCGCTGATCACACCGCCTCGCCCAGGGCGGCGATCACGTCCGCCTTGCGCGGCTGCCCGACGGCACGCCGCACGACGCGGCCGCCGCCGTCGAGCACCAGCACGGTCGGGGTCTTGTGCACGCCGAGTGCGCGGACGAGTTCCAGCCGGGCCTCGGCGTCGATCTCGACGTGGGCGACGCCGGGGACCATGCGGGCCACCTCGCCGAGGACCCGCCGGGTGGCACGGCAGGGGGCGCAGAAGGCGCTGGAGAACTGCACGAGCGTGGCGCGGCCGCCGAGTTCCGCCCCGAGGTCGGCCGCGTCGAGGTGCGGGCCCGGAGTCCCGGACCCGCCGTCGTCACCCTGCCCGCGCACCAGCGCGCCCCCGATCCGCCGCGTCCGCGGCACTCATGGGCACGCCCGAGCAGCGCGCCACCGGTCCGGTCGTCCCCAGGTGCAGCGCTCGCGGCGGCCCGGAGATTCCCGGTCCACCATCGTCTTCCGGCCACCCGATGGACGGGCGAGTGATGAGGATCTCGCCGCGTACGGGCACCAAGGCTGGTACATGGGCCGTTCTTGGGGCACGATCTGCGACAAGCCGTAAACCTACGGCTCCGTAACTTTCGACTGGGAGCCCCCTTCCCAGGCTGACAAGGAAGGGTCCGACCCGCCCATGGCAGAACTCGCCTACCGCCCGGCCATCGGTCTCGCCCGCACTCTGTTCAAGGTGTGGGACCTCAAGATCGACTGCCAGGGTTCGGAGAACATCCCGCGCTCGGGCGGCGCCGTGCTGGTGAGCAACCACATCAGCTACCTGGACTTCATCTTCGACGGCCTGGCGGCGCTGCCCCAGAAGCGGCTGGTGCGCTTCATGGCGAAGGAGTCGGTCTTCCGGCACAAGGTCTCCGGCCCGCTGATGCGCAACATGAAGCACATCCCGGTCGACCGCAAGCAGGGCGAGGCGGCGTACGCGCACGCCCTGGACTCGCTGCGGTCCGGCGAGATCATCGGGGTCTTCCCGGAGGCGACGATCTCCGAGTCGTTCACGCTGAAGAGCTTCAAGTCGGGCGCCGCGCGCCTGGCGCAGGAAGCGGGCGTCCCGCTGATCCCGATGGCGCTGTGGGGCACCCAGCGCCTGTGGACCAAGGGACACCCGCGCAACTTCAAGCGCAGCCACACCCCGATCACGATCCGGGTCGGCGAGGCGATGGATGCCTCCCGCGAGCAGTACGCGGGCGCGATCACCCGCCGCCTGCGCGAGCGCGTGCAGGAGCTGCTGGAGGCCGCGCAGCGCGCCTACCCGGTACGCCCCAAGGGCGCGGACGACACCTGGTGGATGCCGGCCCACCTCGGCGGCACCGCGCCGACGCAGGAGCAGCTGCGCGCGGCCCAGGCGCACTGAGCCGGACGCGTCAGAGCGCCGTGGGGAGGGTCGCCCACAGGTGCGGCCGGTCGGTGGCCGCCTTCAGGGCGTCCACCACGGCCGGGTGCGGCGCGGCGTACAGCTCCGGGTAGTCCGCCTCCCCGGCCTCGTGGTCCGGCGTGAAGGCCAGCCGCTCCCCCTCCAGGGAGAACCGCGCGTTCACGCCGGGCTTGTTCCCGCGCGGGTCCTGCCGGTGCCAGGCGCCGTTGAAGCGCACCGCGACCAGTCCGTGCACCACGTCGAACCGCTGGTAGCACAGGGCGGTCGGGATGTCCTCGGCCCGCAGCAGGGCGGCCAGCGCGTGGGCCTTGGCGTAGCAGATGCCGGTGCGCCGCTCCAGGACGTCGGAGGCCCGCCAGGTGACGCGCGGGTCTCCGGAGTCCTGCGAGTGCGGGATGGTGTCCCGCACGAACTCGAAGGCCAGTCGCGCATAGGCATACGAGTCGGCCGCCTCTTCGGCGAGTCCGCCGGCCACCTCCCGGACACGGGGGTGATCATGGTCGATGACCTCGTCGGCAGCCAGATAGGCGGACAGGTCGGGGGTCTTCTGGATCAGCTCCATGCCCGCAGAGCATAGAAACGCGATCACCCGTGAGTCAATGACTTTTCAGGTGACCGCATATCTATGCATCAACGGGCCTCGCGGCTCAGCGCGCCATCTCCTCCTTGAGCGCCGCCACGAAGGTGTCGACGTCGTCCTCGGTGGTGTCGAAGGCGCACATCCAGCGCACGTCGCCGGCGGCCTCGTCCCAGAAGTAGAACCGGAACCGCTTCTGCAGGCGCTCGCTCACCTCGTGCGGCAGGCGGGCGAAGACCGCGTTGGCCTGCACCGGGTAGAGGATCTCCACGCCGTGCACGGCACGCACGCCGTCGGCGAGGCGCTGCGCCATCTCGTTGCCGTGCCGGGCGTTGCGCAGCCACAGGTCCTTGGCGAGCAGCGCCTCCAGCTGCACCGACACGAAGCGCATCTTGGAGGCGAGCTGCATGGAGAGCTTGCGCAGGTGCTTCATGTGGCTGACGGCATCCTGGTTGAGGACCACGACCGCCTCGCCGAACAGGGCGCCGTTCTTGGTGCCGCCGAGCGAGAGCAGGTCGACGCCGACGGCGTTGGTGAACGTCCGCATGGGCACGTCCAGGGAGGCGGCGGCGTTGGCTATCCGGGAGCCGTCCAGGTGCACCTTCATGCCGTGCGCGTGGGCGTGTTCGCAGATGGCCCGGACCTCGTCGGGCGTGTAGAGCGTGCCCAGCTCGGTGCTCTGGGTGATCGAGACGACCTGCGGCATCGCGCGGTGCTCGTCGTCCCAGCCGTACGCCTGCCGGTCGATGAGGTCGGGGGTGAGCTTGCCGTCGGGCGTGGGCACGGTGAGCAGCTTCAGCCCGCCCATGCGCTCGGGGGCGCCGCCCTCGTCGACGTTGATGTGCGCGCTCTCGGCGCAGATCACCGCCCCCCAGCGGTCGGTGACCGCCTGGAGCGCGACGACGTTGGCGCCGGTGCCGTTGAAGACCGGGAAGGCCTCGGCGCCGGAGCCGAAGTGGCCGCGGATCACCCGCTGGAGGTTCTCGGTGTACTCGTCCTCGCCGTAGGCGACCTGGTGCCCGCCGTTGGCCAGCGCCAGCGCGGCGAGTACCTCCGGGTGGGCCCCGGCGTAGTTGTCACTGGCGAAACCGCGGACCTCGGGGTCGTGATGGCGACGCGCGTCGGTCTTCGGGGGGTTCACGGCTTCTCGGTCAGCCACAGACGGTTTCCGTTCACTTCCGCGGCGGGCTTGTCCCAGACTCCGGCGACGGCCTCGGCGAGGTCACGCACGTCCGTGAAGCCCGCGAACTTCGCGTTGGGCCGCTCGGCGCGCATCGCGTCGTGCACCAACGCCTTCACCACCAGGATCGCAGCCGCCGACGTCGGCCCCTGCTCGCCCCCCGCCTTGCGGAAGTAGTCCGCCATCGCCAGGGTCCAGGCCTCGGCCGCGGCCTTGGCGGCGGAGTAGGCGGCGTTGCTCGCGGTCGGGTTGCTCGCGCCCGCGGCGCTGATCAGGACGTACCGGCCGCGGTCGCTGCGCTGGAGCGCCTCGTGGAAGGCGAGGGAGGTGTGCTGCACCGTGCGGATCAGCAGCAGCTCCAGCAGGTCCCAGTCGTCGAGGTTGGTCTTGGTGAAGCTCTGGCTGCCGCGCCAGCCGCCGACCAGGTGGACGAGGCCGTCGACCCGCCCGAACTCCTGCTCGGTGCGGTCGGCCCACGCCTGGGCGGCGTCCCGGTCGAGCAGGTCCACGGTCTCGCCGGTGACGCTGGCGCCGCCGTGCGCGTAGCGGGCCGCGTCCACCGCCTCCGCCAGCCGCTCCGGGTCGTTGTCCGAGCCGACGACCGTCGCACCCGCCTCGGCGAGCCGCAGCAGCGCGGCCCGTCCGGCGGGTCCGCCCGCTCCGGCCACCGCGATCACCGCGCCGTCGAGCGCCCCGTTCCCCATGGTCCTCGCCTCCCGAGCCTGTGCCTGCCGCTGTTGTACCCGACCGCCGGTGCCGTCGCTCACGCGGCGGCCCGGTCGGCGCCGTCCGCGGTGATGCCACGGGTCGAGGCGATCACCTTCTTGAGTTTCTTGGACAGCGCCTCGTAGAACATGCTCAGCGGAAACTCGTCCGGAAGCACGTCGTCGACCAGCTTGCGCGGGGGCAGGGTGAGGTCCAGGGCGTCGGGACCCTTCGCCCACTTCGAGCCCGGGTGCGGGGCGAGGTAGGCGGAGACCAGCTCGTAGCCGGCGAACCAGTGGACGATCTTCGGGCGGTCGATGCCGTCCCGGTAGAGCGTCTCGATCTCGGCGCACAGCTGGTTGGTGACCTCGGGTGCGCGCTGCCAGTCGATGAAGAGCTTGTTGTCGGTCCAGCGGACGACCTCGTGCTTGTGCAGGTAGGCGAAGAGGAGCTGGCCGCCGAGCCCGTCGTAGTTGCGCACGCGCTCGCCGGTGACCGGGAAGCGGAACATGCGGTCGAAGAGGACCGCGTACTGCACGTCGCGGGCCTGCGGGACGCCGTCGGCCTCCAGGCGTACGGCCTCCCTGAAGGCGGTGAGGTCGCAGCGCAGCTCCTCCAGGCCGTACATCCAGAACGGCTGGCGCTGCTTGATCATGAAGGGGTCGAAGGGCAGGTCGCCGTGGCTGTGGGTGCGGTCGTGGACCATGTCCCACAGGACGAAGGCCTCCTCGCAGCGCTTCTGGTCGTCCACCAGCGCGGCGACGTCCTCGGGCAGCTCCAGGCCCAGGATGCCCACGGCCGCCTCGGTGACGCGGCGGAAGCGGGCGGCCTCGCGGTCGCAGAAGATGCCGCCCCAGGAGAAGCGCTCGGGGGCCTCGCGCACGGCGATGGTCTCCGGGAAGAGGACGGCCGAGTTGGTGTCGTAGCCGGCCGTGAAGTCCTCGAAGGTGATGCCGCAGAACAACGGGTTGTCGTAGCGGGTGCGCTCCAGCTCGGCCAGCCAGTCGGGCCAGACCATGCGCAGCACGACCGCTTCGAAGTTGCGGTCCGGGTTGCCGTTCTGCGTGTACATCGGGAAGACGACCAGGTGCTGGAGGCCGTCCGCGCGGTTCGCGGCGGGCTGGAAGGCCAGCAGCGAGTCGAGGAAGTCGGGCACCTCGAAGCCGCCGTCGGCCCAGCGGCCGAGGTCGGCCACCAGGGCCTCGTGGTACGCGTGGTCGTGCGGGAGGAGCGGGGACAGCTCCCGGACCGCGGCGACGACCCGGCGCACGGCGTCCTCGGCGTCGGTCCGCCCGGGCGCGCCCTCGGCGTCGAAGTCGATCGACCCGTCCTTGGACTGCCATGGCCGGATCCGCTCCACGGCATCCTTGAGCGCGGGCCACGCCGGGTGCTCGACCACCCTGCTCACCGGAGGAATGTTTTCCTCCGCACCCACCTGCACAAGAATTTCCGTCATGTCCCATCCTCTACGAGAGAAGCTTGCGTCAGGACACCGTATGCATACGAGGTTTCTCCCAGCAAGGGGAGCCCCCGTAAATTATCCTGCCGCACCCCGGCCTTCACCGCATTTTTTCCTGCGGGACGCCGTGGCTCGTATACCAGGCGCGGCAGAGGGGAAACGGTCCCGCAGGGCCGTTAGGCTGCCGCCCTGCCATCGCCGACGTCGACGGAAGCGAGTCGAGCCTTGAACTTCCTCACCATCGGTCACCGCGGAGCGATGGGTGTCGAACCCGAGAACACCCTGCGTTCCTTCGTCGCCGCCGAGCAGGCCGGCCTCGACGTCGTCGAACTCGACCTGCACCTCAGCAAGGACGGCGCGCTCGTCGTCATGCACGACGCGGAGGTGGACCGCACCACCGACGGCACCGGCGCCATCGCCGACAAGACCCTCGAGGAGCTGCGCGCGCTGGACGCGGGCCGCGGGGAGCGCATCCCCGTCTTCGAGGAGGTGCTGGACGCCGTCTCCGTGCCGTTGCAGGCCGAGATCAAGGACGCGGCGGCCGCCCGGACGCTCTCCGAGGTGATGCTCCGCCGGGACCTGGTGGACCGGGTGGAGGTGATCTCGTTCCACGACGAGGCCATCGTCGAGATCGCGCGGCTGGTACCGGGCGTGCGCACCGCGCTGGTCGCGCAGTACTACGGCAAGGAAGTCGTGGACCGGGCCGTGGAGGCGGGCGCCGGGACCCTGTGTCTGGACATCAACCGGATCACCCTGGAGATCGTGGAACGGGCCCGCAAGGCCGGACTGCGGGTCTTCTCCTGGACCGTCAACACCCAGGACCAGCTGCGGCTGGTGCGCGCCCTGGGCCTCGACGGCGCGACGACCGACTACCCGGAGATCAAGCGCACCGGCCGCTTCACCGCCTGAAAACCGCGCGAGGGCTCAGACCAGCGGCTTGACCAGCAGCTCGAACTGCAGGTCGTCCCGCTGCGGAATACCGAAGCGCTCGTCGCCGTACGGGAAGGGAGTCATCTCTCCCGTACGGCGGTAGCCGCGGCGCTCGTACCAGGCGATGAGGTCCTCGCGGACAGAGATCACGGTCATGTGCATCTCCGTGACGCCCCACGTCCCGCGGGCCTGCCGCTCCGCCTCCGCGATGATCGTCCTGCCGAGGCCCTCGCCCTGGAGCGCGGGACTGACGGCGAACATCCCGAAGTACGCGTGCTCCCCGCGGTGCTCCAGCTGGCAGCAGGCCACGATCCGGCCGTCCCGCTCGACCGTCAGCAGCCGGCTGTCCGGCGACTTCACGACGTCCAGCACGCCCTGCGGGTCCGTGCGCTGCCCCTGGAGGATGTCCGCCTCGGTGGTCCACCCGACCCGGCTGGATTCGCCCCGGTAGGCCGACTCTATGAGCGCCACGATCCCGTCCACGTCGGCGTCGGTGGCATCGCGGTAGATCAGTCGGCCGGCGGTGGTGTCCATGTGGGGCGTCTCCGGTTCTCTCTCGGGCGCGGCGGGGGCATCGATGAGGGTAACGCCGCCAGTAGGGTCGGGACGCATGGTGCATGTACTCAGCAGCCGGATCCTGCTCCGTCCCACCGACCCCGAACGCTCCCGCGTCTTCTACGGCGACCAGCTCGGCCTCGCCGTCCACCGGGAGTTCGGCACCGGCCCCGAGCGGGGCACCGTCTACTTCCTCGGCGGCGGCTTCCTGGAGGTGTCCGGGCGCTCCGAGGCCCCGCTCTCCCCGGCGCTCAAGGTGTGGCTCCAGGTCGAGGACGTGGCGGCGGCCCACGACGAACTGCGCGCCAAGGGCGTCGAGATCGTGCGGCCGCCGGTCGAGGAGCCCTGGGGGCTGGTGGAGATGTGGATCGCGGATCCGGACGGCACCCGGATCGTGCTGGTGGAGGTGCCCGCGGAGCATCCGCTGCGATACCGGCCGGGGATCTGAGGCGTCGGGGCCTCCGGGGGCGGTGTGCGCCGGATGGCCCCGGCACCGGGGCGGCCTTAGCGTGCTGGAAGGGGGCGGACGGCCCGTGGCCCGGCGGAAGGAGGCCCCGCGATGAAGCTCCATGAACCGGTGACCGGCGGACCCTGCTGGGCGGAGCTGGGGACCGACGACCTGGCGGTGGCCGAGCGGTTCTACAGCGGGCTGTTCGGCTGGCGCCCCGAGACCGACCCGAGGCAGCGGGCGAGCGGCCACACGATCGCCCGGCTCGGCGGCGACGCGGTCGCCGGGCTGACCCCGCTGTCGCGGGCGCGGCAGCCGGTCGCGTGGGACGTGGTGTTCGCCGTGCGCGACGCGGACACCGCCGTCCGGCAGGTGACGGCGGCCGGCGGCACGGTGCCGGAGGGTCCCACGGACGTCCCCGGCCACGGCCGCTTCGTGGTGGTCGTGGATCCCACCGGGGCGCTGTTCCAGCTGTGGCAGCCCGGCTCGTTCGCCGGTGCCGGGCTGTTCAACGCGCACGGCTCGCTGGGCTGGGTCGAACTGCTGACCCGCGAGCCCGACCTGGCCGCCGACTTCTACACCACGGTGTTCGGCTGGAGCCTCACCGCCTCGCAGTACTACCCGCAGTGGGGCATCGGCGGGGCGGACTTCGGCGGCATGGTGACGATGGACGACAAGTTCCCGCACGAGGTGCCGGCGCACTGGCTGCCCTACTTCGCGGTGACGGACGTGGACACGGCGGCGGCCGGCACGACCGACGGCGGCGGCACCGTGCTGATGGAGCCCGTCTCGCCGCCCGACGGACCGCGGATCGCGGTGCTGCGCGATCCCCGGGGCGCGATGTTCGGCGTGTACCGGGCGGGGGACGAGCGCTGAGCCTGCCGCGGGGGCGTGTGCCGGCCGCCGGGGCGGCGTATGGCGGCCGCCGGGGCAGCATGCGGCGGGCGCCCGGGCCCGGCCTGCCCGGCCTTCGGGGGGCGGCTTCAGACCCGCAGTGCGTCCAGGCGGCCCTCCAGCTGGCCCAGCAGTCCGCCGAGAAGTGCCGCCAGCTCCCCCTGCCGGGGCTCGTCGACGCCCGACAGCACGGCGGCCTCGTAGGCGAGCTGTTCGGGCAGGATGCCGTCGACGAGGTCGCGTCCGGTGTCCGTGAGGCGGACGTGCGCGACGCGGCGGTCGCGGGTGTCGCCGCGCCGCTCCACCAGGCCGCGCTCGGTGAGCTGCTTGAGGCGCTTGGTGACGGCGGCGCCGGAGGAGAAGGTCTCGCGGGCGAGGTCGCCCGGGGTCAGCTCGTGGCCGGTGCGGCGCAGCGCGCCGAGCAGGTCGAACTCGGCCCGGCTCAGGCCCGCCCGGCGCAGTGGCGCGTCCTCGGCCTGCTGGAGGAGGGCGGCGCAGCGGTTGATCCGGCCGATGATCTCCATCGGCCCCGTGTCGAGGTCCGGGTGGACGGCCCGCCACTGCCGCACGACCGCGGCCACGGTGTCGCCGCCCGGTCCCCCTCTCCCGTCGCCCCCGGTCGCCGAGCCCCCGTCGGTTGCGGTCATGGCCGTACGTCCTCCGCTCTCGTACCCGTGTCCCGGTCCCGACGCGCTGCCCGGCGTCGCACCGCTGCGGCGAGCGTACGGTGTCCGGACTGCTCGGCGAGCACGACCCTCTCCTGCGGCAGTGCGCGTCCCCACCATTCGCCCGCCGCCCCGTCCACGGTGGCCCGCAGGTCGGTCAGCGCGGCGGCCAGGGACCGGCGGGCGGCCTCCAGGGCGCCGGGCGCCGGATCGGGCTCCGCCAGGACGCGGGCGGTGTGCTCCCGGGCCCGGTCGGCGGCCCGCAGCGCCCGCTCGACGCGGTTACCGGCGCTTCGGTCGGTGACGGCGACGGCGGCCAGGAAGCCGACCAGGGCGCCGACGAGGGTGTCCACCACCCGCTCGGTGATCAGCGAACCCGGTTCCTGATACCCGGCGAACTCGGTGATGAGCAGCGCCATCGGGGTCACGCAGACGCTGCCGAGCCAGTAGTTGCGGGTGATGAGGGCCTCGGCGCCGAAGTTGAGGGCGAGGCAGAGCAGGACGAGCGGCGCCTTGCCGAGGTGGGCGAGCGGGGCTATCGCGGCGAAGAGCAGCACTCCGGCGAGGTTGCCGACCACGCGCTGCACGGCCCGGCTCCAGGTGAGGGTCAGGTTGGCCTGGTAGAGCGCGGCGGCGGTGACCAGCGCCCAGTAGGGGCGGCCGACGCCGAGGGCCAGGGAGGCGTAGCCGGCCAGCGCGCAGCCCAGGGCGGTGCGTGCGGCCACCGGGGTGAGCGGGCCGAGCCGCTGCCACAGGGGTGCCGGGCGGGCGGCGAGTTCGGCGTCGACGCCGAGGAGTTCGTCGGTGACGGCCGGGCCGTCGTCGGTGCGGGGGACGCGGCCGGTGCCGCGCACGGCGCGGGCCCAGGTGCGCAGCGGCTCGGCGTCGGTGTCGGCGGGGGCGGCCAGCGCGACCTCGGCGCGGACGACGAGGCGTTCGAGGGCGTGCCGGGTGGTGGCGCGGGCGCCGGTGCCCGGGAGGGACAGCAGCGTCTGCCAGGCGTGCTGCACCGCGGCGTACCCGGCGGCACGGGCGTCGCCGGTGCCATGGGGATCGGTGTGCGCGGTTTCGGCGTACGCGGCGGCGGCGTTCAGGGCCTGGGCGGTGGCCCGGCGCTCCGGGCCGTGCGGTCGGACCAGGACGGGTGCCATGCAGACCAGCCAGGCCCAGGCGCCGGCGGCGGCGCCCAGGGCGAGGTGGGCGGGGATCTGGCCGAGGGTGTGCGGGACGAAGAGGGCGGCGGAGCTGATGAAGGTCAGGACCACGTTGCCGGGCGGGCCGATGCGGGTGGCGTCGCACAGTGCCTTCTGCACGGCGGCCAGCAGGGCCCCGACAGTGACCAGGACGACGGCGTTCCGGGTGAGCGAGGCGGTGACCAGGGCGACGACGACGCCGCCGAGCATGCCGAGCACCACCCACGCGAGGGCCCGGGCCCGGGCGGCGTAGGGGCGGTTGTGGGCGTAGAGCGCGCACAGGGACCCGGCCATCGTGTACATCGCCAGGTCGAGCCGGCCGAGGGCCAGCAGGAGCAGGTTGGGCGGGGCGACCGCGGCGACCGAACTCAGGGCGGGCTTGAACCAGATCTCGGAGGGCCGGCGCAGGCGCAGCACGCCGGCCAGGGACAGACGTCGGCCCGGTGAGGTGCCGGGGAGGGAGGGGGGCGCACTGCTCATGGGAATTATATTAGCAGGTGTTTTACTCGTGAATCATATCTCCGCGCTCCCCCGAATACCCCCTGCGTACTCCCTTGCGCTCGCGTGCGCGCCGCGTGGCCGGGGCAGGCCTTGACCGACCGTGGACCACCGAACGGGGAGGTGCGTGTGCACGGACCGGTACCGCCCGGATGGCTGCTGGTCGCGCTGTGCGCGGCGACCGGCGCGTACTGCCTGCTGCGGATGCGCAGCCACGAGGGGGAACAGCGCCGCGCCGCGGGCGGCGAGGCGCTGATGGGGTTCGGTATGGCCGCCATGGCCGTGCCCGCGGCGGCGTTCACCCCGCCCGCGTGGGCCTGGGCCGGATACGTGGTGGTGTTCGGCGCCGCCGGGCTGCGCGCCCTGTGGGCGTCGGCGCGGTACGGGGGCCACCATCTGCACCACCTCGTCGGAGCCGCGGCCATGGTCTAC
This sequence comes from Streptomyces sp. NPDC107500, assembly GCF_055582785.1. Classification (NCBI taxonomy): domain Bacteria; kingdom Bacillati; phylum Actinomycetota; class Actinomycetes; order Kitasatosporales; family Streptomycetaceae; genus Streptomyces; species Streptomyces sp. NPDC107500. The sequence goes on from NZ_JBVJPF010000006.1 coordinate 307,889, forward strand.
ATGGCGGTGGTGATGGCCGGTTCGCCCGCCCACGCCCACGGGCACGGCGTGTCGGGCCCGCCCGCGGCGACGGGTGCGCTGCTGCTCTACTTCACCGGTTACGTCCTGCTGTCCGGCGTACGCCTGCTGCCGGTCGTCGCCGTCGCCGGGGGCGGCGGTCCGACGGCCGGGTGGGGGGACCGGCCGGAGCTGGCCCGGGCCTGCCGCCTCTCCATGGGCATCGCGATGCTGGCCATGCTGGCGGCCATGTGACCGGGCGGTGCGCGGGGGCCGTGGGACGCGGCACTGTGACCCGGCGGTGCGCCGGGGCCGTGCGACGGGGCCCTGTGACCCGGTGGTGCGCCAGAACCGTGCGATGCGACCGCGTCGTCGGCCGACTGTGCCCGGTGTTGGCGGCGCGCAACCGTTGCCTGCGTCACTTTGTGTCTCGGCCCGTACTGCGGGCGGCGCCGCGCTCATAGGCTGCCCCCATGATTCTCCCCGCGGCACTGCTGCTGCTCGGCGCCCTCACGGCCGTGCTCGCCCCGAGGCTGCTCGCCCGGGCCGACTGGCCGGACCGCGAACCGGTGGTCGCCCTGTGGGTGTGGCAATGCGTGGTGGCGGCCGTGCTGGTGTGCTGCGCGCTGTCGATGACGTTCAGCGCGGCGGCGGCCTGGCACGCGGTGGGCGGGCCCGTGTTCGCGACGGCGCCGGGCCCGGTGGTCGAGGCCTACGCGCTCGGCACGTCCGGCCTCTGGGCGGACACGACCGCCCTCACCCTGGCCTGTGCCGGGCTGTGGAGCGCCGCGATGCTCGTCAGGGAGGTCGTACGGGCCCGGTCCCGGCGTCGGGTGCGCCGCGCGGAACTCCTGCACCGCGCGCCGCTGTTGCCCGGCGAGGTGCCGGGTCCGGACCGCCTCGTCGTGCTGGAGGGCGAGCGGCCGGACGCCTGGTGGCTGCCCGGCACTCCCCCGCAACTCGTCGTCACCACCGCCGCGCTGAGCCGCCTCAAGGGCCGTCAGCTGGACGCGGTCCTCGCCCACGAGAAGGGGCACGCGCAGGCGCGGCACGACTGGCTGCTGCACTGTTCGGCCGCGCTGGCGGACGGGTTCCCTCAGGTTCCGGTCTTCGCCGCGTTCCGCGACGAGATGCACCGCCTGGTCGAACTCGCCGCGGACGACGTGGCGTCCCGCCGCTTCGGCCGCCTGACGACCGCGCTGGCGCTGGTCGAACTCAACGAGGGCCGCGGCGTGTTCGGTCCGTGCCCGACCCCGCAGGCCCAGGTCCCGCAGCGGGTGCACCGGTTGCTCACCCCGCCCGACCGGCTCTCGGCGGCCCGGCGGCTGCGGCTGACGGCGGCGGCCGCGCTGGTGCCGGCGGTACCGGTACTCGTGGCGTTCGCGCCGGGGCTGCGGGCGCTGGGCTAGCCGGCTCACGGGCGCTCCGACGCCGGGAATTCGCCTCCGGGCCACCCGGTCGGCGAGTATCGCAGCATGCAGACGCCGCCCGTCGACTCCCCGCCCACTCCACCGCGCCCCCGCACGGCTCTCGGCCTCACCTGGACGCTGGCCGTGTGCTCGGCGCTGCTGCTCACGCTGGTGGCCGTCGAGTGGGGGCCGTTGATCCGCCTCGACGACGACATCGCCACCACGACGCACCGCTGGGCCGTCGACGAACCCGACGTCACACAGGTCATGCGGGTCCTCACCGACTGGGTGTGGGACACGTGGACGATGCGACTCCTGTGCGCGGCGGTCGTGCTGTGGCTGTGGTTCAGGCGCGGGGACCGGTGGACGGCCGTCTGGCTGGGGGCCACCTGTCTGCTGGGCAGCCTCCTCCAGCAGGTCCTGAAAGCCGCGGTGGACCGCCCCCGCCCGGTCTGGCCCGACCCCGTCGACTCCGCCCACTACGCGGCCTTCCCGTCCGGGCACGCCATGACGGCGACCTTCGTGTGCGGCCTCCTGGTGTGGCTCGTCCACTATTACGGCGCCTCCCCCGCCCTGCGCCGCGCCGCCTGGGCCGTGGCGGCGGTCTCCGTGGCGGGCGTCGGTGTGACCCGGGTGTGGCTGGGCGTGCACTGGGCCACGGACGTGGCGGGCGGCTGGCTCCTGGGCGTCCTGGTCACGGCGCTCGCGGTCCTGGTGCACCGGCGTCGGCATCCCTGACCCGGCACCAGCCGCGGCCCCGCCTCGTAGGATCCGCCCATGACCGCCGTGCTGTTCGACTTCTCCGGGACCCTGTTCCGCATCGAATCGTCCGAGGACTGGCTGCGCGCCGTGCTCGACGGTGCCGGGGTGCCCCTGTCCGGTCCGGAGCTGGCCGAGACGGCACGCGCGCTGGAGGCCGCGGGGGCACTGCCCGGTGGCGCACCGCCGGTGGGGGTGCCGGAGGAGCTGGCCGGCGTGTGGGAGATCCGCGACCAGAGCTCCGAACTGCACCGGACCGCCTACACCGGGCTGTCCAGGCGGGTGCCGCTGCCGAACCCCAGGCTGCACGACGCGCTGTACGAGCGGCACATGACGCCGGACGCCTGGCGTCCCTACCCCGACGCCGCCGAGGTGCTGGAGACGCTGCGCGTGCAGGGCGTCGCCGTGGGCGTGGTCAGCAACATCGGCTGGGACCTGCGGCCCGTCTTCCGCGCACACGGCCTCGACCGGTACGTGGACGCGTACGTCCTGTCCTACGAGCACGGCATCCGCAAGCCCGACCCCCGGCTTTTCGCGCTGGCCTGCGAGGCGCTCGGCGCCGAGCCGGGGCGGACCCTGATGGTGGGCGACGACCGGCGGGCGGACGGCGGCGCGGCGGCCCTCGGCTGCGGGGTTCACTTCGTGGATCATCTGCCGGTGACCGAACGCCCGGCCGGACTGCGGCCGGTGCTCGACCTGGTGCGCCGAACGGGGCCGGGCGCGTAGCCCGAGGCAACCAGCGGGACGGATTCGGTCTCCTGGTGAGGCGCCTACCGCCAGGCGGGCTTCGGGTACCGCGGGTCTTCCTCCGGGTTGCCCTGACTCGCATCGCGTTGACACCCGGAGCCTGGGGGGTGAGGCCGCCCCCGGTGGTGATTCCGCCGGGGCACCGGGGCGGCGAGGGTCCCGAGGATGAGCCCTCTCAGTCAGCTTCCCGTCGCACCCTCCCGACGGATGCACCCCGGGCAGCAGCAGACCCCGCCTGCGTGACCAGACGGGGCCTTCAGCCACAACAAACCCGACTTGCTCGTCGGATCGATGGGACAAGTCTAGGAGCGGCCACTGACAGAGCCGGTGCGTCGCGCCGGTGAGCTGAGCGTGGCCGCCGCGAGCCCAGACACCCCACACCTGCCTGCGTCGCGGTCGAGACGGCGGGCGAGCGCGAGGGCCGCGGCAGCTCCCTGCCATCGGCGACCACGGCCAGGTGGAAGCGGCCGGCGGCCATGCCCGTCATCACGCGAGGCGGATTCCACGCGGCTGGTGCGCTTCGCGGGCGATGGCGCCCTTCGCCTCCAGTTCGCGCAGCTGATAGTGCACCGATGACGGCCGCAGACCCACGGTGGCGGCGATCTCGGCGACGGTGGGGGCGTCACCCTGGTCGGTGATGGCCGCGCGGATGGCGCCGAGGATCCGCTCCTGGGTGTCGGTGAGGTACTCGACCTTGCGTCTGACCATGACCCCAGTAGAAATCTTGTTCGAATTTTGGTGCAAGCTGGAGACGTGACCGATCTCCCGCCCGACCTGCCGCGACTCCGCACCCTGGAGACCTGGCTCGCCTACACCCTGGACGAGGTGCGGGCCGCCATCCGGCAAGCAGAGCGGCGGGAGGCAGAGCGGCAGCGCGGCATCCAGGACCGGCCCCGGCCACCCGACTGGCTCCTCGAAACCGGCCTGAACCGGAACAGTCCGCCCGTCCAGGTCCACCAGGGCGACTGCTGGAACCGGGGCAGACGCACCCGCGGCATCAGCCTCGACGAGGCTCGCCGCGCCATCACCGAAGGCGTCACACCCTGCGACGTATGCCGGCCCGACAGCGCCCTTGGATTCCTGGACGGCTAGGAAGCGCGCTGCGGGATGCGGCCCGCGCCCCCTGGGTACGACTGCTGACCCGGACACGCTTACGGCCGAGGGGGACGCGCAGACGTGAATGGGACCGCAGTCGTCATATCCGGGATCGCCCTGGTGATCAGCCTCTGCTCGTTGTACCGGTCGGTCCGCAATGACCGCCGGGACATCACCTTGCGGCTCCACGAATCACTGATCGACCCGAAGCTCCAGACCGGGCGAAAGGTGCTGCACGAGATGCGGGACGTGGAAAGCCTGACCCCAGAGCAGTACGAGCTGGCGAACCGAGCCCTGGCAAGCCTCGACATCGCCGGCTTCTACTGCGCCAAGAGGTACGTGAGCGAGAAGGACTTCCTCGACCTCTGGGCCCCGGCACTGGTCACGCTGGGCCGCTCCGCGACCCCGTTCCTTGCCTACCGTGACGCCCAGCGGCCGAAGCCGGTATGGCCCTACTACCGGCGCCTGACCGAGAAGGCAGAGGAGCACCTACGCAGGGGGGAGTAGGCACCGTCGCCCAGGCGGACCCCTTCGACGGACTCCGTCACCGCGCCCATCAGATCGACCAGCCGCCCCGACTCGGCGGCCGGCTCGGGCGTAACGACCGGCTCGCGATGCTCGCGCTTCGCCTCCGCGCAAGAGCCGCGGAACTGGCAATCGTTGAGGTCGTCACGGCTCTACGTGTCCATCAGGGCGCGCACGCATTCGGTCCGTTCCAGTTCGACCGTCGCCAATTCCCCGCCAACGACCGGCAGATTGTGCCACCAGTGGCCGCATCCGCCGGAGCAGAAGCGTTGGCGACGCCGTTCGTCCGCGACCGCGAGTACCGCGATCAGCAGCCGGAACGCCTTGCGGCGTTCATCGACAGGAGTGAGGCCAGCGATCTTCCCCAGTTGCTGGTCGATCGAGCCGCAGAGGATCAGAACCGCAGGCGTGTGCGTCGGGCGCAGTCCGGCACGGCGGATGCTCTCCGGTCCATCTTCGGCGACGGCGCGGGCCTGCACGCAGTGATGGCGCAGGAACAGGAGTACTTCGGCCTGCTTCTCCGGCCCGCAGGTGTCGAACCACTCGATGCCCTGTGACATCGGGCGCACGCCTTGGGCGAGTTCATTCAGGATGATGTCTCGCTCCATCATGATCAGCCCCCACAGTCCAGCGAGACGAAGGCCTCGGCGGCCTCGTCGACGAGAACGCAGAGTTGCTGCACGATCTGCCGGCAGTGTTGCGGGTCGAGGGCCGCGACGGCCCGGACTTCGAGCCATCGGTCCCACGGACCGTCCGGGCCGAGGAACCGTGTTGCGCAATCGGAGCCGCGAATGTCATCGAGGTACAGGAGCGTCCCGAGGACGACTGCCTGGTCGTAGTCGAGGTCGGGACGCGACAAGTAGTGATCAAGGTATGCGCTGAGAAGTCCGGCATCCGCTGCACTGCCAAACTTCGCTAGAACGACGCAGTATGCCGCGCCCGCATACGGCCCCTCGCTTGCCAGAAGGAGCCGACCGATGAGGTCGCGGAACTCGGTCCTGTGGGCCACGGCCACCAGCCATGCGGCAGTCTTGCGCTCGCGCCATCCACCCTCGAAGAGGATGCTGAGCTCCGCCGGAGTGATCTCGCAGGCAGCCTGAGCCAGATCCCGCACGAATGCGGATCGCTCGATTGGGTTCAGCCGCAGAAGGCCCCCGCCCAGACGGAGGTATCGCCGATCAGGCGTGACGTACCGCCGAACCAGATCCTGCAACTCGGGATCGTTCTGGACGTGACGCATAGCCGCATCCTGGCCCGGGACGGTACGCATGCACCACGGGTTTGCCGACTGCCTCGACGGACGCTATCGCCGCGGCACTACCCTCCGTGACAGCCCCGAGCGGAACCAGCGCAAGCGGATGCATCGATACGGTGCGAATAGGACGTAGCGGACGTGGAACTCCGATCTCAACCCCACAGAGAGGACCCGCCGTGATCATCAAAAAGATGCACGACATCGGCATCAGAAGCGAACACGCCTACCTCGCCGGCATCGCCTCCATCGGCCTCAGTGTCGCCTCCTGGGTCGGCAGCCTCAAAGCCGAAGCCGCCGGGATCGAGCGCGCCGACCGATGGGGCATCTTCGTAGGCGAATGGGCGCCCACCTTCATCGGCATCGGCATCGCCCTCTCCCACTACGAACAGCACGACGGCAGCCTCGCCCACATCCACGAGAGCTGAGCACCGACGCATCCTCCATGCCCGGGAGTCACACCGAGCGATGTACGGCCCCCGGCAGAAGTGCCGGGGGCGCGGCAAAGTCACGACAGGGTGAACCGCGTTCACAGATCGTCCACATGTGGTTTAACGTGTTCCGGCGTTCAACTGTGTCTTGGGGGATCTCATGTCGTACAACCAGCCGCCGCCTGCCCAGCCGCCCACGTTCATCGGCCCACCGCCCGGGCAGCCCGGCGGTAAGCCCGGGTGGGCCCGGAAGCGTGTCGCCGTCCCAGCGGCGTGCCTCATCTTCTTCGTCGGTGTCGGCGTCGGCACCTCGGGCAACAGCGGGCAGGAGAAGGCGAGTAGCAGCGCGAAGCCGCAGCCGACCGTCACGGTCACCGAGACCGCCGAAGCCAAGCCGGCCAAGGACGATGCGAAGCCCGCGAGGGACGAGAAGCCGGCGCCGGGCAAGAACGACGGGACGGCGACTGTGCCGAACTTCGTCGGCATGGGCTTGCAGTCGGCGCAGGACAAGGCGCAGGAGCTCGGCTTCCACGGTTTGGACTCTCACGACGCGCTGGGCCGGGACCGGATGCAGGCCTTCGACCGGAACTGGAAGGTGTGCAGCCAGAACGTGAAGGCCGGCACCTCGACGTCCACGGACACCGACCTGGACTTCGGCGCGGTGAAGCTCGAGGAGACGTGCCCGGCGAAGGACGAGAAGGCACCGTCCGCCGAGGGCGGGAAGATGCCGGACTTCACCGGCAAGTCGGTGAAGGCGGCCCGCGGAGCCCTCGACTCCGGCGCGTCGATCACGGTGAACGACGCGTCAGCCGAGGACCGGATGGTGCTGTTGGAGTCCAACTGGCAGGTCTGCACGCAGAAGCCGGCCGCGGGTGCGGCGTTGAACGGCCGGCCGGTGGAGTTCACGGCGGTCAAGTTCGAGGAGTCCTGCCCGTAAAGGGCGGGGCTGACACAGGGGGGAATCATGCGTACACGAGTCTCTGCGGCCACGGCCGTCCTGCTCCTCGCCGCGCTCACGGCCTGCGGCGGTGGGGACGGCGGGAGTTCGGAGTCGCCGTCGAAGCCGAAGGCGGCGGCATCGAAGGAGCCCAGCGAGCCCGAGGTCGACTGCATGGACGAGTCGATCGGCCAGGCCGACTGGATGAAGTACTGCTCCGACGAGGGCGCCGGCACGGGCGGCGACGGGACCGACGGCCGGGCAACGGGCCTGAAGTTCGGCGAGTCGTACACGTGGCCGGACGGGCTGAGGGTCACCGTCGTGGGCGCGAAGAAGTTCACCGACTTCAACGCGGACTACGGGGAGACGCCCGAGCCGGGCGGCACCGACTTCCGCGTGTCGCTGAAGCTGGAGAACCGCGGCAAGGCGTCGGTGGACCTGGGTGACCTGTCAACGATCACCGAGGGGGCGACGAACGGCGGTCAGGCCGCCTTCACTCGGTTCGACAACGGCTCGCAGCCTCTCGAGGGCCGGCTCGCCGCGGGGGTGACGGCGACGAAGACCGACGACAACGTCCTCGAGACGAAGTACGGCAGGAAGATCGTGGTGACCGTGCAGCGGAACAGTGAGGACTTCGACCTCGAGTTCCCCGAGTTCGAAGGCGAGATCACGGGCTGATCGGATCGGGACGCCTCCGCCGCTCGCACTTGGCAGCGGCGGGGGCGTTGTCACGCCGGCTCGTCTTCACGAGGGCGGGCCCTCCGTCGATGGTCATAGCCCGAGGCAACCAGCGGGGCGGATTCGTCCGTCCCGGACGATCCCCCGTGTCGCCCGGGACGGACATGACGGGACCGGACCTCAGAAGGGCCGGCCCGCCTGCGCCGAGTATAGTTGGCTGGCAGCCAGTCAACGCAGGAGTACAGCATGTCCCCGCGCAGCGCCTCGGTCAATGAAGAGTTGCGGCGGCGTTCGAAGGAGCGGCTTCTGCAAGCCGCCGTGGAGCTGGTGGGCGAGCACGGGTACGAGGCGACCACGCTGGGCGCCATCGCCGACCGCGCGGGCTCGGCACGCGGCCTGGTCTCGTACTACTTCCCCGGCAAACGCCAACTGGTGCAGTCCGCCGTGCACCGGCTGATGCACCGCACGCTGGAGGAGGCCCTGGAACGCGAACCCCGCACCGCCGACGGGGCCGAGCGGATGGCGCGCGCCATCGACGCGATCCTGGGCCTCGCCAGGGACCGGCCGGTGCTCATGCGCCAGCACATGGCGGGCCTGCTCCAGGCCGAGGTGGGTTTCGTGCCGTGCCCCGAGCAGCGGAGGCTGGCGGAACTCCTGCGGGACACCGTCGCCCGGCACGGCTCGCGGGACGTCGACCACGACTACCCGATGCTGCGCGCGCTGCTGATGGGAGCGGTCTTCGCGGCCCTGGTGCCGGGCGTACCGATGCCCGTGCCGGTGCTGCGCGCCGAGTTGTTCAAGCGTTACCGGCTGGAGTGGGAGATGGGTGTCCCGCCGGACACCGAGGCGTCCGGCGGGACGACGTGCGACGCGGACCTGTCGCGGTTCTTCGCGACCGGCGGCCGCGACGACCGGGCTCAGTCGAAGTAGTCCGGCTGCGTCTGCGTGTTCAGCTCACGCAGGTGAACCCGCTTGGCCGGGTCGGTGCGCCGGTCGTCGAGCTTGAGGACGTCGAAGCCCTTGGCGATGTCGTTGGAGTAGATGTAGCCGTTGTAGTAGTACGCCGACCAGGAACCGCCCGTGGTCATGCCGTCCGTGGTCAGCGGGCCGCGCTCGAAGTAGGCGATCTCCTTGGGGCGCTTGGAGTCGGTGAAGTCCCAGACGGAGACACCGCCCTGGTACCAGGCCTGCACCATGATGTCGCGGCCCTTGACCGGGATCAGCGAGCCGTTGTGGGCGACGCAGTTCTCGGTGTCCGCCTGGTGGCGGGGGATCTTGAAGTAGCTGCGGAAGACCAGCTTGCGGTGGTCGCCGCGGCCGACGATGTCGTAGATGCCGTCGGCGCCCCGGTCCGGGCCGATCTCCGCGTTGCAGGTGGCCGCGCCGCCGCCGCCCAGCTCGTCCGTGAAGACGACCTTGTTGGCCTTCTGGTTGAAGGTCGCCGAGTGCCAGAACGCGAAGTTCACGTTGTCCTGGACGCGGTCGATGACCTTCGGACGCTCGGGGTCCTTGATGGAGAACAGGATGCCGTCACCCATGCAGGCGCCCGCCGCGAGGTCCTCGGAGGGCAGCACGGTGATGTCGTGGCAGCCGGTGGTCTTGGAGACGCCCGGGTTGGTGGGCCCGCCCGGGTTGCCGCCGCCGTCGGGGCCCTCACCGGGGAACAGCACCGGGAAGTCCACGACCGCCGCCCGCTCGGGCGCCTTGCGCGGCACCTTGATGACGGAGATGCCGTCGTGCGGCGGCTGGCAGTCGGGGTACGCGGCGCTCGGCGAGTACGAGGAGACGTAGACGTAGACGTCCTTGCGCTCGGGCACCAGCGTGTGGGTGTGCGAGCCGCAGGCGGTCTCGACGGCGGCGACGTACTTCGGGTTCCGCTTGTCGCTGATGTCGAAGACCTTCATGCCCTCCCAGGAGGACTTCTCGGTCGCCGGCTGCGTGGTGCTGTTGCAACTGCTGTCGCTGCGCGAGGAGTCGGTCGACAGGAACAGCAGGTCACCGGAGACGGAGATGTCGTTCTGCGAGCCGGGACACAGCACCTGGGCGACGGTCTTCGGCTTCTTCGGGTTCCTGATGTCGAAGATGCGGAAGCCGTCGTAGTTGCCGGCGAAGGCGTACTGGCCCTGGAAGGCCAGGTCCGAATTGGTGCCCGGGAGTGCGTCCTTGGGGATGTTCGTCAGGTGCTCGATGTTGTCCGAGTGGACTATCTCGTCCTGACCGGGTATCTCGCCGCTCTCTATCGCCTCGCGCACCTCGGCGCGCGCGCTCTTCGACACCTCCTTCGACGTGGCCGGGCTGTCCCCGGGGTCTGGGGTCGCCACGGCCGGGGCGGCGGTGAGCAGCGCGGAGAGCAGTCCGGCGGCGACCGCCGCGACTCCCAGGCGTCTGCGCCGCGTTCGCGGGTCCTTCAACAGGGTCACTGTTTCCTCCCTAGGTCCGTTCCCGTCGGAACGGTTCACGCACCACGCAGTATCGTCTTCGCCATGCCCATACCAACAGGGGGCAACAAACACGCAATGAAGTTTTTTGATCAGTGACGCGCGGAAGCGTGCTAGGACGGTCATCGCACCCACCAGGTGCTCCGCATTCCGCCTGCCACAGGAGGTTGTTGTGCCCTTTCGCTCCGCGATGTCCGGCGCGTCGCTCGTCACGGCCTCGCTGACCGCACTGGCCGTGCTCGGCCTGAGCGCCTGCGACTCGGACCCGGACACCGGGTCGGCCGCCAGGACCGGGCCCTCGGTGATCGCTCCCGGCCAGCCGGGCGAGGGCAACCGGACACTCTCCGCCGAGGACGCCGAGAAGCAGCGGGCCGACGACGACTCCCCCAACTCGGCTGATGTCGCCTACGCGCGGATGATGATCCAGCACCACGCCCAGGCTCTGAAGATGACCGAACTCGTGCCGAAGCAGGCCGAGTCGGGCCGGATCAAGAAGCTCGCCGAACGGATCTCCGCCGCGCAGGGCCCGGAGATCGAGGCGATGCGGGGCTGGCTGAAGAACCACGGCGAGAAGGAGCAGGACGAGAAGGGGACGGGCGGCGGGCACGAGCACGCCGGGATGCCCGGCATGGCGACCGAGGCCCAGCTGAAGAAACTGCGCGCGGCGCGGGGGAAGGCCTTCGACCAGCTCTTCCTCACTCTGATGATCACCCACCACGAGGGCGCGATCACCATGGCCACGGACGTCAAGTCGCAGGGCAACAACGTGCAGGTCGAGGAGATGGCCGACGACGTGGTCGCCCAGCAGACGAGCGAGATCTCGCGGATGCGCGAGATGCTGTGACTCTCGGCCGACGGCGGCTCAGCGGCGGGCGCGACGCGGCGCCAGGAACCCCTCGTCACGCGCCTGGCCGATCAGCCTGAGGGACTTGCGCCTGCTGTGCCCGGTCACGCGCATCACCGCGAGGACGGGGTCGCTCCCCTCCTCGCGGGCCTCCCGGTACTCCCGCGCCACGAGCCGGCGCTCCTCCCTGCCGCGCGGCCACGCGGGGCGGCCCCGGCGCGACACGGCCGGCAGCGGGCGGGCCGGCGCCGGCACACAGGCCGCGAAGAGCGGGTTCTCCAGCCACTCGGCGAGCACGGCGAGGTCGTCGAGGGACAGGGGCGGCTCGGCCCGCACACCCTCGACCCGCACCTCCCGGCCGGACAGGACGGCGAGCGCGTCCACCCGGGCGCCGTCGGCGAAATCCAGCCGGACATCGAACCAGGAGGCCGTGGCGCCGCCCTCCCGCACCACCCAGGCGTGCCGCACGGACATCTCACCGTCGTCCGGACAGCGATCGGAAAGCTGAAGAGAACGATCAAAGAAGGATGCTTCGAGCACATACGCAACGTAACCGAATGATCACATTCCATGCGGACGGAACACGCGGTCAGCTGCCACCAAGGGCGGCGGCCTGGCGGGCGGCGGCGGACAGCAGGGCGTCGAGCAACCCCGGGAACAGCGCGTCCAAGTCACCCCTGCGCAGGCCGTTCATCTTGGCCGTGCCCCGGTAGGTCTGCCGGACCACCCCGCTCTCGCGCAGCACCCGGAAGTGGTGCGTGGTGGTCGACTTGGTGACCGGCAGGTCGAAGTGCGAGCAGGAGAAGAGCGCGTCACTGTCGGCGGCGAGATCCCGCACGATCCGCAGCCGCACCGGGTCGGAGAGCGCGTGCAGCACGCCTTCCAGCCGGATCTCCGCGCGCGTGGGGTGCGGCAGCTCACGGGCGCCTGCGGCGGTGGCGACGGGGGTCACGGCGACTCCAGTTTTCGTCCGGGGGCTTCATTGTACGAGAACCACCGTAGTTTGACACTCGCCGTACTACGAGACGTATCGTACGAGCTGTCACGCCCCTCCACACCCCAGGGAGCAGCCCGCCATGAGTGCCCTCTTCCAGCCTCTGCAACTGCGCGACACCACGATCCCGAACCGGGTCTGGATGCCGCCGATGTGCCAGTACTCCGCCGCGCCCCAGGGCCCGTTGGCCGGCGTACCCGGCGACTGGCACTTCGCGCACTACGGCGCACGCGCGGCCGGCGGCACCGGCCTGATCGTCGTGGAGGCCACCGGCGTGTCGCCCGAGGGCCGCATATCCCCGCAGGATCTGGGGCTGTGGAACGACACGCAGGTCGAGGCGTTCCGCCGGATCACGGACTTCATGCGCTCCCAGGGCACCGTCCCCGCGGTCCAGCTGGCACACGCGGGCCGCAAGGCGTCGACCGCGCAGCCCTGGAAGGGCGGCGCCCCGGTGGGGCCGGACGCGTACGGCTGGCAGCCGGTGGCGCCGAGCGCGCTCGCGTTCGACGCACGGCACCCGGTACCGACCGAGCTGACGGTCCCGCAGATCCAGGAGGTGGTCGGCCGGTTCGCGGACGCCGCGCGCCGGGCCCTCGCCGCCGGCTTCGAGATCGTCGAGCTGCACGGCGCCCACGGCTACCTGATCCACGAGTTCCTGTCGCCGCACTCCAACCACCGCACCGACGCCTACGGCGGCTCGTACGAGAACCGCACCAGGTTCGCCCTGGAGGTCGTCGACGCCGTACGGGAGGTGTGGCCGGACGACAAGCCGCTGTTCTTCCGCGTCTCGGCGACCGACTGGCTCGACGAGGGCGGCTGGACGCGGGAGGACACCGTCCGGCTGGCCGGCGACCTCAAGGCGCACGGCGTCGACCTCCTCGACGTCTCCACCGGCGGCAACGTCCCGCGCGTGCGGATCCCGACCGGCCCCGGCTACCAGGTGCCCTTCGCCGCGCGCGTGCGGGCCGGAGCCGCGGTGCCGGTCGCCGCCGTCGGCCTGATCACCGAGGTGGCGCAGGCCGAGAAGATCCTGGCCAACGGTGAGGCCGACGCCGTACTGCTGGGCCGCGAGCTGCTGCGCAACCCGTCCTGGGCGCAGCACGCGGCGCGGGAACTGGGCGAGGACGTCCGGATGCCGGACCAGTACGGCTGGGGCATGTGAGGTGGCGTTTCGCGCGAAGCGTTGACCAGAAAGCGCTTACCCTCTACGGTCCGTTCATCAGCATGACCGATGCGCGCGCGGTGGGCACCCAATGCCCCGCTTGCCCCTCACCGCGCGCGCATCGCAATCATGTCGACGCACATCGTTCACGTACATGTTCCGTTCCACCCCCACTCCCTATGGAAGGGATCAGAACATGACCGCAGCGACACGCCCCCACGCGCAACGGCGCGCGGCCGTCGGCGCATTGGCCGCGCTCGGGCTCTCCGTTGGCATGCTCATGACTACCGAGGCGACCTCGGCGCACGCCGCCACCTGGCCCACCCCCAACGGCAGCGAAGGCGTCTCCTCCACCATCTCGGTGTCCGGCACCAAGGACTACGGGATGAAGCGCCTGTACGGCACCGGCGACCTGGGCTCCGGCGGCCAGGACGAGGACCAGGGGCCGATCCTGGAACTGGCACCCGGCGCGGTCCTCAAGAACGTGATCATCGGCGCCCCCGCCGCGGACGGCGTCCACTGCGAGGGCAGCTGCACGCTGCAGAACGTCTGGTGGGAGGACGTCGGCGAGGACGCGGCGACCTTCCGGGGCTCCTCGTCGTCGAACGTCTACACCGTCTCCGGCGGCGGTGCCAAGGAAGCCAGCGACAAGGTCTTCCAGTTCAACGGCGCCGGCACCCTGAACGTCTCCAACTTCGCCGTGAAGAACTTCGGCACCTTCATCCGCTCCTGCGGCAACTGCTCGTCACAGTACAAGCGGACGATCAACCTCAACACCATCGAGGTGACCTGGAAGGGCGGCCGGATCGCCGGCATCAACACCAACTACGGCGACAGCGCGACCCTGCGCAACATCACCGTCGTCGGGGACAGCAGCAAGAAGATCGTCCCGTGCCAGAAGTACATCGGCAACGACGACGGCGACGAGCCGGACTCCAACGGCTCCGGCTCCGACGGCACGTACTGCAAGTACGCGTCCTCCGACATCACCTACAAGTGACGTCTCAGGTCCGGGTGCCGCCCGCCCGGACCTGTCCGGACTGCTCCCGCTGATACTCCGTGTAGGCGTCCCGCAGGGCCGCCCCCGGCCAGTCGGACGGGAGCAGTTCCGCGGGCAGCACCGGGTCGGCGAGCAGATGGCGCACGACGGCCGCGAAGGCGGTGAGACGGTCGGCCGGCCGCCGGGCCCGGCCGACCCGCGCGAGCAGGTCCCGGGCCGTGCGGGACCAGGTGTCCAGCGGCCACAGCCGCGCGGACAGTTCGGCGGCCGGGCACTCGGGGCGTGAGACGAGGCGCTCGGCGACGCCGTCGAGAGCGGCGGGCAGCGGACGGCGCAGGTTGGCGGGGCGCAGCCAGACACCCTCCCGGAGCTCGGCGAGGCGCAGGGCGGTCAACCGGGTGCGCAGTTCGGCGCGTTCGGCGGGGCCGCGCCCGGTCGCGGTGATGACGAGCATCTCCCAGTCGCCGTCCCACGCGCGCGTGCGCGGGCGCAGCGCCTCGTCCTGGCGCCGCTGGCGTTCCAGGAGCCGCTCACTGAGCCGGTAGCCGGTGTCCGTGCGCCTCAGGTCCCCGGCGGCGGCCATCCGGCTGAGCGCGGCGCGTACCGTGGACCCGCCGACGTCGAACCCCTCCACGAGCCGTACCAGCTCCCGGACCGGCAGCTCGGGGGGATGGGTGCCGAGCAGCAGGCTCAGAACCACCGACCGCGCGGACAGCGGGCGCAGCGGCGACTCGCCGGGGGCCTCGGAACCGTTCATCCGCGCGGGTGCGTGTCGTCCGTCCACATGAGCACGTACTGTACGTGCGCCCGAGTGTTGCACTATTGCTGCGGTCGCAGCGATGGTGCAACACTCGGGTCATGACGACACTCGCGCAGGAGCCGGACGAGCAGTACGAGGAGTCCGCGGGCCACCCGGAGGGGTACGCCACGCACGACGTCACCAACCAGCCCCCTCCGCTGGCCCCCTACGACGCCTCGGACGACACGGCGCTGCTGGAAGGTCTGCGGCGGGAGGGCGCCGGGTGGGCCGAGGACGGGCTGCGCCGGCTCGGACGGCGGGCCGGCAGCGCACAGGCGCAGGACTGGGGCGACCTGGCCAACCGCCACGAACCCGTCCTGCGCACCCACGACCGGTACGGCAACCGGGTCGACGAGGTCGAGTACCACCCGAGCTGGCACCACCTGCTGCGGGTGGCCGTCGGGGAGGGCCTGGCGGGTGCGCCCTGGGCGGACGACCGGCCGGGCGCCCATGTCGCGCGCACCGCGGGCGGACTGGTGTGGGGCCACACGGAGGCGGGGCACGGGTGCCCGACGTCGATGACCTACGCGGCCGTCCCGGCGCTGCGCACCACCCCGGAGCTGGCCGAGGTCTACGAGCCGCTGCTGACCGGCCGTGAGTACGAACCGGGGCTGCGCACGCCCACGGAGAAGCGCGGCCTGCTGGCCGGGATGGGCATGACCGAGAAGCAGGGCGGCTCGGACGTCCGCACCAACACCACGACGGCCACCCCGACCGCCGAGCCGGGCGTGTACACGCTGCGCGGGCACAAGTGGTTCACGTCGGCGCCGATGTGCGACGTGTTCCTGGTGCTGGCCCAGGTGGCGCCCGGCAGGGGGCAGGGGGGCCTGTCCTGCTTCCTGGTGCCGCGCGTGCTGCCGGACGGCACCCGCAACACCTTCCGCATCCAGCGGCTCAAGGACAAGCTCGGCAACCGGTCCAACGCCTCGTCCGAGCCCGAGTTCGACGGCACCGTCGCCTGGCTGGTCGGACCCGAGGGGCAGGGCGTCAAGACGATCATCGAGATGGTGAACTGCACCCGGCTGGACTGCGTGATGTCCTCGGCGACGCTGATGCGCAAGACGCTGGTCGAGGCGGGTCACCACGCACGGCACCGCAGCGCGTTCGGTGCCCGGCTCGTCGACCAGCCGCTGATGCGCAACGTGCTGGCCGACCTGGCGCTGGAGTCCGAGGCCGCGACGGCGCTCACCCTGCGGCTGGCCGGGGCGGCGGACCGGGCGGTGCGCGGGGACACCGCCGAGGCGGCCTTCCGGCGGATCGCCACCGCCGTCGGCAAGTACTGGGTGACCAAGCGGGGACCCGCGTTCACCGCGGAGGCCCTGGAGTGCCTCGGCGGCAACGGCTACGTGGAGGAGTCGGGCATGCCCCGCCACTACCGCGAGGCCCCGCTGCTGTCGATCTGGGAGGGCTCGGGGAACGTCAACGCCCTCGACGTCCTGCGGGCGCTGGGCCGCTCCCCCGCGACCGCGCACGCCCTCTTCGCGGAACTGGCCCTCGCACGCGGGGCGGACGCCCGGCTGGACGCCGCCGTGGCCCGGCTGGAGAGGGGGCTGGCCGAGGCGTCCGAGACCGGTGCCCGCCGGCTCGTGGAACTGATGGCCCTCACCCTCCAGGGCTCCCTCCTGGTCCGGCACGCGCCGCCCGCCGTCGCCGACGCCTTCTGCGCGACGCGGCTCGGCGGCGACTGGGGGCACGCCTTCGGCACCCTGCCGTCCACGGCCGGCCTCGCCGGCATCCTGGCGCGGGCGCTGCCGACGGCGGACTGAGCGGGCGGGGTCGGCTTCCGGCCCCGCGCCCGCCCCTCCCCGACTCCGCGAGCATGCCGCATCACCGGGATGACCTGCGACGACGCCGACTCCAGAGGTGACTGTCAGTGGCTGGGTGCAGACTGGCCCGTGTCCGAGACAAAGGCGTCGACGAGGACGCCGCGGAGGTGATCGGCATGACCGAGGTACTGCTCGCCGTGGGCACCCGCAAGGGCCTGTTCATCGGGCGCCGGCGGGGTGGCACCTGGGAGTTCGACGAGAGCCCGTACTTCAACGCCCAGGCCGTCTACTCGGTCGCCCTCGACATCCGCGGCGACACCCCGCGCCTGCTGGCGGGCGGCGACAGCGCGCACTGGGGCCCGTCGGTGTTCCACTCCGACGACCTGGGCCGCACCTGGACCGAACCGGGCTCTCCGGCCGTCAAGTTCCCCAAGGACACCGGAGCCTCTCTGGAGCGGGTGTGGCAGCTGCACCCGGCCGCCGCCGAGCCGGACGTGGTCTACGCGGGCACGGAACCGGCCGCGCTGTACCGCTCGGAGGACCGCGGCGAGAGCTTCGAGCTGGTCCGGCCCCTGTGGGAGCACCCCACGCGGTCCCAGTGGGTGCCGGGCGGCGGCGGGGAGGGGCTGCACACCGTCCTCACCGACCGGCGGGACCCCGACTCGGTGACGGTCGCCGTGTCGACCGCGGGTGTGTTCCGCACCACCGACGGCGGCGCGAGCTGGGCGCCGTCCAACTCCGGCGTCTCCGCGGTCTTCCTGCCGGACCCCGACCCGGAGTTCGGCCAGTGCGTGCACAAGGTCGCGCGGGACGCGGCCGACCCGGACCGCCTGTACCTGCAGAACCACTGGGGGGTGTACCGCAGCGACGACGCGGGCGGGCGCTGGACGGACATCGGCGAGGGGCTGCCGTCCACGTTCGGGTTCGCCGTGGCCGCCCACCCGCACCGCGGCGACACGGCGTACGTCTTCCCGATCAACGCCGACGCCGACCGGGTGCCCGCGGACCACCGGTGCCGGGTCTTCCGCACCGCGGACGCGGGCAAGAGCTGGGAGCCGCTGTCGGCGGGCCTGCCCCGGGAGGACCACTACGGCACGGTGCTGCGCGACGCGCTGTGCACGGACGACGCGGACCGCGCGGGCGTGTACTTCGGCAATCGCAACGGCGAGGTGTTCGCGTCGGCCGACGACGGCGACAGCTGGCGGCAGTTGGCCTCCCACCTGCCGGACGTGCTGTGCGTGCGGGCCGCGGTCCTGGCGTGAACCGGGCGGGGGGTTCCGGCCTTGGCCACCGCTTGATCGGCGTCACCCGTACGGCAGTAGGGTGACGCCCGTGGCACCACGACCCTTGAATGAAATCGTCGAAGCGGGCTGGGCGAAGGCGCTGGAACCCGTCGCCGGGCGGATCACCTCGATGGGTGACTTCCTGCGCGGGGAGATCGCCGCCGGACGCACCTACCTCCCGGCCGGAGCCAACGTCCTGCGGGCCTTCCAGCAGCCCTTCGACGACGTCCGGGTACTGATCGTCGGGCAGGACCCCTATCCCACCCCGGGGCACGCCGTGGGGTTGTCGTTCTCGGTCGCACCCGAGGTGCGTCCGCTGCCCGGCAGCCTCCTCAACATCTTCCGGGAGCTGAACACCGACCTGAACCTGCCGCAGCCCTCCAACGGCGACCTGACCCCGTGGACCCGGCAGGGCGTGCTGCTGCTCAACAGGGCGCTCACCACCGCCCCGCGCAAGCCCGCCGCCCACCGCGGCAAGGGCTGGGAGGAGGTCACCGAGCAGGCGATACGCGCCCTGGCGGCTCGCGGCAAGCCGATGGTGTCCATCCTGTGGGGCCGCGACGCCCGCAACCTGCGGCCGCTGCTCGGTGACCTGCCGGCCCTGGAGTCCGCGCACCCGTCCCCGATGTCGGCCGACCGCGGGTTCTTCGGCTCCCGCCCGTTCAGCAGGGCCAACGACCTGCTGGTGCGGCTGGGGGGCCAGCCGGTCGACTGGCGGCTGCCGTGAGCGGCGGCTTCCTGGCCGTGGACTCCGGCGGCTCGGGGCTGCGCGTGGTCGTGGGCACGGCCGGTGCCGACGGGCGCGGCCCGCTCGGGCACCGTGCGTCGCGGGAGCCCGTGCGCACCGGCCCCCGTGGCATCGAGCCGGAGCACCTGATGGAACAACTGCTCCCCATGGTGCGGGCGTTGACCGCCGAGACCCGGGTGGACCGGTTCGGCACCGTCGTGGTCGGGGCCGCCGGGCTTGCCACCCTGGGCGACGCGCTGCGCGCCGAGCTGCCCGGCGCGCTCGCCCGGGAGCTGGGAGCCCGGAAGGTCGCGCTGGTCGCCGACGCGGTGACCGCCTACGTCGGCGCCCTCGGCCCCCGGCCCGGAGCGGTGGTGGCCGCCGGGACCGGCCTGATCGCGACGGGCACCGACCTGGCCCGCTGGCACCGGGCGGACGGCTGGGGGCATCTGCTGGGCGACTGCGGCGGCGGCGCGTGGATCGGGCGGGCCGGTCTGGAGGCCGCGCTGCGCGCCCACGACGGGCGGAAGGGCGGCTCGGCGCCGCTGCTGGCCCGGGCCCGGGAGCGCTTCGGCCCGGCGGCGGGCATCCCGGGGCAGCTGTATCCGCGGACCGACCGCCCCGCCGTCCTCGCCTCCTTCGCGCCCGACGTCGCCGCCTGCGCGCCCGGCGACCCCGTGGCCGCCGAGATCCTGCGCGCCGCGGCACGGCACATGGCCGACTCGGCCGCCGCGGTCTGCCCCCGCGACGGCGAGCCCCGCCTCGCGGTCACCGGCGGCCTGCTGAAGCTGGGCGACCCGCTCGTCGCACCGCTGGAGGAGGAGCTGGCGAAGCGGCTGCCGCAGGCGCGGCGGACGGCCGCGGAGGGCGATCCCCTGGACGGCTCGGTCCGCGTCGCCACCGACCTGGCGACCGGCACGCTCACCCTCCCGGGTGATGACGCGATGCTGTGGGTGACGACCGTGACGGAAGGCCGATAACCGGTCCGCCGGGAAGGTGAATCGTGCCGATGTCGGCCGATCCGTACATCACTCATCAGACAAAACAGGACGGATACCGCTCACCTGCACCCTCCCCGAACAGGGAAACCCCGGAAACCAGTAACATGCGGCGCCATGAGCTCCCCCACTGGGCCCGCGTCCGGCCTGCCAGTACGAATGCCGCGCCCCCGCCAGCCGGGACGGCACCGCCGCCCCGAACCCCTGGTGGCGCCCGAGGGCGCGCCCGCGCTTGTCCTCGCGGTCCCGGGGACGCCCAGTAGCGCCACCCGGGGCCTCGCCGACGAGGTCATCAGCATCGCCCGCTCCGAGCTTCCCGGCCTCGACGCCCGGGTCGGCCACCTCGAGGGGGACGACACCGAGTTCCCCTCACTGTCGGCCGTACTCGTGAGCGCCGCCGAGGAGCGCGCCGCCCGCTTCGAGCAGGCGCGCGCCGCCGGCCTGGAGGTGAAGGAGCCCGACGGCCCCGTCGCCGTCGTCGTGCCGCTGCTCGCGGGCCCGGACAACGCGCTGCTGCGCCGGATCCGGCAGGCCGTCATGGACAGCAGGGTCGCGGCCGAGCTGACCGACGTGCTCGGCCCGCACCCGCTGCTGGCCGAGGCCCTGCACGTGCGGCTCTCCGAGGCCGGTCTGGCCCGCGCCGACCGCGCCCGGCTGTTCACCGTGGCGACCGCCGCGGACGGCATCATCCTGGCCTCCGTGGGCGGTGACGAGGCGGTCCAGGCGGCCGGGATCACCGGCATGCTGCTCGCCGCGCGCCTCGCCGTTCCGGTGATCGCCGCCGCGCTGGACGAGGAGGGCTCGATCGCGTCCGTGGCCGAGCAGCTGCGCTCCTCGGGCTCCCAGCAGCTGGCGCTCGCGCCCTACCTGATCGGCCCGGAGATCGAGGCGTCCGTGCTGGTGGAGGCCGCCAAGGAGGCGGACTGTTCCACCGCCGAGCCGCTCGGCCCGTACCCGGCGATCGGCAAGCTGGCGCTGGCCAAGTACACGACTGCGCTCGGCATCTCGCCGCAGCAGCCGCAGGGCACTCCGGTCCGCTGACGCGCGGACGCCCGCGCGCACACGGTCGCGGGCGGGCACGGGACACGGCTGCACGGCACCTCAGGGAAGCCGAAGGGCCCGCTCCGGTACGGGAGCGGGCCCTCTGTCGTGCCGTGTGGCGAAGAGGGTCCTCGGAGCCAGCCGTGGACCCCGCGCGACGTCAGCCGAAGACCACGCAGGACGCCGCCGGCACCGCCAGTGAGCCGGCCCGCCGGGGCACGCCGGTGTCCGGGTCGAGGGCGAACCAGGTCACGTCCCCGGAGCGCTCGTTGGCCGCGTACAGGAAGCCGCCCGACTCGGCGATCTCCCGGGGCCAGTGCCCGCCGCAGGGCACGGTCGCGGTCAGGCGCAGTCCGTCCGGCTCCACGGCGAGTACGGACAGGACGTCCTCGCCGCGGGTGGCGGTCCAGACGAATCGGCCGTCGGGAGAGACCACGACGCCGGACGGGTAGGCGTCCCCGGCCGGCGCCCCGGGCAGCACCGGCACCTCGGTGAGCGGCTGGAGGGCGCCCTCGGCCGCGTCCCAGCGGCACACGGTGACGGTGGGCGCCAGTTCGTTGAGCACGTAGGCCCGGCCGCCGTCCGGGTGGAAGGCCAGGTGGCGCGGGCCGGAGCCGGGGCGCAGCGCGGTCTCCCGGTGCACGGCCGGGGCGCCGTCCGCCAGGGTGCAGACCCGGACCGAGTCGGTGCCCAGGTCCACGCTGACCGCCCACCGCCCGCTCGGGTCCGGCCGCACCTGGTGCGCGTGCGGCGCCTGCTGCCGCTGGGCGTGGGGGCCGGAACCGGTGTGCCGCAGGACCCCGGACGCGGACCGGGCGAGGCTGCCGTCGGAGCGGACCGGTACGGCGGAGACCGTGCCCGAGCCGTAGTTGGCGGTGAGCACGTGACCGTCGTACAGGCTGAGGTGGGTCGGTCCGTCGCCGTCCACGGGTACCGGACGCCCGGCGGGCTCCGGCTTGTCCCCGTTCACGCGGTAGGCGGCCACCGCGCCCTCGGCCGTCTCGCTGACGGCGTAGAGCGTGGCTCCGTCGGGGGCCAGGGCGAGGTAGGACGGGTCGGGCAGCCGGTCCGTGCCGCTCACGACGGTGAGCGCGCCGCTGTCGGGGTCGACGTCCGCCGTCAGGATGCCGGGGCCGCCGGCCGCCGTGAACGACCCGATGTACGCCCGCCGCTGCCGCCTGCCACCGTCCGCCACCGCTGCCCCTCTCGTCCTGCGTCACTCGTCACACGCCGTCCCGCGCGGGTCGGTACCGACCGGTCGTCCGCCCCGGAGCGACGGTAGCAGTCGATCACATGCGGTCTAGACCAAACGAGTGGTGCGGCGCCCGACGCCTCAGGCGCCGACCAGCGGGGACCCGGAGGGGGCGCGCAGGGGCGCGGCGAGTTCGGCGAGGGCGCGCTCCAGGTCGTGGAGGTGCGCCAGCGCCGGTTCCACGGCGCGGGGGCCGGCCGCGTGGGCGGGCACGTCGCCCCCGCCGGTGAGCGCCTCCACGGCGGTCTCGACCCGCCAGCAGGCGGCGGCCAGCCGGGCGTCGTGCGAGGCCTCCGGGTCGGCGGCGACGGCGACCAGGCCGCGGATCTCCCGGGCGCAGTCGTCGAGCAGGTCGAGGACGCGCCGGGCGCGCTGTTTGCGGCCGGACATCGGGTTCAGCGGGTGCACGAGCGGGGCGACCGACAGCCGGACCCGGCCGAGCAGCTGCTCCAGTTCGGCCACGCGCGGCGCGGGGTCGGCGCCCTCGGTTCCGGCGAGCCGCGCGGCGGCCTCGGCGGTGCAGGCGTGCACGCAGCGCAGGGCGCGCTGGATCCAGGCGTCGGTGACGGCGTGGGTGGTGACCGGCAGGAGGAAGAGCACGGCGAGCACGGCGCCGAGCGCGCCGACGCCGGTCTCGGCGATCCGCAGGGCGAGCAGGCCGGGGCTGAGGACGCCCAGGAGTCCGTAGAGCAGCTCGGCGAGGAGGGTCACGCAGAGCATCATCCAGGTGTAGGAGACGGCCGCGGTGTAGAAGATCCCGAAGACGCATGCGGCGGCGAGTACGGCGGTGGGCACCACGGAGCCGGCCAGCGGGAAGGCCACCAGGAAGCCCAGGCCGATGCCGACCACGGTGCCGAGGACCCGGCGGAAGCCGCGGACCACGGTCTCGCCGCGCGAGGTGGTGTTGACGAACACCCACCAGGCGGCGCCGACCGCCCAGTACCAGCGTTCGCCCGACACCAGCTGGCCCACGACCAGCGCGAAGCCCGCTCCCGCGGTGGCCTGGACGGCCTGGCGGGTGGTGATCCGGGCGAGTCCGGTGCCGCCGGGCGGCGCGGGGGCGGCGGGCGCGGGCCGGCCGCGCTCGTAGCACCACACGCCGAAGCGGACCGCCGCGGCGGTCGCCACGGAGAGCAGGACGGCGGTGAACATCTCCGGCAGCCGGTCCGTGGTCGCCCGCAGGAACTGGGCGATGAAGAAGGTCATGAACGCGAACACGCCGAGGCTGTGCCCGCGCGGGCCCCAGCGCCGGGCGTAGACGCCCGCGCCGACGACGGCGAGGAAGGTGAGGTCGCGGGCCACGGGGAAGTCGTGCAGAGCCGCCGCGGCGGCGAGCACGGGCAGTCCGGCCAACGGCAGCAGCGCGGTGGTGACGGCCTGTCCGCGGACGGTCGCGTCGGTGACGGTGAACAGCGCCAGCAGCGCGGCGAGCCCGCCGATGACGGCGCCCACCAGTGAGACGCCGGCCAGCCCGCACACGACGACGGCCGCCCCGATGCCGAGGACCGCGCGCGCGGCGAACCGCAGCCGCGCCCGCCCCGGATCCGGGCTCGTGAACACCTTCTTCAGCACTGCTTACCGCCCCCTCGCACCGGCCCGTACGTACTGGCATGAAAAAGGCGCCGCGGGATCCGCAGCGCCATCGACCCTCCTATAGGAGCATCCCTGCCACCACTGGCTCAACCGGGCGCTTCCGAACTGAGCCATTGGTACAGTCTCCGTGGCATTCCCCCGGCCACCCGAGAGCCAATGGCCGACGAAGGAGGACCCGGCCCGTCATGGCCGTCGACGCGCTCGACACCCGCATCCTGCGGCTGCTCCTCGAACAGCCGGGCACCAGCGTGCGCGAGTACGCCCGGCTCCTCGGCATCGCCCGCGGCACATTGCAGGCCCGGCTCGACCGGCTGGAACGCGACGGTGTGATCACCGGTACGGCGCCGTCCCTCTCCCCCGCCGCGCTGGGCCACCCGGTGCTCGCCTTCGTGCACATCGAGGTCACCCAGGGCCACCTCGACGAGGTGGGCGAGGCGCTGGCGGCCGTGCCCGAGATCGTGGAGGCCTTCTCCATCACCGGCGGCGGGGACCTGCTGACCCGGGTCGTGGCCCGCGACAACGCGCACCTGGAGGACGTGGTCCAGAAGCTGATCAGCCTGCCCGGGGTGGTCCGCACCCGCAGCGAGGTGGTGCTCCGCGAGCGCGTCACGCACCGGCTGCTGCCGCTGGTGGAGTCGATCGGGCGCTCGGCCCGGAAGTGATCCTTGGCATCCTGGAGCGCATGAGCACTCTCGGCGGCATCTCGGTCATCTTCGATCTCGACGGAACGCTCGTGGACAGCGAGCCGAACTACTACGAAGCGGGCCGTCTGACCCTCGCCGAGTACGGCGTCCCGGACTTCACCTGGGCCGACCACGAGACGTACGTGGGCATCAGCACACAGGAGACGGTCGCCGACTGGAAGCGGCGGTACGCGCTGACGGCACCCGTGGAAGAGCTGCTCGCCGTCAAGAACCGCCACTACCTGGAGCTGGCCCGCACCTCGGCCCGCGCGTACCCGGAGATGCGGAGGCTGGTCGAGTGGCTGGCCGCCGAGGGCGTCCCGCTGGCGGTCGCCTCCGGGTCGTCGCCCGAGGCCATCGGGGCGATCCTGGCCCGCACCGGCCTGGACGCGCAGTTGCGCACCGTCGTCTCGGCCGACGAGGTGGCACGGGGCAAACCGGCCCCCGACGTCTTCCTGGAGGCCGCCCGCAGGATCGGCGCGGACCCGGCCGACTGTGTGGTCCTGGAGGACGCAGCTCCCGGGGCCGCCGCGGCGCACGCGGCGGGAATGCGCTGCATCGCGGTGCCGTACGTCGCGGCGCAGGCGGACGCGCCCGAGTTCGCCACCGCCGGACTGCTGGTGCGCGGGGGCCAGGACGCGTTCACCGCTCGGGCGGCGTACGACTGGCTCGCGGGACCGACGCGGACAAGTTTTTGCCCGGAGCGGTGATCAGAGCAGGGTCCGTGTCCGTACCTCCTGGTGTCCGAGCCTGTTTTCGCCCCAGGAGGCACGATGCGCATCACGCGCACCACGGCAGGGACGGCCTTCGTGGCCGGTGCCCTGGTCCTCACCCTCACCGCCCTCGCCTACCCGACCATGCTCGGGGTGCAGAACACGGGCAGTGACCAGGCCAGGATCATCACCAACACGCGGTACGGGCCGCTCACCGAGCAGGACCGGGACTTCGTGGTCAAGGTGCGTGCCGCGGGGCTGTGGGAGCACCCGCTGGGGCTGATGGCGATCGAGCGGGGGACGACACCGGAGATGAAGGAGGCCGGGGAGCACCTGGTCGTCGGGCACTCCCGGCTCGACGCGACCTGCCGCAAGATCGCGCCCGAGCTGGGCATCACCCTGCCCAACCTGGCGTCCCCGCAGCAGCAGCAGTTCGTGTCGACCGTGGACGGGACCACGGGCAAGCAGTTCGACACCACCGCGGTGAACATCATGCGCATCACGCACGGCCAGATCTTCCCGGCCATCGCCAAGATCCGCGCCAACACCAAGAACTCCCTGGTGCGGCAGCTGGCGGATCAGGCCAACGACACCGTCCTGGACCACATCACCGTGCTGGAGAAGACCGGGCTGGTCAACTTCGACCAGGTCAACTTCCAGCAGACGGCGCCGCCGAGCCTGCCCAAGGTGCAGCTGACACCGCCCGCGCCGCAGCCGGGTGAGCCGGTGCTGTCCCTCACCCAGCCGCCCGGTCTTGACGTCAACACCTCGGCGCCGACGCCGAGTCCGACGGTCCGCTGACGCGCTCGGGGGCCCGGAGGTTCGGCGGGTCGGAGCTTCGGCGGGTCAGCGCCGGCGGGGCTTGCCGCGCCCGCCGCCGCTGCCGCTCTTCTTGCGCGGGGTGCCGCCCCCGCGCCGGGCTCCGCCGGTCTGCTGCTTGCCGGACTGCTGCTTCCCGGTCTGCTGCTTCCCGGTCTGCTGCCTCCCGGCCGCCGGCTTCCGTGCGGCGGGGGCCGGGTCGGGCCGCCGGCCCCGGGTGCTGTTGACCGTCCGGCCGCGGACGATGCCGATGAGGTCCTCGACGCGGTCCGTGTGCGCGTCCTCCGGCCAGGACAGCGCGACGCCCGACTGGGGGGCGTCGGTGACCGTCCGGTACGTGAGGTCCTTGCGGTGGTGCAGCCGGGCCAGCGACAGGGGCATCAGCAGCACGCCGATCCCGGCCGCCACCAGCTCGACGGCGTCCGCGGTGGTGGCCGGACGCTCGAGCGCGGGCCGGCCCGGCGGCCGCTCCTCCCACCCGAGGACGTCGTCCAGCGGGTGCAGCACGATCTCGTCGGCGAGGTCCTCGGCGGTCACCTCGTCGGCCGCGGTGACGACGTGGTCCTTGGGGATCACCACGACCGTGGTCTCGGTGTAGAGGGGGATGGCGCTGAGGCGGGTCCGGTCGACGGGCAGCCGCACCAGTCCGGCGTCGGCGTCACCGTCCAGCAGGACGCCGTCGGCGCCGGCCGCGGGGACCTGGGTCAGGGACAGCGGGACGTCCGGCAGCCGCTCGTGCCAGATGCGCGCCCATTTGTCGGGCGTCACCCCCGGGACGTACGCGAGCCTGAACGAGGGGCGATCTTCCGAGCCTGTCACCCGGCCAGGTTACCGGGCGTGGTCGGGGGCCGCTCACATGCTCGATACCCTGGACGGCATGACGTCGCACCAGAACACCCAGTCCATGAAGCCCGCGACCGCGGCGAAGAAGCTGGGTGTGTACCTCGAAGCCACACCCGCTCAGTTCCGGGAGGGCGTCGTCACGCGCGCCGAGCTGAACGCGCTCCAGACCGAACCGCCGGCGTGGCTGCGTGACCTGCGGCGCGACGGCCCGCACCCGCGGCCGGTGGTGGCGGCCAAGCTCGGGGTGTCCATCGCGGGCCTGCACCGGGGCGGAGTGGCGGAGCCGCTCACCACGGAGCAGATCGAGACGCTGAAGCAGGAACGCCCGGAGTGGCTGGAGCGGGAGCAGGCCGTCCAGGCCGACGTCCGCAAGGAGGCGGCCCGGGTGAAGAAGCTGCACGCCGAGCGGGCCGAGCGCGCGGACCGCGACTGACCTGACGCCGGGCCCCGGGCTCGCGGGGGCTCAACGCGGTGCCCCGCCCGGGCCGCCCAGGAGGTCGGCGCAGTCGGCGGGCAGTTGGGCCAGGAGCCGGTCGACGCGTTCGCGGGGCACCGCTTCGGCCAGGGCGGCGAGCACGGCGCCCGCGTCCCACTCCGCGGTGCGCGGCCGTGCGCCGGTCTGCTGGGCCACCCGCCGCAGGAACTCGTCGCGTCCGAAGGACTCGGGCCGCCCCCGCTCGGGGCGCAGCACGTCGTCCAGGGGCGCGGGCAGGTCGGCGGCGAGCGCGGCCGCCTCCCCGGTATCGACGCGGGACGCGATCACCCAGAGGACGGCCCTGCTGACCTGCTCGGCCTCGTCGTCGCTGTGGTACTCGCCGAGGTCGCGGACCCGGGTCAGGAATTCGTCCAGCCGCACGTCCTCGCCTCCCTGTGCCGCTTCCGGCTCGGGGCCGGGTGCCCACGGCCCGCGAGGGGAAACCAGCGCGCGGCCGTGCTCAGCCGCGGGCGCGCACGGCGGCGGCGAGGTCGGTCACCCGGGTCAGGGCGTCGTCGGTGAACAGCGCCCGTCCGGCGGCGATCCGCTCGCGGCGGGCCGGGCCCGGAGCGGTGAGCCGGCGTACCGCGCCGAGCAGGGCGGCGTCGTCCCCGGCGACCTCCGACACGCCCAGCGCGGCCATCCGCCGGACACCGTCCGCGCCGTGGCCCGGTATCGGGCGGTACCCCACGACCGGCAGTCCGGCGGCGAGCGCCTGTACGGCCGTCTGGCCGGCCGCGTTGTCGATCAGGAGGTCGGCGGCGTGCAGCAGACCGGGCATGTCGGTCACCCAGCCCAGGGCGACGACGCCCGGGGCGCCGGACAGGGTGCGGCGCAGCCGCTGGTTGCCGCCGCAGAGCACGACCGGCAGGAAGCCGTGGTCCGCGAGGAACCGGACGGTGCCGTCCAGGTGGGAGCCGACGCCCCAGGCGCCGGCGGACACCACGACGGGGGGCCGCCCGGGACCGAGCCGTTCGAACAGCGCCCGCCATCCGGCGGCGCCGGGGGCCTCGGCGAAGAACTCCGGGGCCACCACGGGGCCGCAGGTCCCCGCGGGGCCGCCCGTGCTCTCGCGCGCCTCGTGTGCCGCTTCCTCGGTGAGACACAGGCAGTGGTCGTTACCGGGGTGCAGCCACTGCCGGTGGACGGCGAAGTCGATCACGAGGACGACGCTGGGCACCGGCAGCAGACCGCGGGCCCGCAGGTGTCCGGTCAGCTGGGCGCCGAGGTGGAACACGGGGACGACCACGTCCGCGCCGGACCGCTCGGCCAGCTCGCGCAGCCTGCCGCCGGCCAGCCGGGCCAGGGGCGTGCCGCCGGGGCGGCGTCCCGCGCCGGGGCGCAGGAAGAGGCGGTGGATCACGGCGTACAGCCAGGGGAAGTGGCGTACCGACCCGCGGTAGAAGCGCCGCAGGGCGCCGCCGAGGCCGTAGGGCAGGAGCGCGAGGACGTCGACGACCAGGGCGTCCCCGCCGCGCTCGCGAGCACGGCGGACCAGTTCGGC
The DNA here is from genome assembly GCF_055582785.1 of Streptomyces sp. NPDC107500. Classification (NCBI taxonomy): domain Bacteria; kingdom Bacillati; phylum Actinomycetota; class Actinomycetes; order Kitasatosporales; family Streptomycetaceae; genus Streptomyces; species Streptomyces sp. NPDC107500. The sequence goes on from NZ_JBVJPF010000006.1 coordinate 336,653, forward strand.
GGCGATGGTGTCGTGGCCGGCGCCCATGCTCGCGCTGACCACCAGCAGCCGGCTGCCCTCCCGCGCGGTGGGCGGTGCCGCCGGCCGGGGCGCCGGGGAGTCCGTCGGGGGGCCGGCCGATGAACTGCGAGGATGCACGGCGGACCAAGTTGCCCACCCGGCATGTTCCAAACCACCGCACATGGGTGCGTTTCGGGCGGGCTGACAGGGATACTCCGTGACCGCCCGTCCGGCCGGCCGCCGGAGCCCGACCGCCCGGTCGCACGCCTCCGGTGTCCGCCCCGAGCCAAGGTGGTCCCCCATGGTCCATGCGTTCTCCCGTCCCCGGTCCGCTCCCGGACCTCGGGCCGTCGCCCCCGACGCGGACCGTGCGAGCACCCGGCGGCAGCCCGCGGGCGGCCAGGACACGCGGACCCGGACGGCGCTGGTGACCGGGGCGTCCTCCGGCATCGGCGCGGCCGTGGCCCGCCGGCTGGCGGACGAGGACGGCTGGCGGCTGGTGCTCACCGGGCGCGACCCGGTGCGGCTGCGGGAGGTCGCCGACGACGCGTCGGCCACCGCCTTCGCCGCGGACCTCACCCTGCCCGGTGCCGACCGGCAGCTGACCGACTTCGCCCTGGCCACGGTGGGTCACGTGGACCTGCTGGTGGCGGGTGCCGGGGTGGGCTGGGCCGGGGAGTTCCTGGACATGCCCCCGCACACGGTCGACGACGTGCTCGACATCAACGTGCTGGCCACGCTGCGGCTGGTGCGGCTGGTGCTGCCGGGGATGGTGGCCGCGGGCTCGGGCCGGGTGGTGCTCATCGGCTCGCTGGCCGGCAGCGTGGCGGTCCGCGACGAGGCCGTGTACTCCGCCGCCAAGGCCGCGATCGGCGCCTTCGCCGACGCGCTGCGCTACGAGTTGCGGGGCACCGGCGTGGGCGTCACCCATGTGGTGCCCGGGGTCGTGGACACGCCCTTCTTCGAGCGGCGCGGGGCTCCCTACCGGCGCTCCAGGCCGCGCCCCGTACCCCCCGAGCGGGTGGCCGACGCGGTGCGCGACGCGGTGCGGCGGGGCCGGGACGAGGTGTACGTGCCCGCCTGGCTGCGGCTGCCGTGCCGGGTCCGGGGCGCCGCCCCGGGGCTGTACCGGCGTCTGGCGGCGCGGTTCGGATGAGCGGGAACGCGCGGCGGTGAGTGCCCTCACCGTCGTCCTGGCCCTGTTCGCGGCGCTGGCCAACGCTGCGGCGTCGGTCTTGCAGCGGCGGGCCGCGGCACAGGACGAGGAGCGGGCGGGCGCCCGGCACACGATGGTGCGCTCACTGCTGCGGCTGGTGCGCGACCGGTACTGGGTGGCGGGCGCGGCGCTGCTGGCGGTGACGACGGTCCTGCAAGCGGCCGCGCTGGCGGTGGGCAGTCTGGCCGTCGTCCAGCCACTGATGGCCAGCGAGCTGCTGTTCACCCTGATGGTCGGCAGCGTGGTCTTCCACCGGCGTCCCGACGCGCGGACCTGGGTGGCCTTCGTGGCCCTGGCCGTGGGCCTCGCGCTGTTCCTGGGCGCGGCGGCGCCCTCGGCCGGTGAGGACACCGCCGTCGAGGGCCGGTGGGGCTGGGCCGGGCTGGCGCTGTGCGTCCTGGTGACGGCGCTCGCCTCGGCGGGCAGCCTGGTGCGGGGGGCGCCCCGCGCCGCGCTGTTCGGATCGGCGGCCGCGGTGGGGTTCGGCGGTACGGCGGCGCTGCTGAAGGAGGTCACGGGGCGGCTGCCCCAGGGGGTGGGCGCGGTGCTGTCCCAGTGGCCGCCGTACGCCACCGCGGCGGTCGGTGTGGTCAGCTTCCTGCTGTTGCAGAGCGCCCTGCGGGCGGGGACGCTGGCCGCGTCGCAACCGGCCCTGACCCTCGGTGACGCGCTGACCAGCGTCGCCCTCGGATGGGGTCTGTTCGGTGAGGAGATCGTGCTCGGCGTGCGGGTACTGCCCGAGCTGATCGGCGTGGCGCTGATCGGCCTCGGCAGTGTCGGACTGGCGCGGGCGCCGTCGGTCCACGGGGCGTGGGACACGGCGCCGGCCGCGCGGGACGGGCCCGAGCCGGGGCAAGGGGGACGCCGGGGGGCATGAGTCGGGCCGAGCGGACGGGAGGCACCGGGGATGCGTCAGGGGTTTCACACCGGGCGGGCGGTCTGCGCCGTGGCGCCCATGGCCGTCGCGCTGGCCCACATCGGTCCGGCCGTGACCTGGCTGCCGGAGCTGCGCCGGCGCCGGTTCCCGGGCCTGGCGGGGTGGGGCCGCCCCGGTCACGTCGCCCTCACCTTCGACGACGGCCCCGACCCGGTGACCACGCCGCGCTTCCTCGACGCGCTGGACGGACTCGGGGTGCGCGCCACGTTCTTCCTGCTCGGCGAGAACGTCGTACGCCACCCGGCGACGGCCCGGGAGCTGGCCCGGCGCGGGCACGAACTCGCGGTCCACGGCTGGGCCCACGACCGTCCCTGGCTGCCGTCGCCGGTGCGGGACGCGCGCGACCTGCTGCGGGCCGCCCGTGTGGTGGGCGAGGCCGCGGGACGGGCGCCGTTCTGGTACCGCCCGCCGTACGGCATCCTCAGCTCGGGGCGCTGGGCCGCCGCCCGCGGGGCCGGACTGCGGCCGGTGCTGTGGACCGCCTGGGGCAAGGACTGGCGGTCGGACGCCACACCCGCGTCGGTGCGGGCGACCGTCGCGGCGGACCTGGGCGGGGGCGGCACGATCCTCCTCCACGACACCGACCACGCCTCCGCCCCGGGCAGCTGGCGGGCCGCGCTCGGCGCCCTGCCCGACCTCGTGCGGGACTGCCGCGCGACGGGGCTGGAGGTGGGGCCGCTGAGCGAGCACGGGATCCCCGGTGCGGACGCCGCCACCGGCACCGGGGCCGGGCGGCGCGGGCCGGTACCGGCGCCCGTGCCGTGACGTCGGGGACGTCACCGCCCCGGGCACCGGCCGGCATGTGCGACGGCCCGCTCGGCTCAGGCGGCCGTCTCCGTCAGGTCCCGGTGGATCGGGGTCGCTCCGCCCGTCAGGGGTTCGCCCGTACCGCCGCGCCGGGCGGCGACGATCTCCGCCGCGATGGACAGCGCGGTCTCCTCGGGTGTGCGTGCGCCGAGGTCCAGGCCGATCGGTGAGCGGAGCCGGGACAGCTCGTGCTCGGTCAGGCCGGCCTCGCGCAGGCGCCGGTCCCGGTCCCGGTGAGTGCGGCGCGAGCCCATCGCGCCGACGAACGCGACCGGCATCCGCAGTGCCTCGGTCAGCAGGGGCACGTCGAACTTGGCGTCGTGGGTGAGCACGCACAGCACGGTCCGCGCGTCGGTGGAGGTGCTCCGCAGGTAGCGGTGCGGCCAGTCGACGACGACCTCGTCGGCCCCGGGGAAGCGCGCCTGCGTGGCGAAGACGGGCCGGGCGTCGCAGACGGTGACGTGGTATCCGAGGAACTTCCCCGCCCGCACGAGCGCCGCTGCGAAGTCGATCGCCCCGAAGACGATCATGCGCGGCGGCGGCACGCTGGACTCGACGAGCAGGGTGAGCCCGCCGGGGCAGTGCGTGCCGTCCTCCGAGAGCCCTATTGTGCCGGTGCGGCCGTTGTCCAGCAGGGCACGGGCCTCGGCCGCCGCCGTGCGGTCCAGGTCCGGGTGACCCCCCAGACCGCCCTCGTGCGTGCCGTCGGGGTGGACGAGCAGGGCCCGGCCCAGGAGGTCGGACGGGCCCTGGACGACCCGGGCGAGGGCGGCGGTCCCGCCCCGGGCGGCAGTCGCCAGCGCCGCCCGGAACAGCTCCCGCGACGGCGCGTCCGCACCGACCGGAGTGACCATCATGTCGATGACCCCACCGCAGGTCAGCCCGACCGCGAAGGCGTCCTCGTCGCTGTAGCCGAAGCGTTCCCGCACGGTCTCGCCGCTGCGCAGGGCGTCGGCGCACAGCTCGTACACCGCGCCCTCCACACAGCCGCCGGAGACCGAGCCGATCGCCGCGCCCTCGCTGTCCACGGCGAGGGCGGCGCCGGGACCCCGCGGTGCGCTGCCGCCCACGGAGACCACCGTGGCGACGGCGAACTCCCGGCCCTCGTCGAGCCAGCGGTTCAGTTCGGCGGCGATGTCAAGCATCCGCCGCTCCTCCGCCCGGGCCGGCCGCTCCCCCGCTCGCGGTCGCCGCCGACAGGACGCGGTCCGGCCGGATCGGCAGGTTCCGGTGACGGACGCCGGTCGCGTGCCAGACGGCGTTGGCGACGGCCGCCGCCGCGCCCACGATGCCGATCTCGCCGACGCCCTTGATGCCCACCGGGTCCTCCGGGTCGGAGTCGTCCACCCAGTCCGCGTCGATGTCGCCGATGTCGGCGTGCGTGGCGACGTGGTAGCCGGCCAGGTCGGGTGCGTAGAGGCCGCCGCTCGCGCGGTCCCGTACCGCCTCCTCGTGCAGGGCCATGGAGACGCCCCAGATCATGCCGCCGACCAGCTGGTTGCGGGCGGTGAGCGGGTTGACGATCCGGCCCGCCGCGAAGATGCCGAGCATGCGGCGCACCCGCACTTCGCCGGTGGCGGTGTCCACGGCCACCTCGGCGAACTGGGCGCCGTAGGAGTGCCGTTCCTTCTGGGCGAGGCTGCCCAGGGCGGCGGTGGTGTCGGAGCGCACCGTGATGCCCTCCGGCGGGACGGTGGTGCCCAGCGCCAGCCGCTCGCGCAGTTCGCGGGCCGCCTCCGTGACCGCCCAGGCCCAGGAACGGGTTCCCATCGAGCCGCCCGCGATCATGGCGGGTCCGAAGTCGCTGTCGCCGATCCGGACGCGGACCCGGTCGGGTGCCACCTCCAGCGCGTCGGCGGCGATCATCGTGAGCGCGGTACGGGCGCCGGTGCCGATGTCGGCGGCGGAGATCCGCACCGTGAAACCGCCGTCGGCCTCGGCGGTGAGGAGCGCCGTGGAGGGTGCCGCGCCCGCGCCGAAGGAGGCCGCGGCCGTGCCCGTGCCCAGCAGCCAGCGCCCGTCGCGGCGCACGCCGGTACGCGGGTCGCGTCCGTCCCAGCCGAAGCGGCGGGCGCCCTCGCGGAAGCACGCCTCCAGGTTGCGGCTGCCGAAGGGCAGGCCGGAGACGGGGCCGGTCTCGGGCTCGTTGCGCAGGCGCAGTTCGACCGGGTCGACGCCGCAGCGCTCGGCGAGTTCGTCGAGCGCCGACTCGATGGCGAAGGAGCCCGGCGCCTCGCCCGGCGCGCGCATGAACGTCGGGGACGGCACGTCGAGGCGGACCACCTCGTTGGCCGTGCGGTGCGCCTCGGCGTCGTACATGACCCGGGCCACGCCCGCGCTGGGCTCGACGAACTCGTAGACGGTGGACGTCTGGCTCACCGAGCGGTGGTCCAGGGCGCGCAGCCGCCCGTCGGCGTCGGCGCCCAGCCTGACCCGCTGGGCGGTGGGGCTGCGGTAGCCGGCCAGGGTGAACATCTGACGCCTGGTCATGACGACGCGCACCGGGCGTTGCAGGACGGTCGCGGCCATCACGGCGGACACCTGGTGGGCGCGCAGGCCCTTGCTGCCGAAGCCGCCGCCGATGTGCTCGGAGCGCACCCGCACCGCGGACTCGTCCAGGGAGAACATCTTGGCCAGTTCGCCCTGGATCCAGGTGGTGCCCTGGTTGGAGTCGACGACCTCCAGCCGTCCGCCGTCCCACAGGGCCGTGGCGGCGTGCGGCTCCATCATGCTGTGGTGCTCTTCGGGGGTGGTGTACTCCTCGTCCACCACGACGGGGGACGCGCCGAGTCCGGCGTCGAGGTCGCCCTTCAGGGTCTCGGCGGGCATCACCCCGGCGGCCGGGTACGCCTCGGGGTGGGCGCCGGTGAGCACGGTGTCGTGGGTTTCCTCGTCGTAGGCGACGACCAGGGCCTCGGCGGCCTCGCGGGCCTGCTCGGAGTTCTCGGCGACGACGAGGGCGACCGGCCAGCCGCGGTGCGGCACCCGGTCGTTCTGGAAGACGGCGGCGGTCGGGTCCGGCGGGATGCCGAGCAGGCCGACGTAGTCGGTTTCGAGGCGCGGCGCGTTGCCGTGGTGCAGGACGGCGAGGACGCCGGGCATGGTGAGCACGGGTTCGGTCTCGACCGCGCGGATGCGGCCACGGGTGACGGTGGACAGCACCAGCCAGCCGTGCGCGAGGTCGGCGAAGGGGATCTCACCGGCGTAGCGGGCCGCTCCGGTGACCTTCTCGCGGCCCTCGACGCGGGTCCGCGAGGTGCCGACGACACCCCTGACCGTCGTACGGCCGCCGGTCGTGGCGGTGGTCATCGGGCGGCCTCCTCGGTGAGTTCGGTGAGCACGGCCACCACGAGGTTGCGCATGAGGGTCACCTTGTATCCGTTGTCGGGCAGCGGCCTGGCGGCCGCGAGTTCGGCGTCCGCGGCGGCGGCGAAGGTCTCGCCGTCGGCGGGTGCGCCGGTCAGCACGGCCTCGGCCGCGTGGGCCCGCCAGGGCCGTGAGGCCACCGCGCCGAAGGCCAGCCGCGCCTCGCGCACGACGCCGTCCTCGATGTCGAGCGCGGCGGCGACGGAGCCGATGGCGAAGGCGTACGAGGCGCGCTCGCGCACCTTGCGGTAGCGGGAGTGGGCGGCGACCGGGGCGGGCGGCAGGATGACGCCGGTGATCAGCGCTCCGGGCGGCAGGGCGGTCTCGCGGTCGGGGGTGTCGCCGACGGGGAGGTAGAAGTCGGCGAGCGGCAGTTCGCCGGGGCCGTCGAGGGTCTCGTAGGTGACGACGGCGTCGAAGGCCGCGAGTGCCACGCCCATGTCGGACGGGTTGGTGGCCACGCAGTGGTCGGAGGCGCCGAGGATCGCGTGGTTGTGGTGCTCGCCCGTGACGGCGGGGCAACCGCTGCCGGGGGCGCGCTTGTTGCAGGGCCGGCTGAGGTCGGCGAAGTAGCCGCAGCGGGTGCGCTGGAGCAGGTTGCCGCCGACGGTGGCCATGTTGCGCAGCTGGCCGGAGGCGCCGGCCAGGACCGCCTGGGCCAGCGCGGGGTAGCGGCGGCGCACCGCGGGGTGGGCGGCGAGGTCGCTGTTGGTGACGGTGGCGCCGACGCGCAGGCCGCCGTCCGGGGTCGGTTCGATGCCGTCCAGCGGGAGTTCGCGGACGTCGACGAGGCGGGCGGGGCGTTCGACGCCGGTCTTCATCAGGTCGACGAGGTTGGTGCCGCCGCCGAGGAAGCGGGCGTCCGGGTCGGCGGCGAGCAGTGCCACCGCGCCGGAGACGTCGTCGGCGCGCTGGTATCCGAACTCCCTCATGCCGCCGCCTCCTGCGCGTCGCGGTCGCCGTCGGTGCCCCGGGCCTCGGCCTCGTGGGCCTCGGCGGCGCGCGTGACGGCCTGGACGATGGAGACGTAGGCGCCGCAGCGGCACAGGTTGCCGCTCATCCGTTCGCGGATCTCGTCCGGTGTCAGGGGTGGCGGCCCGGCCTCGGGGCGTACGTCGTCGGTGGCGGCGCTGGGCCAGCCCGCCGCGTGCTCCTCGATGACGGCGATCGCCGAGCAGATCTGGCCCGGTGTGCAGTAGCCGCACTGGTAGCCGTCGAGGTCGAGGAAGGCCTGCTGCACCGGGTGCAGCCGGTCGCCCTCGGCCATGCCCTCGATGGTGGTGATCTCGCGTCCCTCGGCGGCGACGGCGAGATTCAGGCAGGAGACGGCCCGGCGCCCGTCGACCAGGACGGTGCAGGCTCCGCACTGTCCCTGGTCACAGCCCTTCTTGGTGCCGGTGAGGTCGAGCCGCTCGCGCAGGGCGTCGAGCAGGGTGGTGCGGTGGTCGACGGTCAGCTGGTGCTTCTCGCCGTTGATGTTCAGAGTGACGGCGCTGGTCGTAGACGAGGGTGCTGGGGCCATGATCAGCCTTCTCTGGTCTGTGGTGACAGCTTCTTCGGTGTCCGGTGGCGGGAAAAGCCGCGTTCGCCGCTAAAGTGGGCAAGTAACCGGACAACTGTCCGCTCACTGGAAACGTAACGGACAGTTGTCCGGTTAGCAAGAACGGGATTCGGCCACGAAACCCGGAAGGAGGAGGAGTGCCGCCGCCGAAGAAGGACAGGACGGACGCGCCCCTGCGCTCCGACGCGCAGCGCAACCGCGAGCGCATCCTGCGCGTCGCCACGGAGGAGCTGACGCGCTGCGCGAACGCCCCGCTCAGCATGATCGCCAAGAAGGCGGGCGTCGGGCAGGGCACGTTCTACCGCAACTTCCCGCATCGCGAGGCGCTGGTCCTGGAGGTCTACCGCTACGAGATGCAGCAGGTGGCGGAGGCCGCGAGGGAGCTGCTGGCCACGCGGGAACCCGACCGGGCGCTGCGCGAGTGGATGGACCGGCTCGCCCGGTTCGCCCTGACCAAGGTCGGTCTGGCGGACGCGATCCGGCTGGTCACCAGCGCGCCCGGCAGCCCCGCGAAACCGGAGCCCGCCCCGGTCACGGAGGCGACCGAGCTGCTGCTCCGCGCGAACGAGGAGGCCGGCACCATCCGCCCCGGTGTGACGGCGGACGACTTCTTCCTGGCCATCGGCGGCCTCTGGCAGGTCGACGCCAGCGAGGACTGGCAGCCGAGGGTCACCCGGCTCCTCGACCTCGTCATGGACGGGCTGCGGGCGGGAGCGCCAGGCCGGTGACCGCGCCCCGGAAGCGGTAGCGGCGCTCGGGGCGGCCCGCCACGCCGTAGCGCAGCGAGACCTCCGCGGTGCCGACGGTGTGGAAGTGCTCCAGGTAGCTGCGGGCGCTGACCCGGGAGACGCCGGTCAGTGCCGCGCACTCGCTCGCGGAGAGCGTGCCGTCGGCCTCCCGGAGGGTGCGTTCGACCAGCTCGGCGGTCTCCACGCTCATGCCCTTGGGCAGCGCCGGTGCCGCGGCGGCGGGTGCCGCGCCCGCCAGGACGCGGTCGACGTCGGCCTGGCTGCGCACCACCGTGCCGAGCAGCCGGCCGCGCTGGACGGCGTAGCGCTCCAGCCGGACCCGCAGGTCCTCGAACTCGAACGGCTTGAGCAGGTAGTCGACCACGCCGTGGCGGACCGCGCCGCGCACCGCGTCCGCCTCCCGGGCCGCGCTGATGACCATGACGTCGCAGTCGTGCCCGGCGGCGCGCAGCCTCGGGATGACGTCCAGACCGAAGACGTCCGGCAGGTAGAGGTCGAGGAGGACGAGGTCGGGGCGGAGTTCGGCGACGGCGGCCAGCGCCTCCTCGCCGGTGCCGGCGACGCCGACGACCCGGAAGGGTTCGACGCGTTCGACGAAGGCACGGTGCACGCGGGCCACCATGAAGTCGTCGTCCACCACGAGCACGCCGATCGCGCCCCCGGCGGCACCCGCCCCCGCCGTACCGGTCGCGTCGGGCGTGCCGCTCGTACCCGTCATGGCGTTGCTCCTTCCGCCACCGCGTCGGTGAGGTGGCTGACGGTCATGCGTGCGGTGAACATGGCCCCCTCGGGGGTGTTGGTCACCGAGATCTCACCGCCGTGACGTTCGCAGACGAGCCGGGTCAGCGCCAGGCCGATGCCCCGCTCGCCCTGCCGGGCGGCCTTGGTGGTGAAGCCGTGGGAGAAGACCTCGCGGGCCAGTTCGGGAGCCACTCCGGGCCCGGAGTCGCGGACCGCGATCTCGACGCTGGCGGCGTCCTGCCGCAGCTCGACCTCGACCCAGGCGTCGTGCTCCTCGCCCGCCGCCGCGGCGGCGTCCACGGCGTTGTCGACGAGGTTGCCGAGGACGGTCGCCACGTCGGCGGCGTCCTGCGGGACGAGCCGGTCCAGTGCCGTGCGGTCAGAGACCCGCAGCGCGACCCTGCGCTCCGCGGCGAGCGAGGACTTGGCCGTGATCAGCGCGGCGACGGCGGTGTCGCGGACCCGGCGGCTGAGCGTGACGTCCAGGGACTGGCGGCGCTGGTTGAGCGCGCGGATGTAGCGCACCACCTCGTCCTGCTCGCCGATCTGGATGAGCCCGGAGATGGTGTGCAACTGGTTGGCGAACTCGTGGGCCTGGGCGCGCAGCAGCTCGGAGGTGCTGCGGAAGGAGCCGATCTCCCGCTCCAGGCGGGCCAGTTCGGTGCGGTCGCGCAGGGTGGTGACCGAGCCCAGCGGGCGGCCGTCCTTGGTGACGGTCATGCGGTTCATGACCAGGACCCGCCCGTGCCGGACGACGACCTCGTCGCGGGGTTCGGCGGCGTCCGGCGCGGTCCCGGCCAGTACGTCGCGCAGCCGCCCCTCGATGCCGAGGCCGTCCAGGCTCTGGCCGACGCAGTCGGCGGGGAGGTCGAGCAGGCGCCGGCCCATCTCGTTGACCAGGGTGAGCCGGTGCTGCGGGTCGAGGGCGACGACGCCCTCGGCGATGCCGTACAGCATGGCTTCCCGGTGCTCGGCGAGCCCCGCGATCTCGCGCGGCTCCAGGCCGAGGGTCTGCCGTTTGACGCGCCGGGCCAGCAGCCAGGAGCCGGCCACGCCGAGGCCGCTGGCGATGCCGAGGTAGGCGAGGAGGTAGGAGGAGGCGCCGCTCAGCCGCTGCCACACCGTGGGGTCGGCCTCGCCGACCATCACGGTGCCCAGATGCCGGCCCAGGGTGTCCCGGGTGGCGCCGAGCACCGGGACCTGGGCGACGAGTTCACGGCTGCCCCGCAGGGTCAGGGGCCCCGACCAGCCGCGCCCCGCGGCGGCGCCCTCCACGCGCGGCAGCCGGCCGCCGATCAGCGTGGGGTCGGTGGAGCTGACGACGCCGCCGTCGGCGTCGGCGATCGTGACGGAGGTGACGCCGGACTGGGTCTGTGTGGCGTTGACCAGCGGGGCGAGGGCCTCCTGCGGCACGGGGCGCAGCAGCTGGCTGCGGACCAGCGGTGTGGCGGCCAGCTGTTCGGCCAGCGCGGTGACCCGGCGGCCCTCGACGCGGTTGAAGGTGGCGCGGGACTGGGCGAGCGAGACGGCGGCGACCGCGCAGAGGACCACCACGACGATGGCGAGCTGGAGAACCAGCATCTCGCCCGCGAGGGTCTGACGGCGGAAGGTGGGTGCCACGGCGGACTCGATCTCGGCTGACTGGGGGGGCGGGCGGGTGTGCCGGGTCGCCATCATGGCGCCCACCTGCGGCGAAGGAAAGAGATGTGCCGTCTTCGCAATGAAGCGGCGACCGCAATGACCACAACCTCCCTTGGTTCCGCAAGGAAGACACGCCGCCGGAGCGCGGGCACCATGTGGCCCACGTCACCCTTCCCCACAGGGCTCCCCGTACCGATCTTCCCGACCGACAGGTGGTGTCATACGTGCGCCTGCGCACCCCCCTTGCCCTGCTCGGGGCCGCCGTGCTCGTGCTCGCGGGACCGCCGCTGCTCTCCTCCGGCGGCGACTCCGACTCCGGCACGCAGATTCCCGGCCTTCGCTTCATGGTTCCCAACACGCCCGGCGGCGGTTACGACATCACCGCCCGCACGGCCGCGAAGAACGCCGAGGACGCCGGGCTCACGCACAACATCGAGGTGTTCAACCTGCCCGGCGCGGGCGGCACCGTGGGTCTGAGCCGGCTGGTGAGCGAACACGGCAACGGCAAGCTCGCGATGTCCATGGGCCTCGGCGTCGTCGGGGCCGCCCGCTCCAACCACGCGCCCAAGACCCTCGCCGACACCACGCCGATCGCGCGGCTCACCGAGGAGCAGGACGTCGTCGTGGTCGCCAAGGACTCGCCGTACCGGACGATCGGGGAGCTGATCGACGCCTGGAAGAAGGACCCGGGCAAGATCCCCGTGGGCGGTGGTTCGTCGCCCGGCGGGCCCGACCACCTCGCGCCGATGCTGATGGCGCAGGCCGCCGGGATCGCCCCGAAGTCGGTCAATTACATCCCCTTCGACGGCGGCGGCGAGCTGCTCGCCTCGATCCTCGGCAACAAGGTCGGCTTCGGCGTCTCCGGCGTCGGCGAGTACCTGGACCAGATCAAGGCGGGCGAGCTGAGGGTGCTCGCGGTGACCGGCCCGGAGCGGGTGGACGACCTCAAGGACGCGCCGACGCTGAAGGAGTCCGGCTACGACGTGGACTTCACCAACTGGCGCGGCATCGTCGCCCCGCCCGGCCTCTCCGAGGCTGAGCGGAACAAACTGACGCGCCTGGTCGAGGAGTTGCACGACTCGCCCGAGTGGCGGGAGTCGATGGACAAGAACGGCTGGGACGACGCGTTCCTCACCGGTGAGAAGTTCGGCACCTTCCTGGAAGCCCAGGACAAGCGTGTGGTGTCGGTGCTGAAGGAGCTGGGACTGTGACGACACCGACCGACTCCACCCCCGCCCCGGAGGCGGCCGGCGCCCCGGCGCCCGAGCGCCGCTCCTGGCTGCGGGACCACTCCGAACTCGGCGTGTGCGCCATGCTGCTGGCGCTGGGCGTCCTCGTCCTGACCGACGCGCTCACCATGGACGTCGACATCACCCAGCGCGGTCCGGTCGGCCCGAAGACCGTGCCGATCGTGGTCGGCATCGGCCTGCTGGTGATCGCCGCGCTGCTCGCCGTGGACGTGCTGCGCGGCGGCAGGGGCGAGGCCGAGGGCGGCGAGGACATCGACCTGTCCGAACCGGCGGACTGGCGCACGGTGCTGCTGCTCTCCGGGATCTTCCTGGGCGCCGCCGCGCTCATCGAGCCGGCCGGCTTCCCGGTCGCCGGGGCCCTGCTCTTCTGGGGCGCCGCCTTCGCCCTGGGCAGCCGGCGCGTGGACCGCGACCCGCTGATCGCCGCGGCGCTGTCCCTGCTCACCTACGTCGTCTTCGACAAGCTGCTCGGTGTGCCGCTGCCCGGCGGTCCGCTGATGGGAGTGCTCTGACATGAACGCCCTCAACTCCCTCATGGACGGGTTCGGCACGGCCCTGTCCCCGCTCAACCTCCTGTGGGCCGCCCTGGGTGTGCTGCTCGGCACGGCGATCGGTGTCCTGCCCGGCATCGGCCCGGCGATGGCGGTGGCGCTGCTGCTGCCGGTGACGTACGGCCTCGACCCGGTCGCGGCGTTCATCATGTTCGCCGGCATCTACTACGGCGCGATGTTCGGCGGTTCGACGACCTCCATCCTGCTGAACACCCCCGGCGAGAGCGCCGCGGTGGTGGCGGCCATGGAGGGCAACCCCATGGCCAAGGCGGGGCGCGGTGCGCAGGCGCTGGCGGCCGCCGCCATCGGCCACTTCGCGGGCGGCATGATCGGCACGATCCTGCTGGTGGCGCTGGCGCCGGCGGTCGCCGACCTGGCGGTGGACATCGGGGCTCCGGACTACTTCGCCATCATGGTGCTGGCGTTCATCGCCGTGACGTCGGTGCTGGGTTCCTCGCGTGTCAGAGGTCTGGCCTCGCTGCTGATCGGCCTGACCATCGGCCTGGTGGGCCTGGACCAGATGACGGGGCAGCAGCGGCTGACCTTCGGTTCGCTGCAACTCGCCGACGGCGTCGACGTGGTGATCGTCGCGGTCGGTCTGTTCGCGATCGGCGAGGCGCTGTGGGTGGCGGCGCACCTGCGGCGCGGCGCTGCCGAGCCGATCCCGGTGGGCCGGCCCTGGCTGGGCCGCGGGGACGTCCGCCGCACCTGGAAGTCGTGGCTGCGCGGCCCCTTCATCGGCTTCCCGTTCGGCGCGATCCCGGCGGGCGGTGCGGAGATACCCACCTTCCTCTCCTACGTCACGGAGAAGCGCCTGTCCAAGCACAAGGACGAGTGGGGCAAGGGCGCCATCGAGGGCGTGGCGGGACCGGAGTCCGCGGCGTCGGCCTCGGCGGCGGGCACGCTGGTGTCCATGCTGACCCTGGGCCTGCCGACGACGGCGGTCGCGGCGGTCATGCTGGCCGCCTTCCAGCAGTACGGCATCCAGCCCGGTCCGCTCCTCTTCGAGCGCGAACCCGAGCTGGTCTGGGGCCTCATCGCGTCCCTCTTCGTCGGCATGGTGCTGCTGCTCGCGCTCAACCTGCCGCTGGCACCCGTGTGGGCCAAGCTGCTGCGGATCCCGCGGCCGTACCTCTACGCGGGGATCATGTTCTTCGCGGCGGTCGGCGCGTACGCCGTCGGCGGCGAGGTCGTCGACCTGGTGATCCTGCTGATCATCGGCCTGGTGGGCTTCGGCATGCGGCGCTACGGCCTGCCCGTCCTGCCCGCGGTGATCGGCGTCATCCTCGGCCCGAACGCCGAGCAGCAGCTGCGCCGCGCCCTGCAGATCAGCGACGGCAGCGTGACGGGCCTGGTCAACACGCCGTTCGCGGTGACGGTGTACGCGGTGATCGTGCTGCTGCTGGCCTGGCCGCTGCTGAGGCGACCGCTGGCGCGGCCGGCGGGCCGGGGACGGACGCGGGCCGACGTCTGACCCCGGATCCTCGTACCGTGATCCGGAGACGGGTCCTGCTCCGTCCGGCAGGACCCGCATCCGCACGACAGAGGAGAGCCCCATGATTTTCATCACCGCGAAGTTCCAGGTCCTGCCGGAGCACGCGGACCGGTGGCCGGAGATCTCCGGCGACTTCACCCGGGCCACCCGGGCGGAACCCGGCTGTCTCTGGTTCGACTGGTCCCGCAGCGTCGCGGACCCCGCGGAGTACGTCCTGGTCGAGGCGTTCCGCGACGACGAGGCGGGCGCGGCGCACGTCCAGTCGGCGCACTTCCGCGCCGCGCAGGAGCAGCTGCCGGCCTACCTCGCCCGGACACCGCGCATCGTGAACGCGTCGCTCGACCAGGACGACTGGTCGCTGCTGGGTGAGATGGCGGTCGAACGCGACTGACGGGCGTTCGGTCGTCCGGTCGGGGCGGCCTCCGCCGGAGCTAGGGGCGCCCTTCCCCAGGGGGCGCCCGTCGCTCGATCAGCCTTTCAGGGCTTCCACGGCCCGAGCATGTCCTTCATCGCGTCGGTCATCGCGAATTGCAGCAGCGGACCGTACGTGATCCGGCCGACACCGAGGCGACGGAAGCGCTCGACGTCGTGCTTGACCGGGTGGGCCGTGGAGTTCACGGGGATGGAGACCGCGCCCACCACCGCCGCGAGCAGGTCGTCGTCGTCCTGGATGCGCACCGGGTAGACACTGTCGGCGCCCGCCTGCTCCAGGGCGCGCAGCCGCTCGATCGCCTCGTCGAGGACGCCGGACGCGTCCTCGGCGTGCAGGAAGAGGTCGGTGCGCCCGTTGACCCAGACGGGGATCCCCGCGTCGTCGGCCGCCGCGCGCAGGCCGGCGATGTAGCTCGCGTGCTCCTGTGTACTGCGCACGCGTCCGCCCTCCGAGTGGACGGTGTCCTCGAGGTTGAGGCCGACGCCGCCGACCTCGGTGAGCCCGGCGATGAGGTCCGCGGGTTTCTGTCCGTACCCGGCCTCCAGGTCCACGGACACAGGGACGTCCACCGCCGCGATGATGGGCCTGACCGCGGCGAGCACCTCCTCGAAGGTCTGCCCCTCCTGGTCCTCGGCCCCCCGGGAGTCGGCGAGGGGGTGGCTGCCGATCGTCAGCGCGGGGAACCCGGCGCCGGCCGCCGTCCGCGCGGACCACACGTCCCAGACGGTCGGCAGCACCAACGGCTGCTGCTGGGCGTGCAGTTGCTTGAGGCGTTGAGCCCGCTCAACGGTGGTTCGAAAGTCCATGCCGAGGACGCTACCCCGGATCACACGACCGCGAGTCGGTTCACGTCCCGCGCGGTCAGTGGGCGGCCCTCAGCAGGACGAGGGATCCGCGGTATGCGGGGCGGCTGCGCAGGTGCCCGAAGGCCTCGTCCCAGGCGCCGGAGCCCAGGGCACGGCGCAGGGAGATGTCGAACTCCTGGCGGGCGCGGTCGTCGATGAAGCTCCACGCCGAGCAGGCTTGCCGGGCCCCGGGGTCGAGGAGCATCTCGGGGCGGCCGTAGTACGCCTCGTTGAAGCCGTCGGTGCAGTCCAGCGGGATGGGGACCGGCTCGACGGTCACGGTGCCGCCGAGGGCTTCGGTCAGGGCGGCCAGGCGCGGGTAGCGGCGGGCCTCGGTGTCGAGGACGTCGGGCGCGTAGTCGTAGAGCCAGAAGTCGCGCACGAGGGTGGGGTCGCAGGTGAGGATCACGACGGGACCGCGGGTCACACGGCGCATCTCGCGCAGTCCGGCGGCGGTGTCGGACCACTGGTGAACGCTGAAGAGGGCCATGGAGGCGTCGAACCGGCCGTCGTCGAAGGGCAGGTCCTCGGCGACCGCGTCGATCGCCGTCGCCAGTTGGGCGGGCCGCCGCGCGCGCATGGCCAGGGACGGCTCGACCGCGGTGATGGCGTGCGCGGGGTTCTCGTACGAGCCCGTGCCCGCCCCGACGTTCAGGACGGTGTCGGCGCCGCCGAGAGCCTGCGCGACGACCTGGGCGATGCGGGCGTCGGGGCGGCGCGAGCGGGCCCGGCCGGAGCCGGCGTCACCGGCGCCGCCGGCGTGAGTGCGCATGACCATGGGAGACCTCGCCTCGTGGACCGGGACCTGACCGGGGCGGTGACCGCCATGACCGCCCGCCCCGAACAACGTCCCCATCTTGCATCTGCGATGCTCGCTGCAAAAGATGGCTCGCGAATGCTTGGCGGATCGCTCAAACAGCGGAGCATCTGCAACCCGATGCGAATTGTAGGATGTGTCGACGGTCCTTCGCCGGTGCCGCGCAGTTCAGCCCAGCGCCCGGTCGAGGTTGAAGGCCGCGCTGATCAGGGCGAGATGGGTGAACGCCTGCGGGAAGTTGCCGTTCTGCTCGCCGGTGTGGCCGATTTCCTCCGCGTACAGCCCGAGATGGTTCGCGTAGGTGAGCATCTTCTCGAACGCCAGCTGCGCCTCCTCCAAACGTCCGGCGCGGCTCAGTGCCTCGACGTACCAGAAGGAGCAGATCGAGAACGTTCCCTCCTCGCCCCGCACCCCGTCCGGGCTGGCCTGCGCGTCATACCGGTAGACCAGGGAGTCCGCGACCAGCTCCTCCCCCAGTACCTCCAGCGTCGACAGCCACTTCGGATCCGTGGGGGAGATGAATTTGGCCAGCGGCATCATCAACACGGAGGCGTCGAGGACGCTGTCGCCGTAGTGCTGGAGGAACGCCTTCCGTTCGGCCGACCAGCCGCGGTCCATGATCTGGCGGTAGACGGCGTCGCGCGTGCCGCTCCAGCGCGCGATGTCGGCCGGCAGCCCGCGGCGCCGGGCCAGGCGCATCGCCCGCTCGATCGCCACCCAGCACATCAGTCGCGAGTAGAGGTAGCTCTTGCGTTCGCCGCGGGTCTCCCAGATGCCCTCGTCCGGCTGGTCCCAGTTGTCGCAGACCCAGTCGACCAGGCCGCAGACCGTGTCCCAGTGGGCGCTGGATATCGGCTCTCCCCACTTGTCGTAGAGGTAGATCGAGTCGACGAGGGCTCCGTATATGTCCAGTTGCAGCTGGCCGACCGCCCTGTTGCCCACGCGGACGGGGGAAGAGCCCTGGTGGCCCTCGAGACCGGGCAGCTCACGCTCGGACAGGTCCCGGCGACCGTCGACGCCGTACATGATCTGCAACGGTCCGCTTCCGGAGTCGGAGGGGTGGGCGTACTCGGTCAGGAAGCGCATGAAAGCCTGCGCCTCCTCGGTGAAACCGAGCCGCAGGAGGGCATAGACGCAGAAGGCCGCGTCGCGGATCCAGACGTACCGGTAGTCCCAGTTCCGTTCGCCGCCGATCTGCTCGGGCAGGCTCGTCGTGGGTGCCGCCACCATGGCGCCGGTCGGGACGTAGGTGAGCAGCTTGAGCGTCAGTGCGGAGCGGTGCACCATCTCGCGCCAGCGGCCGCGGTAGCGCGACGTGGACAGCCACCCCCGCCAGTACCGGACGGTGGCCTGGAACAGTTCCTCCGCCTCGGCCACGGCGCAGACCCGGGGGGCGACGCTGTCCCCGACACGGTCGAGTGCGAAGACGGCGCTCTCGCCCTCGTGGAGCTTGAAGAGCGACCACACGTCCCGGCCGTCGTGCTCCACGGGCACGCTGGAGGTCAGCGCGAGGGAGAGTGAGGCCGACTCGAAGACCGGACAGCCGTGCTCGGTGCGGATGGTGTGCGGCTCGGTCGCGTACTCGAACCGCGGTGAGACGCCGGCCCGGAAGGGCAGTGATCCGCGGACGCAGACCACTCTGCGGATCAGCCGATGACGGTCGGCCTCACGCGAGTTGTCGACGATCGGCATGAAGTCCTGGATCTCGGCCACACCGTCATTCGCGAAGAAGCGGGTGATGAGCACATTGGTGTCCGGGAAGTAGAACTGCTTCGTGCGGGTCGGCACGTCCGGCGCGAGCTCGAAGCTCCCTCCCTTCTCGGCGTCGAGGATCGAGGCGAACACACTGGGAGCGTCGAACCGGGAGCAGCAGTACCAGTCGATCGTGCCGTTCGTCCCCACGAGGGCAGCACTGCGCAGGTCTCCGATCAGCCCGTG
This sequence comes from Streptomyces sp. NPDC107500, assembly GCF_055582785.1. Classification (NCBI taxonomy): domain Bacteria; kingdom Bacillati; phylum Actinomycetota; class Actinomycetes; order Kitasatosporales; family Streptomycetaceae; genus Streptomyces; species Streptomyces sp. NPDC107500. Next base: position 355,000 of record NZ_JBVJPF010000006.1, read on the forward strand.
TTCCGAGACGGGCAGATACCTGGCACACACGGTGAAGCCCTCCTCCGCCGGAGGAAAGTGCTGTTACGGCTCATTTCATACTAGAACGCAAGACGCCCCCACTTCACTGGGACCGGCCCCGCCCAGGACCGGCACCCCACCGGCGACGCTTCGTGTCGCTGCCGGTGCACATCGTTACCAGGACCGTGTCTGCCATTGCCGGTGGACAGACGGTCACACCAGGTCCGGCAAGTCCATCAACGCGAGTTCGGCCGGGTCGACGACGGCGGTGATCTCGGTGATGCGGCCGTCGGCGACGGTGAACGTGAGCAGGGACAGCGGGATGCCGTCCTCGTTCCAGGCGATGACGCCGGGTCGCCCGTTGACGGTCACGGCATGTCCGTGTGCCGCGCCGCCTGCCACTCGGGCACGGCCGGCGACCTCGGTGGCTCCGATCGTGACGAACCGTCCGCCCGGCGCGTGCACGGTGAACTCCACCTCGGGATGGAGAAGTTCCAGCAGCCGCTCGAACCTGCCCTCACGGGCCGCGGCCAGGAACGCCCCGACCACCTCGCGTCGCTGCCGCCGGTCGCTCGCCGACCGCCGGGCGGCCCGCACCTTGCGGCGGGCGCGACTGGTGAGCATCTTGGTCGCGTCGGCCGACCTGCCGAGGATGGTGCCGATCTCCCCGTGGGGTACGGCGAACACGTCGTGCAGCACGAACGCGAGGCGCTCGTCGGGGCGCAGCGAGTCCAGGACCGTCAGCAGCGCCAGGCCCACCGAGTCGCCCAGTGCCACGAGCTCTTCCGGAGTCGAACCGTCGTCGAGCGTCACGGCGGCTTCGGGCAGCCGGTCGTCGAGGGGCACCGTCGGGCGCGTGCGGCCGGAGCGGAGGAGATCGAGGCTGATGCGGCCGACCACGGTGGTCAGCCAGCCGCCGAGATTGTCGATGCCGTCGGCGTCCTGGCGGGACAGCCGCAGCCACGCCTCCTGGACCGCGTCGTCCGCGTCGGCGTGCGAGCCGAGTACGCGGTATGCGACGGCCGTGAGCCGGGCGCGGTGCGCCTCGAAGGCCTCGGCGATCGGATCGGCGGGATGGGCGCCGGACATGGTGTTACCTCCCTGGTAGCTGCTCCGTCATAGGGGTGACGGGCACCAGCCCCGCAAGGTAACCCCGACCAAGGAGAGCACCCTGCCATGCAGAACCGACTGAAGAACAAGAACAGCGACAACCCCGACGTGTGGAAGGCGATCGGGCACCTGCACAAGGCGATCGCCGCCGGGGGCGTCGACCCGAAGCTGCTCGCGCTGGTCCACCTGCGCGTCAGCCAGATCAACAGCTGCTCGGCGTGCGTCTTCGCCAGTGTCGCCGGCGGGAAGAAGGCCGGTGAGAGCGACGAGCGGCTGCACAGCGTGGTGGCGTGGCGGGAGGCGCCGTTCTACACCGATGCGGAGCGTGCGGCACTGGCGCTGGCCGAGGCCGCCACCCGGTTGCAGGACGGTGCGGAGGGAGTCACCGACGAGATCTGGGAAGAGGCCGGCGCCCACTTCACCGAGGAGCAGATCGGCGCGATCAACCTGGAGATCGCACTGACGAACTTCTTCAACAGGATCAACCGCACCATCAAGGAGCCGGCCGGCCAGACCTGGGGCTGAGCCCGGCACGCCTCGCACGTCAGCGACCTCGGATACACGGATACAGCAGACTATCGGGACCAACCGGACGAGCATCGCTACGGTGATGCCATGAGGACCTGGCTGCCCGTCGACGCCGTGCCGAGGCTGTCCGGCGCTCTCGCGGTCGGAGCCGTGGTGGGTGTCGCGGTGGCGGTGGCAACCGGTGTCGTCCTGGGAGCTCTGGCCGGGATCGCGGCGACGGAACTGGTCTTCACGCTCGCCGGCTGGATCACGCTGTGGTCGATGGACGCATCCGCCACACGCCGCAATGCCGGACGAGAGGATTTCCGGCCGCACACGGACGAACTCGTCGTAGTGGCGGTCGCCCTGTGCGGCCTGGTGGCCATCGTGCTCCTGCTGCTCCTGGGCACGTCCGACGCCGGACGCGCCGGTGCCGCTGTCGCTCTCTGCGGCGTCTTCATGGCCTGGGCCACCGTGCACCTGATGTACGCGACCCGCTACGCCTACGTGTACTACGCGGCGCACGGCGGAATCGACTTCAATTCCGACGCCCCACCGTCGTACCGGGACTTTCTGTATTTCAGCTACAACCTCGGCATGACCTATCAGGTGTCCGACACCAACGTCTCCAGCGGAGCGATTCGCGTGATCGTTCTGCGTCATTGCCTGCTGTCCTACATTTTCGGCACCAGCATTCTGGCGACCGCCATCAACCTCGTTGCCGGACTTGTCACGGGCTGACCGTGGTCGGGTTTCCCCACATGGTCGCCGCCGGCGCGCGTCCGGCCGAGCCGGGAGCCAGGATGTTGGATGCACGCTCTGGACCTGGAGGGCTCCATGAGGGAGAAGCCGTTCGGCAAGATCGGCGATGAACTGCTGCGCGTCCGACGTGACGTTTCGCGTGCCGTTGAGGGCAGATCGGCGCCTGCCGGTTTCGGCGTGGATCAGAAGCTGATCACTGCTTTCGGGGCCGGGACACTCTCCCCGGCCGGTCAGCAGGAACTGGCGCAGCAAGTGGCACGGCAGCTGCCGGCTCACTGGTCGCAGCCGAACACCCTCGCCGAAGCCATGTCCCGGTTCGTCGAGGACCTCGGCGGTCAGCGCAAGCTCATCGCCTGGCTGGACGAGTACCCAGGTCTGCCGCGGTTGGTGGCACGGCTGTACGTCCTGATGGGACTCCTCGACCAGTACAGCGAGAACCCTGCCGTCGTCACCGCGCTGCGCGAGTACCGGGAGCGGGAGCCGTACCCGGCGGGTCTCCAGGGCTACCTGGTGCCGCAGACCAACGACGACACGTTGGCCGGTCTCTCCTTCACCATCGAGGAGTTGCTGAGCGACGGTCGGCAGGGGAAGGCGGTCGATCTGGCGCTGGCGACGACCGACTGCCTGCGGCGGGTGGCGCCGCGTGCGGAGGAACTCGATCCCGCGCTGGACGACCTGTCTGAGGTGATGGACCACTCTCACCGGGACCTCCAGGAGGCGGCCGCCGAAGGCTGAGTCCAAGCTCCTCGTCCCTCCCCCACCACCCGACCCGCGTTGTTCGACATGCGAAGAACCATTCATCCCTCCCCCGAGGTCAAGGTGCCCCTGTCCATCCGATCCGCGCCGAGTGGGTCCGGCGCGATCGTCGGACATCGAGGTGTCCGTCGCACTCGGCTGCCGCACGACCAGGTCGGGTGACCCGCCTCGCATGCTCTCCCCTCGTCGCGTCCTTCGGACGATTTCCCGGCACGGCATCGGGCGCTTCATGGCCGACGCGGTCCGCGCACTCGCCCCCCACGGTGTCTTCGCCCTGCACACCGCGGACGGTGCCCTTCTCTTCGCGGCACGCTCGGCACTGGCCCTGGGCTGGCTTGCCCTGCCCCTCACCCTGACGGGCCATCCCGACCTCGCGGTGTACGCCATGCTGGGCGGCTTCACGACCACGTTCGGCCGCAACCTGCCGTACGCGCGGCGCGCTCACGCGCTCGCCTTGGTCGCCGTGGCCATGACGGCGTGCGTGGGCTGCGGTTCGGTCCTGGGCGTCTGGACCCGGCCGTGGGAGGGAGGGGCCGGCGCCGCGGTCGTGGTTGTGGCGACCGCGGTCGTCGCCGGGTTGGCGAAGCTGGCCTGTGACGCGACACAGCTGAGCGGGCTGGGGGCGGTCATGCTGCTGTTCTCGTTCGCCGTGGCAGCCAACGACCCGTCGCCCTGGGCCGATGTCCTCCCCCGGACGGGCCTGGCCGCCGCGGGAGCCGTGGCGGCCTGGGCCCTCGGCATGTCAGGCCGGCTCATCCACCCCGACCGCCCGCAGCGTCTGGCCGTGGCCACGGCTCTGCGGGCCGTGGCCGACCTGCTGGTCGCGCCGTCCGGGGCTGCCGCGGGGCGGGCTCGGCACGTGGCGACCGACGCCGTGCTCAACGCCTACCGCTCACTCGGGCTCGTACCGGCCACGGAACCGCTGCGGCAGAACCACACCTCCGCCGTCGTGGGGCTCAGCCACCTGTCCTGGTCATTGCTGGTCGGCTCGGCACGCCATGGGCTCGCCGACCCTGACGGCACCGCAGTCCTCCTGCGTCGGCAGGCTCGCCTTCTGACGGACCGACGGCGTCGGCCTCCCCTGCTGCTGCCCGAGCTGCCGTGGCCTCCGGAGCCTTCCGGGCGCGCCGGGTCTTCGAGGCCCTCGGCGCCGCCAGACCGAGGCCTGGGGAGGCCGGCGGCGATCCCCGGCCAGACACCGCCGGTCGATCCCGTCGCGCGGCGTGCGGCCGAGCTGTTGGGCCTGCGGCGCCTCGGCATTCCGGATCATCGCGCCGTCCTTGCCGTTCCCGCGCTGCGGATGGCCCTGGGCACCGCGGCGGCCGGCGGGCTGGCCGTGCTCCTCGACCTGCGGCACGGATACTGGGCGGCCATCTCGGCGGCCGCCGTACTGCACTCCGTCAATCTGAGGACCACCGCCCAGCGAGCAGCGCAGCGCACCGTCGGAACGGTCCTCGGCGTACTGCTCGCCCTCGCCCTCCTGGCCACGCATCCCACTTCCGTGGCGCTCGTCCTGGTCATCGTGGTGCTGGAGTTCCTGCTGGAGTACATCGTGGTGCGCAACTACGGCCTGGGGGTCGTGTTCATCACCCCCATCGCGCTCCTGCTCAGCGATCTCGCCGAACCAGCACCGGCCGGCGAGCTGGTCCACCACCGGCTGCTGGGCAGCCTCCTGGGGATCGTCGTCGGCCTGCTCTGCGCGATGCTGGTCGTCCACGACCACGCCGCCCTGCGGACCGAACGTGCCCTCGCCGCCTGCCGGAGGTCTGCCCAACGAGCCGAGTCGGCGCTCAGAGCGGCGTCGAGTCCGCCACCGACCGTCCAGGCGGAGCTCGCCGCGGCCGTGGTCGAGCTGCGCGAAGCGGACGACGCGGCTGCCGGAGAACTGTGGCCCGCCGGACTGGACCCCGCCGAGGTCGCCGCCGCCGAGGAGAACGCGTACGACCTGCTGGCGAAGCTGCACAGCCGGCCCCGGCCGTGATGTCCCTTCGCTACTCAGTGACCGATCGGGGAACGTCCGGGTTCGGGCCGACCTGAAGGCTGAACGGGTCCATGCGGGGGCGACGAGCGTGGGACGAGATGGGGCAGCGGGGCGCTCGAACGCCCTTGGGGACCCTTTGTCCCGATCAAGGGAAAAGTAGCCGTGTTTCGCGCTGAAGGTCTTACGCAGTCACCCGATGACCGCTAGCTTCATTGTTGCGGCCATGTCATGACCCGCGGACAGCCGCACATCGGCGCGACGGCGCGCGCCAGTACTCCCCACACATGCCATCTGACGGGCATGCATGCCTCAACCCCTCACAGCTTCGGGAGACACCTGTGCGCACGAAACGACCGTTAGGAAGCAGAACCCCAGGCCGTCGGCGCTCCCACCTGCCGTCGACGGCCCGTTCAACGCTCCTTCCCGGCCTCGGCGGCACCCACCGCCGGCACAGCGATCGCCTCTGGCCGACGGCGTCGACGCACACTGCCACGTCGGGCATCCCCCGTCGAGGCACAGCATGCCCTGACTTCGCGGTCTGACGGACGGAAAATCCGGGCCCGTCCCGGACCCGATCTCCGCGATGTGAGCTTCGCCGGGGCGACTCCCCCACCACCTCGTCCGGAATCCCCGGCGACGCGCCCCAGCATGCCCGCTGAGCCCCGCACCGCCCTCGCGCGCGGTGCGAGGAGAGCGGTGTCCGACACGCCTTCCGTCGGCACCCCCTCCCGCACTGCGCAACTCCGCAGTCCGTCCCCTCTCGATGAAGGAGATGACGCCGTCTTGCACCGGAAACTGATCGGTACCCTGGCCCTGATCGCGGCGGCAGCGCTGAGTGCCACGCCATACGCCGCGGCGGCGCCCGAGAGACCGTCCCCGCCGTCGGCGCCCACCGCTCAGGCGGCGCAGGCCGCCGCCGACCCCCACTACGAGGTCCTGGTCTTCTCCAAGACGGCCGGATTCCGCCACTCATCGATCGACGACGGACTGGCGGCCCTGCGCGAACTGGGAACGGCCAACAACTTCTCCGTCGACGCCACCGAGGACGCGGGCGCCTTCACGACCGCCGGACTGGCCCCCTACGAGGCGGTGGTCTTCCTCTCGACCACGGGTGACGTGCTGAACGACGCCCAGCAGACCGCCTTCGAGCAGTACATCAACAACGGCGGCGGCTACGTCGGCGTGCACGCGGCGGCGGACACCGAGTACGACTGGCCGTTCTACGAGGGTCTGGCGGGCGCCCTCTTCCAGTCCCATCCCGCCGTCCAGTCCGCCACCGTCCGGGTCGAGGACCGGGCCCACGACGCCACCGCCCATCTAGGCCGGGCCTGGCAGCGCACCGACGAGTGGTACAACTACCGCACCAACCCGCGTGCCTCCGCCCGCGTCCTGGCCTCGCTGGACGAGTCGAGCTACTCCGGCGGCTCCATGTCGGGCGACCATCCGATCGCCTGGTGCAAGGAGTACGAAGGCGGCCGTGCCTTCTACACCGGTGGCGGCCACACCGACGAGTCCTACGGACAGGCCGAGTTCCGCCGCCACCTGCTGGGCGGTGTCCGTTGGGCGGCCGGTATGACCGAGTCGGACTGCCGTCCGGAGACCGGCTACACCAGCCTCTTCGACGGCTCCGGCACCAGCGGCTGGAGCCAGGCGGGTCCCGGCGGTTTCACGCTCGCCGACGACTCCCTGACGTCGCACGGCGGCCTCGGCATGATGTGGTACACCGCCAGGGAGTTCACCGGTGACTACTCCGTGAAACTGGACTGGAGGATGGACGACGACTCCAACTCCGGTGTCTTCCTCGGCTTCCCCGCCTCCAACGACCCCTGGTCCGCGGTCAACAACGGCTACGAGATCCAGATCGACGCCACCGACTCCCCGGACCGCACCACGGGCTCCGTGTACGGGTTCCGGGCGGCGGACATCGCCGCTCGGGACGCCGCGCTCAACCCACCCGGAGAGTGGAACACCTACGAACTCCGCGTCACCGGCGAACGGCTGGAGATCTTCCTCAACGGCCGCAAGATAAACGACTTCACCAACACCGACCCCGCCCGCAGCCTCCGCCAGGGACACGTCGGCATCCAGAACCACGGTGACGGTGACACGGTGTCGTTCCGCAACATCCGGGCCAAGGTCGTGAACGCCGGTCCGTCCGCGGGCGAGGTGAAGGGCGTGAACGGCAAGTGCCTGGACGTCGACAACTCGCAGACCGCCGACGGCACGAAGGTCCAGTTGTGGACGTGCAACGGAACGGCCGCGCAGAAGTGGACGGTGCAGGGAGACGGCACGGTGAAGGCACTCGGCAAGTGCCTCGACGTCTCCAACGGCGGCAGCGCGGACGGCACCCGCGTCCAGCTCTGGACCTGCAACGGCACGGGCGCGCAGTCATGGCAGCCGCAGGCCGACGGCACGATGCGCAACCCGCAGTCCGGCAAGTGCCTCGACGCCTCCGGCGGAACCTGGAACGACGGAACCCCGGTCCACCTGTGGACCTGCCACACCGGCGCCAACCAGAAGTGGACCCTGCCCTGAGGAACCGGGCCTGACGGAGACCGCACCTTCCCGAGACACCTCACCGAGCCCGACGCGGGGGCGGTTCCAGTCCCCGTCCGCACCCTGCCGAGTCCGGGACGACGGCGCGTCCCGGCCGCGGTGGATCTCCCACCCATCCGACCGAGTCCCTCCGCTCCGGGGGACCGTCAGGAGGTCACGTGTATCCACGCCCGCACCCCCACCGCCTGGGCAGACGCCTGGCCGGCGCGCTCGTCGCCTCCCTGCTGGCCGTCGGACTGTCGTCGTCTCCCGCTCCGGCGCAGGACGCGGCCGCCGCCGATCCGCCCCCGCAGGAACCGGGCGTCACCATGCGCGTCTTCGACGTGCAGACCCCGTTGAGCGGGATCTGCACCCTCAAGGCCGGCCAGACGCCCAACATCGACAAGCTGATGCCGGTGATCGACTGGTCCTCGGTCGACGACTTCGGCCTGGAAAGCGGCTTCGTCACGCACGCGCTCGGCAACCTCAACGCCCCGGGCGCGGGCAGCTACGCCTTCCGCCTCACGAGCGACGACGGTTCCCGCCTCTGGATCGACAACCAACTGGTCGTCGATCACGACGGCCTGCACGGTCCGGAGCCGAAGGACGGCACCGCGCAGCTGACGGCCGGGTACCACTCACTGCGCATCGAGCACTTCGAGCGCGACGGGGGCCAGCAGCTGACCCTGGCCTGGAAGCCCCCGGGCGCCTCCGGCTTCTCCGTCGTGCCGAACTCCGCGCTCAGCACGGACGCCGACGTCGTCCGGGTGACCGCGCCCGGCCAGAAGGAGTGCGAGGGCGGCACGGACTCGCCGGGCGACGGTCTGCCCCTGACGGGAGTGCATCCGAACTACACCCTCACCGACCTGCGTCCCGCGGGATTCGAACCGCAGGTCTCCGCGATGGACTGGCTGCCGGACGGCCGGCTGGCCATCACCACCTGGGGCGGCAGCAACAACACCACCGGAGAGGTCTATCTCCTGGACAACGTCACCGGGAACACGGGCCCGGACAAGGTGACGGCGAAGAAGGTGGCCTCGGGTCTCAAGGAGCCGATGGGCATCAAGTACGTCGACGGAAAGCTCTACGTCTCCCAGAAGCACGAGCTGACCGAACTGAACGACACCAACGGCGACGAGGTCACCGACTCCTACCGCAGGGTCGCGACCTGGCCCTTCGGCGGCAACTTCCACGAGTTCGCCTTCGGCCTGCTCTACAAGGACGGCTCCTTCTACCTGAACCTCTCCGTCTCCATCAACTACGGCGGCGCGACGACCGATCCGCAGCCCGCCCAGAACCGCGGCACCACCATCAAGGTGAACAAGGAGACGGGGAAGGTCGACTACGTCGCCGGCGGGCTGCGGACGCCCAACGGCATCGGATGGGGCCCCGAGGGCGGGATCTTCGTCACCGACAACCAGGGCGGCTGGCTGCCTTCGTCGAAGCTGGTCCACATCAAGCAGGACCGCTTCTTCAACCACTACACCAACCCGGACGGCCCCTTCGACAACAAGCCGGTGACCCAGCCGGTGCTGTGGCTGCCGCAGAACGAGATCGGCAACTCGCCCAGCACACCACTCCAGTTGACCGAGGGACCGTTCGCCGGGCAGATGCTCTTCGGCGACGTCACCTACGGCGGCGTCCAGCGCGGCTATCTGGAGAAGGTCGGCGGTGAGTACCAGGGTGCCGTCTTCCGCCTCACCCAGGGCCTGGAGGCAGGCGTCACACGGATCAGCATCGGCCCGGACGGAGCGCTCTACGCGGGCGGCCTGGGCGCGGGCGGCAACTGGGGCCAGGAGGGGAAACTGAGCCACGGCCTCCAGAAGCTGACGCCGAACGGCGCGGACGCCTTCGACATCCGCGCCATGCGCGCCGTACCCGGCGGTTTCGAGCTGGAGTACACCCAGCCCCTCTCCGAGGAGACGGCGGCCGGCCTGGCCGGACGCTACAAGATCAAGCAGTGGCGCTACGTCCCGACCGCCGACTACGGCGGCCCCAAGGTCGACCAGGAGACCCTCACCGCCCAGTCGGCCACTCTCTCCGCCGACGGCAGGAAGGTCACCCTGGCCATTCCCGGCCTCAAGGCCGACCGGGTGGTCCACGTCCGCTCACCGCGTCCCTTCAGTTCCGCGGGCGGCGAGTCCCTGTGGAGCACCGAGGCGTGGTACACGCTCAACAGGATGCCGGGCGCGATCTCCGGCACGGGTGAGGTGAAGGGCGTGAACGGCAAGTGCCTGGACGTCGACAACTCGCAGACCGCCGACGGCACGAAGGTCCAGTTGTGGACGTGCAACGGCACGGCCGCGCAGAGGTGGACGCTGCCCGGGGACGGCACGGTGACGGCACTGGGCAAGTGCCTCGACGTCTCCAACGGCGGCAGCGCGGACGGCACCCGCGTCCAGCTCTGGACCTGCAACGGTTCCGGCGCGCAGTCCTGGCAGCCGCAGGCCGACGGCACGATGCGCAACCCGCAGTCCGGCAAGTGCCTCGACGCCTCCGGCGGAACCTGGAACGACGGAACCCCGATCCACCTGTGGACCTGCCTCACCGTCGCCAACCAGAAGTGGACCCTGCCCTGACCGTGAGGTTCACCGTCCGACGTTGAACGCGGCGGCCTTCACTTGATCGGCGTTTCGTGGAGCAGCGCACGTGAACACGGCCTTCGTCTGATCCTGGGCTCCGTCACGGAGTGGATCAGCGCGAAGGCCGTGGTCGTGCTGCGGCACGGTGAGGCCGGCTCGGAGGGGCGATACCCCGGTCGCGGCCTAGTTGTGATCATCCCGTTCCGGGCCCGGCACGCGGATGATCGTCTTTCCGGGGGTCCGCTTGTCCGGCGCGAAGGCGGAGACAGCCTCGGCGAGCGGCCGGACGGCGCCGACGATCGGCTTGAGACGCCCGTCCCGCAGCCGCTGTGCCAGGTCGGCGAGACGGGCCCGGTCGGGTTCGACGACGAAGAAGACCGCACGCCCGTCGCGGGGGTGGACGGTGGGCGGCTCGGCGATGGTCACCAGGGTGCCGCCGGGACGGACCAGCGCGGTGGAGCGTTCGAGGATCTCACCGCCGATCACGTCGAAGACCACGTCCACCTCCCCGATGTCCTCCAGCTTCTCCGCCTCCAGGTCGACGAACGTGTGCGCACCCAGGCCGAGGGCGGTGTCGCGGGCACCGGACCGGCCGGTGCCGATCACTCGGGCGCCGGCCTCGCGCGCCAACTGCACGGCGATGGAGCCGACGCCGCCCGCGGCACCGTGGATGAGCACGGTCTGGCCGGTGTTCAGGTGTGCGTGGTCGAACAGGGCCTGATAGGAGGTGAGTCCGGAGATCGGCAGCGCGGCGGCCGTGACGTGGTCGACATCGGCCGGGAGCGGGGCGAGGTTACGGGCCTCGACCGCCGTGTACTCGGCCAGTGTGCCGTTGCGGGCCCAGTCGGTCAGACCGAACACCCGCTGCCCGACCGTCAGGCCGGTGGTGCCGTAGCCGAGTGCGGTGACCACGCCGGACAGCTCGTGGCCGGGCACGCTCGGGGTCCGGTCACGGCCGGCCCGGTCGGTCCAGGTACCGGGCCAGTCCAGCTCGCCCGGGGTGAATCCCGCGGCGTGGACCTTCACGATCACGTCGTTCTCGGCAGCATGCGGATGGGGCAGCTCGGAGAGGGTCAGGCCGCTGACACCGGCATCGCGGTCCTGGACGGTGATGGCTTGCATGAGGGGTTCCACCTCGGAGTGGGAGAGGTACAGGAAGCGGGCGTCGCGTCTCGTGGGCGCGGGCATCGCACCCGCGGAAGGCCGACCGCCGCGCCACGACACACCCGGGGCCGAGTCCTCCCCCGCCCCAGCGCTTTTCAGCCGGCGAACGACGGCTGACCAGCCCTTTGGATTTCCAGCCTACGATCGAGGAGGCCCGGACCTCTGGGCCAATTGCACTCAGTGCTGGTGGGCCATTGACGCCGGCCGGCTCGTTCTCGGATCGCGGCCACGTAGGTGAGGTGCACGGCGAGGGGAGGCTGAAGACGGTCGCGGGGCCCAGGACGTCCGGTCGTCCGGTCCGCAGGTCCGCGTCGTGGGCGGACGGTTCCGGCAGGCAAGTTTGCACATGCCGTAGCGGCATGTGGTGTCGTCGAGGGCACCAGAGCACGAAAGGCCCTGTCTGCGATGTATCCCTCCGCCATGCCGCCCCGCGAGGTCAAGATCGGCGATGCCGCCGCCTTCGCCGGAACCACCCCGCGCGCCATTCGCCACTACCACCAGATCGGTCTGCTGCCGGAGCCCGGACGAGGCGGAGACGGACGCCGCCGCTACGGCTACGACGACATGATCCGCCTGCTGTGGATCCGCAAGATGTCCGAGGCCGGCATCAGCCTGGACGACATGCGGGCCGCTTTCGACGAAGCCAGGGGCGTCGAGGATGTCCTGGAACGGCTGGAGGAGACCCTGGCCGCCCAGGAGGCGGCCATCAAGCGTCAGCGCGCGGCGGTCCAGCGCCTGCGGGCCGTGGGCAGCCCCCTGGGTCTGCTGTCGCCGTTGGTCACGGACCGGCTCAGCCACCTGCCCCCTGGCGCACTGCGCCCCTCCGACCTGGACGCCCTGCTGGTCACGGAACGGATCTTCGGGCCGCTGGGAGCCGCGATCCAGGCCGGCGTGTTCATCATCCTGGCGACCCATCCCGGCCTGCGGGCCGAGGCCGACCGCCTCGACGCCGCCGACGCAGCCCTCGATGACACCGTCGACCCGCACGACCCGCGGGTCGACGAACTCGCCGCACGGCACTGCGCCCACCACAAGGCCCTGCTCCAGGCCATTGAGGCGGCCGGACTGGAGGTGGCCGAGGAGAAGCTCTTCGAGATGGACGACGCCGAGGCGAGCGGCGAGGAGGAGGCCGGGATGAGTGCTTTCGAAGCGGTGACCAAGATGCCGTACGGCTTCTCCGCGGCCCGGACGCGGTGCATGGAACTCACGGCACGGCTCCTCGACGGGGACCTCGCCACAGGGAGCTGACGGCTGGGGCGTCAGCCCCGGGCATGCCGCGCACCGGCCGCACTCCGGCGTCACCGGCGTGGTGTCACGAGGGAATCGGTCCCCGGCCCGTCAAGCTCCTCCAGAGCCACCCGTCGCCCGCAGACCGCCAGCAGCAACGTAAGCGCAGGACCCCTGACCTCCGGACCGTCTCCGATGGACAGGTCGGCGTCCACCGCCGTGAGCCGGATGCCGGCTGTCAGCTCCTTGGCTCCGCCGAAGGACGCAGGAGTGCGAGCCTGTAGGCGCAGCGACCGGACGACGGCCTCCGGCGGGTAGGAGCGGCTGATGCCCAGCGGCCTGCGGATGTCCTCACCGTGGACGACCTGCTCGACGAGCCGGCTGTCCAGCGGCGCGGGAGGGGTCGACCTCCGGGAGGCGACCTGCCGAAGCCGCTGCAACGTCTCCTGCGGTGAGGCGCCCCGCGCCCGCTCCACGCCGCGTGCGTTCTGGCGGTCGAAATCGAACCGCTCACGGACCAGACCGACCACAAACCCAAGACGTGTCGTCCGAGCGGTGTCGATCAGGTGCGCGACCACGTCGTGCACGGTCCACCCCTCACAAAGCGACGGCTGCCCCCACCGTTCCTCTTCGAGGTGCGCGAGGTCATCGATCAGCGCGGCACGCTCCGTATGCACCATCGGCCAGACAAGGTTGCGCATGAGTTCATCCTTCACTCGACCCCGGCATTCGTCTGGTGGGACTCCCGGCGCCGTGAGAACTCATCGCCCTTGTTCAGGGGGTGGACCTCAGCGACGGTGCCTGCCACGTCACCCCCGGCGGCTGGAGCAGGGGCGAGGGCTCGGGTCCGGGGTCGTCGGAGTCGACGACCCCGGCAGCCGTGTGATCGAAGTCGGCGGGCCAGCGGGTGTACTCACTGGCCAGGGCGCCGGTCAGGCGTGCCTCCACGAGGTTGGCGGTACTCAAGTCGGTGCCGCGCAAATCAGCCATCCGGAGGTCGGCGCGGTGGAAGACCGCACCCTGCGCGGTGGCCTTGCGCAAGTTCGCCTCGCGCAGGTCGGTCTCGGTGAAGTCGGCGTCACACAAGTCGGTTTCGACCAGCTTCGCGGCCCGCAGGTCGGCCAGGACGCAGCGAGCCCGGCGGAGAATCCCCGTGGTGAGGTCGGCGTGCCGCAGGTTGACCGAGACCAGGGACGCCTGTGTCAGGTTGACGCGGTACAGACTCGCCGCCTCCATGCAGGCGCGGTCGAAGTTGACCTCGGGAAACCACAGCCCGTCGCAGTCCGCTCGGCGCAGGTCGGTGACGCTGAGATTGACCCAGGACTGCTCCCGGCGCCGGCAGAGCACGCCGAGCGCGGTCAGCGCCACCTGGGCGTCGGCGGTGCGGATCTCCAGGGGTGCGATGTCGTTGATGGGCACGTCCGGCGCAGGTGTTTCCGGTCCCGCGGGTGGCCAGGGCAGGTGTGTACGCAGATACGCGGCCTGGATGGAGATGATGGCCTCCCGGTCACGGGTGGACTGCTCCGCGATCCGCCACAGCGCGTGCAACCCGCCGATGCGCACATCCAGCTTGTCGCTGCCGAGCTGGTCGACGGCGCGGCTGAACCGGTCGGTGACGTAGCCTTCCCGGGTGGCGCGCAATCCGTCCTGGCTCACCCGCAGTTGCCGCCAGGTGGCGTACGCACCGAAAAGCACGATCAGGCCACCGACCACCTGCAGAAGCGTCGTGCGGACATCGTTCACCGCCTTCAGCCGGTCCTGTGCGGCGACGCTCGCCCCGGCGAGGTCGTGGTCGACCACCACCCCCGGCAGCACGACGAACAGCACGCCCAGCATGACCAGACCCGCCCCGGCCAATAGACCTGCGGCGATACGACGTCTGACCGGCCCGTCGTACCATCCCCGCCGCCCACGGTCCGGCTCCCCCATCTCCATGGGCATGGGAGCCTAGGCGCCGCTCAGAAGACGATCAAGAGTGAGGCCACGGACCCGCGCCATGAGAACGGGCTTACCGGGTGCACGAGTTGTGAGCCAAGCGCCCAAATATGCTCGTGGTGCAGCTCAGTCCCAACGGCGCGGATCACTCTCCAGTGTCGCGCGGTCCCAGTCGCCGTGCTCGGCGGCAGCCTCGTAGGTGGTGTGGAGGAATTCCATCAGTGCGTGATCGGGATCGCGCGCGGTGCGCACGGTCTCGTACGGCAGCAGGAACTGTCCGTTCTCGGTGCTGTAGTAGGCGCCGTCGGGGCGCACCGGGTGTTCCGCGAAACCGTCCGGCTCGGGGTACGCGTAGGAGTAGAAGGCGCCCTCGTCGCCGCCTCCGGGCCAGAATCCGCAGCTGGAGAGTTCCCGTGAGTAGCCTTCCGCCATTACCCAGTCACCGCAGTTCGGGGCGCCGCCCGGATGGGTGGGGGCCGGCCGGCCGGAGAAGCGGGTGCAGGCCAGGTCCATGGCGCCCCAGAAGAAGTGAACGGGGCTGACCTTGCCCACGAACTCCGCGCGGAAGCGGCCCAGGAGGCGGTTGGCCTGTAGCAGCTGGCGCCAGAAGAGGTGAGCTGCCGTCGCGTCGTAGGAGCAGTGCTGCTCGTCCTCGGCGAACGGGATGGAGGGTTCGACCTCGTTGGGCCGCCGCTGGAAGGCGGCTTCGATGCCCAGCGCGTCCAGGGCCCGCATGGTTTCGGTGTAGAAGGCCGCGACCGACTTGGGCTTCAGGGCCACCTCGCGGCTCGCGCCGTTGCTGCTGCGGATGAGGAGCCGGTGTCCGACGAAGTCGAACTCCGCATCGAAGGCGCCGTCGCCGTAGGGCACCGAGCTGGTCGTCAGGCCCCTCGGGGTGACGTAGAGGGTCACCTGCCACCAGTGGTTGACCATGGGGGCGTGGGCCAGCCGCAGCTTGCCCACGATCTGCGTCCACATGTGCAGGGTGTCACGGGTTTCGGTCCAGTCGGCCACCCGTAGTGAGGGCCATGCTGCGCGGTGCGAGACCTCGGATGCGGTGGGTGAGTGCTGGACGCTCACGGCGTCCACCTCCGCTTCGGCTATCGGTGTTCCGGGTTGCTGGAGTCGGGGCGGCAGCCGGCGTCCCATGCGGTGCGCTGGTTGCCATAAGGCGGGATGCCTCCGGCTGCGCGCAGCATCGCCGCCATGTGGAGCAGGTTGAAGGTCATGAATGTGGTGTTGCGGTCGGTGAACTCATTGTCCGGCCCGCCGGAGCCGGCGTCCAGATATGACGGTCCCGGCCCGGCCTCTCCTACCCAGGCAGCGTCGGCCTGCGGCGGAATGGTGTAGCCCAGGTGCTGCAGGCTGTAAAGGACGTTCATGGCACAGTGCTTGGCGCCGTCCTCGTTGCCGGTGATCAGGCAGCCGGCGACCCGGCCGTAGTAGGCGTACTGACCTGCGTCGTTGAGCATGCTGGAGCAGGCGTAGAGGCGCTCGATCACCTGCTTCATGACAGAGCTGTTGTCGCCGAGCCAGACGGGGCCGCACAGGACCAGGATGTCCGCGTCCATCACGCGACGGTAGAGCTGGGGCCACTCGTCCAGTGCGGCGCCGTGCTCGGTCATGTCCGGCCAGACGCCGGTGGCGATGTCGTGGTCGGCGGCACGGAGGATGTCGGCCTGCGCTCCGTGGTGCCGCATGATCTCCATGCTGCGGTCGATGAGGCCGCCGGTGTTGCTGACCTCGGGTGACCGTTTGAGGGTGGCGTTGATGAACAGTGCCCGCAGCCCGTCGAAACGGGGTCCGTTCCCGTCGGTGGACCTCGCGCCCGCTTCCGTTCCGGGTGCTGCCATGATCGGTTCCCCCTTGGGTGCGTGGTGAGCAGTTCGAGAGCGCCGCGACCAGCACCGTAGGTCGGCACGAGGCGTTTGCCGCCTCCGCCACGCCCACCGGCGGCGAAGCGAACAGGGCGCGGGGATGCCTGGGCGCGGCCCGAGGCGGGCACTCGGCTCATGTCCGTTGGATCCCCACACTCCGTTCAGGAGGTATGGACGATGGCGCAGCAAGACCTGCCGGCTCCGGCCGAGGGGCTGGTCCTCACTCACTTCCTGACCGTCCGCGACGTGGCGGTCTCCCGGCGCTTCTACGCCGACGTCCTGGGCGGGGAGATCGTGCTGGAGGAGAACCCGGCCATCGTGAAGGTCGCCAACAGCTGGATCATCATGAATCCCGGGGGCGGCCCCACCCCCGACAAGCCCGGCATCTCGCTGGAGCCGCCGGGGGACCCTGCGAGGGTGTCCAGCTTCCTCAACGTCCGGGTGGCCGACATCGCCGCCTTCTACGCGGATGCGAGCGCGAAGGGGGCACGGTTCGTGACCGAGCCGATCGACCGCAAGGCGGAGGTGCGCTGCTACATGCGGGACCCGGACGGCTACCTGATCGAGGTGGGGCAGGCCACCGGGATGCTGAAAGGTGTCTTCGCCGACCCGCCCGCGGGCGCTGACGGGTAACGGACGGTTCATTTCCGCACACGGGCGGCTGTGCTTGCCGCACCCAGGACGATCCCACTCAGCCCAGGAAGCTGAGCCGGACCCGGCGGTCGGGGTTGTCCCTGTTGGTGTCCACCAGGCACACCGACTGCCAGGTTCCCAGCTCCAGGCGGCCGTCGATCACCGGCAGGGTCGCGTGCGGGGGGACGAAGGCGGGCAGGACATGGTCGCGGCCGTGGCCCGGGCTGCCGTGGCGGTGCTGCCAGCGGTCGTCGGCCGGGAGCAGGGTGTGCAGTGCGGCCAGCAGGTCGTCGTCGCTGCCGGCGCCGGTCTCGATGATCGCGATCCCGGCGGTGGCGTGCGGCACGAAGACGTTGAGGAGGCCGTCGCGGCCGGCCGCCGCCTCGCGCAGGAAGGACTCGCAGTCACCGGTGATGTCGGCGACGCGCTCCGCCGAGCCGGTGGCGAGGTTCAGGACGCGGGTGGTGAAGGCATCTGACATGGGACCATCCTGACACCGCGGGAAGATCCAGACCCTCGGCGCCGTTGGTAGAAACGTGAACTACACACGCGAGGTCGAGGTCGTCGTCATCGGGGCCGGTCAGGCGGGTCTCGCCGCCGCCTATCACCTGCGGCGCACCGGCTTCGAGCCGGAACGCGACTTCGTGGTGCTGGACCACGCGCCCGGTCCCGGGGGCGCCTGGCAGTTCCGCTGGCCGTCACTGACGTACGGGAAGGTGCACGGCATGCACTCGCTGCCGGGCATGGAGCTGACCGGCGCGGATCCGGCGCGGCCGTCCGCCGAGGTGGTGGGCGGGTACTTCGCCGACTACGAGCGGACCTTCGACCTGCGGGTGCGTCGGCCCGTCGACGTGCGCGCGGTGCGCGAGGGGACGGGCGGGCGGCTGCTCGTGGAGACCTCGGCCGGGTCCTGGTCCGCGCGGGCCCTGATCAACGCGACCGGTACCTGGGACCGGCCCTTCTGGCCGCGCTACCCCGGGCAGGAGTCCTTCCGGGGCCGGCAACTGCACACCGCCCAGTACGCGGGGCCCGAGGAGTTCGCCGGGCAGCGCGTGGTCGTGGTCGGCGGCGGCGCCTCGGGGACGCAGCATCTGCTGGAGATCGCCTCGTACGCCGCTTCCACCACGTGGGTGACCAGGCGGCCCCCGGTCTTCCGAGAGGGGCCCTTCGACGAGGACGCGGGCCGGGCGGCGGTGGCGCTCGTGGAGGAACGGGTGCGGCAAGGGCTGCCGCCGAAGAGCGTGGTGTCGGTGACGGGGCTGCCGCTCAACGACGCGATCCGGGCGGGGCTGGAGTCGGGTGTGCTGGACCGGCAGCCCATGTTCGACCGGATCACACCCGAGGGGATCGAGTGGGGCGACGGGCGGCGCGTGGCGGCGGACGTCATCCTGTGGGCGACCGGGTTCCGGCCCGCCATCGATCATCTGCGGCCGCTGCGGCTGCGGGAGGCGGGCGGCGGTATCCGGGTCGAGGGGACGCGCGCGGTAGCCGATCCGCGGGTCCACCTGGTCGGGTACGGGCCGTCTGCCAGCACCATCGGCGCCAACCGGGCGGGGCGCTCGGCCGTGCGGGACATCAGGCGGCTGCTGGCCGAGGAGGCACCGGTGGCCGCGTGACGCCCCGCCCGGTCACGCAGCCCCGGCCGCCTTCGAGGCGCTCTCCCGGGCCCGGTTGAACTCGGCGACGTTGCGCTGGTGTTCGGCGTAGTCGGCGGTGAAGCGGGTGTCGCCCGGCTTGACCGTGACGAAGTACAGCCAGTCCCCGGGGGTCGGATTGATCGCGGCGGTCATCGCGACGTCGCCCGGGTTGGCGATGGGCGTGGGCGGCAGGCCCATGCGCTGGTACGAGTTGTAGGGGCTGTCGACCCGGGTGTCCTTGGTGGTGGTGTCCAGCGTGGAGCGGCCCAGGGCGTAGTTGATGGTGGAGTCCATCTGGAGCGGCATCCCTCGTTCCAGCCGGTTGAAGACCACCCGGGCCACCTTGCCCATGTCCTCCTTGGCGGCGGCCTCCGACTGCACGATGCTGGCGATGGTGACGGCCTGATAGACGTTCAGCGCGTTGCGCTGGGCGCCCGCGGCGACCGGCGCGCCGGTGAACTTCTTGTTCGCCGCGTCGACCATGGACTCCAGCAGCTTCTCCGGCGTCGGGGACTCACCGAGCGGATAGGTCGCCGGGAAGAGATAGCCCTCGGGGTTTCCCTCGGCGTCGTTCGGCAGCTTGAGGTCGGCCTTGGTCAGGGACTTCTTGGTGGTCCCCGCGGGCAGTTCGAGCGTCTTGTCGACGGCCGCGTAGACCTGCGTCGCCCGCCAGCCCTCGGGGATCACGAGCGAGGTGGGGCGGGACTCGGCCTTCTCGTCCGTCGTCAGCAGGGGCACCGCCACGGCGGTGGCGGCCACGACGGCGCCGGCCGCGATCAGGGCGACTCGGCCCCGGCGTGTCAGCCGAATCGTCCGCCTCGGGCTCCTCGGTCTCCTCGGGCTCCTGGTGCTGCCGGCGTTCCTCGCGCGCCTCGCGCTTCGTCGCGGAGTGTTCGTCTGCATGCGGGCACGGTAACCCTGATTTGCACACAAACCCGGCATATCGTCATCTTGTCGGCTCCAGTCGGGCGTCTCTGCGGACCAGGGCCGCGTAGCGTCCGTTCCGCTCCAGGAGTTCCTCGTGCGTGCCCTGTTCGGCCAGGCGCCCGGAGTCGAGGACGACGATGCGGTCGGCGTCCCGGACGGTGGACAGGCGGTGGGCGATGGTGACCGTGGTCCGGTTGGCGGACAGCGCGTCGATGGCGTCCTGCACGGCTGCCTCCGTACGGGTGTCCAGCGCGCTGGTCGCCTCGTCGAGGACCAGGACGGGCGGGTCGCGCAGGATGGTGCGCGCGATGGCCAGACGCTGCTTCTCCCCGCCGGAGAAACGGTGGCCGCGCTCGCCGACCACCGTGTCGTAGCCGTCGGGCAGGGCGGCGATGTGGTCGTGGATCTGGGCCGCCCGCGCGGCCGCCTCCAGTTCGGCGTCGGTGGCGTCCGGCTTGGCGAACCGCAGGTTGTCGGCGACCGAGGCGTGGAAGAGGTACGTCTCCTGCGAGACCACGCCGATCCCCCGGGCGAGGGTGTCGAAGTCCAGGTCGCGCACGTCAACCCCGTCGAGGGTGACCCGCCCGTCCGTCGCGTCGTACAGGCGCGGCACCAGGTGGCCGAGGGTGGACTTGCCGGCGCCGGTCGGGCCGACGACGGCGAGGCTGCTGCCCGCCGGGACGGTGATGTCGATGCCGTCGAGGACCGCGGAGCCCTTGCCGTCGTAGCGGAACCCGACGTTCTCGAAGCGGACCTCGCCCTTGATGTGGTCGAGGTGGACCGGCTCGTCGCGTTCGGTGATGTCGATCGGCAGGTCGAGGTATTCGAAGATGCGCTGGAAGAGCGCGAGCGACGCCTGGATCTGGACACCGGTCGACAGCAGGCTCACGGCCGGACGGAACAGGCCCTGCTGGAGCGAGACGAAGGCGACGATCGTGCCGAGGGAGACCTCCGGCCCGCCCAACTGGAGGGCGATGCCGGCGGTCCAGTAGATGACGGCCGGCATGGCGGCCATGACGATCGTGATGACCGCCATCCGCCAGCGGCCCGCCATGTTCGACCGCACCTCGAGGTCGACCAGCCCCTCCGACTCGTCCGCGAAGGCGCGGGTGAGCGAGTCCGAGCGGCCCATGGTGCGGCCGAGCAGGATGCCGCTGACGGAGAGCGACTCGGTGACCGTGGCGGCCATCGCGGCCATCTGCTTCTGGCGCCGGGTGGTGATCTTCCGGCGCTCCTTGCCGACGCGGCGGCTGATCCACACGAAGACCGGGAGCAGGAGCAGCGAGACGACGGTCAGGCGCCAGTCGAGAACGACCATGGCGGCGACGGTGGCGACCACGCTGGTGAGGTTGGAGACCAGGGAGGTCGCCGTGGAGGTGACGGTCGCCTGCATGCCGCCGATGTCGTTGGCGATGCGGGATTGAACCTCGCCCGTGCGGGTGCGGGTGAAGAAGGCGAGGGACATCTGCTGGAGCCGGCCGTAAACGGCGGTGCGCAGGTCGTGCATGACCCGCTGGCCCACGGTCGTGGAGATCAGCGTCTGAAGCACGCCGAAGACGCTGGTGAGGACGGCGCCCAGGATCATGCCGAGGGCGAGCAGGCTCAGCAGGCCGGTCCGCCCCTCGGGGATCGCGACATCCAGGATCTCCTTCAGCAGGAAGGGGGTGGCGACGGAGACGAGCGAGGCGGCACCGACCAGCAGTCCGACGACCGCGAGGCGGCCCCGGTAGGGACGGAACAGCTTCAGGATGCGTCGCACCTGCCGTGGCTGTTCCTCGGCGTCGGCGGGTGCGGTCCAGGTGGACGCGCGGTCGGGTTGCATGGGCTCCTACGGGGGTGTCGGCAGTGGGGGGGGGCCGGCGGATCCCTCGGATCGCCGGCCTTGCGGAGCATAGGTCATTGTTACCTATACTCACAATGAATGTCGTCCTGATATTGTTCCCGCATGACCGCCCCCGATCCCGACGGCCTGCTCGCCGAGCAGTTGCTGCGGCTCACCCGCCGGGTGCACCGCATCCAGAAGCGCCACCTGGAGCACCGCGCCCTCGGCATCACTCCGGCCCAGTCCCGGCTGCTGCGCACCCTGGCGCACTACGGCTCGCCGCCGCGCATGGCCGACCTGGCCGAGCGCCTCGAAGTGGTTCCCCGGGCGGTGACGACGCTGGTCGACGGGCTCGAGGCGGCAGGGAAGGTACGGCGCGCCCCGGATCCGGCCAATCGCAGGGTCATCCGGATCGAGCTCACCGACGACGGACGCACGGCCCTGAGCGAACTGCGCGGCGCCCGCCGCTCGGCCGCGGAGGAGATCCTGGCACCGCTGTCGGACGAGCAACGCGCTGTGCTCGGCGGTCTGCTGGACACGCTGGTCGACGGCCCCGGCTGCGGACCGGACCGGGGCGCCGCCCGACGCTGAGGCGCTCCCGGGCGCGGTCAGGCCTTGAGTCGCGCCTTGTCCCCCATCACCACCACGGGACGTGCGTCCGGGTCCAGCGTGCGCAGCAGGTACTCCATCGCCGGTTTGGGCAGGCTGACACAGGCCGACGTGCCGCTCCCGTGGTCCATGTGCAGCCAGATCCCGCCACCCTTGGACGCGCCCCGGGGACGGGTCGGGTCGTTCGGTGAGGTGCCCTTGACGCGGTTGTAGTCGATGGCGATGACGTAGTCGAAGTCGTGCCAGTACGACTTCGCCCACCACCTCGGCGCCGCGAAGGACGCGGAACGGGTGTACGGCAGTCCGGTGTCCGGGGCGGGATCCGGATCCGGGAGCACGCCGCCGGCATCGCTCAGCGTGAAGACGCCTACGGGGCTGCGCTTGTCGTTCTCGCGGTGGTCGGTCGTCCACCCCTTCGTGCCGTTGTGCGCGGCCCAACTGCGGGCGCGGTGCCAGGCGGAGCCCTGCTTCGTGTAGAGCACCACGGTGGCGTCGGCTGAGTCCGGGCCGTCGCCGTACACCGCCACGACCTGCCGGGAACCGGCCGGCACCAGCCGCTGGTACCGGTCGCCGACGCCGGGGATCCGCGTCGGGTCGGCCGTGGCACTCGCGTGCCCGGCCCCGTCGGCCGGTCCGCTCCCCCGGTCCTCCGCGCCGTCCCCGGAAGGGCCTCCGCAGCCGGCCAGCGCCGACACCGTCAGGAATCCCAGGGCCGCCATCGCGACCGCCGTACGCCGTGTGCCACCACTTCCCATCGGTCCATGGTCGCACCAGCGTCCACAAGCGCGTTCCCAAGGCCCGGCGCGAGTACGGCGGAAGCAGCCTGATCCGTGCGCCACCGCGGAAAACCGCTTGATTTTGGGCATGCCGCGACGCGAACCTTTCACGGTTTGCAGCCTCTCGATGCCGTGTGGCAACGGCACCCCCTGACACGAGCCACTGGGACGTCATGCAGATCCAAGACCTTCCGTATCCCGACCCGGGTGTGCCGGACGCACGCTCGGGCTCCCGCTTCCTGTGGTGGCTGTTCCGCAATCAGCTGGGCGGCCAACTCAAGTCACTGGCCTGGGGCCTGCTGCACTTCGCCTCCGTCTCCGCCCTGCCCTTCTGCGTCGGGTTCGCCATCCAGGCCGTCGTCGACCGCTCCGGCAGCCGGCTCGCCCTCGCGGGCGGCCTCATGGCGCTGTGCTGCGCCGGCAACGCGCTCGGCGACACCTTCCTGCACCGCGCCGCCGTCACCAACTGGATCACCTCCGCGGCCCGAGTCCAGCAACTGCTCGCCCGCAAGGCCGCGCTGCTCGGTTCGGCCCTGACCCGGCGCGTCGCGGCCGGCGAGGTCGTGGCCGTGTCCACCGGCGACGTCGAGAAGATCGGCTGGTTCGTGGAGGCCGTCTCCCGCTTCACCGCGGCCGCGCTCACCATCGTGCTGGTCTGCGTCGCGCTGGTCGTCTACCAGCCGGCCCTCGGCGTCGTCGTGATCGTGGGCCTGCCGGTGCTTGCCCTCGCGGTACTGCCGCTGCTGCCCCGGGCCACCCGGCGGGCCGACGTCCAGCGCGAGAAGGCCGGCCGGGCCACCGAACTCGCCTCCGACACCGTCGCCGGCCTGCGTGTGCTGCGCGGCATCGGCGGCGAGGCGCTCTTCCTCGACCGCTACCGGAGCGCCTCCCAGGAGGTGCGCCACGCGGCCGTGCGCAGCGCGCGCATGTGGTCCCTGATCTCCGCGATCCAGGTGCTGCTGCCGGGCCTGCTGCTGATCGCGGTGGTCTGGCACGGCGTCCACCTGGCCCGGGACGGCCGCATCGGCATCGGCGAACTCGTCACCGTCTACAGCTCCGTCATGCTCCTCACCTACCCGCTGCGGCACTTCGAGGAGATCGCCATGGCGTACTCCTTCTCCAAGCCCTCGGCCAAGCGGGCCGCGCGGGTGCTGGCGCTGGAACGGGCCACGGACACCGCGGGGACGCGCACCGCCGAGATCCCGACCGGTGATCTGTACGACCCGGCCACCGGTCTCCTCGCCCTGTCGGGCCGGTTCACCGCCGTGGTGTGCGGCGACCCGGACACGGCCGGACGTCTTGCGGAACGGCTCGGCGGACACCCCTCGGAGGAGGGCACGTCGGCCCTGCTGGGCGGGGTGCCGCTCGACGAGCTGCCCCTCGGATCCGCCCGCACGGCCGTACTGGTGCAGGACAAGGACCCGGTACTGCTCTCCGGCACCCTCCGGGAACTGCTCGACGTACCCGCCTCCGGCGCGGTGAGCGCGGGGGACGCGCTGGCCGCCGCCCAGTGCGGCGACGTGCTGGCCGCGCTCGCGCAAGGCTCGCTCGACGCCGAGGACCCCATGGACGCTCGCATCACCGAGCGGGGCCGCTCACTCTCGGGCGGCCAGCGCCAGCGGCTCGCACTGGCCCGGTCCCTGATCACGGACCCCGAGGCGCTCGTCCTGGACGAACCGACCTCCGCCGTCGACTCGCACACCGAGGCACGGATCGCGGAAGGCGTAAGGGAGCTGCGCGCGGGGCGCACCACGGTGGTGTTCACCTCGTCGCCCCTGCTGCTGGACCTCGCGGACCGGACCGTGTTCCTGCACGAGGGCGAGGTCGCGGCGACCGGCACGCACCGGGAGCTGCTGCACACCGAGCCACTGTACCGGGCGGTGGTGACCCGCGAGCCCGACGAGGAGACGACGGCCCGCACGGACGTGACCGCGGTCGGGGAGCGCTCGGACATGACCGTGGTCGGCGGCCGCAAGGCCGACGGCCGCCCGGCGAAGACCCCGGACGACGACGTCCTGGGCGAGGACGACGTACTGCGCCACGACGGCGACGTACTGCACCGACTGGAAGAGATCGAGGAGAAGGCATGATCGGCGTCGCACCACCGCCGTACGACCCGGCGGCCCCCACGACGGCGAACACCCTCCCCGTCGGCGCTCCCGCGACCGTCCGCGCCTACACGGGCGAACTGCTGCGCCGGCACCGCCGGGCCTTTCTGCTCCTCGTCACCGTCAACACCGTCGCCGTGATCGCCTCGATGGCAGGTCCGTACCTGCTGGGCGGGCTCGTGGAGCGGGTGTCGGACGGGGCCCGCGAACTGCATCTCGGCCTCACCGCCGCGTTCTTCGTGGTCGCGCTCGCCGTACAGGCGCTCTTCGTCCGCGAGGTGCGGCTGCGCGGGGCCATGCTCGGCGAACGGATGCTGGCCGATCTGCGCGAGGACTTCCTCGTGCGGTCGGTCGGACTGCCGCCCGGCGTGCTGGAACGGGCCGGTACCGGGGATCTGCTCTCCCGGATCACCACGGACATCGACCGGCTCGGCAACGCCATGCGCGAGGCGGTGCCCCAGCTGGCGATCGGTGCCGTGTGGGTGGTGCTGTTGCTCGGCGGACTGGTGGTCACCGCTCCGCCGCTGGCACCGGTCGTGCTGATCGCGGTGCCGCTTCTGGTGATCGGCTGCCGCTGGTACTTCCGGCGGGCGCCCTCCGCCTACCGGTCCGAGGCCGCCGGGTACGCCGCGGTGGCCGCCGCGCTCGCCGAGACGGTGGACGCCGGCCGCACCGTCGAGGCGCACCGTCTCGACGCCCGGCGCATCGAGCTGTCGGAGCAGCGGATCAGGGAGTGGACGGCCTGGGAGCGCTACACGCTCTGGCTGCGGTCGGTGCTCTTCCCGGTCATCAATGTCACCCATGTGACCGTGCTCGCCTCCGTCCTGCTGATCGGCGGTGTGTTCGTCCTGCAGGGCTGGATCGGGGTCGGGCAGATGACCACGGCCGCCCTGATCGCGCAGATGCTGGTCGACCCGGTCGGCCTCATCCTGCGCTGGTACGACGAGCTCCAGGTGGCCCAGGTCTCCCTGGCCCGGCTCGTGGGCGTGCGGGACATCGAACCGGACGCCGGTGACGGCGGCCTGTCCCCCGAGGGACGGGACGTGCACGCAGACCGCGTGCACTTCGGCTACGTCGAGGGCGTGGACGTCCTGCGCAAGGTGTCGCTGGAGGTCGCTCCCGGCACGAGGCTCGCCCTGGTCGGGCCCTCGGGCGCCGGCAAGTCCACGCTGGGCAGGCTGCTCGCCGGCATCTACGGTCCGCGTGACGGCCGGATCACCCTGGGCGGCGCCGAACTGTCCCGGATGTCCGCGGAGCGGGTCCGCTCCCACGTCGCCCTCGTCAACCAGGAGCACCACGTCTTCGTGGGCTCCCTGCGCGACAATCTCCGGCTGGCCAGGACCGGCGCCACCGACGCCGAGCTGTGGGCGGCGCTGGGCGCGGTCGACGCGGACGACTGGTCCCGCGCGCTCGACGACGGCCTGGACACCGAGGTCGGCTCGGGAGGCTTCGCCCTCACTCCCGCGCAGGCCCAGCAGATCGCCCTGGCCCGGCTGGTGCTGGCCGACCCGCACACCCTGGTGCTGGACGAGGCGACGTCGCTGCTCGACCCGCGGGCCGCACGTCATCTCGAACGGTCCCTGGCCCGGGTCCTGGACGGTCGCACGGTGATCGCGATCGCCCACCGGCTGCACACCGCCCACGACGCGGACGTCATCGCCGTGGTCGAGAACGGCAGGATCAGCGAGCTGGGCAGCCACGACGAGCTGGTGGCGGCGGACGGCGCCTACGCGGCACTGTGGCGGTCCTGGCACGGGTGAGCCGGCGCCCTCCGGGGGTGGGGACGGATTCGGGATCGGGTTCGGGTTCGGCTGCGACCGGGCACGGGCAGCGCTCCGGCCCGGTCGGCCCCCGGCGGCGCTCGACGGCAGCCCATCGGTGCTTGGGGGCAGCCCATCGGCCCTGGACCGCGGCGCATCGGTCCGAGACGGCAGCTCACCCGTGCCGGACCGGGCGGCCGTGGGCCGGACCGAAGCGGGGGTGCCGACCGGAGCGGCGACGCGGCGAGGAACGGGGTGGACAGGGAGGGCGGCCACCCGGGCGGGGTCCGTGCCGTTGCGCGGTCCCGAACCGGAGTGGAAGGCTGGAGGTAGGCACCGGCTCGAGGTGAGCCCGGGAACCGTGCGGTTCCGCGACGGGCGAAGCCTGTGCCCCGTGCAGCGGCGGTCCGCCGCGGTGCGTGGCGAGAAGGGGCCGGTCCCCACCCCCTGGAGGTACCCGTGAACAGCGCCGACGGATGGGGAGACGACGTCTACCAACCGGACGGATCGGAGCAGCGGGAGGACACCGGGCTGCTCGACAGCGAGGACACGCTCGAGAACGACGGCGTGGGCGATCCCCTCGATCGCGGCTGGTCCCCGCCGGAGCGCCCCTGGGCGGTGGAACACACCGGCGTGACGGCAGCCGAACGTCACGAGGGCGAGACCCTCGACCAGCGGCTCGCCGAGGAGCGCCCCGACCAGCCCGCCCCCGAGGGCGACGGGCTGGGGGACGCCGACGGCACCGACGGAGAACTGCTGGACGGCGAGGTGGGCGCCGACCGTTCCGGACGGCTCGTGGCACCCGACGAGGGGGCGCACGAGGACGAGGAGCCGGCCCTGGTGGCCCTGGACGTGGGCATCGACGGCGCGGCCGCCTCCGCCGAGGAGGCCGCGATGCACGTCGTCGACGAGGACGCGCTGCCCGGCTGACACCCCCAGGGGCGGCGCATCCACGTCGTCCGCTCCATGATCCGCGCGGCACGAGGAGCAGCCATGCAGCAGGACAAGCATCCCGAGTACCGGCCCGTGGTCTTCCGCGACCGCAGTGCCGGCTACGCCTTCCTGACCCGGTCCACCGCGACCAGCGACCAGACCATCGCGTGGGACGACGGGGAGACCTACCCGGTGGTGGAGGTGGAGATCTCCTCGGAGAGCCACCCCTTCTACACGGGCAAGGCGCGAACCGTGGACTCGGAGGGGCGGGTGGCCCGCTTCGAGCGGCGTTACGGCGGCGAGGGCGGCGACGCGGGGCAGGGCGCCGGGGCCTCCGGCTGAGGTGGCAGTGCCCGCTTCCCTCAGATGAAGTTGAGCGCCGACGCGCAGCCCACTCCGCCGAGCAGCATGAACGCCGGCATGAGCACCTTCAGCTCCACCCAGCTTCCCGCCCGGAACCGCATCGGCTTCGGCGGCCCGATCGGATACCAGCGCTTCCGGCCCACCGGTATCGGCCAGAGTATGGGGCAGCCCGAGACGGTCAGCGCGTCCCCGATGTCGTGCACCAGCGCGCCGAGGACGACCGGCAGCCCCAGCCACAGGTACTCCTGGCCGGGCGCGGTGAACAGCCAGTCCGCGCCGCCGTCCGGCTTGTCCAGTATCCCGGCGATGATCCACGCGCTCGTCCCGGCCAGCAGCCAGACCAGCACGTCGCTGCTGGAGCCCCGGGTGGCCCGCCACAGCAGGCCCTCGATGGCGAGCACCATGTGCACGAAGAGGATCGCCAGGAGCGCCCAGCGGCCACCCGTGATGGCCAGCACCGACGTGCCCGCGCCGATCAGGACGGCCCACAGCCAGGTGTGCGTGAGGGTGCGGTGCCCGCCCGAGCGGCGCGGGTCGGCCGGCTTCTTCGTGGCTTTGTAGACGGCGTACGACAGCTTGTCCACGATCTCGCAGAGCCCCCGGGAGAGCGGTCCGAAAGCCCGGGAGATGGTGGCCGCCTTGTGGTCGAGGTCCGGGGCCAGCGCCGCGCCCGCACAGATGAGGGCCCCCGCGAGCAGCACCGGCCACGGCATCGGGTGTCCCGCGGCGGCGGCCGCCGCCCCGACGCCGAGCCACGCCGCGGCGCCCGAGAGTGAGTGTGCTGGTCCCATCATCGCCGTTGCCCGCCCCATTCCTCGTGTGCCGCTGTGCAGTTGTCCGGGTCCACTGATGCCTCGTCGGCGACCCAGCGTAGCGTTCGTGATCTTCATGCGGACAGCCGATTCCCCCATCGCGACGCGGGGCAGGCAAGATGGGGGCGTGACCCTCATCGATCAGCTGCCGCGGACCGCCGACCCCGATGCCCTGTACGAAGCCTTCGAGGCGTGGGCCCAGGAGCGCGGTCTCACGCTCTACCCCCATCAGGAGGAGGCGCTGATCGAGGTGGTCTCCGGGGCGAACGTGATCGTGTCGACGCCCACCGGCTCCGGCAAGAGCATGATCGCGGCGGGCGCCCACTTCGCCGCCCTGGCGCGGGACGAGGTCACCTTCTACACGGCTCCGATCAAGGCGCTGGTGTCGGAGAAGTTCTTCGAGCTGTGCAAGATCTTCGGCACCGAGAACGTCGGCATGCTGACCGGCGACGCGTCCGTGAACGCGGACGCGCCCGTCATCTGCTGCACCGCCGAGGTCCTGGCGTCGATCGCGCTGCGCGACGGGAAGCACGCGGACATCGGCCAGGTCGTCATGGACGAGTTCCACTTCTACGCGGAGCCGGACCGCGGCTGGGCCTGGCAGATTCCGCTGCTGGAACTGCCGCAGGCCCAGTTCGTCCTGATGTCGGCGACCCTCGGCGACGTCTCCTTCTTCGAGAAGGACCTGGCCCGCCGCACCGGCCGGCCCACCGCGGTGGTCCGCTCGGCCACCCGCCCGGTGCCGCTCTCCTACGAGTACCGCTACACGCCGCTGACCGAGACGCTCACCGATCTGCTGGCCGCCCGGCAGGCACCCGTCTACATCGTGCACTTCACGCAGGCGCAGGCAGTGGAGCGGGCGCAGGCGCTGATGAGCATCAACATGTGCACGCGTGAGGAGAAGGAACGGATCGCCGACCTGATCGGCAACTTCCGCTTCACCACGAAGTTCGGCCGCAACCTCTCCCGCTACGTCCGGCACGGCATCGGCGTCCACCACGCCGGCATGCTGCCCAAGTACCGGCGGCTGGTGGAGAAGCTCGCGCAGGCCGGTCTGCTCAAGGTGATCTGCGGGACGGACACCCTGGGCGTGGGCGTCAACGTCCCCATCCGGACGGTGCTGTTCACGGCGCTGACCAAGTACGACGGCACTCGGGTGCGCACGCTGCGGGCCCGGGAGTTCCACCAGATCGCGGGCCGGGCGGGCCGTGCCGGGTTCGACACCGAGGGTTTCGTCGTCGCCCAGGCGCCGGAGCACGTCGTCGAGAACGAGAAGGCACTCGCCAAGGCAGGTGAGGACCCGAAGAAGCGGCGGAAGGTCGTCCGCAAGAAGGCTCCCGAGGGCTTCGTGGCCTGGTCGGAGAGCACGTTCGACAAGCTCATCGGCTCCGATCCGGAGCCGCTGACGTCCCGGTTCCGGGTCACGCACACCATGCTGCTGTCGGTGATCGCCCGTCCGGGCGACGCCTTCCACGCGATGCGGCACCTGCTGGAGGACAACCACGAGCCGCGCAAGCAGCAGCTGAGGCACATCCGGCGGGCCATCGCCATCTACCGCTCGCTGCTGGACGGCGGCATCGTCGAGAAGCTCGACCGGCCGGACGCCGAGGGGCGCGACGTGCGCCTCACCGTGGACCTCCAGCAGGACTTCGCCCTGAACCAGCCGCTGTCGACGTTCGCCCTGGCGGCCTTCGAGCTGCTGGACCCGGAATCGCCGTCGTACGCGCTGGACATGGTGTCCGTCGTGGAGTCCACGTTGGACGACCCGCGGCAGATCCTCGCCGCCCAGCAGAACAAGGCGCGCGGTGAGGCCGTGGCCGCGATGAAGGCCGACGGTGTCGAGTACGAGGAGCGCATGGAGCGCCTCCAGGACATCACGTACCCGAAGCCGCTGGAGGAGCTGCTCTTCCACGCCTACGACACGTACCGCAGGAGCCACCCCTGGGTCGGTGACCATCCGCTGTCGCCCAAGTCGGTCATCCGTGACATGTACGAGCGGGCGCTGACGTTCACGGAGCTGGTCTCCCACTACGAACTGGCCCGCACCGAGGGCATCGTGCTGCGCTACCTGGCGAGCGCCTACAAGGCCCTCGACCACACCGTTCCGGACGACCTGAAGTCCGAGGACCTTCAGGACCTGATCGAGTGGCTCGGCGAGATGGTGCGCCAGGTCGACTCCAGCCTGCTGGACGAGTGGGAACAACTCGCCAACCCGGAGGAGATGACCGCCGAGGAGGCACAGGAGAAGGCCGACCAGGTACGGCCGGTCACCGCCAACGCGCGGGCCTTCCGGGTCCTGGTCCGCAACGCCATGTTCCGCCGGGTCGAACTCGCCGCCCTCGACCATGTCGAAGAGCTGGGCGAGATGGACGCGGAGGCGGGCTGGGACGCGGACGCGTGGGGCGAGGCGATGGACAAGTACTGGGACGAGTACGACGACCTCGGCACCGGTCCCGACGCCCGCGGCCCGAAGCTGCTGGTGATCGAGGAGGAGCCGCAGAACGGTCTGTGGCGCGTGCGGCAGATCTTCGACGACCCGAATGACGACCACGACTGGGGCATCAGCGCTCAGGTCGACCTCACGGCCTCCGACGCGGAGGGCCGGGCTGTCGTCCGCGTCACCGATGTCGGCCAGCTGTGAGCACAGGAGAAACCCACCCATGACGAACCCGGCCGAGAGCCTCGTCGCCCTGCTCGACCTGGAGCAGATCGAGGTCAACATCTTCCGTGGCCGCAGCCCCGAGGAGTCGCTGCAGCGGGTCTTCGGCGGACAGGTCGCCGGCCAGGCGCTGGTCGCCGCCGGCCGCACCACCGACGGCGACCGCCCGGTGCACTCGCTGCACGCGTACTTCCTGCGTCCCGGCCGTCCGGGCGTGCCGATCGTGTACCAGGTCGAACGGGACAGGGACGGACGGTCCTTCACGACCCGGCGGGTCACCGCCGTACAGCAGGGCCGCACGATCTTCACGCTCACCGCCTCCTTTCACAAGCCTGAACAGGGGAGCTTCGAGCACCAGCTGCCGCCGGCCCGCGAGGTCCCGCACCCGGAGTCTCTGCCGACGGTGGCCGACGAGGTGCGGGAGCACCTGGGCGAGCTGCCCGAGCAGTTGGAGCGGATGGCCCGCCGTCAGCCCTTCGACATCCGCTACGTCGACCGGCTGCGCTGGAGCGCCGAGGAGGTCAAGGGCGCCGAGCCGCGCAGTGCGGTGTGGATGCGAGCGGTCGGGCCGCTCGGCGACGACCCGCTCGTGCACACCTGCGCACTGACCTACGCCAGCGACATGACCCTGCTGGACGCCGTACGCATCCCGGTGGAACCGCTGTGGGGTCCCAGGGGCTTCGACATGGCGTCGCTGGACCACGCCATGTGGTTCCACCGGCCGTTCCGCGCGGACGAGTGGTTCCTGTACGACCAGGAGTCGCCGATCGCGACCGGCGGACGGGGCCTGGCGCGCGGGCGGATCTACGACACCGAGGGACGCATGCTGGTGTCCGTCGTCCAGGAGGGGCTCTTCCGGGCCCTTTAGGTCATCGGGCGGGCCACAGGGTCAGGCGTCTCTGCGCCACAGCCTGCCCAGGAGACCGCGCAGCCTCCTGGGCTCCTCGGTGTCGTCCGGCGTGGACTCCGGTCCCGGCGGGACAGGAGCGGCGCGAAGGGACGGTCCGGGCGCGGGGCGCTGCTCGCGGGCGGCTGCCACCGCGTCCGCCAGGTCCGCGCGCAACCAGTCGATCTCGTCCGGGTCCGCCGCCGTCATGATCTCCTCGGCGAGCTGTGCGGCGGGGGAACCGGGCGAGCCGTGCGCCGGCCGCAGGGGGTGGAGCCGGCGCAGGTAAGAACGCTCGTAGGGATCCCTGACGGCCTCGGCGACCTCGACCGCGTCGAGCAACGACGCCACGGCCGCCGCGCGGGCCCAGGGGTCGTCGGCCTGGCGGAGCAGGAATCCCAGGTGCCGCCCCCTCCAGTTGCGGGGGCGCAGGTCCAGCCCCTCCCCCAGCCGGCCCCGCAGTCCCTCGGGCGTGCGGCCCTTCAGCACTGAGGCATTGCGCTCGTCGGCGGCGAACTGCCGCAGTTCGTCGGCGAGGTACAGCCAGACGACGGCTCGGTACCGGTTGACGTAGAACTTGACGGGGACCACCAGCCCCAACCGTGCGAGGCGGGTGAACCGGACCTTGGTCACGTCCATGAGGGCCGCGCCCTCCGTGGTCCCCACGGTCCGGACCCCCGCCCTCAGTGTCTCGGGGAAACCGTCCGCCGCCCGGATCCGCTGGATCTCGTCGCGGGTGACGCGCCCGCCACCCCCTGCGTCGTCGGGCACGGTGCGGATGCGGCCGAGGTGGACGGCGAGGTCGAACTCACTGCGTTTGAGGCCCAGTACTCGTGCCGCGCGCCCCGGCGCGAGAGGGGCGTCCCCGGTACTGCCGGTCTGCTCGGTGGCCGCTGGGAATTCGCGCGTGACGGTGCTGCCGGACATGTTCGTCTCCCCCGTGGAGTGTTCGGCCGGCACCGTGCGTGCCCGCCTGACACGAAAAACCGTAGCCGCTGAGACGGCATCCGCGTCAGGCCTGTGGAAAACTCCGCCGCCCACGCCACGACGGCATTGAATGTGCAGGTCAGAGCTCTGTGGGCGATATTCGTCCCGGCTGCCGTGCGTCGACGTCGAGATGCTCGCCGACCCGGTTCACGAGCAGCGTCATCTCGTACGCGATCTGCCCGATGTCGACCTCGGCCCCGCTGAGCACGCACAGGCAGCTGCCCGAGCCGGCCGCCGTCACGAACAGCACGGCGTCGTCGAACTCGACCATCGTCTGCCGTACCTGGCCGGCACCGAAGTGCCGCCCCGAGCCCTTGGCCAGGCTGTGCAGCCCGGACGAGACGGCCGCGAGGTGTTCGGCGTCCTCGCGTCGCAGTCCCGTACTGGCTCCGGTCACCAGGCCGTCGTTGGACAGGACCAGCGCGTGCCGGACGTGCTCGACGCGCGCGGTCAGGTCGTCCAGCAGCCAGCCGAGTCCCTGGTTCTGCACCATTGATCCGAACTCCCCGTGTCGTCCCCGTATGCCTTGCCTCCCCCTGGCCGGGGGATCTGTCCGCCAGCCTTCCCCACGCCCGTGCTCCGGGCAAGGAGGATGGGGTGCATGGCACAGAAGATGACCGATGAGGAATGGCGGGCGTTCGTCTCGGACGGCACCCGCACCGGAAAGCTCTCGACCGTCCGGGCGGACGGCAGTCCGCACGTGGCGCCGATCTGGTTCCTGCTGGACGGGGACGACATCGTGTTCAACACCGGCAAGGACACGGTGAAGGGGCGCAATCTGGCCCGCGACGGCAGGATCGCCCTGTGCGTGGACGACGACCGGCCGCCGTTCCACTTCGTGGTGCTGCAGGGACGTGCCCGGCTCTCGGAGGACCTCGACGAACTCCGGCACTGGGCCGGCCGCATCGGAGCGCGGTACATGGGTGAGGAACGCGCCGAGGAGTTCGGGGCGCGCAACGGCGTCCCGGGCGAACTCCTCGTCCGTGTCGCCGTGGACAAGGTCCTCGCCCAGAAGTCCGTCGCGGACTGAGTCACGTCAGCGCACGGAGTCGAGCAGCCGGGCGGTGTGCATCCGCCCGGCGTACTCGACGAGCCGGATGAGCACCTCCTTGCCCGAGTCGCGGTCCCGCGCGTCGCACAGCACCACGGGTGTTCCGGAGTCCAGGTCCAGGGCGCGCAGTACGTCCTGGGCCTCGTGCCGGCGTGCTCCGGTGAAGCAGTTGACCGCCACCACGAACGGGATGTGCCGGTGCTCGAAGTAGTCGACCGCCGGGAAGCAGTCCGCCAGCCGCCGGGTGTCGGCGAGGACGACGGCCCCGAGCGCGCCCTGCGACAACTCGTCCCAGAGGAACCAGAAGCGGTCCTGCCCCGGTGTGCCGAAGAGGTAGAGGGAGAGGCCGGACCGGATGGTGATCCGCCCGAAGTCCATCGCGACGGTGGTGGTGACCTTGCGGTCGATGCCACCGGTGTCGTCCACCAACCGACCGGCCTCGCTGAGGAGTTCCTCCGTACGCAGCGGCCTGATCTCGCTGACCGCGCCCACCAGGGTGGTCTTGCCCACGCCGAACCCTCCGGCGACGAGGATCTTCAGCGCCAGCGCGGCCGACTCGCCGTCCGTGGCATCGGGGTGTCCGGTGTGTCCGGCATGGTCGGCGTGTTCGGCGTGTTCGTAGACCATTGATCACTTCTCTCGGTCCGGGTGGTCGTACGCGTGCGTGCCGGTCATGGTCTTCGGCCTTCTCTACAGTGCGCGCAGTCCGTCGATCACTTCGCGCAGAATCCGTTCGTCGGGCAACTGGGCCGGCGGAACCGGACGGCTGACGGTCACGCAGCCCAGTTCCACCAGGTCCCCGAGGAGCACCCTGACGACGCCCACCGGGAGATCGGCGTCCGCCGCGAGTTCGGCGACCGACTGGGTCTCGGTGCGGCACAGCTCGATCAAGGTCCGGTGTTCCGGTCCGAGCACGGTGACGTCGCTGCCCGGCGCGCCCGGGACCCGCGTCACGAGGGCGATGAGGTCGAACCGCACGCCGGTGGGCCTGGGCCGGGTGCGCCCGCCGGTCATCGCGTAGGGGCGGACCAGGGGCCCGGCCTCGTTGTCGTACCACTGGCTGCCCGGCCGTTCCCGGCCGCCGTCCGTGCTCTGGTCGGTCATCCGTGCGGCCCTTCCGGGTCATCCGCCGAAGGGTGGCCGTGCGGCGGCGCGCGGCGCGGTGTGGAGGTGCTCGCCCACGCGTCTGACCAGGCGGGCCATCTCGTAGGCCACGAGGCCGATGTCGGCGCTCACGGCGGTGAGGACGGCCAGGCAGGAGCCGTCGCCCGCGGCGGCGACGAACAGGAAGCCGTCGTCCATCTCGACCATCGTCTGGCGCACGCCCCCGGCGCCGAAGTGCCGGCCCGCGCCCTTGGCCAGGCTGTGGAAACCGGAGGCGACCGCGGCCAGGTGTTCGGCGTCCTCCCGTCCGAGGCCGGCCGACGCGCCCACGGCGAGCCCGTCGTTCGACAGCACGACGGCGTGCCGGACTTCGTGTACGCAGCCGACGAGGTCGTCCAGCAGCCAGTCGAGTTCGCGGGTCCGCCGGGCGGTCCCCGTGCCGGGGTCGTGGATCATGCGAGGTCTCCTTCGCTGCTGTGGCCGGCCTGCGGGGCCGGCTGCTCCGCGTGGCCGGGCCGGCGTCCACCGCCGCGCGTCCAGCCGTCGCGGTAGGCGGTCATGCGGTCCCGCACCGCTTCGGGCGTGCGCTCTTCCTCGCCGCGCGCCTGGGGCGGCCTCGCGGGTTCCGCAGGGCGCCCGTCCCGCAGTTGGGGTGCGAGGCTGGCCTGGCGTACCCGCCGGGGCAGGTTGTCGGACTCCTCGGCCGGGTCCGGTGTGCCGTCTCCGGCTCCAACGCCGT
Organism: Streptomyces sp. NPDC107500; assembly: GCF_055582785.1. Classification (NCBI taxonomy): domain Bacteria; kingdom Bacillati; phylum Actinomycetota; class Actinomycetes; order Kitasatosporales; family Streptomycetaceae; genus Streptomyces; species Streptomyces sp. NPDC107500. The sequence goes on from NZ_JBVJPF010000006.1 coordinate 391,242, forward strand.
CTCCGTCGCCGCCAGTGGAGTCGGCGGAGTCGTCCGGGACGTCGGGGGATCGGTGCAGTCGCAAGGCGGGGGCTCCTGGGGGCCGGTTCGGCGCCGTCGTCTCCACAGTCACTGGTGCGGCGGACGCCAGTGCCGGTCGGCCGGACGGTGCGGGCACGGTCTCCCGGTGTGCGGCGGCGTGCGGCACGCGCGCGTACAGGCGCTCCGCTGGTGGGGCCTCCTCGTGTGCCGCCCCTGGGGAGCGTTCCGCGGTTCCGCTGTGCAGGAGCGCGGTGGGCAACAGGACGACGGCGGTGGTACCGCCGTAGGGAGAGGTCTTGAGGTGGACCTTGATGTCCTGCCGGGCGGCGAGACGGCTCACGACGAACAGGCCGAGCCGGTCGCTGTCGAACAGGTCGAGTGCCTCGGAGCGCGTGATGCGGTGGTTGGCCTCGGCGAGACTGTCCTTGCCCATGCCGAGGCCGCGGTCCTCGACCTCGATCGCGTAGCCGTTGCCGACGGGCTCTCCGGTGACACGCACGCGCGTGTGGGGTGGGGAGAACTGCGCGGCGTTCTCGATGATCTCGGCCAAGAGGTGCGTGAGGTCGGCGACGGCCGCGCCGACGACGGATGCCTCGGGGAGCTGTCGTACCTCCACGCGCGCGTAGTCCTCCACCTCGGAGACGGCCGCACGGACCACGTCGGTGAGTGAGACCGGCATGCGCCAGGCACGTCCGGGCGCCGCGCCGGAGAGGATGATCAGGCTCTCGGCGTGGCGCCGCATGCGGGTGGTGAGGTGGTCGAGGCGGAAGAGGTCGCTCAGCTCGTTCGGGTCGTCGGAGCGGCGTTCCATGCTGTCCAGGAGGCTCAGTTGGCGGTGGACGAGGACCTGGCTGCGGCGGGCGAGATTGACGAAGACACCGGAGATGCCACTGGCGAGTTCGGCGCGTTCCACCGCGGCCCGCAGCGCCGCCCGGTGCACGGTGCCCAGGGCTTCGGCGACCTGGCCGGCCTCGTCTACGGCAGCAGGTTCGGGTGGCGCCTCGGACCGGATGTCGATCTCCTCCCCCGCACGCAGTCGGCGCATGGCTTCCGGGAGCTTGTGCCGGGCGATCTCCAGGGCGCTGTTGCGCAGGCTCACCAGCTCGACCACCAGGCCACGGCCGATGCGGACGGAGATGACCAGCGAGGCGACGACGGCGAGAAGTCCGAGGAGGACCGCGGCCCCGGCCGGGGTGAGCGCACCGCGGGTGAACGGGTCGGCCCGGTCGGCGACTCCACGCGCGGCGTCCCGCTCGATCGTCCGCATGCCGTCCCGTACGCGCGCGTGGGCCCCGTCCCAGGCGGCGAGGGGTGCCGCCGCCTCGACCGGGCGGCCCTGTGCCGAGGGGTCCAGCAAGGCGTCCTCGGCCTTCCCCACGGTCGTATGGGCGGCGTCTCGGGCGAGTTCCTGCCAGGCCGCGCGTTCGGAGCCGCGCAGGTCGGTGGCGGCGGACTCGGTGAGGCTCCGTCGCGTGTCGACGGCGCCGGTGAACAGCCGCAGCCGCTCGCCGTCGAGGCGGCCGGCGAGGCGCGCGGCGGCGAGCAGGGCGTTCTCCTGGGCAAGCGCCTCGCCCGCGCGGGCGAACTCGACCAGCACGCGCGCGTCGGAGCCCAGATCCGCGTCCTGGATTCCGCTCAGCGCGCCGCCCACCCGGAAGGCGGCCGAGATGGCCGTCGTGTACCGGCGGTAGGTGTTCTCCCAGTCGGTGCGGCGGTCCAGGACGGCGGTGCGCAGCGGTCCCAGCCGTTCGGCGCCGGTCACGAACGCGTCGAGCCGCCGTGCCACTCCGGCGGGCAGTTCCTCGCCGTCGGCGACCGTGTGGCGGTCGCCGAGCCGCAGCTTCGCCACGGCGCGGTCGGTGCGCTCCGACAGTTCCCGGTAGTCGCCGTCCGGCACCGCCGACGGGTCGGTGGCGTGGCGCACGGCCGCGAGGCGCTCGGCCTGCAGGGCGGCCACGGCCGCGCCGACGGGGGCCCGGACGTCGGCGTCCACGCGCTGCACCTGCCGCAGCCGGGAGATGTCCTGGGCCGTGGTGACGGTGGCGTACGCCCACAGGGCCAGCAGGGAGACGACGGGCACCATCAGCAGGCAGACGATCCTGGCGCGCACGGTGCGGGGCTGGACGCGCCCGCGCCACGCGCGCGTGGTGGCCGATTCGGGCGCCTCGACCGTGGGCTCCGCCTGGCCCTCGTCGGCAGGTGGTCCGGCGTGCGCGCGACGTCCGCGCGCGGGTCGCCGGGACGGCGTGTCGGCGCCGTTCGCGGGGTTCGTACGAGGTGTACGCATGGCCTCCTCGCTCGGGACGGGGGTCGGGGCGTGGTCGCCGGGCCGCGGGCGCGGGTCCGCCGTCACCGGGCGGTGCTGCCGACGGGGCGGCGGGCCGCGGCGGACGCGTCGCGTTCCCCCGCCGTCGGTGACAGCGCGACGAAGGCCGAGGTCAGAAAGAGGTAGGACCCGAGGCCGACGGCGAGGGGGAAGATGAACTGCATCGCCGTGGCCCCGGGGAGCGTCTCGCCCGAGGGGGTGACCCGCACGCTCACCGCGAACATGCCGGTGTAGTGCATGCTGCTCACCGCCGCTCCCATGATCAGTGAGGCGACGGTGACCGCGAGGGGCGACCTGATGTTGAGCGCGGCCCAGAGTGCCGCGGTGGCCGCGGCGACGGCGATGAGGACGGAGAGTGCGACGCGTACCGGGTCGTAGCTCACGGCGCCGTGCAGGCGCACGGCCGCCATGCCCAGATAGTGCATGCTCGCGACGCCGATCCCCGTGGTGAGTCCGCCGAGCAGGAGTGCCCGCGCGCGGTCGCGGCCGTAACCGACCGCGAAGACTCCGGCGCATACGACGAGCATCGCGACGAGCAGGCTGGCGAGGGTGAGCGGCACGTCGTAGCGGATGTCGGTGCCGCTGACCCGGAAGCCGAGCATGGCGACGAAGTGCATCGTCCAGATGCCCGTGCCGATGGCCGAGGCCGCGGTCAGCAGCCAGTTGCGGCGCGAGCGCCCGGTGGCGGCGAGGGCGCGCACGGTGCAGCGCAGTCCGAGGGCCGCGCCGGTGCAGGCCATCGCGTACGACAGCACCGGGGTCAGCCAGCCGAGGGCGGCGTGGTCCAGGTGTCCCATGACCCCGGGACGCTAGTACCGGGCAGGGCGCACAACGGGGGCGCATTTCGAAAGGTGTTGCTATCTGACACAGAGAAGCGCTGGAACGATCGCGTCACGCTCGAACGTGTGCGCCTCGGCATCACCCGCCCGTTTGGGGAATCATGCGGACCATGAGCGACGACCACACGCACGTCCAGGAGTTCTTCGGCGCCCGCGCAGCCGGCTGGGACAGCCGCTTCCCCGACGACGGGCCCGCCTACTCGGCCGCGGTGGCCGAACTGGGCTTGCGGGAGGGCGACCGGGTGCTCGACGCGGGCTGCGGCACCGGACGTGCCCTGCCGCCGCTGCGGGCGGCCGTGGGGCCGTCGGGGCTGGTCCTCGGGGCCGATCTGACACCGGCCATGCTCCAGACCGCCGTACGGGCCGGGAGGGACCGGGACGGGCGGTTGCTGCTCGCCGATGTGGCCGCGCTGCCGTTGCGCGCGCGGTCGCTCGACGCCGTGTTCGCGGCGGGCCTCATCGCGCACCTCCCCGAGCCCGGCGGGAACCTGCGGGAACTGGCGCGCGTCGTGCGTCCCGGCGGTGTGCTGGCCCTGTTCCATCCGATCGGCCGGGCGGCGCTCGCGGCACGGCAGGGGCGGCGGATCACACCGGACGACCTGCGCGCGCAGGCCAACCTGCAACCTCTGTTGGCCGGTTCGGGGTGGCGCATGACGTCGTACGTCGACGAGGACGACCGCTTCCTGGCCCTGGCCGTGCGCGAGAGCTGACGGACGCCGCGGACGCCCGCGGCTTCCGGAGCCTCCCGAACCGGCCTCGGCTCGCCGTGCGAGACGATCGGCTCACTCGGCTGACGACGTGTCGATGTGGCGGACCGGGCAGCCCCGCACGCCGGGGACCGGGTGGGTGCCCAGGTCGGTCAGCCGGTACCCCTTCGGGTAGCCCTTGATCTCCCGGTTCTGGCGGGCGTGGTGCGGGGCGCTCCTCGGGGGCATCAGCCGGACGGCGCGCCCGCGCAGCCGCACCGCGCGGCGCATGATCGCACGCGTGGTGGGGCTCGGCGGGGTGTACCGGAGGGCGCGCAGCAGGGGCTCGTCGAGCAGGGAGCGTGTCCCGGCGCGCAGGAGGGGCGCGAGGGGGCGCGGGTACCAGGAGGCCATGAGGTCGAGGGTGGCGTCGGAGACCCTGCGGGCGCTCTCGTCCCAGACGAAGTGGGCTGCCTCGTAGGCGTCGAGGCAGTCTTCGAACTCCTCGTAGGACCCGGGGATGTCCTGGATCCCCATGTGCCGTCCCAGCATGCGGTAGTGGACGGCGGAGGCCACGGTCTCGTGCCGCGACATCCTGCGCCATGCGTAGGCGTCGATCCAGCGTTTCGGGGTCACGACGAACGTGCACAGGACATACCGCATGTCGTCGTTGGCGATGTCGTAGCTGCGGTGCATCCGGTTGATGCGCCGGATGGCGGTGCGGCCCTGCTCGCTGCCGAAACCGTGCTCGACGACGGCGTCGAGCAGCAGTGCCGTGTCGTCGTACCGCTTCTGCGTCCGGTCGGTGAACTCCGCCGTCTCGGCCAGCAGCCGGCCGATGCTCGGCACGGCGTAGGTGCGGAACAGGGCCAGCTCCAGGGCGCGGCCGAAGTCCCAGGGGAACTCGTAGGCCGAGGAGAGCCGGTAGATCTCTGCGGCGTCCTCGTGGGGGTCCATCCGCCGGATCTCCGCCAGCCGTTGAAGCGCTTCACCTTGGCCATACCCTTCTGCCGCCGAGGCTTCAACTCTACGTTGAGTAGCAGGAGATGCACGATCGGCGATGGTGACCGGCAGGGGAGGTGGTCCGCTTGTTCAGCAGGATCCTCGAGGCTTGGGACAGATCTCGCGCCGCCCGGCGCACGGAGGGCAAGACGGGAGGGGAACCGAGGTCGCACAATCTGTTCGAGGCCGCGGCCGCGTACGTCTCCGCGTGTGCGGACGACGATCAGGACCGGATCGACGAGGCGGCGGGGTGGGTGTCGCCGGAGGCCCTGTCGTTCGGGGTGAACGAGCTGGCGTGCCGAGCCGTGGTCGCGCTCGCGCGGGAGCGCGACCAGTCGCCGCGGGACGTCGCCCGCGCGCTCCTGGGGCTGCCCGCGACCTGACCGTCGGATCCCCCCGGCGCGTGGTCGATTCGCCCCCGTCCAGCCGGAAAACTGCAGCTCGCGTGCGTCTGGGTGTCGTGACAAGGCATTCCCGGGCGCACTAGGGTGCGCGCCATTGGACGAACCGATGGGGAGGCTGGGATGGCCGGGACGGATGAGGACGCCGTCGCCGCCGCGGACGACGCGCTCTATGTGCTCACGGCGGTGCTGCTGACGCCGGCGAAGTTTCCGAGTGTGCTGGGCGACGACTATCCGGAGGCGTGCGCCGCGCTCGGTCTCCCACCACTGGCCGACGGCTACGGACTGGTGCTCGGCCAGGACGGTGACGGGGCCCGGTGGACCGTCGTCGTCGACGACGTGTCGCTGGTGGCCGTGGCCGTGGCCTCCTGGGACTGCGGCATGGAGTACGACCTGTCGCCGGACGAGCGCACGGTCGTCGCGGCGCTGCCCGGCTGGCCCCTGGCGGTCGCCGTGGCGGCACCGGGTGTACCCGCGCCGCACGACCCCGGGCCCGAGTCCGCCGACCAGCCCGCGCTGTGTCCGCCGGACACCACGGTGTGGGGGCCCGCCCAGCGGCGTCTGGGAGCCGACGAGATCGCCCTCCAGTGGGCGCAGTGGCGGGAGCAGATCGACGACGCGGAGTTCCCGGCGGCGGGTGGTACCGGCGCCTCGTCCGACGCGCATTCCGGCGACCTGGAGGCCGACCCGAGCACCGGGGCGGGCACGCGCGGAGAAGCGCCGGGCTCGACCGGCTTCGCGGGCGGCGAGGACGACGCGGCGTCCTCCGGGCACGGCGGGGTCCGGCGGGTACTCGCGGAGGCCCGCACCTATGTGGACACTCCCCCGCCGCTCGGCCGGGTGCGGTCGTCGTTCGCGCCGGGCGACGCGCGGACGCTGCGGGCCGACGGCCCCGGCTGGTCGCTCGTCGCCCGGACCGACGACATCGCCTTCATCCTGCTCGACGAGGAACCTGGCGAGGTCCTGCCGGTGGGCCGGGGGCCGTCGCTGCCCGGCCTCCTGGAGGCCCTCGACAAGATGGCCGTACGTCCGAGCTGACCAGGGGCGCAGAGGTCCCGACTGTCTTCAACCTCCATGACCGGCCTCCTCTCCATGTGGCTCCAGCCCATGGAAGGGGTCGTGGCGGGCCCGCACCATGGGGCAGCCCTCGACCTCACTCCCCTTGTCGCGTCCGGAGGCCCTGATGCGTCTGTCCCGTGGTGTCCCGTTCCTCGCCGCCGTCCTGACGGCCGTCACGCTCACCGGGCCGGCTCCCGCCGCCACCGCCGCGGCGGAGACGGAGGGACACTGTGCCCGGCTGGAGGGCGTGCGGGTGCCGGGCGCGGCCCTGCAACGCGGCGCCTGCCTGGCCGATCTGACCACCACCGGGCTGGCGGGCACCCAGTACACCGACCTGGCCGACCAGGCCGGACTGACGGCCGTCGGCACCAGGACGCCGTCCGGCGTTCCCGGCGTCCAGATCGACGGGTACTTCCCGGACTCCTCCCGCTTCAACACGACGCACGGCTGGCGGCACGACGCGCAGTTCGTGATCCGGCTGCCGGACCACTGGAACGGCGGCCTGGTCGTGACGGGAGCGCCCGGCAACCGCAAGCAGTACGCCACGGACAAGGCGATCTCCGACCGGGTCCTCGCGCAGGGGTACGCGTACGCCGCCACCGACAAGGGGAACAGCGGAACCGACTTCTACCGGGACGGTGTCCGTCCCGGAGACGCGGTCGCGGAGTGGAACGCGCGCACCACCCAGCTGACCCGGGCCGTCCGGCGGGTGGCGGCCCAGCGCTACGGCCACGCGCCACGCCGTACGTACATCACCGGCATCTCCAACGGCGGCTATCTCACCCGCTGGCAGTTGGAGAACCACCCCGGGCTCTACGACGGTGGCGTGGACTGGGAGGGAGCCCTGTGGACGGCGGACGGGCCCAGCCTGCTCACTTCGCTGCCGACCGCGGTCGCCCGGACGCTCGGCTCGGCCCGGGACGAGGACCTGTACGCGGCCGGGTTCGCCCGTGGCTCCGAGTTTCTGTGGCCGTACCACGAGAACGCCTACTGGGGCGTGACGCAGAAGATCTACCGGGCCGAGTTCGATCCGTCGTACGACCCACGCTGCCCGGGCAGCACGGCAGGGTCCTCCTTGGCGGAGATCCTCGCGCCGTGCGCCTCCGACGCCGCCTATGACTACGCCGCACGTCCTGCCTCCGTCCATCGCGCGGTGGCCCGGGTGGCACTGACCGGACGCATCGGAAAGCCGTTGATCACGCTGCACGGCGATCTGGACGCACTGCTGCCCAAGGCCGCCGACTCCGACGTGTACGCGCGCATGATCGACGCGCGCGGGCGAGGCGCGCTGCACCGCTACTACACCGTCCGGGGCGGAACCCATGTCGACGGGCTGTACGACACGTATCCCGACCGGCTGCGGCCGATCCTGCCCTGCTACCGCTCGGCCTTCGACGCCCTGACCGCGTGGGTGGAGCGGGGCACGCCGCCGCCCGCGGACCACACGGTCGGCGAGCCCGCGGACGGCGACGTGATCGACTCCTGCCCCTTGCGCTAGCCGGGCACGCGGCGGCGCCGGCGCGTCAACGCCCTATCTCCCTGCGCGTGGTCCGGCGCAGCCGGCGCCGCTGGGAGGGGTCCAGGGTGAGGTAAGCGGCGGCCGGGACTCCCAGAACTATCAGCAGGGCGGCCCACCAGGGCAGCCAGATCAGCAGGATGAGCCCGACCGCCACACCCCCTGCTGCGACCTTGGCGTTCTTCGACATGGTGTCGCCTCCTTCGCGGCCACTGCCGCTCTCTGTCCTGAAAACGGGCCCGCGCTCCCGGCGGTTCCGGACCGCGACCCTGAGACGTCCCTGAGTCCGGACCCCGACAACCCTGAAAGAACCGTCGGCGTAACCGCTCGTCGGCGCATCCATCCGTCCATCCGGTAGAGGGAACACCTCTCCACTTGAATAGTGACCCATGCCACAGATCATCCACACCCCGAGACCTCAGGAGTGGTGTACAGTCGGCCGCCGCATACTGGCTAGTCAAATTTGAGGAATACATCATCACCGTGCAGACCGCTCTCCCGGAAACCCCTTCCGAGATCTCCGCACTCGTCGGCTGCTGCGCTGTCTTCCTGCCCGGTGAACCCGGCCGCACCGGCGCCGTGGCCTTCTGGCGGCCCGACGGCGCCGCACCCGGAGGCACCCCGGGCGGCCGGGCCAACCCGACCGCCGAGGACCTGACCGTCGTCCTGCCCGACGACGACGGTGTGGGACGGGTGAGCGTTCCCGCGGTGGTGCTGCCACTGCGGGCGGCCCTGCCGGTCCTCACGCGCGCCCGTACCTCCGCGCACGCCCACCGGTCGTCGGCCTTCTGGGGCGCCGCCGCCGTCGAGGCGCTGCACCTGGTCGCGCGCGGGCTGCTGCTGCCCGGCCTGTCCACGGCCGACCACGATGCCTGGCGGGCCGGCCCGCTGGGCGCGGAGGAGACCGAGCGGGTCCGCCATCTCGCAGCCGCCATGCCGCCAGAGGCACACGCGGTCCCGGTGGACGACACCGATCCGCCGCGGCTTCACGACCCGGAACGCCTGGTACGCGCCTTCCTGGACGCCGTGGCGGACACACTGCCCCGCTCTCCCGCCGCCGCCCTGGTGACGGCCGGGCCCGCCTACGCCTCACGGGAACCGCGGCGGATGCCCGAGCTGCGCGAGTGGGCCGCCGACGTCGCCGCCGGACACGACGCGGGGGTGCGGCTGTCCTTGCGGGTCGAGGTGCGGGGCCTGTCGGCCGACGCTCCCGCCGAGGAGAAGCCCGCCTTCCGGGCGGTGCTCCAGGTGCACAGCGTCAGCGACCCCGCGCTCGTCGCCGACGCCGCCGAGGTGTGGGCCGGGGCCGTGAGCGAGGCGTTCGGCACGCGCGCGCGTATGGACGCCCTGCTCGCCCTGCGCCGCGCGGCACGGGCCTGGCCGGCGCTCACACCGCTGCTGTCGGCCGCCGTGCCGGACGCCGTCGAGCTCGCGGGCGCGGACGTGACCGAGCTGCTCGGCACGGGGTCCCGGGCGCTCGCGGGCGCGGGGGTCGACGTGCACTGGCCGAGGGAGCTGGCCCGCGATCTGACCGCACGCGCGGAGGTCGGACCGCCGGACGACGCGCGGGCGACGCTCGCGGCCGCCGCAGAGGGCGGCCCTTCGCTACTGTCCGCCGACGCGCTGCTCGCCTTCAACTGGACGTTCGCCCTGGGCGACAAGAGCCTCACGCGCGAGGAGCTGGACCTGCTCGCCGAGGCAGGCCGGCCCCTTGTGCGCCTGCGCGACCAATGGGTGCTGGTCGACCCCGGGGAGGTCCACCGCGCCCGCGCCCGGCAGGACCACAAGGTCGCACCGGTGGACGCGCTCGCGGCCGTTCTCACCGGCTCGACGGACGTCGACGGACACCGCGTCGAGGTGCGCCCCACGGGCTGGCTGGCGACGCTGCGGGAGCGGCTCGCCGACCCCGAGGCTCAGGAGGCGGTCCCGCAGCCCGCCGCGCTCGACGCCACCCTGCGCGACTACCAGCGGCGGGGGCTCAACTGGCTGGTCCGCATGACGTCACTGGGCCTCGGCTGCTGCCTCGCCGACGACATGGGCCTCGGCAAGACCATCACACTGATCGCCCTGCACCTGCACCGGCAGACCGACCCGGCCGCCGCCGGGCCCACCCTGGTGGTCTGCCCGACCTCCCTGATGGGCAACTGGCAGCGGGAGATCGAGCGGTTCGCGCCCGGCACGCCGGTTCGCCGCTTCCACGGCACCCGACGTGACCTGAACGGCCTCGCGGACGGCGAGTTCGTGCTGACCACCTACGGGACCATGCGCCTGGACACCGAACGTCTCTCCGCCGTGCCGTGGGGCATGGTCGTGGCGGACGAGGCCCAGCACGTGAAGAACCCGTACTCGGAGACCGCGCGCCAACTGCGCTCCCTCGGCGCACGCGCGCGTGTGGCGCTCACCGGCACTCCGGTGGAGAACAACCTCTCGGAGTTGTGGGCGATCCTCGACTGGGCCACCCCGGGACTGCTGGGCCGGCTCGGCACCTTCCGCCGTCAGTACGCCCAGGCCGTCGAGAGCGGCGAGGACCCTGCCGCGGCGGAGCGACTCGCCCGGCTCGTACGGCCCTTCCTGCTGCGACGCCGCAAGTCGGATCCGGGGATCGCACCCGAGCTGCCGCCGAAGACCGAGACCGACCGTCCCGTGTCGCTGACGGCGGAACAGACGGGCCTGTACGAGGCGGTGGTGCGCGAGGCGCTCGCGGAGATCGCCGGAGCCGACAGCATGGCGCGACGCGGCATGATCGTGAAACTGCTGACGAGCCTCAAGCAGATCTGCAACCACCCGGCGCAGTTCCTCAAGGAGGACCGGCCGAGGATCGGGGGCCGTTCGGGGAAGCTGGAGCTGCTCGACGAGCTGCTCGACACGATCCTCGCCGAAGAGGCGAGCGTGCTGGTCTTCACGCAGTACGTGCAGATGGCCCGTCTCCTCGAACGCCACCTGGCCGCTCGCGGCGTGGCGTCGCTGTTCCTGCACGGCGGCACGTCCGTCACGGCACGCGAGTCGATGGTCCGCCGGTTCCAGGAGGGGGAGGTGCCGGTCTTCCTGTTGTCGCTGAAGGCGGCGGGCACCGGGCTGAACCTCACACGCGCGGAGCACGTCGTGCACTACGACCGCTGGTGGAATCCGGCGGTGGAAGCGCAGGCCACCGATCGCGCCTACCGCATCGGCCAGACCCGCCCCGTGCAGGTGCACCGGCTGGTCGCCGAGGGGACGATCGAGGACCGCATCGCCGCCCTGCTGCACCGCAAGAGGGAACTCGCCGAGGCGGTACTGGGCACCGGCGAGGCGGCGTTCACGGAGCTGACGGACGCGCAACTGGCCGACCTGGTCGAACTGCGAGGGGGTGCCCGATGACCCGGTACGACGACACGGAGCGGACGTTCACCGCGCTGCCACCGGCGCACGGACGGGGCTTCGCCCAGACCTGGTGGGGCCTGGCCTGGCTGAAGGCGCTGGAGGACGCGGCGATGGACACGGCCCAGGTGAAGTCGGGCCGCCGTCTCGCCCGCGCGGGAGCGGTCGGCGCCGTGTCGGTGCGGCCGGGACGCATCACGGCCGTCGTCCAGGACCGCGATCGCACGGCACATCGGGCCGACGTCCTGCTGGAGCAGTTGTCCGACGCACAGTGGGATCGTTTTGTCGACATGGCGATTGAGCGTTCCGGGCACGTCGCGGCGCTGCTGGACCGGGACATGCCCCCGCACCTGGTGGAGGACGCGGCGACCGCAGGCATCGATCTGCTGCCCGGCATGGGCGACTTGGAGCCGGAGTGCGACTGCGGCGCCTGGGACCACTGCGGGCACACCGCCGCCCTCTGCTACCAGGTGGCCAGGCTGCTGGACCAAGACCCCTTCATCCTGCTGCTGATGCGAGGCCGCGCGGAGGGCGCCCTGCTCGAGGCACTCCAGGCGCAGGGAAGCGCACCCGCGCGGGAGTCCGCTTCCCGCCGGGAGGGCGTGGACGCCGGCGAGGCGTACGCGGCCGGGGACGTGCTGCCTCCGCTGCCCGCGCCACCCGAACTCGGGGACGGCCCGGGCGTGCCGCCCTCCCTGGACACCGAGACGGCACCCCCGTCCGGCGTCGATCCGTCCGCCGTGGCCCACCTGGCCTCCAGGGCGGCAGCGGACGCGCACCGCCTGCTCACCGAGGCCCTGCGCGGCGGGCACGAGCAGCAGGCCTCGGACAGAGAGGCGACGGCATCGCAGGACGCGGTACGGCTGGCCGCGGGCGAGCCCGGCCCCGAGGTACTGCGACGACTCGGCGAGGGTTCGGGACGCACACCGGAGGCGCTGGCCGTCGCCGTGGGCGCGTGGCGGCTCGGCGGCGTGACCGCCCTGTCCGTCCTGGAGGAGGAGTGGGCACCGGAGGGCGAGGCGCTCGCACGCGCGCGTGCCGCGCTGGAGTCGGCCTGGGAGGACGACGAACGCCCGTCGATGCGGGCGCGGGCCAACCGGTGGACCGTCGTCGGGGAACCGCGGCAGCTCCGCCTGGACCACAACGGCCGTTGGTGGCCGTACCGCAAGGAGCGTGGCCGTTGGGTGCCCGTGGGCGGGCCGGTCCAGGACCCGGCCACGGCACTTGCCTCGGTCGCCCTGGGGACCGCGGACCAGCCCTGACGTCCCGCCCCCGCGCGGCGGCGCACTTCCCGCGCGAGGGCTCCGGCCTCCTTCCGGCACACGGAGGGAGGCCGGAGCCGACCGGTCCGCGACGGACCCCTCCGTGTGCCTCAGCGAGCGCCGAGGAGGTGATCCATGGCGAGCTGGTCGAGGTGCTCGAACGCCATACCGCGCGCGGCGGCCGCGTCCACGTCGAAGGTGTCGTACGCGGTCGGGTCGGCCAGCAGTGCCGCCAGGCCGTCCTCGGCGGTCGGGCGGGCCAGTTCGTCCAGGCGCGCCGCGGCCAGGGCCTCCCGCACCTGGGGGTCGGCGCGGAAGGAGGCCGCGCGGTCCTTGAGGATCAGGTAGTTGCGCATGCAGCCGGCCGCGGACGCCCACACGCCGTCGAGGTCCTCGGTGCGGGGCGGCTTGAAGTCGAAGTGCCGCGGGCCCGCGTACCCGGCCCGCTCCAGCAGGTCGACGAGCCAGAACGCCGCCCGCAGGTCGCCCGCGCCGAACCGCAGGTCCTGGTCGTACTTGATGCCGGACTGGCCGTTGAGGTCGATGTGGAACAGCTTGCCCGCCCACAGCGCCTGCGCGATCCCGTGCGGGAAGTTCAGCCCCGCCATCTGCTCGTGGCCGACCTCCGGGTTCACGCCGTACAGCTCCGGCCGCTCGAGGCGCTCGATGAACGCCAGCGCGTGGCCCACCGTCGGCAGCAGGATGTCACCGCGCGGCTCGTTCGGCTTCGGTTCGATCGCGAACCTCAAGTCGTAGCCCTGCTCGGTGACGTACTCGCCCAGCAGGTCGAAGGCCTCCTTCATCCGCTCCAGAGCGTCCCGTACGTCCTTGGCCGCACCGGACTCCGCGCCCTCCCGGCCACCCCAGGCGACGTACACGCTCGCACCCAGCTCGACCGCGAGGTCGATGTTCCGGATCGTCTTGCGCAGTGCGTACCGGCGCACGTCCCGGTCGTTCGCCGTGAAGGCGCCGTCCTTGAACACCGGGTGCGTGAACAGGTTCGTCGTCGCCATCGGCACCTTCATGCCGGTGGCGTCCAGGGCCTGCCGGAAGCGCTTGACGTGCGCCTCCCGCTCCGAGTCGCTCGACCCGAACGGGATCAGGTCGTCGTCGTGGAACGTGACGCCGTGGGCGCCCAGCTCGGCCAGGCGACGGACTGATTCCGCAGGGTCCAGGGCCTGCCGGGTGGCGTCGCCGAACGGATCACGGCCCTGCCAGCCGACCGTCCACAAACCGAACGTGAACCTGTCCTCGGGAGTGGGCTGGTAGTTCATTCCGCGGCTCCTCACTCGCTGCCGATCACTCGCTGCCGACTATTTCGTCATGGCGCTTTACAAATTAGTATGCACACACGGTCCTGGGAAGGGACAAGGTGTGCCAGTGCCCGAAGCAGTGAAGTCCGGGGAGAGGGAGTAGACCGATGTCAGCAGCCGAGGGTCCGCTCGTCGTCGGTGTGGACACATCCACTCAGTCCACGAAGGCGCTGGTCGTCGACGCGGCCACCGGCCGGGTCGTCGCGAGCGGCCAGGCCCCCCACACCGTGTCCTCCGGAGCCGGCCGGGAGAGCGATCCGCGCCAGTGGTGGGACGCGCTGGGCGAGGCGCTGCGCCAGTGCGGCGACGCCGCCCGCGAGGCGGCCGCGGTGTCGATCGGCGGGCAGCAGCACGGGCTCGTCACCCTGGACGCCCAGGGCGAGCCGGTGCGCCCGGCGTTGCTGTGGAACGACGTGCGTTCCGCCCCGCAGGCCCGGCGTCTGATCGAGGAGCTGGGCGGGCCCAAGTCCTGGGCGGAGCGCACGGGCAGCGTGCCCAGCGCGTCCTTCACGGTCACCAAGTGGGCCTGGCTGGCCGAACACGAACCGGACGCGGTCCGCGCGGCGAAGGCCGTACGCCTCCCGCACGACTACCTGACGGAGCGGCTCACCGGCGAGGGCACCACCGACCGGGGCGACGCGTCCGGCACCGGCTGGTGGGCGTCCGGCACGGAGGCGTACGACGAGGACGTCCTCACGCGCGTGGGACTCGACCCGGCACTGCTGCCCCGGGTGGTCCGGCCCGGCGAGGTGGCCGGCACCGTGCGCGACGGCCACGGCCTTCCGTTCACCAAGGGCACCCTGGTCGCCGCGGGCACCGGTGACAACGCGGCCGCCGCTCTGGGGCTCGGGCTCCGTCCCGGTGTACCGGTGATGAGCCTCGGCACGTCCGGCACCGTGTACGCCGTCTCGCGGCTGCGCCCCGCCGACCCGACCGGCACGGTGGCGGGATTCGCCGACGCGCGCGGTGACTGGCTGCCGCTCGCCTGCACGCTGAACTGCACGCTCGCCGTGGACCGCGTGGCGACCCTGCTGGGCCTGGACCGGGAGGCCGTCGAACCCGGCACCGAGGCGACGCTCCTGCCCTTCCTGGACGGCGAACGCACCCCGAATCTCCCGCACTCCTCCGGGCTCCTGCACGGACTGCGGCACGACACGACCGCCGGTCAGCTGCTCCAGTCCGCGTACGACGGCGCCGTCCACTCGCTGCTCAACGCCCTCGACCTGGTGCTCGACGCCGACGCCGACCCGTCGGCGCCGCTGCTCCTGATCGGCGGCGGGGCGCGAGGGGGCGCCTGGCAGGAGACGGTACGGCGGCTGTCGGGGCGTCCCGTCCAGATCCCCGAGGCGAAGGAGCTGGTCGCGCTCGGCGCCGCGGCACAGGCCGCCGGCCTGCTGACCGGCGAGGACGCGGGCGCGGTCGCCCGCCGCTGGAACACGGCGGCCGGACCGGTACTCGACGCCGTGGAGCGGGACGAGGCGACGCTGGCGAGGATCACCGGGGTACTCTCCGACGCGGCACCGCTGCTGGAGCGGTCCACGGATTCCCGCTGAGGACGCGGTGACCCGGGCGACGACCGACCGAGGATTGACGGAGGCATGACCGCACCGCCGCACGAAGCCGAACCGGCCCGGCACGGGCGCACGCTTCCGGACACCCAGCAGGGGATGCGCCGCCGGAACCTCGCCCGGGTGATGCACACCGTCAGCGCGGAGGGACCGCTGTCCCGGGCCGCCGTCGCCTCACGGATCGGGCTCACACGCGCGGCGGTCTCGACCCTCGTCGACGAACTCATCCGCTCGGGCCTGCTGGAGGAGCTGGGTCCCGAGCGGCCGGGCCGGGTGGGGCGGCCCGGGTCGGCGCTCGCCGTCAGCGCGCGCGGCCCGGCGGGCATCGGCGCGGAGGTCGGCGTCGACCACCTCGCGGTCTGCGCGGTCGATCTGCGCGGCCGGGTGCGGTCCCGTGCCGTGCGGTACGGCAGCAACCGGGACAGCTCCATCGAGCCGGTGATCGAACGGCTAACCGCTCTGGTGCGGCAGGTCGTCGCGGAGGCCGAGTCCGAAGGGCTGTGGCCGGCGGGGCTGGCGGTGGCCGTGCCGGGTCTCGTGGCGCGCGACGGCCGCACCGTCGTACGCGCCCCGAACCTGGACTGGCACGACGCCGACCTCGGCGCGCTGCTGCCTGCGGACCTGCCGCTGACCGTGGACAACGAGGCCAACTTCGGGGCACTCGCCGAACTCTGGCTCGGCGACGGGACACCCCGGGACTTCCTGCACGTCTCGGCCGAGATCGGCATCGGCGCGGGCGTGGTCTTCGACGGACGGCTGCTGCGGGGCACGCGCGGATTCGCGGGCGAGCTGGGTCATGTGCCGGTCCGGCCCGACGGCCCGGAGTGCCCCTGCGGCGGGCGCGGGTGCCTGGAGCAGTACGCGGGTGAGAAGGCGGTGCTGCGCGCCGCCGGCGTGGAGCCGGGCGAGGACCGCGTCGGGCTGCTCGCCGGACGGGCCGCGGCGGGCGACGAGGACGTGCGGCGCGCCCTGCGCGAGGCGGGCACGGCGCTCGGCATCGCGCTGACCGGGGCGGTCAACCTGCTGGATCCCGAGAGCGTGGTGCTGGGCGGAGCGCTGGCCGGGCTCGCGCCCTGGCTGCTGCCGTCGTTGCGCGACGAACTGGCCCGGCGCACGGCCGGGCCGGCCTGCCCGGTCTCGGTGTCGGACCTGGGCCCGCAGGGGCCGCTGCTCGGCGCGGCGCACTCCGTGGTCCGGGCGGTCCTGGACGACCCGGCGGTGGTGGCGGAGCGCGCCTGAGCCGTTCAGAGGGCTCGGCGAGGGGCCCACTCACGCCCTTCTTTCACTCGATCGAGTGACCGAGTTGTCCACAAGGCGGTGGCCGTCCACGGAACGGCGCGGCGTTCTTCTGCGCAATCCCCGTCCCCCGTACGGTGATTGCGCGGCCGCACCCCGCAGCCAGGGTGGACGGACCGTCGGCGTTGCCCTCCTCGGCAGGGCCGGACTTCTCCTCGGCATGACCGAACAGCTGAGCACCCACTCCCCCCACCGGGCTCCAGGGCCCACCGACGAAAGGGCATCCATGGACAGGGAAAGGACAGCTCCGGTTCCGACCAGGCGGCGGATTCTGATGGGCGCCGCGCTCGCCGCCGTCCCGTTCACCCTGCTCTCCGGTACGCCGGCCGCCGCACGGTCCCGGGCGGTCGACTACCCCTCCGCCGAGTGGCAGCCCGCGACGGCGTCCAACTACAGCCGGTCCAGCAGGCCCACGGCCTATCCCGTCGACTACGTCGTCATCCACGTCACGCAGGAAACGTACGCCGACACCCTCTCCATCTTCCGCGACCCCGACAGGCAGGTGTCCGCGCACTACGTCGTCCGGTCCGCCGACGGACACGTGGCGCAGTGCGTCCGAGAGGTGGACATCGCCTGGCACGCGGGCAACTGGGACTACAACACCCGCAGCATCGGCATCGAACACGAGGGGTGGGTGGACCAGCCGGCGTACTTCACGGACGCGATGTACGAGCAGTCGGCCCGGCTCACCGCGGCCATCTGCACCACGTACGGCATCCCCATGGACCGCACGCACATCATCGCGCACCACGAGGTGCCCGGCAGCGACCACACCGACCCGGGGCCCTACTGGGACTGGACCCGCTACATCAGACTGGTCAACCTGGCCTCGGCCGCGGCAGACACCGCGTCGCGCTGATCCGGCTGGTCGAAGAGGTTGTCCGCGCGTGTCGGCGGAGTGACGATGTCTCCCGTCCCATCACTGTCCGGGGAGGCCGAGTTGACTGATTCATGGCTGGCTCTGGAACCGGGGGCCGACCCCGCCGAACGCGCCCGGACACTGCGCCGCGCGCACGAGACGTTCACCGCGGCGGGCACGGTGTCGCGGCCCGTGCGCGCCGTGGTGGCGGAGTCCTGGCGGCGGTCGGTGCGGGCGGGGGTGGGTCCTGACGGCACGGCGAGCGTGGAGCTGATGGACGGCGACCTCGGCGCCTACCGAGCCGAGCATCCGCTGGCGCGCGTGATGCCGCTGGTCCGGGAACTCCTGGGCACCTTCGCCGCCGACGGCGAGCATCTGCTCGCGGTGTGCGACGCGCACGGCAGACTGCTCTGGGTGGAGGGGCATCCGGCCACCCGGCGCCGGGCGGGACGGATGAACTTCGTGCCGGGTGCCCGATGGGCGGAGTCCGCGGTCGGGACGAACGCGCCGGGCACGGCGATATCGGTCGGCCGTCCGGTCCAGGTCTTCACGGCGGAGCACTTCATACGCCGGGTGCAGCCGTGGACGTGCGCGGCGGCTCCGGTGCACGATCCGCGCACCGGGCGGGTGCTGGGCGCCGTGGACATCACCGGCGGGGACGGGCTGGCACACCCGCACAGCCTGGGCTTCGTGCAGGCGGTGGCGCGTGCCGCCGAGTCACAGCTGGCCCTGCTCGCTCCGGAGGCACCCGCGGGCGAGGCAGCCGAGCTGACCGCGCTGGGCCGTGACGAGGCCCTGCTGGGCGCGGACGGCCGCAGGGTCCGGCTGAGCCGACGGCACAGCGAGATCGTCGTGCTGCTGGCCCAGCACCCGGAGGGCCTGACCGGCGACGAGTTGCTGTGTGCGCTGTACGAGGACGAGACGGTGCCGCCGGTGACCCTGCGGGCCGAGCTGGCCCGGCTGCGCGCCGTCGTGGGGCCCGGCCGGCTGGCGTCCCGGCCGTACCGGCTCACGATGCCCGTGGAGTCCGACGCCGCCGTCGTCGAGCGCCGTCTGCGGGCGGGAGCGGTCACCGGGGCGGCGACGGCGTACGCGGGTCCGCTGCTGCCCGGGTCCCAGGCCCCGGCGGTGGTGCGGCTCCGGCGCCGCCTGGCCGACGGGCTGCGGGCCGCGCTGATCGCCCGCAGTGATCCCGACCTGCTGGCCGACTGGGCGCACGCGCCGTGGGGTGAGGACGACCTCGACGTCTGGCGCGCGCTCGCCACGGTCCGGCCCACGGCGGCGACCCGGTCCCGGCTCGCCGCGCTGGAGTCGGAACTGACGGCGCCGGGCCCGTGGTGACCGTCGCCGGCGCAACGTGCCTGCAACGTCCCGCTGCCTAGCCTCACGCGCAGAGCTGTCCAACGGCGGGCAGCGCTCGACGAGGAGGCATTCAGGATGACCCGTTACACGGCGCCCGGCACCGAGGGCGCGATCGTCTCCTACCAGTCGCGCTACGACCACTTCATCGGCGGCGAGTACGTGCCTCCGGCCCGCGGGCAGTACTTCGAGAACCCGTCACCGGTGAACGGTCAGCCGTTCACGGAGATCGCGCGGGGAACGGCGGAGGACGTGGAGCGGGCGCTCGACGCGGCACACGAGGCCGCCCCGGGCTGGGGCCGCACCTCGGTGACCGAGCGCTCCGACATCCTGCTGAAGATCGCCGACCGCATGGAGGCGAACCTGGAGCGTCTCGCGGTCGCCGAGAGCTGGGAGAACGGCAAGCCGGTGCGCGAGACGCTGGCGGCCGACATCCCGCTGGCCATCGACCACTTCCGCTACTTCGCCGGAGCGGTCCGCGCCCAGGAGGGCTCGCTCAGCGAGCTGGACGACGACACCGTCGCGTACCACTTCCACGAGCCGCTCGGTGTCGTCGCCCAGATCATCCCGTGGAACTTCCCGATCCTGATGGCGGCCTGGAAGCTCGCCCCCGCACTCGCGGCCGGGAACGCGGTGGTGCTCAAGCCCGCCGAGCAGACCCCGGCGTCGATCCACTACTGGCTGAGCCTGGTCGCGGACCTGCTGCCGCCCGGTGTCCTCAACGTCGTCAACGGCTTCGGCGTGGAGGCGGGCAAACCGCTCGCGTCCAGCGCTCGGGTGGCGAAGGTGGCGTTCACCGGCGAGACCACCACCGGGCGGCTGATCATGCAGTACGCCTCGGAGAACATCAAGCCGGTCACGCTGGAGCTGGGCGGCAAGTCGCCGAACGTCTTCTTCGACGACGTCTGGGCGCGGGACGACGACTTCCGCGACAAGGCGCTCGAGGGCTTCACGATGTTCGCGCTCAACCAGGGCGAGGTCTGCACCTGCCCGTCCCGGGCCCTGATCCAGCGCGGCAACTACGCCGAGTTCATGGAGGCCGCCGTCGCCCGCACCCGGTCGATCAAGCCGGGCCACCCGCTGGACACGGACACGATGATCGGCGCGCAGGCCTCCAACGACCAGTTGGAGAAGATCCTGTCCTACCTGGACGTCGGCCGGCAGGAGGGCGCCAAGGTACTCACCGGCGGCGAGCGCATCGAGCACGACGGCGAGCTGAAGGGCGGCTACTACGTCCAGCCGACCATCTTCGAGGGCCACAACCGCATGCGGATCTTCCAGGAGGAGATCTTCGGCCCGGTCGTCTCGGTCACGTCCTTCGACGACTTCGACGACGCGATCAAGACCGCGAACGACACGCTGTACGGCCTCGGCGCCGGGGTGTGGACCCGCGACATGAACACCGCCTACCGCGCGGGACGCGCGATCCAGGCGGGACGCGTGTGGACCAACTGCTACCACGCGTACCCGGCGCACGCCGCCTTCGGCGGGTACAAGCAGTCGGGCATCGGCCGGGAGAACCACAAGATGATGCTGGATCACTACCAGCAGACGAAGAACCTTCTCTGTTCCTACAGCCCTCGGAAACTCGGCTTCTTCTAGAGTCTGAAGCCGGTTGCCTGGAGGCATCGTCGCGCTCCAGGCAACACGGAATAACGACTACAGCCCGTGATTGGCCGGAGCCTTCGCGCTCCTGTGTCTGACACGCACGGGAGTCTCCCGGAAGGTGGTACCGCCTTCACCCCTGCCTGTTCCGGAGGCCGGCGTGATCCGATCGTGTCGAGGCACCCGCTGCGGGTATCCCGCTCCGTCGGGAAAAGAAGACCGCGCAGGCGGTCGATCAACTCGTCCCGCTCTCCGGGTACCGTCAGGGTATGAGCCATCCGCACCCCGAGCTGAAAGCCGCCCCGCCCCTTCCCGAAGGAGGACTGCGGGTCATCGCCCTGGGCGGCCTAGGTGAGATCGGCCGCAACATGACCGTCTTCGAGCACGCCGGCAAGCTGCTCGTCGTCGACTGCGGCGTGCTGTTCCCCGAGGAGACCCAGCCTGGCGTGGACGTGATCCTGCCGGACTTCACCTCGATCCGGGATCGCCTGGACGACATCGTGGCCGTGGTCCTCACCCACGGCCACGAGGATCACATCGGCGGCGTGCCGTACCTGCTGCGCGAGCGGTCCGACATTCCCGTCGTCGGCTCCAAGCTGACGCTGGCGTTCCTGGAGGCCAAGCTCAAGGAACACGGCATCCGGCCGCGCACGGTGCGGGTGCGGGAGGGCGACCGGCGCGGTTTCGGGCCCTTCGACTGCGAGTTCGTGGCTGTCAACCACTCCATCCCCGACAGCCTCGCGGTCGCGATCCGCACCCGCGCCGGGATGGTGCTGCACACCGGCGACTTCAAGATGGACCAGTTCCCTCTCGACGACCGCATCACCGATCTGCGGGCCTTCGCACGCCTCGGCGAGGAGGGCGTGGATCTGTTCCTCACCGACTCCACCAACGCCGAAGTACCCGGCTTCACCACGTCCGAGCGTGAGCTGAACCCGGCGATCGAGCAGGTGATGCGCACCGCGCCGCGCCGGGTCATCGTCTCCAGCTTCGCCAGTCATGTGCACCGTATCCAGCAGGTTCTGGACGCCGCCCACCAGCACGGCCGCAAGGTCGCCTTCGTCGGCCGGTCGATGGTCCGCAACATGGGCATCGCCCGTGACCTGGGCTATCTGAAGGTCCCGTCCGGTCTGGTCGTGAGCACCAAGGAGCTGGAGAAGCTCCCGGACCACAAGGTCACTCTGGTGTGCACCGGCTCCCAGGGCGAACCGATGGCCGCGCTGTCACGGATGGCCACCCGCGACCACACGATCCGCATCGGCAAGGGCGACACCGTCCTGCTCGCCAGCTCCCTCATCCCCGGCAACGAGAACGCCATCTACCGGGTGATCAACGGCCTCACCCGATGGGGCGCCCACGTGGTCCACAAGGGCAACGCCAAGGTGCACGTCTCCGGGCACGCCAGCGCCGGCGAACTCGTCTACTGCTACAACATCGTCAAACCCCGCAACGTCATGCCGGTGCACGGCGAATGGCGTCACCTGCGGGCCAACGCCGACCTCGCCATCCGTACCGGTGTCGACCCCG
This sequence comes from Streptomyces sp. NPDC107500, assembly GCF_055582785.1. Lineage (NCBI taxonomy): Bacteria > Bacillati > Actinomycetota > Actinomycetes > Kitasatosporales > Streptomycetaceae > Streptomyces > Streptomyces sp. NPDC107500. The sequence continues at coordinate 413,238 of NZ_JBVJPF010000006.1, forward strand.
AGCGGGTCGTCATCGCCGAGGACGGCGTCGTCGTCGACCTCGTGGACGGGCGCGCGACCATCACCGGCAAGGTATCCGCGGGCAACGTCTACGTGGACGGCATGGAAGTCGGCGGCGCCACCGAAGTGTCCCTCAAGGACCGCCTCACCCTCGCCGCCGAAGGCGTGGTCACGGTGGTGGCGATCGTCGACGCGGACACCGGCGTCCTCGCCGAGGCCCCCGACTTCCTGGCCCGGGGCTTCGTCCACGACGACGCCACTTTCGAGCCGGTCATCCCTGTCATCGAGAAGACCCTGGCCACCGCGGCCGAGGAAGGCGTCGGGGACGCTCGCCAACTCGAACAACTCGTCGCCCGCGCCGTGGCGAACTGGGCGTTCCGCACCTACCGCCGCAAGCCCCTCATCATCCCCGTCATCATCGACGCCTGAACCACAACCCGGCAGCACAGTCCCGGTTCCGGCCGCGGCCCCGCCGCCATCGACGCCGGGCACGGGAGTCAGCAGCCACCCCAGCGGGTCGGGGTGGCAACGCACTGCACACGCATCGTGCGGGCGTACACAGCCTGAAACGAGGGTCACGGCCGACCACCCGGGACGCGGTCGCGCTGTCGCGGCTGTAGACCCCGGCCGGCAGTCCGCGATGGACGAGCTCACCGCTCTGGGAGTGCCGGAGGCAAGGGAGCAGCCGCGCGAGACCGCTGGCGCAAGCGATCACCCGCCAGGGCAGAGGCGACGACACACACAAAGCGCGTGGCGTCCAGCGGCTCCTGCATGCGGTCACCGTGCAGGCGAAGCCGGTGCCCTGCGGGACCGGCACAACGCGTCATTCCGAAGGAACGCGGAACTCGAATTCGGGACGGTCCCACGGCACGGCGGGTGGGTTCGCGAACGCGGTCCCGGTCCGCACCGCACCAACACGGTGGTAGAAGTCCTCGGCGGGAAGATGCGACACGACCTTGAGACGGTCGAGCCCGGCGGCACGGGCCTCGGACTGCATGTGCGCCACGAGCAGCCGTCCGATACCCCGCCCTTGCGCTTCGTCGGCGACGAAAAGCAGGTCGAGCTCCGGTGGAGCGAGGACGAGCGAGTAGAACCCGAGCACCCGGCCTCCATGCTCGTCACCCGCGACGGCCACAAAGACGCGGTGGGCCTCGATGTAATCAGGACCGACCCGGTAGCCCGCCACTGCGGCTGCGTACTTGCCCTCGTAGGCGCCTGAGCCGCGCACAAGCCGCGTGAGCCGTTTGGCATCCCGCGCGACGGCCCTCCGTATCGTGATCGGACGGCTGGTCGGGGATGTGCGTGCACTCACCGGGAGAGTATTTCGCACCGGGGAGTGTCTTCGTGCGGCGGGTCGACTGCTCGGGCAGGTGTTCCTGTACCGCTCCCCGCAACCGCTCGCCCGGGCCCCGATCGGCCACGTCACTGCCGCCGCATCGGCCGCACCCAAGAAGCGGTCGACGACTGTTCTCCCCGGCATGCCGTGGCGAAGCCGAGCCGGCACAGGAAGGTTTCGAGCTGCCTCATGACGCGGACCATCCTCGGCCTGAACGTGGACGAAGACACCGCCAGGCAGCCCCGGAAGCGGTCTCAGCCGCCGCGCCGCACCCGGGCCGCCTTGCGGGCCTCCGCGAGCTTGCGGGCCTCGCTGCTCTTGCGGGACGACGACCTGCCACCGGAACCGCTCTTCGCGTCCTTGGTACTGCCCAGGCCACCGAACGGCACATTGCGGTTCTTGGGGCGCGGTACGGCCGACCCGCCGTCGAGAGGCTTTCCGGAGGGGGCTTTGGCGCCGGTGATCCGACTCAGCTCCGCCTCGCCGGACCGCACGTTGGTGACCTTGGGGGCGACGCCGGCGGCCGCCACGACCTGACTCGTCTCGCGACGCTGTCCCGAGACGACGAGTGTCACGACGGTGCCGGAGCGGCCGGCCCGAGCCGTGCGGCCCGCGCGGTGCAGATAGTCCTTCGGGTCGGTGGCCGGGTCGACGTTGACCACGAGGTCGAGGTCGTCGACGTGCAGGCCGCGTGCGGCGACGTTCGTCGCCACCAGCGCGGTGATCTGCCCGCTCTTGAACTGGGCCAGGGTCCTGGTGCGCTGCGGCTGGGACTTCCCGCTGTGCAGGGCGGCGGCGGCCACGCCGCTGGCCCGCAGATGCCGGGTGAGCTGGTCGACGCCGTGCTTGGTGTCCAGGAACAGCAGGACGCGGCCGTCCCGGGCAGCGATCTCCGTGGTCAGGGCGTACCGGTCCGGGCCGTGCACGACGAAGACGTGGTGCTCGATCGAGGAGACCGCGCTCGACGAGGGGTCCACGGAGTGGACGGCGGGCTCGCGCAGGTAGCTCTGCACCAGCTGGTCGACGTCGCGGTCGAGGGTGGCTGAGAACAGCATGCGCTGCCCGTCGGGACGCACCTGGTCCAGGATCTCTGTGACCTGCGGCAGGAACCCCATGCCACACATCTGGTCGGCTTCGTCCAGGACCGTGATGCGCACCCGTCCCAGTCGGCAGCCCTTGCGCTCGATGAGGTCGTGCAGCCGACCGGGCGTGGCGACGACGATCTCGGCGCCGTCCCGCAGCACAGCGGCCTGCCGTCCGATGGACACACCGCCCACCACGGTCGCGAGCCGCAGCCGCAGTGCCTCGGCGTACGGGGTGAGCGCCTCACCGACCTGCTGCGCCAGCTCCCTGGTGGGCACCAGAACGAGCGCCAGCGGCTCCTTGGGCTGCGCGCGCCGCCCGGCCGTCCGGGCGAGCATCCCCAGGCCGAAGGCGAGCGTCTTGCCGGATCCCGTGCGGCCCCGGCCCAGGACGTCCCGTCCCGCGAGCGCATTCGGCAGCGCCGCCGCCTGGACGGGGAAGGGCACGGTGACACCATGCTCGTCGAGCACCTGCAGAACCTCGGGCGGCAGTCCCAGCCGTGCGAAGGAGGTCACGGCGGGCATCGCCGAAGTTGCGCCCGACGCCTCGGACACACGGTCCTGCTGCCAAGCACCGGCACCTACTGATTCGCTCACAGAAAGCCTTCCTCCGAAAGGACCGTACCGAGGAAGGCGCGGCAGGGAAGCGGCCGCCGATCAGAGATACCCGACAGAGCACCGAACAGCGACACAGCAAAAGCACAACGCTAGCACGGGGCACACCCTCCGCGGCCTCCCGCGCCGCACCGCTTCAGCCGAGGTCGGAAACTCGGCTTCTTCTGGAGCCCGGGGGCGGGTTCCCGGCGTGCGGTGCCCCTCACTGCCGGTCCGGACTGCCCGAGGGCGACCGGATACAGTGCGCGAGACGGCCGCCTTGGTCAGAGAGGGGCAGCGTGACCGACACCAGCAACACCCGATCCGCCGAGAGCGAAGCGCGGACTCCGCGGCAGAGCCGGCTGCACCGCGTGATGCGCTACCTCCCCCTCGTCGCCCCCGTACTCCTGTGGGCCGTGCCCTGCTGGGTGCTCCTGTACGCCGGGCAGCACTGGCCGCTGGCCGTCACGCTGGCCGCCAGCGCGCTGTTCGTGCTCGGCCTCGTCGGGATGCCGCTCGCGATGGCGCGCGGCCACGGCCGGCGTCAGCAGGACCGGGCGGCGATCGTCGGAGACACCCTGCTGGGCGCCGGCTGGATTCTGTTCACGTGGTCCGTCCTGCTCGGCGTCCTCCTCCGGCTCGCCCTGACCGTGGCCGGCGTCGGCGACGGGCAGGACCGGGCCCGCATCGTCACCTGGGCCGTCCTCGGTGTGACCGCCGTACTGCTCGCCTGGGGGTACGCCGAGGCCCGCCGCGTGCCGCGCGTGCGCCGGCTCGACGTGCGACTCCCCCGGCTGGGAGCCGGGTTGGACGGCACTCGCGTCGCCCTCATCACCGACACCCACTACGGTCCCCTCGATCGCGCCCGCTGGTCGGCGCGGGTGTGCGAGACGGTGAACACCCTGGAGGCCGACCTGGTCTGCCACACCGGCGACATCGCGGACGGCACGGCCGAACGCCGCCGCGCCCAGGCCGCCCCGCTCGGGACCGTCCGGGCCACCCATGCCCGCGTCTACGTCACCGGCAACCACGAGTACTACAGCGAGGCCCAGGGCTGGGTCGACCTGATGGACGAGCTGGGCTGGGAGCCGTTGCGCAACCGCCATGTGCTGCTCGAACGCGGAGGCGACACCCTCGTGGTCGCGGGCGTGGACGACGTCACCGCCGAGTCCTCCGGCCTGGCGGGCCACCGCGCCCACCTCGCCGGGGCCCTGGACGGCGCCGACCCCGACCTGCCCGTCCTGCTCCTGGCACACCAGCCCAAGTTCGTCGACCGCGCGGCAGCCGCCGGCATCGACCTCCAGCTCTCCGGGCACACCCATGGCGGCCAGATCTGGCCCTTCCACCACCTGGTGCGCCTCGACCAGCCCGCCCTCGCCGGCCTCAGCGAGCACGGCTCCCGCACGCTCCTCTACACCAGCCGCGGCACCGGATTCTGGGGCCCGCCGTTCCGCGTCTTCGCCCCCAGCGAGATCACCCTGCTGGTCCTTCGCTCCCCGGGCCCGCCCGCGTCGACGTAGGAATCGGTGGGAGTCACGATTTCGCCGCGAGGGCGGGGCGGCCGAGGCGGACGGGGACGCCCGGCGAGTAGAGGACGCTCACCGGGGCACGGGTGGGGGCCTCGATGCCGGCGCCCGCGACCAGGTCCTCGTCACACGTGACGAGCTGGGCCCGGTGCAGAGGCCAGCGGGGATGGTGGTTGGGCAGGTACGCCGCCCCGCCGAAGAACATGTTGTGCATGCCCCAGCGGGCGGTGAGGAAGTGCTCCAGGGCGGTCGGCTCGTGGATGCGTTCGCCGGGCCGTACCGTGATGCGGCTGCGGGCGCCGCGCGGGCCGGGCCAGCGGCGGGAGCTGGTGTAGGTCACGGTGTCGCCGACGGTACGGACACTCATCCGGGACCACAGGTAGGGCAGCCGGAAGGCGACGCGCCCCATCACCACCGGGATCAGCCGCGAGGCGTCCATCGACCGGAAGACCACGCCACGGCGGCCATGGGTGTCCACGCTGTAGAGGCGGACGTTGGTCTCCGGGAACGAACCGAGGTACGGAACCCCGGGCAGCCGGAACCAGCCCACCCTGTGCATCCGGAAGGCGACCAGCCCGACGTACGTGAGCCCGTCGTGCGTGTCGGGGACGGTGCCGCGCGGCATGAGTCCCGCCACGTCGGCGGGATTCACGGCCCAGTGGATGAAGGCGAGGTCGAGCCACTCCTGGGTGAGGAGTGGCACGCGTATCGGTGCGGGAGCGTCGGGAGTGACGGCGCTGGGCTTCTGCACGGCGCAAGAATGGCAGACGCGCGGGCGCCTCCTGCCGGGGGGCCGGGCCGGCCGGGTCGGGATTGACCCTCGACCTGGTCAAGGGCCCAGGGTTCCGGACGTGGAGAGCGAGATGCGCAGCATTGGTGAGATGGCCCGCGACAGCGGACTGGGCGTGAGCACCCTGCGGTTCTACGACCGCGCCGGTGTACTGGTGCCCGCCTGGGTGGATCCGGTGAGCGGGTACCGCTGGTACGCGCCGGGGCAGCTGGACGAGGCCCGGCTGCTGGCGCGGCTGCGGCGGGCCGGGATGCCGTTGGCGGACATCCGGCTGGTGCTGGCCGGCTGGTCCGGCCCGGACACGGACCTCGTGCGCGGACTCCTCCAGGCGCACCTGCGCCGGCTCGAACGTGGGCTGGCCGATGCCCGCAGCGAGTTCTCCGCACTCCGAGTCCTGCTCGACCAGAGGGAGAGTCCCATGACCGCTTCGCCCCGTACCGACTCCGTCCGGCTGTCCGTGCCCGCCGACGGACTGGCCGCCGCGCTCGACGCGGTCCGATTCGCCGTCGGCGCCGACCCCGAGCTGCCGATGCTCGGCGGGGTCCTGTTCGACGTGGAGGGCGACACGCTGCACGTCGTGGCCACCGACCGGTATCGGATGGCCGTCGCGCGCACGACTGCCACCGGGCACGGCGGGCCGCGTGACCAGGTCATCGTGCCCGCCCCGCTCGTGGACGCCATGCGCGCCCTGCTGGGCGGCGACGGGCCCGTCCACCTGGGTGTGGAGGGTGACCGTGTGACGCTGGAGGCCGGGGACGGCCAGGCCGCCGGGCCGCGCCTCGCGTACGACTTCCCCGACTACCGGCGTCTGGTGCGACTGCCGGCCGGACGCCGCGCCGTCGTCGACGTGGCCGCTTTCCGGGCGGCCCTGACGGACGGGCCGGCCCGCGCCGGTGAGGTGCGCGACGAGGGCGGGACCGCGCGGGAGACGAGTGTGCTCGACGTGACGGACGACGGCACCGCAACCGTGTGCGGGGAGGGCGACGAGGGCCGGGACGCCGTCGCCGTCGACCGCGGGTTCCTGCTGGACGCGCTCGCCGCCGCGGGGCGGGACCGGCTGGTCCTGGAGCTGGGCGCCCCCACCGCGCCGCTCGCGATCCGGCGGACCGACGACGAGGGCACGTTCTCGCTGCTGATGCCGGTCCGCCTGGACAACTGAGGGCGGCTCAGGGGTCTCTCCGCCCCGGCCGTCCCTTGCGCCGACGGCGTTGTCAGTGGTCTCGCCTACAGTTTTCAGCAGTTGATCACTGCGGTGCGGGGAGGCACTCATGGGGTGGGTGACGGCCGGGGACTACGAGGTCGCCCTGGACGACGGGAAGGTGGTCTGCCGCAACGCGGCGGGGCGATGGCTGAAGTCGGTCCCGGCGAAGCTCGCGGACGATCCGGCCGTGGTCGGGCTGCGGCAGCTCGTCGAGTGGCTGGATCGGCACGAACGCCAGTGCCTCACCGACGTCGAGCGGTGGATGGTGCGGTCACTGCCCGTCCCCCTCGACGTTCTCACCCGGGTGTGGGCCGACCCCGCCTGGCGGTCCGCGCTGCGCGATCTCGTCGTCACCGGCGCCGACGGCGAGGTCGCGGGCTTCCTGCGGGACGCCGACCCCGAGCGCGGTCTCGGCCTCGTCGACCTCGACGGGGACACGGTGCGCATCTCTCCCTCCCTCGTCCACCTGCCGCACCCCGTGCTCCTCGAAGACCTGGAGGATCTGCGGGAGTTCGCCGTCGAACTCGGCGTGGAGCAGCGGGCCCAGCAGCTCTTCCGCGAGGTGTGGCACCGCCCCGCGGCGCTGGACGCCGACGCCACGTCCGTCGAGGAGTACGCGGGCGGCACGTTCAAGGAACTGCGCTTCCTGCACGGGCGGGTCACCCAGCTCGGCCACCGCGTGCGCGGCGGATACGCCGTCTGCTCCGCCTGGGAGGACGGCCGGAGCGTGGAGGCCCGGGTGTGGGTCGGCGACTACGACAGCTACGAGGAGACCGAGACGGGCCCGCTGACCTGGGCCGACGCCGCGGGACGCGAGCTGAGGCTGGGCCGGATCGGGCCGGTGGCCTGGTCGGAGGGCATGCGCATGGCCGCCGCGCTGTACGCGGGCCGCGACATCGAGGACGAGGAGCGCGCCGCGTGAACACCGTGAACGCCACCGGGGCGGCCGACGCCCGCACCACCGCACGCGGGGGCACCGCCGCAGGTGGGAGCAACGCCGCGGGTGAGGGCACCGCCCCCGACGACGCCACCGTCGCCGCCCTGCTCGACGCCGGGGCGCTCCTGCCGCCGGGCAGTACGGGGCGGGAGGACGCCGACACCCTCACCGTGCGCACGTACAGCCATGCCGCGCTCGGCGACCGCAGCGTCGTCCGGCTCGTGCCCGGCACCCTCGGTGAGGCGGAGGACCTCGCCCTGGACTTCCTCGGACTCGTGCGGGACGGGGAGACCGAGGAGGTCGGGCAGATCAGGCGGGAGACCCTGGGCTTCCCCGCCTGGGCGCTGGTCCACGACCCGGCCAACGGCCACCACGCGCTCGCCCTGGTCAAGGACGTCGAGCGGCTCGCACGCCAGGCCAAGTCCCGCCCCGGCACCGCCAAGGAGGGCTTCGAGGAGCTCGGTGAACGGCTCGGCCGGGCCGTGCCGCACTTCCTGCCCACCTTCTACGAGCAGGCCGCGCGGATCTTCCTCCAGTACGACAACACCACGTACGCCGCGGCTTTCTTCGGCAAGGCCCGTGACGCCGAGCGGGTGCACGCGCTCACCGTCGACGAGGACCGGCAGCGGGCTGTCTTCCTGGAGTTCGCCTTCGCCGGGGCGCTGACGGTCAAGGCGCTGAAGCAGCATGTGAGGGATCTCGCCGACCGGCTGGACGCCGGCGAGGCGTGGGCCCAGTTCCGGCAGTTGGCGGTGGAGCGCTGTGCGGCCGGCATGCCGCCGTACGCGTCCCTCCCGCAGGACGCGCGTGTGCTGATCAAGGCCGCCGGACTGCCCAAGGTGGAGACGGAGGGCGATCTCGTCGCCGACCTGGTCGCCTCGCCCGCCGCGGTCCGGGCGCCCGCCTCGTTCTGGACCGCCTACCGGGCGACGCTGACCGTCCTGGCCGAGCGGCGGCCGGCCGTCCGTGAGCGGTTGCTGGAGATCATGCCGGCCGGGCTCGATCGCGGTGCCAAGAGCGACGAGTTCTGGCTGGCGCTGCTGACCGAGTGCGGCGCCGACCGGCTGCTCACCGGGGAGGACACGACGGTCGCCGTCGACGCCGCGGACTGGCTCGGCCGTTGGGCCGCCCACCGTAAGCACGGGGCCACGACGTGCGACAGCTCCCCCGCCACACTGGCTCTCGTCTCCCGGATGGCGGCCCGGCTCAGGGCCGACGGGCGGACCGTCGACCTCTTCACCGGCCGTCGGCAGGTGGGTGCCGACATCGGCCTGCTGGACCTGTGCGTGGCGTTGGACATCCCTCTCGCGCTGCCGGATCCCGGCACCGAGGTCCACCTCGGGCTGGACCGCTGGGTGCGCGACACCGATCCCGAGCGACGCGATCTGGCGGCCCTGGCGGCGGACGCCCGGCTGCGGCCCCTCCTGCTGAGGGCCGTCGGTGCCACGAGCCAGTACCGGCAGTCGGGCTCGGTACTGGAGCACCTCGCCGACCACCCCGTACTCCGCGACGTACTGCGGGAGTGGCTGGACGGCGCGGTCGGGCAGCTGGCCGACGCGAGGGGACTGCCCGGCGCCCGCGAGGCGCTGCACCGGCTGAGCCCCTTCCGGCCGGTCGCGCCCCGGGTCAACCCGGCAGCCGTCGCCCGAGCCGCCGCCTACGAGACGGCCCCGCTGCTCGCCCGCACCCTGCGGGCCGGCATCCTCGACGAACTCGGCTGGCCCGCCCTCGAAGAAGCCCTGCGGATCCTCGACACCGAGACCCGCCGGAGCAAGGACCGCGACAACTCGCTCATCGTGAACGAGGCGTGGCCCTGCCTGATCCTCAGCCGCGGGCACAAGGCGGTCGTGGTGGGCCCGGACGCGGTTCTCCTCGAACACGACGTGCGCCTCCCGGCCGACCTGGACCGCTGGCAGCGCCCGCAGTTCCGCTACAGCGACGGCGAGCTGCTGGTGGTGTGGTGGCACGACGGCAAGCAGCGCGGCTACTGGTCCAACCGGCCGTCCGAGGTGGTCACACTCACCGGTGAGCGGATCTCGCACTGGTGGCGCAACGACGACGCGGTCGCCCCGTCCATCCCGCTGCCCGACGGGGGCCGGGCCACCGGCGGTCGCACCCTGCACGCCGGCGACACCGTCCTGCCCACCACCCGTCCGGTGATCGGGGACGGCACCTCGTACTGGCGACAGGGCCGGCACGGGCGGCAGCACGTGTGGCTGGAGTACGACCCGGCGACGGGCTCGCACGGGCGCGCGTCCCTGCCCGCCTTCCTGCGCTCCGGCATCCGGGACGGCGCGACGCTGTTGCAGGGCCGGTGCGAGGTGCTGCCCCTGCGACCCGGCCTGGAGCAGAGTCCGTTCGGCACCGACGGCGCCGTGCTCGGCCGCTGGGTGCGTGCCGAGGACGAGGCCGACGAGGCGCGCACGACCACGGGGACACCCGACGGCCGCACCGTCACGCTCACCGCCGCCCGGCACGGCGAACGTCTCGTCCCGCTCGGTGCGCTGCGGCTGCCCGGCGCCGCCCCCGTCGTCGCCCGGACCCGACGCCAGATCACGCTGTTCGCGCAGGACGACGGTACGCGGGCCGGTGAACTCGGCCGGGTGACACCGCACGAGCGCGGCGGTGAGTTCGCCGCCGGCACCCCGCTGGTGCCGCCGGTCGCCTTCTGGCACGCCCTGCGCCCCCGGGACGAGAGCGCGTCGGCGGTACTGCGGACCTGCACCGACGAACAGGCCGCCCAGGTACTGAGCGAGGCGGCGCGCGCACTCGCCGACCGGCAGGCGCTGGTGAAGGCCGCGGGCGAGGGCGACGGGCCGGACGGCGGCGCCACCGCGGTCAAGCCCACCGTGCCGTCCGCCGAGGAGGTCGTGCGGCAGACCGTCTCCCGGTCTCTGCCCGGCCTCACGGACCGGCGGATCCTGGCCGGTGTGACGGCCCTGGTCCGCACGACGCTCCAGATCGCCGACACGGTCGACAGGTTCGTGACGCCGCCCGCCGAGCAGCCGAAGCGGGAACGGAAGCGGACCGAGGGCATGTTCGCGGACTACCGCCCCGAGCACGGCGACGACCACACCCTGCGCACGGCCACCCGCGGTCTGGCCCACATGTGGGGGGTCTGGGGCGGCGACCACCAGTGGACGGCACTGCGCCAGATCCGCGCCGTGAACCACGTCCTCTCGGGACGTCCCGCCGACGGCAGGCAGTTGCCCGACCGCACCCGTCTGGACGCCCTCGGCGACGGCTGGCACAGCGACGAGCACACCGTACCGGGCATCGGCCTGGTGTGGCCGTCCCTGCTGACCGTGGTGCGGCCGCTGGCCTACCGGGCCGCGGCGCCCACCGTCCCCGCGGCCGAAAGGCAGGCGCTGCTCCTGCTGTTCGAGGCCCTGGGCGAAGGGCCGCTCGCCGCACCCGGGCACGGACTGCGGGAGATCGTCCTGAGCGAGCCGCAGGACAAGCGCAGCCAGCGGGAGCGGGCCGGGCAGGTACTGCGCCGGGACGGCCGGACCGTGGTCGTCCTCGGCTGCCAGAACATCGACTACGGGCGTGAGCGGGTCAACTGGCTGGCGCTCGACCACGATCCGACGGGCGTGTTCGGGGCCGTCGCCCACTTCACGCTGGAGCGCGAGACGCGGCACACCCCGGGCCTTCCCGCCGGCACACTCGCCGCCGTCACCCGGTTGGTCCGGGACAAGGGGGCCGCGCCCTGGCAGCCGGAGGCGCCCACCGCACTCGCCGCGTCGGCGCAGGGCGGGGTGGGACCGCTCCAGGCCACGGTCCTCCTCGCCGGACAGCCGGAGCAGCTCGACGCCGAGACCCTGGCCGCGGTGGGGCTCAAGTCCCGTCAGCTGGACGCGGGCAATGCCATGCTGAACACGCTCCCCGCCACGGAGCGGGCCGCGCTCGTCGGCGCTCTGCTGCCCGACGACCCGGCCGAGCTGTGGACGACGGGGCCGGACACGGGTGCCGCGGGCCGGACGTGGGCCGCGCGCCTCGGTTCTCTCGTCCGTGTGCCCGAGGACCTGGCTCCCGCGCTCGACGGTCTGCCGACCGGGTCCGCGGAGGCGGTCCTCAACCCGGCTCGCACCGCGTGGCTCAGCCGTACCACGGTCCAGCGCCCCGACCACGACGGCCGGCTCGTCGCGGAGGACCCCGCCGCCGTGCCCGGACGCCACGCTCTGACCGGCGCGGTCGCCACCCTCACGTCACTCGCCTACGCCCTGCCCTACGGCCATCCCCTGCGCGCTGCCCTGCCGGAGGGCCTGGCCGCGCTGCGCCGCCGCCTCGCCGACCCGGGTCTGCTGCTCGACCTGGACGTCGGGTGGACGGAGAAGGGCGGCACCACCGCCGCCGAGCTGCGGAAGGCCTACGGTCTGCCCACCACCGGGGGCGCCGACGCGGACGGGACGGTGCGGGTCGGCGAGGCTCTCGTCCTGCGCCCCTGGCACGGCGACAACGAGACCGTGCTGGTGCGTCCGGCGGGCCTCACCGGGCCGGACGACGCCGTGTTCAGGCTGCTGGAAGGGCTGGTGGGTGCCGCACGCGGTTCCGGCATGCGGGCCTTGCGGTCCGTCCTGGGTGAGGAACTCGCCCGTGCCCTGGCCGCCGGTCAGGACCCCGCGGGGCCCGCCGGGCCCGCGCAGGACCCCACGGTGAGCGTGCCCGCGCTCGTGGCGGAGGTCGCGTCGGAGCACGGCCTGAGCGAGGACGCGGCGGCGCTGTACCTGCAACTGCTCGCGCTGCCCGACCCGACGGACCGCAACTGCGCCCGGTGGACCGGGTGGCGGCCCGCCCGGATGAAGAAGGCCCGGGCCGAACTCGCCGCCACGGAGCTGGTGGTCGAGGCCAAGCGTTCCCGGGCCGGCCGTTCCCTCTTCCTGCCGTGCGGCTGGCGCGACCTCAAGGCGCCCGCCCTGCCGGTGGAGACGTGGAAGGAGGGTCTCTACCCGGTCCGCGAAGGGCTGCGCGCCGTTCCGCCTTTCCCGGTACCCGAGTTGTTCGCACGTGCCTGGGACCGGGTGCGGGCACAGGACGCGCCCGCCTACCAGGAACTCACCACCCGCGCCACGCGGAAGGGCCGCCGCCGATGACGACCGTGCACCCGCCCGGCCAGGCACCCGCACCCGCATCCCCGCCCGCACCCGCACCCGCAGGGGCGGCGTGCCCGCGCCCGCCACGCGACCGCTCCACGCCCTCCGTCCGAGCCCACCGGAAGATCCCTCGATGACCGCCACCCTCTCCCCCGACACCACCCGCCAGATCGTCCCGCCCGAGGACCGGTACGCCACCGAGCTGGCCTTCCTCGCCGCCTACGACGACGGCCCGCGCCCTCCCGCCTGGCGGCTCACGCCCCGGGCCGTGGTCACCTTCGTCATGGGCAGCGACGACCGCGCCCTGCGGCTGCCCGACGACGCCCGGGCACCCGTGGGCGTACCCCGCCGGATGGTCGTGGAGGGCAAGTTCGTCGGCGACCGGGCGCTGGTGGAGCGGTGCGTCGTCACGCTCGCCGGGGAGCGCGGCCTGCTGCTGGTGGGCGAGCCCGGTACCGCCAAGTCCATGCTGTCCGAGTTGCTGTCGGCGGCCGTCTGCGGCACGAGCGGGCTGGTCGTGCAGGGCACGGCCGGTACGACCGAGGACCAGCTCAAGTACGGCTGGAACTACGCCCTGCTGCTGGCCCAGGGCCCCAGCCGCACGGCCCTCGTCCCCTCCCCCGTCCTGACCGCCATGGCCCGGGGCGGCATCGCCCGGGTCGAGGAGGTGACCCGCTGCCTGCCGGAGGTGCAGGACGCCCTGGTCTCCCTGCTCTCCGAACGGCGCATCGCCGTCCCGGAACTCTCGGGCACGGACGACGCCCTGGCGCACGCCGCGCCCGGTTTCAACCTGATCGCCACCGCCAACCTGCGGGACAAGGGAGTCTCCGAGATGTCGGCGGCCCTCAAACGCCGGTTCAACTTCGAGACGGTCGGCCCCATTCCGGACCTCGACGCCGAGACGGCACTGGTCCGCAGTCAGGCGCGGGCCTCGGTCGAGCGTGCCGGAGCGCCCTTCCAGGTGGACGAGGCCGTCCTGGAGGCGCTTGTCGTCGCCTTCCGTGACCTGCGTGAGGGGCGTTCGGCGGAGGGCTGGGAGGTCGAGCGGCCGTCCACCGTGATGAGCACCGCCGAGGCCGTGTCCGTCGCGGGCGCGCTCGGGTTGGCGGCGGCCTACTTCCCCGGGGACCGGGACGTACTCGGGCTGCTCCCGGGGCACCTCCTCGGCGTGGTCCGCAAGGACGACCCGGCCGACGCGGCCCGGCTGCGCGGCTACTGGGACGGTCCGGTCCGGCGCCGCGCGGAGCAGGGTTCGGCCACCTGGCGCACCCTGTGGGACCTGCGCACGGTTCTGGAGGGCTGACACCCGTGTCCGTCTCTCCGCCCGTCCCGCGCTCCGCGTCGCCCGCCCCGCTCTCTCCCCCGCCGTCCCCGGACGAAGGGGTGGCCGCGCTCACCGACCCGGCCGCGCCCTACCTCATCGGCGTACGGCACCACGCGCCGTCGCTGGCCGCGGCCGTGCCCGCGCTGCTGGACGCGGCCGCGCCGGACGTGCTCCTGGTCGAGCTGCCCGCCGAAATGCAGGAGTGGCTGCCGTGGCTGGGACACGAGGAGACTAGGGCTCCGGTGGCCCTCGCCGCCGCCGGTCCGCGGGAGGGAGGGGGGCCGGCCTTCTATCCGTTCGCCGACTTCTCCCCCGAACTGGCCGCCGTGCGCTGGGCCGCCCGGCGCGGTGTCCCGGTCGTCGCGTGCGACCTGCCGCTGGCCGACCGCGCGTGGCGTGCGGGGAGGCGGCCGGGCGCGCCCGCCTCGCCCACGGCGCCGGAGGCCCCCAGCTCAGGGCTCACCACCGCCCTCCGGGCCCGGCTCACCGGCCGCCCCGGTGAGGACCTGTGGGACCGTCTCGTCGAGGCCACCGCTCCGGGATCCGAGCCGGAGGCGCTGCGCCGCGCCGCGCTCCTCACGGGGTGGGCCCTGCGCGAGGAGGCCGTGTCCTCGGGAGGGGTGCCCGAACTGGATCTGCGGCGGGAGGGCTGGATGCGGTCCCGTCTGGCCGCCGCCACCGTCGACGGCGCGCGGGCCGCCGTGGTCGTCGGCGCCTTCCACGCCCCGGCGCTGCTGTCCCCGGACAATGCGGCCGAGGCGGCCGGTGCCGCCGAGGTGGCCGATGCGGCCGGTGCCGTGCCGGGTGCTCGCGGCGACGCCGAGCCGTCCGAGTGGACCACCTCCCTGATCCCGTACACCTACGCACTCCTGGACGAACGGTCCGGGTACCCGGCGGGCATCCGGGACCCCGAGTGGCAGCATCTGGTGGTGCGGGCGGCGGGCGACCCGGACGCCTTGGAGGAGGCGCTGACGCGCGCGGCGGTACGGGTGTGTGCGGAGCTGCGCGGCCTCGGGCATCCGTCGGGGCCCGCGGACGCGCGCGAGATCACGAGGCTGGCCTCGGACCTGGCCCGGTTGCGGGGGCTGCCCGCGGCCGGCCGGGGCGAGCTGGTCGAGGCGATCCAGACGGTGCTCGCGCAGGGCGAGCCGTACGGCAGGGGGCGGGCCGTCGCCCGCGCGATGGAGCGCGTCCTGGTCGGCGACCGCGGCGGCCGTCCCGCGCCGGGCGCGCCGCGCAGCGGACTCGCTCCGGCGGTCGAGACCGAGCTGACGAGACTGGGACTGCCCGGCCCGAGGCCCGACGGGACCACCCCTGGAGCAAGGGGTGGGACGAGTGCACCGAACGCGACGGCCAAGGAGCTGCGGCTGGACCCCCTGCGTTCCGGCCTCGACCGTGACCGCGACCTGCTGCTGCGGCGCCTGACGGTGTGCGGGGTGCCGTACGGCGAGCTGAGGGGCGTGGTCGGTGCGGGCGGCGCCGAGGCGTTGACGACGCGGTGGGAGGTGCGCTGGACCCCGGCGACCGAGGCCGTGCTGTCCGCGGTCGGTGTGCACGGCGTCACGCCCGCTCAGGCCGCCGAGGGTGTCCTGCGCGAGCGCCGGCGGACGGAGCGCGACGAGGGCGGTCCCATGGCGGCGCAGACGCTGGACGGACTTCGGCAGGCGGCGGAGTGCGGCCTGCCCGAGCTGACGGACGCCCGTCTGGCGGAGGCCGCCGACGTGCTGCCCGCCTCGGCCACGCTGCCCGAACTCCTCACCGGGCTGGGCCTGCTGGACCGTTTGCGCGCGGGGCACGTCGCGGGGCTCGGCCTCGACAAGGACCGTGCGGTGCGGGCCGATGCCGTGGCCGACGTTCTCACCGCGGCCGCGGTGCGCCAGGTGGAGGGTCTCGCCGGTGCCGAGGACCCGGCGGACGCGCACGCGCTGCTGGAACTCGCGCACCGGGCCGACGTCCTCGGCGGTGTACGCCTGACCGACGCCCTGGCCCGGCTCGCGCGGGAGGGATCGCCCCTGATGCGTGGCGCCGCCGGGGCGGTGCGGGTCCTGCTGGGGCACGAGGACCCCGACGTCCTCGGCCGCCGCGTCGCCGCCTGGGTCGACACGGCGACCGACCGCGAGTCCCGCTCCGCGCTCACCGCGCGGCTCACGGGTCTGCTCACGGCCGCGGGCCCACTGCTGGAGTCCGCGGCACCGGCACTGGAGCCGCTGCTCGACCGGGTGTCCGGGCTGTCCGACCGGGACTTCCTGCACCGGCTGCCGGCCTTGCGCGGCGGCTTCGACACGCTGAGCCCGGCCGCCCGCGACCGGCTTCTCTCGGCCGTGGAGGAGCGCCTGGGCATCGGCGGTGCGGCCGACCGGGCGCAGCGGGCCCACTTGGCCGACCTGGGTCGCGTGGACCCCGCCGCCCTGGCCGTGTGGACCCGCGCGGACCTCACGGCGCGGGCCACGCTGGGCGGCCTCGGCCTACTGCCCTCGCCCACCCGGCCCGCGGAACCGGCACCGCCCTCTCCTGAGCCCTCAGTACGGCCCTCTTCTCAGCCTTCAGCTCCGCCCTCCCCTCAGCGCTCAGCACCGCCCGCGGCACCGACCCACACCTCCACCCCCACGCCGCCCGCGACACCGACCCACGACCCCGCCCCCACGCCGCCCTCGATCCGACCCACGACCCCGCCCCCTCATCCAACGGATCCCTCAGCAGCTTCCGCAACGGACGAGCCCTACGACACCGCGCTTCAGCACCTCGCCCCCGTCGACCGCTGGCGGCTCGTACTCGGCCGCCGCACCGACCAGTTGCCCCCGTCGGCCGGCGCACCGGCCACCGCGCTCGACGAGTTGTACGGCAGCGGGCGGGGCGAGGGCAGCCGGGGTGAGCTGAACGGCCCCGGGCGGGACGGCGGCGGTGGCGGCCGGGAAGCCTCCTACCCGAGCGTGCGGGAATGGTCGGAGGAGCTGAGGGCGCTGTTCGGCCCGGGTGTCCGCGAGGAGGTGCTGGCGGCGGCCGCCGCGGCGGGCCGACCGGACGTCCTGGCCGAGCTCGACCCGGACAGTGTGCGACCGTCCGTCGACCTGCTGCGCACGGTCCTGCGGCACGCGGGTGGTCTGCCCGAGGCACGGCTGGCCGCGCTGCGGCCACTCGTCCGGCGTCTGGTGGAGGCGTTGACCAGGCAGTTGGCCACGCGGCTGCGCCCCGCGCTGCACGGCGCCGTCCTGCCGCGGCCCAGCCGCCGTCCGGGAGGCGGCCTCGACCTGCCCCGCACCCTGCGGGCCAACCTGGCCTCCGCACGCCGTGGACCGGACGGCAAGGTGCTGGTCGTTCCGGAACACCCCGTCTTCCGTACCCGGGCCAGAAGGGCCGCCGACTGGCGGCTGATCCTCGTGACGGACGTGTCGGGGTCGATGGAGGCGTCCACGGTCTGGGCCGCCCTCACCGCGTCGGTACTGGCCGGAGTACCCACACTGTCCACGCATTTCCTGGCCTTCTCCACAGAGGTCATGGACCTCACGGACCACGTCCACGACCCGCTGTCCCTGCTGCTCGAGGTGAGCGTGGGCGGCGGTACCCACATCGCCGCGGGGCTGCGGCACGCCCGCGAACTGGTCACCGTGCCGTCTCGCACACTCGTGGTGGTCATCAGCGACTTCGAGGAGGGCTATCCCGTGGGCGGCCTGCTCGCCGAGGTCCGCGCCCTGGCCGGGAGCGGGTGCCACGTCCTGGGCTGTGCGAGCCTCGACGACACCGGCCGGCCCCGGTACTCGACCGCGGTCGCCGGGCAGCTCGTCGCGGCGGGCATGCCGGTCGCCGCCCTCAGCCCTCTCGAACTCGCCGGCTGGGTAGGGGAGAAAATCGGATGAACGCGCACCTTCCGGGGGTCGCCCCCTCGGTGACGGCCCAGCTCGTCGCGGCACTGACGCCCAGGCTGCGCAAGCGGCTCGACGCGGGTGTCGCGAAGGTGGCGGCACGGCCGGTGGCCCGGGAGGGCGACATGGTGCGGATCGCCCTGGACGACGACACCGACCTCGAACTGCACGCCCCCGACGGGGTCGTGACCAGTGCCGAGGGGATCCGCTGCGGGTGCCTGCTCGCGCCCGACTGCCTGCACCGGGCCGCCGTCGCCTCCGCTGCCCCGGTCGCCGACCCCACGGCCCCGCCCGCCACGGCACCCCCCGCGACGGACCTCCAGGAGCCCGCACCCCCCACTGAGCCCTCCGCCCCTCCGGAAGCGGCCACCCCGGCCCAGCGCACCGCCTCGGCCGCCCTGCACGACGCGGCGGCCGCGGTGCTGGAGGCCGGTACCGACGGAGCCGGTGCCGTGCTTCAGGCGGAGTTGCTGCGGGCGGCGCACACCGCGCGGCTCGCGGGGCTGCCCAGGGCCGCGGGCCGGGCCGTCGCCGTGGTCACGGCGTTGCGGGCGGCGCGCGGCGGCGACCCCGACTACCGACTCACCGACCTCACGGCGGCCCTGCGTGACGTCCTGGTGCTGGCGCACCGCCTCCCCGACGCCACCGGTCCCGAACTCGCCGAGCTGCGCGGCAGCGTACGGCAGCCGTACAGCCCGGACGGCTCCCTGCGCCTGTACGGGGTCTTCGCCGAGCCGGTCCTCTCCGCGACCGGATACGCGGGCGCCGTCACCTGGACCGCCGACGCTGCGGGCCGCCTCTACACGGTCTCGGACGTGGCGCCGGGCGGCGCCGAGCGGGCCACGGGTGCGGCGGACCGTGCCGTGCGCCTCGGCGACACGGCACTGACGCACCGTGAACTCTCCCGCGCGGGACTCGCCGTGTCCGGGGCGACCGTCTCCCCGGCGGGCCGCCTCGGCGCGGGCGCGGGCGTACGGGCCGTGCGCGCGTCCGGCGTCGACTGGGACGCCGGACCCCTGGACCGCCTGTGGGCGGTACCGGTGCCGGAGCAGATCTCCCGCGCCCTGAGGGACGACCGGGCCGGAGGGGAGGCGCGGGAAGACCGTGACCTGCTCTTCCTCGACGTCACGCTCGTCGGCACCGTCCGTGAGGCGGCGGGTGAGTGCCTGGTCGCGGACTGCGGCGGGCTCCGGCTCCGGCTCGCCGCCGCACACGACCATCCGGCGCTGCCCCACCGCGAGAACCTGCGCCTCCTCGCCTCCGTGCCGGGCGCCCGGCTGCGCGTCGTCGCCCGGCTCACCCCTGGCCCGCTCCCCCGCGCCACGCTGCTGGCCGTGAGCCATCCCAACGATCCCGGCGGACGCGTCGATCTCGGCCTGGACCGCCTCCGCCGCGCCGACCTGCCCACCGTGCCGCTCCAACAGGCACGGCCGTCGCACGAGCCGTCACCCCAGCCCCCGCCACCACACGACACCCCGCCCCACGAGCCCCCGCCCGCCATCGACGACGCCCCGGTCCACCTGCTGCGACGCCGGGTCATGCAGGCCGTTTCCGGAGGGCGCCGCGTGCTGGCGTTCCCCGGCGACCGGGCCGCCGAGGTCGCACGGTTGCGGCGGTACGGCCTGGGCACCGCGGGTGAGTTGCTCGCCGAGCTGCACACCACCGCGGCGGACCGCGCACGCGACCCCTTCGGCCGGCTGCTCCCGGCCGACACAGGCCGGTTCGTCCGCGCCTGGCTCGGCGCCGCCGTCTACACGGAGTCACTCGACCGCGCCCTGTGCGCCGCCGCGTGGGGCGCGGACCCCACCGCGGACTTCACCACGGACCCCACCGCAGACCCCACGGCGGTCCCCACTGGGGCTCCACCGCAGACCGCGGCGGACCCCACCCGGCCGGACGACCCCGCACCCCGGGCCGCCGTGAGGTAGTGGGCCAGCGGCGCCACCCGCACGATCCGCCCGCTGAGCGGCGCGGGTCGCCGTAGTATCGGATGATCTCGTGGGGGAAGGCGGGCGGACATGGGCAGACAGCGTCCCGGTACGCCGACGCTGGAGGAGGTGGCCGCCCTCGCCGGCGTGGGGCGGGGCACCGTCTCAAGGGTCATCAACAACGCGGCCGGCGTGCGGGACTCGACGCGCCGCGCCGTGCAGCGGGCCATCGCGGAGCTGGGGTACGTCCCGAATCTCGCGGCCCGCTCGCTGGCGGGGCACCGTGCGGACGCCGTCGCGCTGGTGATGACGGAGACGGACTGGCGGCTGTTCGCGGAGCCGTTCTTCACGGAGATCGTGCATGCCGTCGGCGACGCCCTGACCGACACACCGGTGCAGCTGCTGCTCACCCTGGTCCGTACCGACACCGAGCGCCGGCGATTCGTGGAGTACGCGCGGGGCGGGCGGGTCGACGGTGTGCTGCTGATGTCCGTGCACGCCGCGGATCCGCTGCCGGACATGCTGGCCAAGGCGGGGCTGCCCACCGTGATGCTCGGGCGGCGTTCCGGCGACGAGAGTGTCACCTACGTCGACGCCGACAACGCCGGGGGTGCGCGCGGCGCGGTCACGTATCTGCTGGACGGGGGCCGGAGCGCGATCGGTGCCATCAGCGGACCGCTGGACATGTACGTCGCCCAGTGCAGGCTGCGCGGATACCGGGAGGCTCTGGAGCTGGCCGGGGTGACGCCGGACCCCTCGCTGGTCGTCGAGGGCGCCGACTTCACGGAGGAGAGCGGGCGCCGGGCGATGACCGACCTGATCGGCCGTCATCCGGAGCTGGACGCGGTCTTCGCCGCCTCGGACACCCTGGCCGCCGGGGCACTCGGCGCGCTGCGCGCCGCGGGGCGGCGGGTGCCCCAGGACGTGGCGGTGATCGGCTTCGACGACTTCCAGCCGGCCCGGCCCACGGACCCGCCGCTGACGACGGTCCGCCAGCCGCTGGAGGAGATCGGCCGCACCATGGTGCGGCTGCTGCTGGAGGAGATGGAGGAGTCGCCCGTCGCCTGGCGGCACGTCATCCTCCGTACCGAGCTGGTACTCCGGGACTCCGCCTGACCGAGGCCGTCGTCGGGAGCGCTCCCGTCAGGGACCCGGCTCCCACCTGGGGCTTCGGGATTCGTGCGACGGCTCCGTTGCGCACAGTCTTGTCAGGAACATGAACCGCTCCTACAGTCCCCAGTCAACCGGTAGTTGGGAGCGCTCCCATCAGTGGGGAGTTGGGAGCGCTCCCGCTCCGGCCCCTTCCCCCCCGCACTCTCCCGGAGAGGCCCCCCCCCCATGCGAACGCCACCGCCCCAAGTCCGCTCCTTACGCGGCCTCTTGTCGGCCCTGATCGCGACGCTCGCGACCTTCGCGGCCGTCGCGGCCCTGGTGGCCGCGGCGCCGCCGGCCCAGGCGGACACGACGATATGCGAACCCTTCGGAACGACGACGATCCAGGGACGGTACGTCGTCCAGAACAACCGCTGGGGCTCCAGCGCCACCCAGTGCGTCACCGCGACCGACAGCGGCTTCCGGGTCGCCCAGGCCGACGGCTCGGTGCCGACCAACGGGGCACCGAAGTCGTACCCGTCGGTCTTCAACGGCTGCCACTACACCACCTGTTCGCCGGGCACCAGCCTGCCCGCCCGGCTGAACACCGTGTCCAGCGCGCCGTCCAGCATCTCGTACGGCTTCGTCGGCGACGCCGTCTACAACGCCTCCTACGACATATGGCTGGACCCGACGCCCCGGACCGACGGCGTCAACCAGACCGAGATCATGATCTGGTTCAACCGGGTGGGCCCGATCCAGCCCATCGGCTCCCCGGTCGGCACGGCCACCGTGGGTGGCCGGACCTGGGAGGTGTGGAGCGGCGGCAACGGATCCAACGACGTGCTGTCCTTCGTGGCCCCGTCGGCGATCAGCAGCTGGAGCTTCGACGTCATGGACTTCGTCCGGGCGACCGTCGCGCGCGGTCTCGCCGGGAACGACTGGTACCTGACGAGCGTCCAGGCGGGCTTCGAGCCCTGGCAGAACGGCGCGGGCCTGGCCGTGAACTCCTTCTCCTCCACGGTGCAGACCGGCACCGGACCCGGCCCCGACCCCGACCCCGGCGAGCCGGGCGAGGCGGCGTGCGAGGTGTCGTACGGCACGAACGTCTGGCAGAACGGCTTCACCGCGGACGTCACCGTCACCAACACCGCAACGGCGCCCGTCGACGGCTGGCGGCTCGCCTTCACCCTGCCCTCCGGCCAGCGGATCACCAACGCCTGGAACGCCTCGGTCACCCCGTCCTCGGGCGCGGTCACGGCCACCGGTGTGGCCCACAACGCCCGGATCGCTCCCGGCGGCAGCCTGTCGTTCGGCTTCCAGGGCACGCACGGCGGGACGTTCGCGGAACCGGACGGCTTCCGCCTGAACGACGCCGCCTGCACCACGGCGTAAGCGCTCCCCCGCCCGTCCGGTCGAAGCCCCGCCCCCGGACGGGCGGGGGCTCCACCTCCCCGCCCCCTCTCTGTCCGACTTCGCTCGGTTCTCATGAACCGATTGTCATGACCCGATCATTAACAACCGGCGGAATCAGGAGACCCCATGGCTCGACGCAGCAGACTCCTCTCCCTCGCGGCGGTGCTGGCCACCCTGCTCAGCGCGCTCGGCGTGACCCTCCTGCTCGGGCAGGGGCGCGCCGAGGCGCACGGCGTGGCGATGATGCCCGGCTCCCGCACCTACCTCTGCCAACTGGACGCCAAGACCGGCACAGGCGCCCTCGACCCCACGAACCCGGCCTGCCGGGCCGCCCTCGACGAGAGCGGCGGGACGGCGCTGTACAACTGGTTCGCCGTACTCGACTCCAACGCGGGCGGACGCGGCGCGGGCTACGTGCCGGACGGCACCCTGTGCAGCGCCGGCGACCGCTCCCCGTACGACTTCTCCGCCTACAACGCGGCCCGCGCGGACTGGCCCCGGACGCATCTGACGTCCGGCAAGACGATCAAGGTGCAGTACAGCAACTGGGCGGCCCACCCCGGTGACTTCCGGGTCTATCTGACCAAGCCGGGCTGGTCGCCCACGTCCGCGCTGGGCTGGGACGACCTGGAGCTGATCGAGACGGTGACCAATCCGCCGCAGCAGGGCTCGCCGGGTACCGACGGCGGCCACTACTTCTGGGACCTCGCGCTGCCCTCGGGCCGCTCGGGCGACGCGCTGATCTTCATGCAGTGGGTGCGTTCGGACAGCCAGGAGAACTTCTTCTCCTGCTCGGACGTCGTCTTCGACGGCGGCAACGGCGAGGTCACCGGCATCCGCGGTTCGGGCGGCACTCCGAGCCCGGACCCGACGCCCACGCCGACCCCGACGACACCGCCCACGCACTCCGGTTCCTGCATGGCGGTCTACACCGTGGAGAACTCCTGGAGCGGGGGCTTCCAAGGCTCCGTGGAGGTGATGAACCACAGCAGCGAGCCCCTCAACGGCTGGGCGGTGCAGTGGCGGCCGGGCAGCGGGACCACACTGGGCGGGGTGTGGAACGGCTCGGTGTCCAGAGGCGGCGACGGCACGGTGACGGTCCGGAACGTGGACCACAACCGCGTCATCCCACCGGACTCCAGCGTGAGCTTCGGCTTCACGGCCACGTCCACGGGCAACAACTTCCCCGCGGGGACGATCGGCTGCGTCGCGCCCTGACCCCTTTCGAGTGAGGTCGGCGGCGCCCCGCCCCGGGCCCCGCCGACCTCACGTACCGGTTACGAATCGCTCAACCTCTGGTTGCGAAGCGGTGATCGGGCGACGATGGGGGCATGACTCCGGCCCAGCACGCCTTTGAGCGGCTGCAAGCCTGGCCCGACCTCACCGCGGGTTCGGCCAGTTGTGGAACCGGACGGGCACTGTGTTCCGTCCGCTCCGAGATCGTCCACTTCCATTCGGACCGGGACGTGGACCTCCACCTCACCCACCGGGCCATCCAGCGCTTCCAGTACGACCTCAGCGGCTCCAGCGCCATCCGGCTGGTCGCCGGCTCACGCTGGGTGACCGTGCACCTGGACTGCGACGCCGACGTCGACCTGTTGCTGAGCCTGGTGAGCATCGCGCTCAAGGCCCATCAGTCCCGTCCGGCCGGCGACCCGCCCTCGGGGTGCAACTTCCGCCGGGTCACGGTGCTGCCCCGCACGGTGGCCGGGGAGGTCTGACGGACGCCGACGGCGGTGCGCCCGGCCGTGGGCACACCGCCGTGACCTGATGTCAGTGGTCCGCCCCGCCCTCCGGGGCGCGCCGGACACCGGCCGCGGCGAGGGCCGCGCCGAACAGGCAGAGGACGCCGGTGACGGCCACGGCCAGGTGGACGCCGTTCATGAACGCCTGCCCGCTGCCCTCCACCACGGCGGCCCGCAGGCCGGCCGGCAGGTCGCCGGAGACGGGTGCCACGCCCATCGCCACGGCATCCTCGGCCTCCCGCAACCCGTGGGCCACGGCGGCCGGCACGCCCGCGCCGGTCAGTTCCCCGGTGAGCGTGGCGCCGACCCTGGCGCTGATCAGCGAGACCAGGACGGACGTACCGAGCGCCCCGCCGATCTGAAGGGTGGTCGCCTGGAGGCCACCGGCCACACCGGCGTACCGGACGGGGGCGTTGCCCACGATGGCGTCCGAGGAGGCCGACATCACCATGCCCACGCCGAGGCCGAGCGCGATGAACGGCGGCCACATCGTGGCGTAGGCGGAGTCGGTCTGCCAGGTGAGCATGCCGAAGCAGGATGCCGCCTGGAGCAGCATGCCCGCAGGCATGGTCAGCCGCGGTCCGAAGCGCTGGGTCAGGGCCGCGCCGAGCGGTGAGGCGACCAGCGAGGCGAGACTGAGCGGAAGTGTGCGCACACCCGCCTCGACGGGGGTGAAGCCGCGCACGTTCTGGAGGTACAGCATCACGAAGAAGATCACTCCGAGCATGACGAAGAAGTTCAGCGCGGTGATGACCGCGCCGATCGTCAGGGCCCGGCTGCGGAACAGGCTCATCGGCAGCAACGGGTGCGCGGTGCGGGTCTCGTGCCGTCCGAACACGAGCAGCAGGACCAGTCCGGCGGCGACGGCGCCGAGCGTTCCGGCGGAGGTCCAGCCCCAGGTCTCGCCCTTGACGACGCCGAAGACCACGGCCAGCAGACCGAGGGCGAGCAGGACGAGACCGGGAAGGTCGAAGCGCTCCCGGCCGGCGGCCCCACGGCTCTCCGGGAGGACGAGGACGCCGAAGACGATGGCGGCGACGCCTATGGGGGCGTTGATGTAGAAGACGGACTCCCAGTCGACGTGTTCCACGAGGAGTCCGCCGACGATGGGTCCGAGGGCGGTCGCCACGGCGGAGACCATGGCCCAGATGCCCACGGCCATGCCGAACCTCCTCGGCGGGAACACGGAGCGCAGCAGCCCGAGGGTGTTGGGCATCAGCAGTCCGCCGAAGGCGCCCTGGAGCGCGCGGAAGGCGACCACGCTCTCGACCGAGCCGGAGAGGCCGATGGCGACGGAGGCGAGGGTGAAGCCGGCGACGCCCACGAGGTAGTAGGTGCGCCGCCCGAACCGGTCGCCGAGCTTGCCGCCCAGGATGAGGGTGGCGGCCAGGGCGAGCAGGTAGGCGTTGGTGACCCACTGGAGTTGGGCGGTCGACGCGTGCAGGTCGCTGCCGATGGCGGGGTTGGCGATCGCGACGACGGAGCCGTCGAGCTGGACCATGAAGAGCCCGAACGCGACGGCGAGCAGGGTCAGCCACGGGTTGGACCGCCGACGGCCGGCCGCCGGTCGGGCGGTCTCGGCCGCGGGCGCGGTGGGGTCGGCCACGGGGGTGGAGGGCATGAACGGGCCTTCGCTTCCAGGTTCGGGAGGGTGGTGCGACTGGACATGGCGGTGCGCGCGAGCACGGCGGACCGGCCGCGGGCACGACGGTGCGCCGGCGGCTCAGGAGAGCGCGCGGGTTCCGCCCGGTCAGCGGGCGGTGGGGTGGAGGTGGCGCGCCAACGCGTCGAGCGCGTCCAGGGCGGAGCCGAGCGCGCCCTGCTGCCCCTCGGTGAGGGAGGTCAGGGCCTGGCGGATGAACGCCGTCTCGAGTTCCCGCACCTCGGAGACCCGCCGGCGGGCCATGGCCGTGAGGTGGAGGTGGGCGACCCGCTTGTCCGCGCTGTCCTGCCGGCGCTCCAGATCACCCCGCTCGGTGAGCTGGGAGACCAGGGCGCTGACGTTGTTCGGCTTCATCAGCAGGGCCTCGGCGGCCTCGCGCACCGTGGCGCCCTCGCGCTGCGCGACGAAGCGCAGCAGGGCGAGCTGGCCCTCCGGGGGCTTGGGGTGCGGGTATGCGGCGGCGACCTGCCGGTCCAGCGCCCGGTGCAGCGCGGGAAGGCACGCCGCGAGCCCGGAGGCCACGCGGTCGATGTCCCGGCGAGGGGTGCTGGAGTCGGTCACCCGCGGATAATAGATATAGCCATATAGGTATGTCAAAAGACCGAAGCGCGAGCCCGCGGCACCACGGGCGCAACGCACTCGCAACCTTCCCCGTGCTGGGATGCGCCCCATGGGCGACACATACGAGGAGACCCCCCGCGTCGAGCTGACCGCGGAGGCAGCCGTACTGCTGCGGCGCCTCCGCGAGGCACATGGCCCGCTGATGTTCCACCAGTCCGGCGGCTGCTGCGACGGCAGCGCACCCATGTGCTACCCCGCGGGCGAATTCCGCACCGGCGGTTCGGACGTCCTGCTCGGCGAACTGGAGGTCGACGGTGTCGGGGAGCCGGTGGAGTTCTGGATGTCGCGCAGTCAGTACGAGGCCTGGAGCCACACGCGGCTGACCGTGGACGTCGTCGCGGGCCGGGGCAGCGGCTTCTCCCTGGAGGCACCCGAGGGGGTGCGCTTCCTCATCCGCTCGCGAGTCGTCGACGCCTAGGCCTCCGCGTCCGGTCTACGGTCTGAGGCTGCTCACGATGTCCGCCGTCGCGGTCAGGCCGCTGTTGATGGTCGGGGCGATGCTCGTGCTCGCCAGGTAGAAGCCGAGCAGCAGGCACACCAGCGCGTGCGAGATCTTCAGCCCGCCGTTGCGCAGGAAGATCACCGCGAGGACGAACAGCAACAGCACCACAGAGATGGAAATGGCCATGGTCAACCTCCTCCGCCACGTCCACTTCGCGGCGTTCGGCCGCAAGTGTGGCGTAGCGGAGGGTTCGTCCGGGCGGCTGACCTGTCCTCCGAACGAGTGGTGTTCCCGCCGGAGTCCTACGCGCCCCGGTGGGCGTCGAGGAACGCCTCCAGGCCCGCGAGGTCGTCGGTGTTGAGGTGGTCGACACCGGCGGCGACCAGTTCGGTCCACACGGCGTCCCGCGCGGGGCCCGCGATGTCGGGCGTGGCCCAGAACCGGACCCGCTGCCCGCGGGCGTGCGCCGCGCCGACGATGCCCCGCAGCCTGCTCCGTTCGGCCGGCGGGAAGGCGCCCACGCCCTGCCAGGTGAAGTTGAGCGTCCAGTTGTCGCTGATCAGCGGGACGAAGGAGGCGGGTGCGGTGGTGCCGAGGTCGGTGAGCCGGCCGTCGTAGAAGGCGTGGCGGGTGCGCTGGGCCTCCATGGGGGCGCGGGCCGCCCGGTCGCCGGAGACCACCGCGGTGACCGCGCCGGGCAGGACCCGCCCGTGGGCGTAGGTGGTGAACAGGTGCCGGTGGCGGCGCAGTTGCCGGTCGAGTTCGAGGTACGTCGACGCCCCCTCGGTCTTGATGTCGACGAGGAGTTGCAGGGCGCGGCGGTCTTGCCGGTAGACACGGCCGTGGTTGGCGCGGATCCGGGCGGCGAGGGGGTCGAGGTAGAGGGACTCCAGGGTGCGGGCCGGGTCGAGGTCCTCGGGGTCGTGGGCGACGAGGAGTTGGCCGTCGACCAGGTAGATGTCGGCCTCGACGCTGCCGAAGCGGTGGTCGAGGGCGTCGAGGAGCGGGCGGGGGTGCTCGTAGTCGTTGTGGGCGTGCGCGCGCCACAACGGGCGCGGCCCGCGCCCGCCTTCGCTCGCCAGCGCGTTGCCTGCGGGCAGGGCGACCGCGCCCGCGAGGGCGGCGCCGAGGGTGGTGAGGGCTCTGCGTCGGGTGGTGAGGGCCATGCTCTGCCTCCCTGGATGTGCCGTACGGGACGCCTGTGAGTATGCGGTCCCGGTGCCCTCGGAGAGCAGAGCCGTGCGGGGAGTTGGCCGGACCGCCCTCGGTCGTTCACCTCGACGGAGCCGGCCGCACGGAACGTGCCCGCCCCCCGGAGGGGACGGGCACGCGTCGGTGGAACGGAGCGGCGTCAGGGGGCTCGCAGGTCGACCAGGTCGGCCAGGGCCGCCCGGTGGGCGCCCGCCGCGCCGTAGGCGATCGAGTCGGCCTTGGCCCGCTTCAGGTACAGGTGGACCGGGTGCTCCCAGGTCATGCCGATGCCGCCGTGCAGTTGCAGCGCCTCCTCGGCGGCGTGGACGGCCACCCGGGCCGCGTACGCCTGGGCCACGGCGACGGCCACGTCGGTGTCCTCACCGGTGGCCAGGGCGTCGGCCGCGTTGCGGGCCGCGGCGCGCAGCCCGGCCACCTCCAGCCACAGCCCGGCGAGCCGGTGCTTGAGCGCCTGGAAGCCGCCGACCTGGCGGTTGAACTGCTTGCGTTCCTTCAGGTAGCGGACCGTCTCGGTGAGCAGCCAGTCGGCGAGGCCCAGTTGCTCGGAGGCGAGCAGCCCCGCACCGGCCCGCAGGGCGCGCCGCACGGCGGGCCCGGAGTCGCCGAGCCGGCGCCCGGGGGCACCGTCGAGGGTGACGCGGGCGAGCGGCCGGGTGAGGTCCAGGGAGGTCTGCGGGGTGATGGTCGCGTCGGCGGCCCGGACCGCGTACAGTCCCCCGTCGTCCGCGGGCACCAGCAGGACGTCGGCCACGGCCGCGTCGGCGATGCCGGTCAGTTCACCGTGCAGGGTGCCCGCTTCGAGCCGCACGTCAGGGACGGGGCCGCCCGGTGCGACGTGCAGTCCGACGGCGAGAGCGGCGACGGAGGTCGCGGACGCCAGCTCGGTGAGCAGGTCGTCGGCCGCGCAGGCCAGCAGCGCCTCGGTGGCGACGACGGCGCTCGTCAGGTAGGGCACCGGCGCGACCGCGCGCCCCAACTCCTCCAGCACCACGGCGGTTTCCCGGTGGGTGGCGCCCTGGCCGCCCAGTTCCTCCGGGATCAGCAGGCCGGCGAGGCCCATGGAGTCGGCGAGCGCCTTCCACAGCGACAGGTCCTGCGGGGTGGCCGATTCGGTGCGGGTGATGACGCCCGCCGGGTCGCAGTGATCGGTGAGCAGGTCCCGGACGGCGGCGCGCAGCGCCTCTTCCTCCTCCGAGTAGAGCAGAGCGGGTTCCGGCTGTGCGCTCATCGGGCGAGGTCCTTCCATGCGACGTCCTTGTCGGTGCGCGGCTCGGCGGGCAGGCCCAGGACGCGTTCGGCGACGATGTTGAGCAGGACCTCGCTGGTCCCGCCCTCGATGCTGTTGCCCTTGGAGCGCAGGTAGCGGTATCCGGCTTCGCGGCCGGTGAAGTCCACCAGCTCGGGGCGGCGCATCGTCCAGTCGTCGTACAGCAGGCCCTCCTCGCCGAGGAGTTCGACCTCCAGGCCGCTGATCTCCTGGTTGAGCCGGGCGAAGTTCAGCTTCATGCCGGCGCCCTCGGGGCCGGGCTGGCCGGCCACCAGCTGCTGGCGCAGCCGTACACCGGTGAGCCGGGCGACCTCGGCCTCGACCCACAGGCCGAGCAGCCGCTGGTGCAGGTCGTGGGTGCGCAGGTCCGGGCGTTCGCGCCAGGTGCCGGCGATCTTGCCGATCATCCCGCCCTCGCGGGGGATCGGGGTACCGCCGATGGCGACGCGCTCGTTGTTCAGCGTGGTCTGCGCGACCCGCCAGCCGTCGCCGATCTCGCCGAGGCGCCGGGCGTCGGGGATGCGGACGCCGGTGAGGAACACCTCGTTGAACTCGGCCTCGCCGGTGATCTGGCGCAGCGGCCGGACCTCGACGCCGGGGTCGGTCATGTCGCAGACGAAGTAGGTGATGCCCCGGTGCTTGGGCAGGTCCGGGTCGGTGCGGGCGATGAGGATGGCCCAGCGGGCGAGGTGCGCGCTGGAGGTCCACACCTTCTGCCCGTCGACGACCCAGTCCTCGCCCTCCCGGACGGCCCGGGTGCCGAGCGCGGCCAGGTCGGAACCGGCGCCCGGTTCGCTGAACAACTGGCACCACACCTCCTCGCCGGTCCACAGCGGGCGCAGCAGCCGGCGCTTCTGCTCCTCGGTGCCGTACTGGAGGATCGTCGGGGCGGCCATGCCGAGGCCGATGCCGATCCGCCGGGGGTCGTTGTCGGGAGCGCCCGCCGCCGCCAACTCGGCGTCCACGACGGCCTGGAGGGAGCGGGGGACGCCGAGTCCGCCGAGGCCCTGCGGGTAGTGCACCCAGGCGAGTCCGGCGTCGAAGCGGGCCCTCAGGAAGTCCAGGCGCTCCGTGGTGGCCGGCGGATGCGCGGCCAGCAACTCCTTGGTACGGGTGCGCAGTTCGGTCGCGTCGGTCATGCGGTGGCTCCCTTCTCCGGCGTCCGGGGTACGACGGCCACCCGGCCGGTCGTCCTGCCGTCGGCGACGCGCTGCACGGCGTCCGCCGCCCCGCCGAGCGGGACCCGTTCGCTCACCAGCGGCTTGATCGCGCCCCGTGCGGCCAGGGCGGTGAGCTGTTCGTGGCAGTGCTGGACCAGCTTGGGGTCCTTGGTGTTGTAGAGGCCCCAGTGCAGGCCGAGGATCGCGTAGTTCTTCACCAGGGCGTGGTTGAGCGCGGGGCTGGGGATGGTGCCGCTCGCGAAGCCGACCACGACGATCCGGCCCTCGAAGGCGACGGTCTTGGCGGACTGGGTGTAGGCCTGGCCGCCCACCGGGTCGTAGACCACGTCCGCGCCCCGGCCGCCGGTGGCCTCCTTGACGGCGGCGACGACGTCCTCGGCGTGCCGGTCGACGACCACGTCGCAGCCCTGTTCCCGGGCGACGGCCGCCTTCTCGGGGCCGCCCACGACACCGATGACGGTGGCGCCGGCGGCCTTGCCGAGCTGTACGGCCGCACTGCCGACCCCTCCGGCGGCGGCGTGCACCAGCAGGGTCTCGCCCGCCTCCAGCCGCGCGCGGCGGTGCAGGCCGAACCAGCCGGTCTGGTAGCCGATGTGCAGGGCCGCGGCCTCGGCGTCGTCCAGCGCGTCCGGCGCGGGCAGCAGGGCCCGGGCGTCCGCGAGGGCGTACTCGGCGAAGCCGCCGTGCGGCAGCGCGGGGTTGGCGATGACGCGGCGCCCGTCCTCGGTCTCGCCGCAGATCTCCACGCCCGGCGTGAAGGGCAGCGGCGGCCTGATCTGGTACTGGCCCCGGCAGAGCAGGGCGTCCGGGAAGTTGATGTTGGCGGCGCGGACCCTCAGCAGGACCTGGCCGTCGCCGGGCGTGGGCGGCGCCACGTCCTCGAGGCGCATCACCTCGCCCGGCTCGCCGTTCTCGTGCACCTGCCATGCCTGCATGCGGGGCCTCCACCGACTGCGTCGTCCGACCGGGTCACTCGCATACTAAGCGGTCGCTTGCCGATCGGGGAACAGCTCGGGCGCGGTCGTGCGTCACGCACCCCCGCCCACGCGCCGGGCAAGCCCCCGCCGACGGGCGGCGGGCCGGGCCGGCGCCTGCGAAACGCCCACCGCCCCCCTCACCGACCCGGCCCCGACCCTCCGGGGCACTCTCCCACCCTCGCCATGCGCACCGGCGCGAGGACGGCACACGCGAGGAGCCGACGGCGCCCCGCGTGTCGCGATGGCGGCCCCGCACGGTCGTACGACGCGCACCGTCGCCGCCCACCGGGCGAGCCTCACCCGCGGGCGGTGGGCCGTGCTCGTACGTGCATCCGCTCGCCCTGCGGGCCGAAGAGGCTGAGGAACTCGGCGGGCCCCTCCCCCGTCGACCCGAACCAGTGCGGCACCCGGGTGTCGAACTCGGCGGCCTCCCCCGCCGACAGCACCACGTCGTGGTCCCCGAGCACGAGCCGGAGCCGGCCCGAGAGGACGTAGAGCCACTCGTACCCCTCGTGGGTGCGCGGGTCCGGTTCCTCCTTGCGTGCGGGCTCCAGCACCTTGAACGCCTGGAGCCCGCCCGGCTGGCGGGTGAGGGGCCAGTGCGTGCGGCCGTGGCGCACGATCGGCTCGGACCGCACGCGGGGGTCGCCGACCGGCGGGGCGCCGACGAGTTCGTCCAGTGGCACCTGGTGGGCCTGGGCGATCGGCAGCAGCAGTTCGAGGCTCGGTTTGCGCAGGCCCGACTCCAGCCGCGACAGGGTGCTGACGGAGATGCCGGTGGTCTCGGACAGGGCCGCCAGCGTCACCTCGCGTTCCTTGCGGACCTGGCGGAGCCGGGGGCCGACACCGGCGAGGACGTCGTCTGCAGTCATGTGAATATTGCAGATTCAGCAACAAGATTTGTCAATACCGGGGCGATCGGGCGACCTTCTGGGTGGAGGTGGTCACCATGACCCAGAACGTCACCCAAACCCAGACCCCTGCTCGGAGCGAGGACCCCACCGGGACCTACGACGTGGTCGTCGTGGGCGGCGGTGCCGCCGGGCTGTCCGCCGCGCTCGTCCTGGGCCGGTCACGGCTGCGCACGCTGGTCGTCGACGCCGGGGAGCCCCGCAACACGCCCTCGGACCACATGCAGGGCTACCTGACGCGGGACGGCATGCCGCCCGCCGAGTTCCTGGCGCTGGGCCGGGAGGAGGTCGCCGGCTACGGCGTGGAGCTGCTCCGCGACCGGGCGGTCGACGTGGCCCGGGACGGGGACTTCGCCGTGCGGCTGGCCGGTGGCGACACCGTGCGGGCCCGCCGGCTGATCGTCACCACCGGGCTCAGGGACGAGCTGCCGGCCGTGCCGGGGGTCGCCGAGCGGTTCGGCCGGGACGTGCTGCACTGCCCGTTCTGCCACGGCTGGGAGGTGCGCGACGGACACTTCGGCGTACTCGCCACCAGCCCGCTCAGCGTGCACCAGGCGCTGATGGTGTCCGGCTGGTCGGACGACGTGACGCTCTTCCTGCACACCGTCGCCGAGGAGGAGCTGACCGACGACGACCTGCGCCGCCTGGCCGCGGCCGGGGTCAAGGTGGTCCCCGGCGAGGTCGCCGCCCTGCGGATCGAGGACGACCGGCTCACCGGGGTCCGCCTGGCGGACGGCTCGGCCCACGACCGCTCGGTCGTGTTCGTCGCCCCGCGGGCCGTCCCGCAGACCGGCCTGATGGAGCGGCTGGGCGCGGAACTCCAGGAGACCCCGTTCGGCGCGTACCCGGTGGTCGACCCGACGGGCCGCACCTCCGTCCCCGGCGTGTGGACGGCCGGCAACGCGATGGGCTTCGGCGAGCAGGTCGTCCACGCGGCCAGCGGCGGCTACCGCGCGGCGGCGGCGATCGTCGGCGACCTGATCATGTCGAACCTGGACGCGACCCTGGCGGAGTGAGGGGCGCACGAGGAGGGCCGTCCGGCGGGCGCCGATCGCCCCGGGCCCCGGCGCGCGGACCCGCCCGCCGGACCCGTCCCGCCCGCCAGGTGTGCCCCCGCCCTCTCCGGTGCACCATGACTGCATGCTGCTTGCCCGGTTGGCCCAGGTGTCCCGGGAGGTCGCCGAGACGTCGGCGCGGTCCCGGAAGACCGTCCTGCTCGCGGAGTTGTTCCGGGAGGCGGAGGCGGAGGACGTGCCGGTCGTCATCCCCTACCTGGCGGGACGCCTCCCGCAGGGCAGGATCGGCGTCGGCTGGAAGGTGCTGGGCCGCGAGGTGACGCCGGCCGCCGGGCCCTCGCTCACCGTGCGCGACGTGGACGCCCGGCTCACCCACCTCGCCTCGGTGACCGGCACCGGTTCGCAGGCCGAGCGGGCCCGGCTGGTCGGCGAGCTGATGGGCGCGGCCACCGAGGACGAGCAGCGCTTCCTGATCGGTCTGCTGACCGGCGAGGTCCGGCAGGGTGCCCTGGACGCGGCCGCGGTCGAGGGCCTGGCCGCGGCGACGGACGCGCCCCCGGCGGACGTACGCCGTGCGGTGATGCTCGCCGGCTCCCTCCAGACGGTGGCCGAGGCCCTGCTCGCGGAGGGGCCCGGCGCCCTGGAGGGGTTCCGGCTCACCGTCGGCCGGCCCGTGCTGCCGATGCTGGCGCACAGCGCCTCCTCGGTCGCCGAGGCGGTCGGCAAGCTGGGGACCTGCGCGGTCGAGGAGAAGCTGGACGGCATTCGCGTCCAGGTGCACCGCGACGGCGGCACCGTCCGCCTCTACACCCGCACCCTGGACGACATCACCGACCGGCTCCCCGAGGTGACCGAGGCGGCCCTCGCGCTGCCCGGCGAGCGGTTCATCCTGGACGGCGAGGTGCTCTCCCTGGACGGGAGCGGCCGCCCCCGGTCCTTCCAGGAGACCGCCGGACGGGTCGGCTCCCGCACGGACGTGGCGACGGCGTCGCGGGCGGTCCCCGTCTCCGTGGTGTTCTTCGACGCGCTGTCCGTCGACGGCCAGGACCTGCTCGACCTGCCGCTGACCGATCGGCACGCCGCGCTGGCCCGGCTGGTCCCCGAGCCCGAACGGGTGCGGCGCACCCTGGTCGGCGGGCCCGAGGACACACCGGCCGCCGAGGAGTTCCTCGCCGAGACGCTGCGGCGCGGCCACGAGGGCGTCGTCGTCAAGGGACTCGACGCCGGCTACAGCGCGGGCCGCCGCGGCGCGTCCTGGCTCAAGGTCAAGCCCGTCCACACACTCGACCTGGTCGTGCTGGCCGCCGAGTGGGGCCACGGCCGCCGCACCGGCAGGCTGTCCAACCTCCACCTGGGCGCCCGCACGGCCGACGGCTCCTTCGCGATGCTCGGCAAGACCTTCAAGGGCATGACGGACGCGCTGCTGGCCTGGCAGACCGAGCGCCTCGGGCAACTGGCCGTCGAGGAACACCCCTGGGGCGTGACCGTACGCCCCGAACTCGTCGTCGAGATCGCCTACGACGGCCTCCAGCGCTCCACCCGCTACCCGGCCGGCGTCACCCTCCGCTTCGCCCGCGTGGTCCGCTACCGCGAGGACAAGCGCCCCGAGGACGCGGACACCGTGGACACCCTGCTCGCCGCCCACCCGGGCGTCGCCCCGTGAGGCGCAGCGCGGGCCTGCTGCTGCACCGCCGCGGCCCCGGAGCGGAGCGCCAGGTGCTCCTCGGGCACATGGGCGGCCCGTTCTACGCCCGCCGCGAGGCCGGCGCGTGGACGGTTCCCAAGGGCGAGTACGACGCGGCGGAGCCCGCCTGGGACGCGGCCCGGCGGGAGTTCCAGGAGGAGCTGGGGCTGCCGCCGCCCGACGGGGAGGCCGTCCCGCTGGGCGAGGTGCGGCAGGCGGGCGGGAAGGTCGTCACGGTCTGGGCCGTCGAGGCCGACCTCGACCCGGCGGCGGTCGTACCCGGCACCTTCACCATGGAGTGGCCGCCGCGCTCGGGCCGGACCGAGGAGTTCCCCGAGCTGGACCGGGTCGCCTGGTTCCCGGTGGAGCGGGCGCGCGAGGTGATCGTGAAGGCGCAGGCCGCGTTTCTCGACCGGCTGGCTGAGCACTCGCACTGACAAGAGGCGACGCGGTGCGGAAGGCCCGCACCGGACCCGTCCGCGTTGCGGCACCCCGCGCCACGCGCCAGGGTCGAAGCACGAGCCACCACCCAGGGAGGTCGGTCATGCCCATCGCGACGGTGAATCCGGCGAACGGCGAGACGCTCAGGACGTACGAGGCCATGGGCGAGGAGGAGATCGAGCGCCGGATCCAGCTCGCGGAGGCCACCTTCCGCACGTACCGGACGACGGCGCTCGACGAGCGCGCCCGGCTCATGCACCGGGCCGCCGATCTCCTGGAGGCCGACCAGGAGGAGATCGGCAAGGTCATCACGACCGAGATGGGCAAGCCGGTCAAGCAGGCCCGCGCGGAGGCCGCCAAGTGCGCCAAGGCCATGCGCTGGTACGCCGACCACGCGGCCTCCCTGCTCGCCGACGAGGAGCCCGCGGAGTCCGACGTGAAGGACTCCGGCGCCTCCCGGGCCCTGGTCCGCTACCGGCCACTGGGCCCGGTGCTCGCGGTGATGCCGTGGAACTTCCCGCTCTGGCAGGTGATCCGGTTCGCGGCGCCCGCGCTGATGGCGGGCAACGTCGGCCTGCTCAAACACGCCTCGAACGTGCCGCAGACCGCCCTGTACCTGGAGGACCTGTTCCACCGGGCGGGCTTCCCCGAGGGCTGCTTCCAGACCCTGCTCATCGGCTCAGCGGAGGTGGACGGCATCCTGCGCGACGAGCGGGTGCGGGCCGCCACCCTCACCGGCAGCGAGCCGGCCGGGCGCGCGGTCGCCGCCACCGCCGGGGAGATGATCAAGAAGACGGTGCTGGAGCTGGGCGGCAGCGACCCCTTCGTCGTCATGCCGTCCGCCGACGTGGACCGGGCCGCCGAGGTCGCCGTCACCGCGCGCACGCAGAACGCCGGGCAGTCCTGCATCGCCGCCAAGCGGTTCATCGTGCACACGGACGTGTACGACGCGTTCGTGGAACGCTTCACCGCCGGCATGAGGGCGCTGAAGGTCGGCGACCCGATGGAGGAGGAGACCGAGGTCGGGCCGCTCTCCAGCGAGCAGGGCCTGAACGACGTGATGGAGCTGGTCGACGACGCCAAGCGCTCCGGTGCGACGGTGCTGTGCGGTGGCGAACGCCCCGAGGGCCCGGGCTGGTACTACCCGCCGACCGTGCTGGCCGACGTGACGCGCGAGATGCGCATCCACCGCGAGGAGGCCTTCGGCCCCGTCGCCACGCTGTACCGGGTGACGGACCTGGACGAGGCGGTGCTGATCGCCAACGACTCGGACTTCGGACTCAGTTCCAACGTCTGGACCCGCGACGACGCCGACGTGGACCGCTTCGTACGGGATCTGGAGGCGGGCGGCGTGTACGTCAACGGGATGACCGCGTCCCATCCGGCGTTCCCGTTCGGCGGGGTCAAGCGGTCGGGCTACGGGCGTGAGCTGTCCGGGCACGGAATCCGGGAGTTCTGCAACATCACCACGGTATGGCACGGAGCGTGAGCCTTCCGCGACTACGATCCCCATTGTGAACCGCGAAGTGACCCTGCCTCTGATCGTCGACGACCGCGGCACCCTGCAGGTCGCCGCGTCCGACGTGAGCAAGCTGCTGCGCACGGTGGGTGGGCGGTGGCTGCGGCTGGTGGAGGCGGGCGAGATGAGTCTGGACGAGGACACGGTCGCGGCGCTCACCATCGAGCTGGCCAAGCTGGCCGACCGGATCGACGTGGCGTGCATCGCCCACAGCAGCGGCCCGTCCTCCTGACGCCGCTCCCCGGAACGGACCGGCCCGGCGAGAGATCGCCGGGCTCCGGCCCGTCCCGCAGGCGCTACCGGATCGGCACCCCGGCCAGCGTCCGCGCGATGACGAGCCGCTGGATCTCGCTCGTCCCCTCGAAGATGGTGTAGATCGCGGCGTCCCGGTGCATCCGCTCCACGGGGTACTCCCGCGTGTACCCGTTGCCGCCGAGGATCTGGATCGCCTGCGCGGTCACCTTCTTCGCCGTCTCGCTCGCGAACAGCTTGGACATCGACCCCTCGGCCGCCGTGAACGGCTTGCCGTTGATGGCCATCCAGGAGGCCCGCCACACCAGCAGCCGGGCCGCGTCGATGGACGTCCGCATGTCGGCGAGCTGGAAGGCGACACCCTGGTTGTCGATGATCGGCCGCCCGAACTGCTCACGGGTGCGGGCGTACTCCAGCGCCTCCTCGTACGCGGCGCGGGCGGTGCCCACCGCCATGGCGCCGACGGCCGGACGCGAAGCCTCGAAGGTGGCCATCGCCGCGTTCTTGACGCGCTCGCCGCCCTTCTTGGCCTTCTCCCGGGCCCGGGCCAGGCGCGCGTCCAGCTTCTCCTTGCCGCCGAGCAGGCAGGACCCGGGGACGCGGACGTTCTCCAGGACGACCTCGGCCGTGTGCGAGGCGCGGATGCCGTGCTTCTTGAACTTCTGGCCCTGGGACAGGCCCGGGGTGGCCGGCGGGACGATGAAGGAGGCGTGCCCCTTGGAGCCCAGCTCCGGGTCCACGACCGCGACGACGACGTGGACGTTGGCGATGCCGCCGTTGGTCGCCCAGGTCTTGGTGCCGTTGAGCACCCACTCGTCCTTGGCCTCGTCGTACACGGCGCGCGTGCGCATGGAGGCCACGTCGGATCCGGCGTCCGGCTCGGAGGAGCAGAAGGCGGCGACCTTCACGTCGTTCACGTCGCCGTACATCTGGGGGATCCAGGTGCCGATCTGCTCCTCGGTGCCGTTGGCGAGGACACCGACGGCGGCGAGACCGGTCCCGACGATGGACAGGGCGATGCCCGCGTCGCCCCAGAACAGCTCCTCCATGGCCATGGGGATGCCGAGGCCGGTGGAGTCGAAGTACTGCTGGGCGTAGAAGTCGAGGGAGTAGATGCCGACCTTGGCGGCCTCCTGGATGACCGGCCAGGGAGTCTCCTCACGCTCGTCCCATTCGGCGGCCGCGGGGCGGATGACGTCGGCCGCGAAGCCGTGCAGCCAGTCCCGGACCTCCTTCTGTTCGTCGCTCAGCTCCATGGTGAACTCGGCCATGTCCCCTCCAGTGACCCACGTACGTGTTACTTGCGGTAACCCGAGTCTGTTACCGGTCGGTAGGAAAAGTCAACTCCCGAGGCCCCGTCGCCCTCCCGTTCGATGCCGGGCGCCCCGTGGGTGTTAGTTTGCGACGGCGTCACCGAAACAGCACGGGTGGGGAGAGCACATGGACACCACACAGCGGACCGACCAGCAGCGGTCCGCCGACCGCAGACGGCGCGAGCTGCTCGAGGCCGCCGACCGGGTGGTGCTGCGCGACGGTCCACAGGCCTCGATGAACGCCATCGCCGCCGAGGCCGGCATCACCAAGCCGATCCTCTACCGCCACTTCGGGGACAAGGGCGGACTGTACGCCGCCCTCGCCGTCCGGCACACCGACGCCCTCCTCGCCTCGCTGCGGGCCGCCCTGGACGCCCCGGCGGAGCGGCGGCAACGCGTCGAGGCCACCCTGGACACGTATCTGGCGGCCATCGAGGCACGCCCGCAGGTGTACCGCTTCCTGATGCATCCGGCGGAGGGCATCGCCACCCCGGCCGACCAGGCCGACCAGGGTTTCGACGTCGGCAAGCACTCGGCCCCGCTGCTGCGCCGGATGGGCGAGGAACTGGCCCAGGTCATCGAGGAACGCCTCGACGTCGGCCCCGGCACCCAGCAGCTGGCCCGGGTGTGGGGGCACGGCATCGTCGGCATGATGCACGCCGCGGGCGACTGGTGGCTGGGCGAACGCCCCTGCTCCCGGGCCGAGTTGGTGAGCACTCTGGCGGACCTGCTGTGGGGCCGGCTGGCGGCCGCCGGGGACAAGGCGGGCGGGCCCGGCTTCTGACGGCCCCCCGGCCCGCACACTCCCCGGCCCGCCGCGCGCTCAGCGGCGCCAGGTGGCGCGCGCCACCTGGCGCGCCAGCCGCCGGTGGCGCCATCCCGACAGGCGCTCGGAGTACACCCGCCCCTCCAGGTGATCGCACTCGTGCTGGAGGCACCGCGCGAAGAACCCGGTGCCGCGCACGGTGACGGGCTCGCCGGTCACCGTGAGTCCCGTCACGACGGCCTCGTCGTGCCGCTCGGTCCCGGCCTCCAGACCCGGCAGCGACAGACAGCCCTCCGGTCCGCGCACCACCACCCCGCCGGTCTCGACGAGCCGCGGGTTCACCAGGTGGCCGAGGTGGCGCTCGTCCTCGTCGTCCGGGCAGTCGTAGACGAAGACGCGCAGACCCGTGCCGATCTGGTTCGCGGCCAGACCCACGCCGTGGGCGGCGTACATGGTCGCGAACAAGTCCTCCACGAGCGCCGCGAGTTCCGGACCGAAGTCCGTCACCTCCTCGCACGGGGCGTGCAGGACGGGATCGCCGAGGAGGCCGAGGGGACGGACGCGCCCGTGGGCGCCCGGGATGGAGCCGTGTCGCATGGCGGCAAGAGTAAGGTCCCTGTGTCCCCCGGCGGGCCGCGCCCACCGCCGGAGCCCCGTGGCCGGTGCCGCGATTCGGGAGTGCGAACGGATCTCGATAGGCTGAGGTCCACACCACGTGGCCGTCAGGCTTCAGGCGCGGCGCGTACGCAAGGAGGATCGAGAACTGATGGCAGGCAACTCGGACCCGCTCTCGCCCCGGGCCAAGATCGCCGTGACCGCGGGCAAAGCGGTCGCGGCGGCTTCGCGCGCCGCGGGGCGCGGCAGCGGTTCGGTGATCGGCGGCAAGGTCGCGCTGAGACTCGATCCGGACCTCCTCGCCCGGCTCGCCCAGCACCTGGACGTGACCCTGGTCTCGGCGACCAACGGCAAGACCACCACCACCCGGCTGATCGCCGAGGCGCTGCGCGCGGCGGGACCGGTCGTGTCCAACGCGCTCGGCGCCAACATGCCGGCCGGCATCACCTCGGCCCTCGCGGCCGGCTCGGACGCCCGCTACGGCGTCATCGAGGTCGACGAGAAGTACCTCGTCGGCGTCGCCCAGGCCACCGAGCCGAAGTGCATCGCGCTCCTCAACCTCTCCCGCGACCAGCTCGACCGCGCCGCGGAGACCCGCATGCTCGCCGAGAACTGGCGTGAGGGCCTGACCGGCTCGAAGGCCGTGGTCGTCGCCAACGCCGACGACCCGCTGGTGGTGTGGGCCGCGTCCTCCTCCCCCAACGTGATCTGGGTCGCCGCCGGCCAGATGTGGAAGGACGACGCCTGGTCCTGCCCCGCGTGCGGCGGCGTGATGCAGCGTCCCGGTGACGACTGGTTCTGCGGCGAGTGCGGCTTCCGCCGTCCCACGCCGAGCTGGGCGCTCTCGGGCGACCACGTCCTCGACCCGCACGGCTCCGCCTGGCCGATCCACCTCCAGCTGCCGGGCCGCGCCAACAAGGCCAACGCCGCCTCCTCGGCCGCCGTCGCCGCCGTCTTCGGCGTGCCGCCGCAGGTCGCCCTGGAGCGCATGTACCAGGTACAGGCGGTCGCCGGACGCTACGACGTGGTGCAGTTCCAGGGCCGCGACCTGCGTCTGCTGCTCGCCAAGAACCCGGCCGGCTGGCTGGAGACCTTCTCCCTGATCGACCCGCCGCCCACGCCGGTGATCCTCTCGGTGAACGCGCGCGGGGCCGACGGCACCGACACCTCCTGGCTGTGGGACGTGGACTACACCCGGCTGACCGGCCACCCGATCTGCGTGATCGGCGACCGCAAGCTGGACCTCGCGGTGCGCCTGGAGGTCGCGAACCAGCAGTTCCAGGTGTGCGAGGACCTCGACCAGGCGGTGCAGATGTGCCCGCCCGGCCGGATCGAGGTCATCGCCAACTACACCGCCTTCCAGGACCTGCGCCGCCGCGTCGGCAACTGACCGCGAGACTTCAGGGGACTTTCGTGAGCGACAACCAACTGCGGATCGTCTGGATCTACCCGGACCTGCTCAGCACGTACGGCGACCAGGGCAACGCCCTCGTGGTGGAGCGCCGGGCCCGGCAGCGCGGCCTCGACGTGGCCCGGCTCGACGTGCGCAGCGACCAGCAGATCCCGACCTCCGGCGACATCTACCTGATCGGCGGCGGCGAGGACCGTCCGCAGCGGCTCGCCGCCGAGCGGCTGCGCCGCGACGGCGGTCTGCACCGGGCCGTGGAGAACGGCGCGATCGTGTTCTCCGTCTGCGCCGGCTACCAGATCCTGGGCCACGAGTTCATCAACGACCTGGGCAACCGGGAGCCGGGCCTCGGACTGCTCGACGTGGTCTCGACGCGCGGCGAGGGCGCCCGGTGCGTCGGCGACGTCCTCGCCGACATCGACCCGCGCCTCGGGCTGCCGCCCCTGACCGGCTTCGAGAACCACCAGGGCGTCACCCACCTCGGCCCCACCGCGCGCCCGCTCTCCCAGGTCCGCTTCGGCAACGGCAACGGCACGGGCGACGGCACCGAGGGCGCGTACAACGACACGGTCTTCGGCACGTACATGCACGGCCCGGTGCTGGCGCGCAACCCGCAGATCGCTGACCTGCTGCTCAAGCTGGCCCTCGACGTGAACGCGCTGCCGCCGACGGACGACCGCTGGTACGAGGCGCTCCGCAACGAGCGCATCGCGGCTGCGCAGCAGCCTGCGTGATCTCCTCCGGGCGGCCCGTCTGATGGGTCATCCGCACAGGTGAGCGGGCACGTCCAGTAGGCGGACGCGTGGTTCGGTCCCGGCCCCCGATGCCGCTAGGGTGGCCTGGATCGAGCCGGACAGCGCGGTCCGGACCCGTGCCACGTTGAGAAGGTATTTCGGGCTATGCGCATTGGTGTCCTCACGTCCGGCGGCGACTGCCCCGGCCTGAACGCCGTCATCCGGTCCGTCGTGCACCGCGCCGTCGTCGACCACGGCGACGAGGTCATCGGCTTCCGGGACGGCTGGAAGGGCCTCCTGGAGTGCGACTACCTGAAGCTCGACCTCGACGCGGTGGGCGGCATCCTGGCCCGCGGCGGTACCATCCTCGGCTCCTCCCGGGTCCGCCCCGAGCACCTGCGGGACGGCGTGGAGCGCGCCCGCGGCCACGTCGAGGAACTCGGCCTGGACGCGATCATCCCGATCGGCGGCGAGGGCACCCTGAAGGCGGCCCGGCTGCTGTCGGACAACGGCCTGCCCATCGTCGGCGTCCCCAAGACCATCGACAACGACATAGCGGTCACCGATGTGACGTTCGGCTTCGACACCGCCGTGACCGTGGCGACCGAGGCCCTGGACCGGCTGAAGACCACCGCCGAGTCCCACCAGCGGGTGCTGATCGTGGAGGTCATGGGCCGTCACACCGGCTGGATCGCGCTGCACTCGGGCATGGCGGCCGGCGCCCACGCCGTGGTCGTCCCGGAGCGGCCCTTCGACATCGACGAGTTGACCGCCAAGGTCGGCGAGCGGTTCTCGGCGGGCAAGCGGTTCGCGATCGTGGTGGCCGCGGAGGGCGCCAAGCCGAAGGCCGGCACCATGGACTTCGACGAGGGCGGCAAGGACGTCTACGGGCACGAGCGCTTCGCCGGCATCGCCCGCCAGCTCTCCATCGAGCTGGAGGAGCGGCTCGGCAAGGAGGCCCGGCCGGTGATCCTCGGCCACGTGCAGCGCGGGGGTACGCCGACGGCGTACGACCGGGTGCTGGCCACGCGGTTCGGCTGGCACGCGGTGGAGGCGGTGCACCGCGAGGAGTTCGGCATGATGACGGCCCTGCGGGGGACGGACATCGTGATGGTGCCTCTCGCCGACGCGGTCGAGGCGTTGAAGACGGTGCCGGATGCACGGTACGCGGAGGCGGAATGCGTTCTGTGAGGTTGGTGTAGTTCGCCGACCGCGGGTCGTGTGTGGTTGCTCGCGCAGTTCCCCGCGCCCCTGAGGGGCGCTCAACGCCCCCGGTGGAATGCTTCGCCGGGGGCGGTTCTAGTCTTGCTTCGGACAGACTGCGTTCAACCCCCACGAATCAGGAGCCGGCGGATGGATCACAGCGGGCACGGCATGACGATGGATCTGCCGCCGTTCACGCTGGGGCGAGGGCTCGCCTGGTCGGCGGACCCGTTCTTCCTGATCGCCTGCCTGCTGGGACTGGCACTGTACGGCTGGGGTGTGGCGCGGCTGGTGCGGCGCGGTGACAAGTGGCCGGTCGGCCGGACCGTGGCATTCGTCATCGGCGTGCTGAGCATCGTGCTCATGATGTGCACCAGGCTCAACGACTACGGCATGGTCATGTTCAGCGTGCACATGGTGCAGCACATGATCATCAGCATGGTCTCGCCGATCCTGATCCTGCTCGGCGCCCCGATCACGCTGGCCCTGCGCGCGCTGCCGCCGGCGGCCCGCGGCAGCAAGGGTCCCCGCGAGCTGCTGCTGATGCTGCTGCACAGCCGCTACATGCGGATCGTCACGCACGCCGCGTTCACCATCCCGCTGTTCATCGCCAGCCTGTACGCCCTGTACTTCACGCCCCTCTTCGACTTCCTGATGGGCTCCCGGGCCGGTCACATCGCGATGATGGTGCACTTCCTCGCCGTCGGGCTGGTCTTCTTCTGGCCGATCATGGGCGTGGACCCGGGCCCGCACCGGCCGGGCTACCTGATGCGGATGCTGGAGCTGTTCGCGGGCATGCCGTTCCACGCGTTCTTCGGCATCGCGCTGATGATGGGATCGTCGCCGATGGTGAAGACCTTCGAGAACCCGCCCGCGTCGCTCGGCATCGACGCGCTCTCCGACCAGAACGCGGCGGGCGGCATCGCCTGGGCCTTCAGCGAGGTCCCGTCCGTGCTGGTCCTGCTCGCCCTGGTCTTCCAGTGGTACGCCTCCGAGCAGCGCCAGGCCCGCCGTACCGACCGGGCCGCAGAACGGGACGGCGACAA
Source organism: Streptomyces sp. NPDC107500 (assembly GCF_055582785.1). Lineage (NCBI taxonomy): Bacteria > Bacillati > Actinomycetota > Actinomycetes > Kitasatosporales > Streptomycetaceae > Streptomyces > Streptomyces sp. NPDC107500. The sequence continues at coordinate 457,432 of NZ_JBVJPF010000006.1, forward strand.
GGAGCTGGCGGCCTACAACGCCTACCTGGCCTCGCTGAACGCACGCGGCGGCTGAAGAGGATCGGGCCGATATCCCGCGGTCCGTGCTCCATGGAGGCAGAACCGGGGCACCATGGAAGGCAACGGACCACGAGGAGGGTGTTGCGATGCCCGGTTCCACGGACAGTTCGACGAAGACGATGGGGGCGCTCACCATCGGCGGCCTCGTCGCGGTGACGGCCTACACGGTGGCGCTCGGAAGCAACGGCTGGCTGTGGTTCGGCTGGGTCGTGCTGGGACTGATCACCCTGGGGATGGTGGCCACCCGCAGCGCCTGAGCCCGCGGAGCGCCCGCCCCCTCACTCGCGGCCCAGCCGGCCCGCCGAGTGCACGCCCGGCTGGTACTTCGGCAGCCGGACGGTGATCTTCATGCCCGCGCCGACGGCCGTCTCGATGACGAGGCCGTGGTCGTCTCCGTAGACCTGGCGGAGGCGGTCGTCGACGTTGGACAGCCCGATGCCGCCCGACGGGCTGACCTCGCGCGCGAGGATACGGCGCAGCAGCCCCGGGTCCATGCCCGCGCCGTCGTCCTCGATGACGACCAGGGCCTCGGCGCCCGCGTCCTGCGCGGTGATCTGAATACGGCAGCGGTCCGCCTTACCCTCCAGACCGTGCTTGACGGCGTTCTCGACGAGCGGCTGGAGGCACAGGAAGGGCAGGGCGACCGGCAGTACCTCGGGGGCGACCTGGAGGGTGACGGCGAGCCGGTCGCCGAAGCGGGCCCGCACCAGTGCCAGGTAGTGGTCGATGGCGTGCAGCTCGTCGGCGAGGGTGGTGAAGTCGCCGTGCCGCCGGAACGAGTAGCGGGTGAAGTCGGCGAACTCCAGCAGCAGCTCCCGGGCGCGCTCGGGATCGGTGCGGACGAAGGACGCGATCACCGCGAGCGAGTTGAAGATGAAGTGCGGGGAGATCTGCGCCCGCAGCGCCTTGATCTCGGCCTCGATGAGCCGGGTGCGGGACTGGTCGAGGTCGGCCAGCTCCAGCTGGACGGAGACCCAGCGGGCGACCTCCCCGGCGGCCCGGACCAGGACGGCGGACTCGCGGGGCGCGCAGGCGACCAGGGCGCCGTGCACCCGGTCGTCGACGGTGAGCGGGGCGACCACCGCCCAGCGCACCGAACAGTCCGGGATGTCGCAGGTCAGCGGGAACGCCTCGCCGCGGCCGGTCTCCAGCGGCCCGGCGAGGCGTTCCATGATCTCCGTGCGGTGATGGCCGCCCACACCGTCCCACACCAGGACCTCCTTGAGGTCGGTCAGGCACAGCGCGTCCGTGCCGAGCAGGGAGCGCAGCTTGCGGGCGGACTTGCCGGCGGTCTCCTCGGTCAGGCCCGCCCGCAGCGGGGGTGTGGCCAGGGACGCGGTGTGCAGGGTCTGGAAGGTGGCGTGCTCGACCGGGGTGCCGAGACCGCCGAGGGTCTGCGGGCGGGCGGTGCGCCGCCCCAGCCAGAAGCCCGCCGCCAGCAGGGGCAGCAGGGCCACGGCGAGGCCCGCCAGGAATCCGCCCAGGGAGCCGCTCACGGCCTCACCTCCTCGCGCGGCGCCTGATGACCGCCCGAGGGCAGACCACCGGCGGCCGGCGCGTCCGCCGGGCGGCCCTCCCCGCGCAGCTCCCCCGCGCCCAGCTCCTCCGGCAGGTGGAAGCGGGCCAGGATCGCCGCCGTCCCGGCCGGTACCCGGCCCGGCGTGGCCAGGGAGACCAGCACCATGGTGAGGAAGCCCAGCGGCACCGACCAGAGCGCCGGCCAGGCCAGCAGGGCGTGCAGCGCCCCGCCGCCGCCCGGGAAGCCGCCCATGGTGGCGGCGACGGCGAGCAGGGCGGAGCCGCCGCCCACCAGCATCCCGGCCGCGGCGCCGGGCGGGGTCAGCCGGCGCCACCAGATGCCGAGGACGAGCAGCGGGCAGAAGGACGAGGCCGACACGGCGAAGGCGAGGCCCACGGCGTCGGCGACGGGCAGTCCGCCGACCAGCGCGCTCGCCGCCAGCGGTACGGCCATGGCGAGGAGGGTGCCGAGGCGGAAGTGCGGCACGCCCCGGGACGGCAGCACGTCCTGGGTGAGGACACCCGCGACGGCCATGGTCAGCCCCGAGGCGGTGGACAGGAACGCGGCGAAGGCGCCGCCCGCGACCAGCGCGCCGAGCAGGTCGCCGCCCACTCCCCCGACGACCCGGTCGGGCAACAGCAGGACGGCGGCGTCGGCGTCGCCGGTGAGGGTCAGCTCGGGGGCGTAGAGGCGGCCCAGGGCGCCGTAGACGGGCGGCAGCAGGTAGAAGGCGCCGATCAGGCCGAGCACGGCGACGGTGGTACGGCGGGCGGCGACGCCGTGCGGGCTGGTGTAGAAGCGCACCACGACGTGCGGCAGGCCCATGGTGCCCAGGAAGGTGGCGAGGATCAGGCCGTACGTGGCGTACAGCGGGCGCTCCGTGCGGCTCTCGGCACGGGAGGGCGACAGGGCGTCGTCGGCGCCGCGTCCGGCGGCCGGGACCGGGGTGTCCTCGGCGAAGGTGAGGCGGGTGCCGGCCTCAATGCGGTGGGTGCCGGTGGGCAGGCTCAGCCGGGTGCCGTCGTGGGCGCGGCCGTCCACGGTGCCGTCGACGGTGACGGTCAGCGGGCGGTCGAGCTTGAGGGTGAGGCCGTCGTCGACCCGCACGGAGCGCTGCTCGCGGAAGGTGGCCGGTTCCTCGAAGGGTCGGCCGGGCGCGCCGTCTCCCTGCCAGGCGAGCACCAGGAAGAGGGCGGGGACGAGCAGCGCGGTGAGTTTCAGCCAGTACTGGAAGGCCTGGACGAAGGTGATGCTGCGCATGCCGCCGGCGGCGACCACACCGGTGACGACGACGGCGACGATCACCCCGCCGAGCCAGTCGGGGGCGCCGCTGAGCACGGTGAGGGTCAGCCCGGCGCCCTGGAGCTGGGGCAGCAGGTACAGCCAGCCGACGCCGACGACGAAGGCGCCCGCGAGCCGCCGCACCCCCTGGGAGGCGAGCCGCGCCTCGGCGAAGTCGGGCAGTGTGTAGGCGCCGGAGCGGCGCAGCGGGGCCGCGACGAAGAGCAGCAGGACCAGGTAGCCGGCGGTGTAGCCGACCGGGTACCAGAGCATGTCGGGACCCTGGACGAGGACCAGGCCGGCGATGCCGAGGAAGGAGGCGGCGGAGAGGTACTCGCCGCTGATGGCGGCGGCGTTCAGGCGCGGGCCGACGGTGCGGGAGGCGACGTAGAAGTCGGAGGTGGTGCGGGAGATGCGCAGGCCGAAGGCGCCGACCAGGACGGTGGCCACGACGACCAGGGCGACCGCGGGTATGGCGTAGCTGGAGTTCATCGGTCCTCGACGAGGCGCACGAAGTCCCGTTCGTTGCGCTCGGCGCGGCGCACGTACCAGCGGGCCAGGAGGACCAGCGGCGCGTACAGGCCGAAGCCGAGGACGGCCCATTCCAGGCGGCGGGCGTCGGGCAGTGCCGCGAAGAGCAGGGGCAGCGGTCCGACGAGGAGGCCGAGGACCGCGAGGGCGGTGAGGCCGGCCCGCAGCTGGCTGCGCATGAGGGAGCGGACGTAGGTGTGGCCGAGGGTGGTCTGCTCGTCGATCTCGGTGCGCGGGCGGTAGTAGCCGGAGGCCCGCCGGGTGCGCCTGGGCGGGCCGGTGACGGTGACGCGGCGCTCGCCGGGGTCCTGGGGCACGGTCACGGCCTCCGCATGAGCAGGTCCCGCAGCTCGCGGGCGTGGCGGCGGCTGACCTGGAGTTCCTCGGTGCCCACCAGGACGCTGACGGTGCCGGCGTCCAGGCGGAGTTCGCCGATGTGGCGCAGGGCGACGAGGTGGCGGCGGTGGATGCGGACGAAGCCGCGGGCCCGCCAGCGCTCCTCCAGGGTGGACAGCGGGATGCGGACGAGGTGGCTGCCCTTGTCGGTGTGCAGGCGGGCGTAGTCGCCCTGGGCCTCGGCGTGGGTGATGTCGTCGACGGGGACGAAGCGGGCGACGCCGCCGAGTTCCACGGTGATGTGGTCGGGGTCGGGTTCGTGGACGGGTATCCGCGGTGAGGGGGGCGTCGCGCCGCGCTGCTCGACGGCGCGGCGCACCGCCTCGGCGAGCCGCTCCCGGCGCACGGGTTTGAGGACGTAGTCGACCGCGTCCAGGTCGAAGGCCTGCACGGCGAAGTCCTCGTGGGCGGTGACGAACACGATCAGCGGAGGGCGCGCGAATCCGGTCAGCAGCCGGGCGAGGTCCAGTCCGTCGAGGCCGGGCATCTGGATGTCGAGGAAGACGACGTCGATGGCGTCCGGCCCGTCGGGGCCCGACTCCAGGGCCCGGTTGATGCGGCGCAGCGCCTCGGTCGCGTCGCTCGCGCCCTCCGCCGCGCCGATGCGGGGATCGGCGTTGAGGAGGTACACGAGTTCTTCGAGCGTGGGGCGTTCGTCGTCGACAGCGAGGGCGCGCAGCATGAGGCTGGAGTGTAGGAGTAATCCGTACGCCTGCACACGGGCCGGGCATGGACGTATCCGCTGGATACAGTGCCCGCATGAACAGCAGGCCCACTCCGTTCGACGAACTCGACCGGAAGATCGTCACCGCCCTGATGACGAACGCCAGGACGTCCTTCGCCGAGATCGGCGCGGAGATCGGGCTCTCCTCGACGGCGGTCAAGCGCCGGGTGGACCGGCTGCGCGAGACCGGTGTGATCACCGGGTTCACGGCGACGGTGCGGCCCGCCGCGCTGGGCTGGCGCACCGAGGCGTACGTGGAGGTGTACTGCGAGGGGGCGGCGCCGCCGCGGCGGCTGGCGGAGGTCGTGCGGGGCTATCCGGAGATCAGGGCGGCGATGACGGTGACCGGCGGCGCGGACGCCCTGCTGCACGTGCGGGCGCGGGACGTGGAGCACTTCGAGGAGGTGCTGGAGCGGATCCGTGCGGAGCCGTTCATCCGGAAGACGATCAGTGTGATGGTGCTGTCCCACCTGATCCCGGACAGTCCGGAGGCGGGCGCGGGTCTGCTGGCTCTCGAGGGCGCAGCAGACCTGCGCTGACCTGGTGGAAGACGCAGCGATCGTGCGGCAACACGCAGTCTTCGTCGCTTGTCCGGCGTGGCCGTCGGTTTCTACCGTGGTATCAACCCAGTTACACACCGTGAGTAGCGGAGGTACCCCTCTGTGCCCGAGTCCCGTGTGCCGCGCCGACGGCGCTTCCTGGTCTGCGAACCCAGACACTTCGCCGTGCAGTACGCGATCAATCCGTGGATGAGCACCGACCGGCCGGTCGATGTCATACGCGCCCTCGACCAGTGGCAGGCGCTGGTCGACGTCTACCGTGCCCACGGCCACACCGTGGACGGCGTCGACCCGGTCCCGGGCCTGCCCGACATGGTGTTCGCCGCGAACTGCGCGGTCGTGGTCGAGGGGCGGGTCTTCGGCTCGCTCTTCCACGCGCCCGAGCGACGCCCCGAGTCGCTGCCCTTCATGGCGTGGTTCAAGACGCGGGACTTCGAGGTCCAGCTTCCCGAGTCGGTCTGCGAGGGCGAGGGCGACCTGGTCCCGGCCGGCCGCTGGATCCTGGCCGGCACGGGGTTCCGCACCTCCCGTGAGGCACATCGCGAGGTGCAGGAGTTCTTCGGCGTGCCGGTGGTCTCGCTGACGCTGGCGGACCCGTACTTCTACCACCTGGACACGGCGCTGTTCGTGCTCGACGACGGGACGGACGGCACCGAGGCGAACATCGCCTACTACCCCGAGGCGTTCTCGCCGGGCAGCCGCGAGGTGCTGGAGCGGCTCTACCCGGACGCGGTGCTCGCCACCCGCGAGGACGCCATGGCGTTCGGGCTGAACTCCGTCTCCGACGGACGGCACGTGTTCATCGCGCCCCAGGCCCGTGCCCTTGCGGACGCGCTCGCCGGCCGCGGCTACGTGCCCGTCCCCGTCGACCTGTCCGAGTTCCACAAGGCCGGTGGCGGCATCAAGTGCTGCACCCAGGAGATCCGGGAGGCCCACCCATGACCGCACCCGCCCCCACCCGCGGTTCCGCGGAGCTGATCCGCGCGGAGGAGCCCGTCCTCGCGCACAACTACCACCCGCTGCCCGTGGTCGTGGCCCGTGCGGAGGGCGCCTGGGTCGAGGACGTGGAGGGCCGCCGCTACCTGGACATGCTGGCCGGCTACTCGGCTCTCAACTTCGGGCACCGCCACCCGGCGCTGATCGAGGCCGCCCACCGCCAGCTGGACCGGCTCACCCTCACCTCACGCGCCTTCCACAACGACCGGCTCGCGGGCTTCGCCGAGCGGCTGGCCGCGCTGACCGGCACGGACATGGTGCTGCCGATGAACACCGGCGCGGAGGCGGTGGAGAGCGGCATCAAGGTGGCCCGCAAGTGGGCCTACGACGTGAAGGGCGTCCCTGCGGACCGGGCGACGATCGTGGTCGCGGCGGACAACTTCCACGGCCGTACGACGACGATCGTCAGCTTCTCGACGGACGAGACGGCGCGCGCGGGCTTCGGCCCGTTCACGCCGGGTTTCCGGGTGGTGCCGTACAACGACCTGGCGGCCATGGAGGCGGCCGTCGACGAGACGACGGCGGCCGTGCTGATCGAGCCGATCCAGGGCGAGGCGGGGGTGCTGATCCCGGACGACGGCTATCTCGCCGGGGTGCGGGAGCTGACCCGCCGGGCGGGCTGTCTGTTCGTCGCGGACGAGATCCAGTCGGGTCTCGGCCGCACCGGGCACACGCTCGCCGTCGCGCACGAGTCGGTCGTGCCGGACGTGGTGCTGCTCGGCAAGGCGCTGGGCGGCGGCATCGTCCCGGTGTCGGCGGTGGTCGGCCGCCGGGACGTGCTGGGCGTGCTGCACCCGGGCGAGCACGGTTCGACGTTCGGCGGCAACCCGCTGGCGGCCGCGGTCGGCACGGCGGTGGTGGAGCTGCTGGAGACGGGCGAGTTCCAGCGCCGCGCCGCGGAGCTGGGCGCGGTGCTGCGCGAGGGTCTGGCCGCGCTGGTCGGCAAGGGCGTCGTCGGCTTCCGCGCGCGGGGGCTGTGGGCGGGGGTCGACGTGGACCCGGCGCTGGGCACCGGCCGTGAGATCAGCGAGCGGCTGATGCGCGAGGGCGTCCTCGTGAAGGACACGCACGGTTCGACGATCCGGCTGGCGCCGCCGCTGACGGTCACCGCCGCGGAGCTGGAGGGGGCGCTCGGGACGCTGGAGAAGGTGCTGACGTCCTGACCCGGGCGTGTCCGTCCTACGGAGCGGTGCGGCCCCGGTCGAGCCGCTCCACCCGCGTGACGTTCTCGCGGTCCTCGGCGTCCTCGCTCGGCCCGCCCGCGAACCAGGCGTCGAGGATCTCCCGCAGCAGCGGTGCCGACGTCAGGCGCAGGCTGAGGGCGAGCACGTTCGCGTCGTTCCACCGGCGGGCCCCGTCCGCCGTGTACGCGTCGGCGCACAGGGCCGCGCGGACGCCCGGCACCTTGTTGGCGGCGATCGACGCGCCGGTGCCGGTCCAGCAGCACACCACGGCCTGGTCGGCCCGCCCGTCGGCGACCTCGCGGGCCGCCCGCTCGGAGCACACGGCCCACCGGTCGTCCGCCCCGGCACTCAGCGCGCCGTGCGCGAGCACCTCGTGTCCGCGTCCGCGCAGCTCCTCCACGAGGAGCCGGGCCACGGGTTCGTCCATGTCGGAGGAGACGGCGATGCGCATGCGCGCAGGGTACCCGCCCGCCCCCTCACCTCATTGGCTCAGCCGCATGACCGAAGTCACGACCATACCCAGCATGATCGAGGGAAGGGGTACGACCTGAGATTCGTACGACCGAGCAGCCCTCCGGCAGGAGTGGCTGCGCGTGGAAAGGGAGGCCGCCACGTCCCCCACCGACAACGGCCAGGAACCCGACGCCGCGGCGGTGCGCCGCCACCGGACCCTGTTCCGGGCCATCAAGCGCCGGCAGAACCCCCGGCTGCGCCGGTCGGACATCACCGTCACGGACGAGGCCGCGGTCAAGCGTGCCGTGAAGGCGGCGTCCCTCGGCAATGCCATGGAGTGGTTCGACTTCGGCATCTACGCCTATCTGGCCGGCACCATCGGCCGGGTGTTCTTCCCGTCCGGGAGTGACACGGCGCAGCTGCTCTCCTCGTTCGCCACGTTCGCCGTGGCGTTCCTGGTGCGTCCGCTGGGCGGCATGTTCTTCGGCCCGATGGGTGACAAGATCGGCCGCAAGAAGGTGCTCGCGCTGACGATGATCCTGATGGCGATCGGTACCGCCGCCATCGGACTCATCCCCAGCTACGCCACGATCGGCTTCTGGGCCCCGGTCCTGCTGATCGTGTTCCGTCTGCTCCAGGGCTTCTCGACCGGCGGCGAGTACGGCGGTGCCTCCACGTTCATCGCCGAGTACGCGCCCGACAAGCGGCGCGGTTTCTTCGGCAGCTTCCTGGAGCTGGGCACGCTCGCCGGATACACCGGCGCGGCGAGTCTGGTCACCGGCCTCACGGCCTGGCTCGGCACCGACACGATGGACGCCTGGGGCTGGCGCATCCCGTTCCTGGTGGCGGCGCCGCTCGGCATCGTCGGTATCTACCTGCGGCTGAGGCTGGACGACACGCCCGCGTTCCTGAAGCTGGACGACTCCAACGTCCACGTCTCGGAGGCGGCGACGGCGGTGGAGACCACCGCCCGCGGCGACCTCGCCAAGATCTTCCGGACCCACTGGCGGTCGCTGGTGCTGTGCATCGCGCTGGTCGGCGCGTACAACATCACCGACTACATGCTGCTGTCGTACATGCCGACGTACCTGTCGGACGAACTGGACTACAGCGAGAGCCACGGCCTGATGATCCTGGTGGCCACGATGGTGCTGCTGATGCTGATCATCAACCAGGTCGGCAAGCTGTCCGACCGCTTCGGCCGCAAGCCCTTGCTGATGACCGGCATGATCAGCTTCTTCGTGCTGTCCGCACCGGCCTTCGTGCTGGTCCAGGAGGGCAGTCTGCTCGCCGTCTCCGCGGGCATGCTGATGCTCGGACTGTCCCTGGTGTGCCTGCTCGGCACGATGTCGGCGGCGCTCCCGGCGATGTTCCCCACCAACGTCCGGTACGGGTCCCTGTCGGTCGGCTACAACCTCTCGGCGTCCCTGTTCGGCGGCACCACGCCGCTGGTGATCACCGCGCTGATCAGCGTGACCGGCTCCGACATGATGCCCGCCTACTACGCGATGGCCGCGGCCCTGATCGGTGTCGTGGCGGTGGCCTGCATGAAGGAGACGGCCCAGCAGCCTCTCGAGGGCTCCCCGCCGTCGGTGCAGAGCGACGAGGAGGCCGCGGAGATGGTGGAGGCGCAGGCGCCGACGCCGAGGTTCTGACGGGAGTACGGCCGGCGGGCCGGGCACGTCCGGTTCCGGGCGGGCCCGGCCCGCACCTACACTGGCAGCCCGGCAGACGCCGGTCGACCAGTGAAAACACGGCGATCGTGCCGTCCCACCGGGCTGAGGAGCGACGCCTTGTTCTACTACGTCCTCAAATACGTGCTGTTGGGCCCGCTGCTGAGGCTGGTCTTCCGGCCGCGGATCGAGGGCCTGGACCACGTACCGGCGTCGGGGGCGGCCATCGTGGCGGGCAATCACCTCTCCTTCTCGGACCACTTCCTGATGCCCGCGGTGCTCAGACGCCGCATCACCTTCCTCGCCAAGGCCGAGTACTTCACCGGGCCGGGTCTGAAGGGCAGGCTGACGGCGTTCTTCTTCCGCAGCGCCGGGCAGATCCCCGTCGACCGCTCCGGCAAGGAGGCGGGGCAGGCCGCGATCCGCGAGGGCCTGGGCGTGCTGGGCAAGGACGAGTTGCTGGGCATCTACCCGGAGGGCACCCGCTCGCACGACGGACGGCTGTACAAGGGCAAGGTCGGCGTCGCGGTGATGGCACTGCGGGCGGGGGTGCCGGTCGTGCCCTGCGCGATGATCGGCACGTTCGAGGCGCAGCCGCCGGGCCGGAAGATCCCCAAGGTGCACCCGGTGGTGATCCGCTTCGGCGAGCCCCTGGACTTCTCCCGCTACGCGGGCATGGAGGGCGAGAAGGCCGTGCTGCGCGCCGCCACCGACGAGATCATGTACGCCATCCTTTCGCTGTCCGGTCAGGAGTACGTCGACCGGTACGCCGCGGACGTGAAGGCCGAGGAGGCTCAGAAGGCGGCGCAGGGACGCCGGTTCCCCCGCCTGCCGCACCGCTAGGGCCCGTTGACGACACGGCCCGGGACACGTCGTCTGCCGTCGGCAGAAGGCCGTGGCCCGTGCCGGGAGACACGCCTACGGTCGGCGTATGACACGTGCAGTGGTGATCGGGGCGACGGGACAGATCGGACGCATGGCCGTGGGGGCGCTGGCCCGGGACGGCTGGGAGGTGACCGCCGTCTCGCGGGGCGGCGGCCGGGACGCGCGGTGGCCGCGGGACGTACGGGTGGTACGGGCCGACCGGGAGGACGACGCGGCGCTGTCGGCGGCGGTCGGCGAGGGCTGCGACGTCCTGGTGGACACGGTGGCCTTCGACGCGGGGCACGCACGGCAGTTGACCGCGCTCGCCGGACGGGTCGGCTCGGCCGTGGTCGTCTCCAGCATCTCGGTCTACGAGGACGACGAGGGCCGGAACTTCGACACCCAGTCCGAGCCCGACGGCTTCCCGCACTACCCGGTGCCGCTCACGGAGGCGCAGCGAACCGTCGAGCCGGGCGACGCCTCGTACAGCACCCGGAAAGTGGCGCTGGAACGTGAACTCCTCGCGGCGGGCGACCGGTTGCCCGCGACCCTGCTGCGCGCGGGCGCGGTGCACGGTCCGTACTGCCGGACCCCGCGCGAGCTGTACTTCGTCAAGCGCAACCTCGACGGCAGACGCCGGCGTGTCCTCGCGTACGGGGGCGGGAGCCGCTTCCACCCGGCGAGTGTGCACACCGTCGCCGAGCTGATCCGGCTGGCCGCGCCCCGGCCGGGCAGCCGCGTCCTGAACGCGGTCGACCCGGACGCGCCGACGGTGGCGGAGATCGCGGCGGCCGTCGACAAGGTGATGGGCGTGGAGACCGAGGACGTCCTGGTGGACGGGGAGCCGCCCGCGGACACCGTGGGCGACACGCCGTGGTCGGTGTCGGCGCCCGTCGTGTGCGACATGAGCGAGGCGGAACGCCAGTTGGGCTACCGCCCGGTGGGCCGGTACGCCGACCACCTGGCGGAGACGGTCGCCTTCATCGAGGAGCGGCTGACCGGACGCGACTGGCGGGAGGCGTACCCCAAGATGTTCCAGGCGTACGGCGACCTCTTCGACTACGCGGCCGAGGACGCCTGGTTCGCGGCGCGCCAGGGCTGAGAACGGCCGAAGGGGCGGCCGGTCGGACCGGCCGCCCCCACGAGGTGCCCGCGAGTGTCAGGGCTTGGGCGTGGCGTGCGGGGCGCAGGTCACGTCCTTGGTGTCCACCTTCCCGGTGAGCAGGTACGTGTCGACCCGGTCGTTGACGCACGGGTTGACCAGCCCGGTGACGCCGTGCGAGCCGGCGTCCCGCTCGGTGATGAGGCGGGATCCCTTGAACCGCTTGTGCAGTTCGACGGCGCCGCCGTACGGAGTGGCCGCGTCCCGTTCGGACTGGACGATCAGCACCGGCGGGAGGCCCTTGCCGGTCTTCACGTCCACCGGGGTGCGCTGCTTGACCGGCCAGGTGGCACAGGGCAGGTTCATCCAGGCGTTGGCCCAGGTCATGAACGGGTGGTCGCGGTGCAGCTCGGTGTTGTCGGCGTCCCAGGTCCGCCAGTCGGTGGGCCACTGGGCGTCGGCGCACTCGACGGCCGTGTAGACGGCGTTGCCGTTCTCCGACGAGGCGTTGCCCGCGGTGTCGGAGAGGTCCGGCGCGGCGGCGTCGACGAGGGCCTGGGTGTCACCGGCGACGTACTTGCCGAAGATGTCCGCGGTGGGCACCCACGCGGAGTCGTAGTACGGGGCGCTCTGGAAGAAGGAGATCAGCTCGGCCGGGCCGACGACGCCGCCGAGGGGTTCCTTCGCGGCGGCGGCGCGCAGCTTCAGCCACTGCTCCTGGACCTCGGCGCGGGTGTCACCCAGGTGGAAGGTGGCGTCGTTCTTCGCGACCCAGTCCTGCCAGTCCTTCCAGCGCTGCTCGAAGGCGACGTCCTGGTCCAGGTTGGCCTGGTACCAGATCTTCTCGCGGGACGGGTTGACGACGCTGTCGACGACCATGCGGCGCACGTGGCCGGGGAAGAGGGTGCCGTAGACGGCGCCGAGGTAGGTGCCGTAGGAGACGCCGAGGAAGTTGAGCTTCTTCTCGCCGAGGGCGGCCCGGACGACGTCGAGGTCGCGTGCGGTGTTCGGCGTGGTCATGTGCGGGAGCATCTCGCCGCTGCGCTCGAAGCAGCCGTCGGCGTACTCCCGGGCGAGCTTGCGCTGGGCGAGCTTGTCGGCCTCGGAGCCGGGCACGGGATCCATCTTGGGTGCCTTGACGAACTCCTGCGGGTCGACGCAGGAGATCGGGGCGGACTTGCCGACGCCGCGCGGGTCGAAGCCCACGAAGTCGTAGGCCTCGGCCGTCTTGGCCCACACCGCGCTCTTGCCGGTGACGCGGGCCGGGAAGCGCAGTCCGGAGCCGCCCGGGCCGCCGGGGTTGTAGAGGAGGGCGCCCTGGCGCTCGCTCTTGGTGCCGGTGTTGCCGATGCGGTCGACGGCGATCTTGATCTGCTTGCCGAACGGCTTGGCGTAGTCGAGCGGCACGGTGACATAGCCGCACTGGATCGGCTTGGGGAGGTTCCAGTCGGCGGGGCAGTCCTGCCAGTCGACCCCGGCGCGGGCGGCGCGGGCGGCGGCGATGACGGCACCGCGGGCCTCGTGGTCCCAGCCCTGCGCGGAGGGCTGCCCGGACGCGGGTGCGGCGCTCGCGGTGGGTGCCGTGACGGCACCGGCTATCAGCGTGGCGGTGACCAGCGCTCCGGCCGTGCCGAACGCCGTCGCCCTCTGCCGCACTCTGCTCTTGCTCAAGTGGCCCTCCCCGTACGTGTTCGTGACAAGTACGGGGATCCTCGCGGCTGTGCGTCGACTGAGAACAGACTAAGTACTACTTCTTTGCCAATCCGATAAACGGAGAAAGGCGTTCGCTAGTCGCGCCCCAGCGAGGCCAACGCCCCGTCCAGCAGCCGCCGCAGCCGCAGCGCGTCCGGCGCCACCGCGGTCACCAGCGCGGCGGGTCCGGCCAGCGGCATGACGGCCGCGCCCTCCTCGAACACCCGGGCGGCCGGCGGCTCCGTCGCGAACCCGGGGCGTACGACGACCAGCTGGCCGACGGCACGGTGTCCGGCGAGCCCCGCCGGCCCGTCCCAGCCACCCGGGGCGCCGGGCCCGCAGGCCAGTTCCTGGTCGAGGACGCCGCGGCCCTCGATCCGTACGGTCAGACGGCTGGTGAGGCGGCCCGGTTCCTCCCCGGCCCGGCCGAGCACCTGCTCCTCGCGCAGCAGCAGCCGGGCTCCGGCGGCGAGGTCGACGCGCGTACCGACGTACAGGTCGCTGCCGTGCGCGGAGATCAGCTGCTCGGGCAGCCAGTGCAGTTCGGCGTCGTCGCCGACGGTGAGCCGGACGTCGTAGCGGGAGCCCCCCTTCTCCTGCCCCGGCAGGGCGAGGGTGGCGGCGGCCGAGCCGACCCGCAGCCGGGCGCCCCGGGCCGCCTCGGCCGTCACCGTGAAGTGGTCGCCACCGAGCGGCCCGCTCATCGCCCCGACCAGCATCACCCGGGCCTCGGCACCGCTCCCCCGGGTCCGGCGCACCGCGAGCGGTCCCTCGCCCTCCAGCACGGGCAGGGCGGTGCCGCCGCGCCCGTCGCCGTGGGCGAGGATCCGGGCCCTCGCCCGCACGCCGCCCGGACCGGTCACGCGATCCACGCGGCGATCCGCCCCCTGACCCAGCCGGCGACCTCCCCGACGCCGTCCTCGCCGCGCAGCGACTGCAGGACGACGGGCAGTTCACCGCGCTGCGCCTTGGCGTCCGCGGCCATCCGCGCGAGGTCGGAGCCGACGTGGGGCGCGAGGTCGGTCTTGTTGACGATCAGCAGGTCGGCGGTGGCGACGCCGGGCCCGCCCTTGCGCGGGATGTCGTCGCCGCCGGCCACGTCGATCACGAAGATCTGGGCGTCGACGAGCCCCTTGGAGAAGGTGGCGGTGAGGTTGTCCCCGCCGGACTCCACGAGGACCAGGTCGAGCGGCCCGACCTCGTCCTCCAGGTCCTCCACGGCCTCCAGGTTGGCGGAGATGTCGTCCCGGATGGCGGTGTGCGGGCAGGCCCCGGTCTCCACGGCGGTGATCCGCTCGGGCGGCAGCACCGCCTCCCGGAGCAGGAACTCGGCGTCCTCGCGGGTGTAGATGTCGTTGGTCACCACGGCGAGCGACAACTCCTCGCGCAGGGCCCGGCAGAGGGCGGCGACGGTGGCGGTCTTCCCGGACCCGACGGGCCCGCCGAGCCCGATCCGCAAGGCCCGTCGCGTGCCGTCGGGACGCCGGGCATCGGCGGACACGGCGGCGGGGAGTTCGTGGTGGTGGTCAAGATGCATGAGGCGGCTCCTTGGCAACTGGATTGCGTTGTCGGCCCGTCCGGCGCTTGAGGACGAGGCCGTCCAGGCCGAAGGGGGTCCACGGGGGCGAAGCCCCCTCGGCGGGGTCGAAGGGGCAGAGCCCCTGGGGTCGGGAAGGGGAAGGGGCGGCGGGGGCGAACGACGCCCTACGAGGCGAACAACCGAACCGCCCACCCCGCGTGCGCCTCCGCCGCGATCTCCAGCAACGGCGCCGACCGCGCGGGCAGCCCATCCGCCCCGTCGGTCATCACGCGCCCCGCCGCCTCCACCGCGTCCCGCGCCACCAGATCCACGTCGTCCGCAAGCCGCGCCAGCACCCCCGTGGCGTCGAAGGGATCGAGGCTGAGCAGCCGCACGACCGCGGTGGCCGGCCCGCTCACCCCCTCGTAGGCGGAGCAGTACGCCGCGTCCAGCGCCCCCAGCCCGGCCGCACGGGCGGCGACCCCCAGGACGACGGGCTGATGCGCACCCTTGGGGAACCTCCCGGCCAGCGCGTCGAGTTCGGGATGCGGCCAGGTCGCCCGCGCGGCCCGCATCAGCTGCCGGCCGAGTCTGCGCGCCACCCCCCGCAGGGCGGGCGACGGGGTACGGGCGTCGGCGGCCCGGTCGAGCCCGACGGGGTCCGCGCCGAGGGCCGCGGCCGCCGCGAGGGACGCCGCGACGGCGCCGCTGGTGTGCAGCCGCCCCCGGCAGAACTCCTCCAGGCTCGCGGCGTCGGTCACGCGTCCCGCCCGGACGGCGGCCTCCGCCCCGCCGGAGTGGGCGTGCCCTCCGGCGGGGAAGCGGCCGTCCGCGAGGACGAGCAGTGCTGCGCGGCTCATCCCGGCGCTCAGAAGAGGAAGTACCGCTGGGCCAGCGGCAGTTCGGCGACGGGGGCGGGCTCGACGAGTTCGCCGTCGATGGTCACCGCGAAGGAGTCCGCGGCGACCTCCACGCGGGGCAGCGCGTCGTTCTCCCGCATGTCGGCCTTGGTACGGCCGCGCGTCGACCGGATCGGCACCAGCTCCCGCCCGATTCCCAGCCGTTCCGCCAGTCCGTCCTCGACGGCCCGCTCGGCCACGAAGGCGACCGAGTTGGCGGCCGGCGCCGTCCCGTGGGCACCGAACATCGGGCGCGGCAGGACCGGCTGCGGGGTCGGGATGGAGGCGTTCGCGTCGCCCATCTGCGCGTAGGCGATCTGCCCGCCCTTGAGGACGAGCTGCGGCTTCACCCCGAAGAACCGCGGCTCCCAGAGCACCAGGTCGGCGAGCTTGCCGGTCTCGACGGAGCCGACCTCGTGCTCGATGCCCTGTGCCACGGCGGGATTGATCGTGTACTTGGCGACATATCGACGGGCGCGCCGGTTGTCGGCCCGCGTGTCGCCGGGCAGGAAGCCGCGGCGCCGCTTCATCACGTGCGCGGTCTGCCAGGTCCGCATGATCACCTCGCCGATGCGCCCCATGGCCTGGGCGTCCGACGCCATGATGGAGATCGCCCCCATGTCGTGCAGGACGTCCTCGGCGGCGATGGTGCTGGGCCGGATCCGGGACTCGGCGAAGGCCAGGTCCTCGGGGACGGCCGGGTTCAGGTGGTGGCAGACCATCAGCATGTCGAGGTGTTCCTCGACGGTGTTGACGGTGTGCGGCCGGGTGGGGTTGGTGGAGGCCGGCAGCATGTTGGGCAGTGAGACCGCGGTGATCATGTCGGGCGCGTGGCCGCCGCCCGCGCCCTCGACGTGGAAGGCGTGCAGGGTGCGGCCCGCGATCGCGTCGAAGGTGTCGCCGACGAAGCCCGCCTCGTTCAGGGTGTCGGTGTGGACGGCGAGCTGGACGCCGGACTCCTCGCAGACGTCCAGGCAGGCGGAGATGACGGCGGGGGTGGCGCCCCAGTCCTCGTGGATCTTGAAGCCGAGCACTCCGGCGCGGAGCTGGTCGCGCATCGACTCCTTGGACATGGTGCTGCCCTTGCCCAGGAATCCGATGTTGACGGGGCTCGACTCCAGGGCGGCGAACATCCGCGCCAGGTGCCACGAACCCGGGGTGACGGTGGTCGCCTTGCTGCCCTCGGCCGGGCCCGTGCCGCCGCCGATGAGGGTGGTGACGCCCGACGCCAGGGCCTCGTCGACGGCGGTCGGCGCGATGAAGTGCACGTGGGTGTCGATGCCGCCCGCGGTGAGGATCTTGCCGTTGCCCGCGATGACCTCCGTCTCGGGCCCGATGACGAGGTCGGGGTGGACGCCGTCCATCGTGTCCGGGTTGCCGGACTTGCCGATGCCGGTGATCCGTCCGTCGCGGATGCCGACGTCGGCCTTGACGACGCCCCAGTGGTCGATGATCACGGCGCCGGTGACAACGGTGTCGGGGGCTCCTTCGGCGCGGGTGGCGCGCGACTGGCCCATGGATTCGCGCAGCACCTTGCCGCCGCCGAAGACGGCCTCGTTCCCGGAGCGGCCCGGGCCGCCCGCGCGGTCCTCCTCGATCTCGACGAAGAGGTCGGTGTCGGCGAGGCGGACCCGGTCGCCGGTGGTCGGGCCGAACAGGTCGGCGTAGGCGCCGCGGGACAGCTCAGGCATCGAGGGCACCTCCGGTGGCGCCGCGCAGGCCCATGACGACGCGGGCGCCCGCGAGGGGGACCAGTTCGACGTCGACGGGGATGCCGGGCTCGAACCGGACGGCGGTGCCGGCGGGGATGTTCAGCCGGGCGCCGTGCGCGGCGGTGCGGTCGAAGTCGAGACCGGGATTGGCCTCGGCGAAGTGGTAGTGGGAGCCGACCTGGACGGGCCGGTCGGCGGTGTTGAGGACGGTCAGACGGGTGACCGGGAGCCCTTCGTTGAAGGGGACCGGCGCGTCGGCGAAGAGGATCTCTCCGGGAATCATGGCCGCCGTTCCCGTCAGACGATCGGTTCGTGGACGGTGACCAGCTTGGTGCCGTCCGGGAAGGTGGCCTCGACCTGCACGTCGTGGATCATCTCGGGGACGCCCTCCATGACCTCGTCGCGCTGGAGCACCTTGCGTCCGGAGGACATGAGTTCACCCACGGTGCGCCCGTCCCGGGCGCCTTCGAGGATGTGCGCGGTGATCAGCGCGACGGTCTCGGGGTGGTTGAGCTTCACCCCTCGCGCGCGGCGCTTCTCCGCCACGTCCGCGGCCACATGGATGAGCAGTCTCTCCTGCTCGTGCGGGGTCAGTTGCATGTACCACCTCACAGGACATGACGCCGGGACCGGACGGTCCGGGCTGCCGCGGCCACCGCGACGGCTCTAGATGTAACACACACGAACGGGCCGCAACGTACCCGTCAGTTGCTCGAAAACCGCAGGTGGATAGGGGTGCACAGTACGGCTAGAGTGTTTCCGCCGTGTGACCCGGTTTTGACCGATTGATTACCGGGGCCGTCGGCGGGCTGCCGCCTGCCCGCGCACCGCCGGGGGCTCGGGCGGCGGGCCTAGGCCGGATTCGGTCCCCTGTGCTCCGCCGCGATGCCGAAGCGGTGGTGTTCGCGGGGTGCCTGTTCGGCCGTGTCGCGGACCCCGGTGACCGAGGTGATCGCCTGCCCCTCCGACGACTCTCCGGCCTCCTGCTCCAGGCGCTCCAGGTCGGCGGCGGAGACGAGGGCGACGAGAGGCTTGCCGTGCCGCGTCACGACGACGCGTTCGCCGCCGTACACCACCCGGTTGATCAGGTCGGCGAGCTCAGCCCTGGCTTGCGTCACCGGAATCTCGTAGGCCATGCCTCCCAGCTTACGGTTCACCCCCACGCCGAGCGGCTGCGCAGCCGCCGGGCCCGGCGGACGATGGGACGGAGACGCCCCTCGGCCCCTGGCCACGTCCCGCGGGAGGTACCCATGACCGGCGAACCGTCGTTCTTCGAGCTCGGCGTGGCGGACCCCGAGCGCGGGCGGGTCTTCTACGGCACCCTGTTCGGCTGGTCCCTCGATGCGGGCCCCGCCGGAGGCGGGTTCTCCATCGGCACCGCCGGGCTACCGGGCGGCATGCACGGCGGCGACCAGGGCGCCTCCCCGTACCTGTTCTTCCGGGTCGACGACCTGGACGCCGCCGTGGCCCGGGTGCGCGAGCTGGGCGGCTCCGTCGAGGAGCCGGGCGAGGAGGACGGGGAGAACGGGGAGGACGCGGAGTCGGTGGCCCGGTTCGGCCGGTTCAAGCTCTGCCGGGACGACCAGGGCTCCTCCTTCGGCCTGCACGAGCCGCCGCACGGGAAATGATCACCGGGTTACGCGATTCCCATCCCCTCACAATGTACGTCCTGTACATTTTATACGGAGCCAGTGCAGCCGCAGAGGGTTCCGCCACGAGGAGGGGACAGCCATGACCCGACCGTCCGCCCGCCACGTCCTGCCCGAATTCACCGAGCGCACGAGCGCCGGAGCCCGGACGTCGGACCCGTACTCGAAGCTGCTGGAGGAGCGGATCGTCTTCCTCGGGACGCCGGTCGACGAGACCTCCGCGAACGACGTGATGGCGCAGTTCATGTACCTGGAGCACCAGGCCCCGGACCGGGACATCGCCCTCTACATCAACTCCCCCGGCGGCTCGTTCACGGCCATGGCGGCGATCTACGACACGATGCGCCACGTCGCCTGCGACGTGGAGACGACCTGCCTGGGACAGGCCGGCGCGTCCGCCGCGCTGCTGCTGGCGGCGGGCACGCCGGGCAAGCGCGCGATGCTGCCCGGGGCGCGGGTGGTACTCCGTCAGCCGTTGCTCACCGGGCCGATGGAGGGGCAGGCGAGCGACCTGGCCGTCCGGGCCGCGGAGTTGACCCGGATCCGCGCCCGCCTGGAGGAGATCCTTGTACGGCACACGGGCCGCTCTCCGGCGCAGGTGACCGAGGACATCGAGCGGGACACCGTCCTGGACGCCCAACAGGCTCTGGAGTACGGGCTGGTGGACCGGATCGTGTCCGACCGCTCGGCCGCGCCCGGCACACCCGGCACCCGGTGAACGAGCCGATGCCGCCACCGGAACTGCCGCCCCTGCCCGCCCTGACCCGCGCCGAGGCGGAGCTGATCGACCGCTACCTGGACGTCGTCGACCTGCTCGGACGCATCAACCCCGCGCGGGACGGCGACACCTACCGGGGGCTGCGGGCCGCCCAGGCGCTGGTCGGGAAGGCCGCGGCCCTGCGCGACGCGCTGGAGCTGATGCACGCGCGGGGTGAGACCGAACTGCACGCGCCCACCCTCGCCCGGGCCCTGCGCGTACTGGACGGCGAGCGGCGGACGGGACGCCTCAGCCTTCCGCCGCGTTCCGAGAGTTGAGTGGGCCGGGTTCCAAACGGACCAAAAGGCGTACCGCCTTTCGGCGTAGGAACACACCCGGTTGACGACCGGTCCGAGTTGCGCGGCCGCCCTCTCCCGACGTCCGCGCCCACCGCTGCGCCGCTGGTCCCGGGGTCGTCACCGCCTACGGCTCCGGCTCGAACACAGGGGTGTCCACCCGAACGGGTGGGTGGTGAGTAACAACACAAAAGCCACGTTCCGTTGGGATTTCCCCCTCCGTCGGGACAAGATCCGTGACTGACGACAAGCCCCCGCCACAGCGGCGGGGCGGTCCGGGCGGACGCCGAATCCTGCCGCCGCCCGGACGACCGGTCGACAGGAGTGGATCGGCAGGAGTGGAGGACCCGAGCACGACGGGTCGCAGGAGCGGTCGCCTCCGTGGGAGAGGCGCCGGACCGAGCAGCCCTTGGGGTGAAGCCGCACGCGTGCGGCCGGGCAACTTCGCCAGCCCGAATCCGACAGGTCATCCTTCACAGGCGGCTGACGAAGGGTTGCGCATGTTCGCGCTCAATCGTGTCCCGTCCCTGATGGCGCGTGCCGGTACGGCCTCGGCCCTCACTCTCGCCGCGGTAGGCGGCTCCGTCGTGGTCCCCGGTTTCTCCTCGGAGGCGGCCGCGGCGAGCCATGCGACGAAAGCCCTCAAGATCGCGGCCTCCAAGAAGGGCTCCCCCTACAGGTGGGGCGCCGTCGGGCCCCGCAGGTTCGACTGCTCCGGCCTGACGCTGTACTCGTTCAAGAAGGCCGGCAAGAAGCTGCCGCGCACGGCGGCCCAGCAGTACAACAAGACCCGCCACGTCTCGGCCAAGAAGCGCAAGGCCGGAGACCTGGTCTTCTTCCACTCCGGCCGCAGCGTCTACCACGTCGGCATCTACGCCGGTAAGGGCAAGCTCTGGCACGCCCCGAAGACCGGGGACGTGGTGCGCCTCCAGAAGATCTGGACCGGGAGCGTCTCCTACGGCCGGGTCAAGTAGCCCCTGGGGGGCGAGTGGCCCCGTGATCGAGTGACACGGGGTCAAACAGCCCGGGGTCGAGTAGCTCTCCCGAGGGGGATGACGGCGTTCTGCCCCGCCGTCACCCCCTCGGCGGCGGCCGGCGGGCCGGGGGCGCTCCAGGGCAGTTCGATGGAGACGGTCTTGCCGCCCTCCCGCGTCGGGCGGACCCGCAGCTTGCCGCCGCATTCGGCCGTCAGCCAGCGGATGATCACCATCCCGCGGCCGTTGTCCTGCTGCACGGCGGCGGGCAGGCGCTTGGGGAATCGCGGATGGCTGTCGGTGACGCCGATGCGCAGCCGCTCGTCACGGTCGAGGACGAGGTCCACCGTGAAGGTGGGCGACTGCCCGAGCGTGTGCTGGACCGCGTTGGTCGCCAGCTCGGAGACGATGAGCCGGACCGTGTCGGCCATGTCGGCGTCCGCCGGCAGGCCCCACTCCACCAGCGTGTCGACCACATAGGTGCGCGCGGCTGCCACCGAAGCGGGATCGCTCGGCAGAGTGACGGATGCTTCCAGGTGATCGGCCATGGCGACGTCGTCCCTTTCTCACGGGACCGTGGTCCGACACGAAGCGAATGGTTCGAGTACGGTCCCGGACTGGTGCTTCGCCGCCAGACTGCCATCACCCGGCCCGTGAAGGACGGCGATCCACCAAGATATGCATATATCTGTCGCTCGAAGCGGTGAACTCTGCGACGGCAGAGCGTATTTGGGCGGCCCATAAGGAGTAAGGGAGTGGCCCATGCAGCACGGTCCGGTGGTGCGCCGCAGGAAGCTGGGCGCGGAACTGCGCGCCCTGCGCACGACGGCGGGCATCACCAGCGGGGAGGCGGCCCGGCTGGTGGGCTGGCACCAGTCGAAGGTCAGCCGCATCGAGACCGGGACGAGCGGGGCGAAACCGGCCGACGTGCGGTTACTGCTCGACGCCTACGGCGTGGACGACGACCAGCTGCGCGGGCTGCTGGTCATGCTGGCGCGCTCCGACGACGCGGGCGGCCGGCACCACTGGTGGCACGCCTACCGGGGGGTGCTGCCGCCCACCTACCGCGACTTCATCAGCCTGGAGTCCCAGGCCGGAGCCATGCGCACGCTGGAGACCACGGTGGTCCCCGGGCTCCTCCAGACACCGGAGTACGCCCGCGAGGTGACGCGGGCCGCCGTGGACGGCATGCCGGAGGAACGACTGGACGCGCTGGTGGAGGTCAGGCTGGCCCGGCAGGACGTGCTGCGCGGCGAACCCCCGCTGGAGCTGAGCGCGGTGCTGGACGAGGCGGTGCTGCGCCGGCAGGTGGGCGGCCCCGGGGTGATGGCCCGTCAGCTGGAGCGGCTGGTGGAGGCGGCGCGTCTGCCGCATGTCCGGCTCCAGGTATTGCCCTTTGCCGCCGGGGCGCACATCGGTGTCACCGGCCCTTTCGTAATCTTCTCCTTTTCGAGCACTTCTGATCTGGACGTGGTTGTTCTCGACCACTTGACGAGTAGCCTGCACCTCGAACGGAAAGAAGACCTAGAGGCCTATACCGAGGCCTTCAACGCCCTTCTGATCCATGCCCTTTCGCCCGAGGACTCGTTGGACTTCATCGCCGCGACCGCGGCAGGCGCGTAAGGAGGCACCATGTCAGGCTCCATGTCCGAACTTCCCCGGAACATCCCTGCCGGCACCGATCTGACCGGCGTCCGGTGGCTGCGCAGCAGCTACAGCACGGGCGCGAACAACTGCGTGGAGACGGCCCGGCCGTCGGCCGGCCGCTGGGCGGGACTGCTCGCGGTGCGCGACTCCAAGAACCCCGCCGGGGCCGCCCTGCTCTTCTCCCCCGAGAGCTGGACGTCCTTCACCGCCGGGATCCACCAGGACTGACCACCCCACGAGACGTCGGACGACGCACGGCCATGCCACGCCGACTCATGGTCGCGTCTCGCCGATCACCCGCACCGCGCGTTCGATCTGTTCCCCGGAGAGGTCCGCCCGAGCGGTCAGCCTGAGCCGTGACACACCGTCCGGCACGGAAGGAGGACGGAAACAGCCCACGGACAGGCCGGCCGCACGGCAGTCGGCCGCCCACCGCACCGCCCCCTCCGGGGAGGGCGCGCGCACCGAGACCACCGCGGCGTCCGGACGTACCGCCGCCAGGCCCGAGGCGGTCAGGCGCGCGTGCAGTTCGGCGGCGACGGCACGGGCCCGTGCCGCGCGTTCCGGCTCGCGGCGCAGCAGAGTCAGCGCGGCCAGCGCCGCGCCCGTCGCGGCGGGGGCGAGCCCGGTGTCGAAGATGAACGTCCGGGCGGCGTTGACCAGGTGGCCGATCACCCGGGCCGGACCCAGCACCGCACCTCCCTGGCTGCCCAGCGACTTGGACAGCGTGACCGTGGCGACGACGTCCTCCCGGCCCGCCAGACCCGCCGCGTACGGGGCGCCCCGGCCGCCGTCGCCGAGCACCCCCAGTCCGTGCGCGTCGTCCACGACCAGACCGGCGCCGTGCTCCCGGCACACCTCGGCGAGGGCGGCCAGCGGCGCGGCGTCGCCGTCGACCGAGAAGACCGTGTCGGAGACGGCGACCGCGGGCCCGTCGTGCGTCGCCAGCGCCTTGCGCACGGCGTCCGGCTCGGCGTGCGCCACCACCTGGGTCGTGCCCCGGGCCAGCCGGCAGCCGTCGATCAACGAGGCGTGGTTGCCCGCGTCGGAGACGACCAGGCTGCCGTGCGGCGCCAGGGCGGTGACCGCGGCGAGGTTGGCCGCGTAGCCGGAGGAGAACACGAGCGCGGCCTCGAATCCGCAGAACGCGGCCAGTTCGCGTTCGAGTGCGGCGTGCAGTTCGGTCGTGCCGGTCACGAGCCGGGAACCGGTCGCGCCGCCGCCCCAGGTGCGCGCCGCCCGGGCCGCGCCCTCGGTGATCTCCGGGTGCCGGGCCAGTCCGAGGTAGTCGTTGCTCGCCAGGTCCAGCAGCGCCGAGTCGGCCGGGCGGGGGCGCAGAACCCGTACGAGTCCCGCCTCGTGGCGCGCCCGGGCCTGCTCGTCGATCCAGCCGAACGCCATGGGCCGTCCCTCCGGGAATTTGTAGGCAATGGACAGACACTAGCGGCATCGCCACCCCCGCGAGGTGTGGCAATACCCACACGTCGATCTGTCAGTGTTGTGCAAACTCTCCTTGGCCGCGGGCGGCCCCTTAGGACAGGATCGGCTCTCATGGACCTGCTGAACACGCTGGTGGACAAGGGGCTTCGGCGCGAGTCGCCGACCCGCGAGGAGGCGCTGGCCGTCCTCGCCACTTCCGACGACGACCTGCTCGATGTGGTGGCCGCGGCCGGCAAGGTGCGCCGGCACTGGTTCGGCCGGCGGGTGAAACTCAACTACCTCGTCAACCTCAAGTCGGGCCTGTGTCCCGAGGACTGCTCCTACTGCTCGCAGCGGCTGGGCTCCAAGGCGGAGATCCTCAAGTACACCTGGCTCAAGCCCGACCAGGCCACCGCGGCCGCCGCCGCCGGGGTGTCGGGGGGCGCCAAACGGGTGTGCCTGGTGGCCAGCGGACGCGGCCCGACCGACCGGGACGTGGACCGGGTCTCGGACACCATCCGGGCCATCAAGGAGCAGGACGGGTCCGTCGAGGTGTGCGCCTGCCTGGGGCTGCTCTCCGACGGTCAGGCGGAGCGGCTGCGCGAGGCGGGCGCCGACGCCTACAACCACAACCTCAACACGTCCGAGGCGACGTACGGGGACATCACGACCACGCACACGTACGCCGACCGGGTGGACACGGTGCGCAAGGCGCACGCGGCCGGGCTCTCCGCCTGTTCGGGTCTCATCGCGGGCATGGGCGAGACCGACGAGGACCTGGTCGACGTGGTCTTCTCGCTGCGCGAACTGGACCCGGACTCGGTGCCGGTCAACTTCCTGATCCCGATGGAGGGCACGCCGCTGGCCAAGGAGTGGCACCTCACCCCGCAGCGCTGCCTGCGCATCCTGGCGATGACCCGGTTCGTCTGCCCGGACGTCGAGGTGCGCATCGCCGGCGGGCGCGAGGTCCACCTGCGCACCATGCAGCCGCTGGCCCTGAACCTGG
This sequence comes from Streptomyces sp. NPDC107500, assembly GCF_055582785.1. Lineage (NCBI taxonomy): Bacteria > Bacillati > Actinomycetota > Actinomycetes > Kitasatosporales > Streptomycetaceae > Streptomyces > Streptomyces sp. NPDC107500. The sequence continues at coordinate 482,345 of NZ_JBVJPF010000006.1, forward strand.
CCAACTCCATCTTCCTGGGCGATTACCTCACCAGCGAGGGCCAGGCCGGCCACGCCGACCTGGAGATGATCGCGGACGCCGGCTTCGAGGTGGAGGGCGCCGACCGGGTGACCCTGCCGGAGCACCGGGTGGCGGCCGCCGGTGGCGGCTGCGGATCGCACGCGGGCGGCGGCTGCGGATGGCACGGGGACGGCGAGGAGGGCGGGGGCTGCGGGTCGCACGCCGACGGCGGGGTCTGCGCTCCGGCGCCGGCCGCCCGGACCGAGGAGCCGCGGACGGATCTGGTGGCCGTGCGCCGCCGCGGTGCCGGCACGGATCTCGCGCCCAATGCCTGAGCCCGCGCTGACGGTGGACGAGCTGCTGGCGCTCGACCGGCGGCACGTCTGGCACCCGTACGGCCCCATGCCGGGGCGGCAGGACCCGCTCGTCGTGGACTCGGCGAGCGGGGTGCGGCTGCGTCCCGCGGACGGCTCGGCGGAGCTGGTGGACGGGATGTCGTCCTGGTGGTCGGCGATCCACGGCTACAACCACCCGGTGCTGAACGAGGCCGCCCGCGAGCAGTTGGAGCGGATGAGCCACGTGATGTTCGGCGGGCTCACCCACGAGCCCGCCGTCCGGCTGGCGAAGCTCCTTGTCGACATGTCACCGGACGGACTCGAGCACGTCTTCCTCGCAGACTCCGGTTCGGTCTCCGTCGAGGTCGCGGTCAAGATGTGCCTCCAGTACTGGCGTTCGCTGGGCCGCCCCGCCAAACGCCGCCTGCTGACCTGGCGCGGCGGCTACCACGGCGACACCTGGCAGCCCATGTCGGTGTGCGACCCCGAGGGCGGGATGCACGAGCTGTGGTCGGGCGCTCTGCCGCGCCAGGTCTTCGCCGACGCGCCGCCCGCCGAGTACGACGAGACGTACGCCGACCACCTGCGGTCGACGATCGAGCGGCACGCCGGCGAACTGGCCGCGGTGATCGTCGAGCCGGTGGTGCAGGGCGCCGGCGGCATGCGGTTCCACTCCCCCGCGTACCTGCGGGTGCTGCGGGAGGCGTGCGACGCGCACGGTGTGCTGCTGGTGTTCGACGAGATCGCGACCGGCTTCGGACGGACCGGCGCGCTGTTCGCGGCGGAGCACGCGGCGGTGACGCCGGACGTGATGTGCGTCGGCAAGGCGCTGACCGGCGGCTATCTGACGATGGCGGCCACCCTGTGCACGTCGGAGGTGGCCGACGGCATCTCGCGCGGCGAGGTGCCGGTCCTGGCCCACGGGCCGACGTTCATGGGCAATCCGCTGGCCGCGGCCGTGGCGTGCGCGTCGATCGGGCTGCTGCTCGGCCAGGACTGGCTCGCGGAGGTCAAGCGGATCGAGTCCGGCCTGCGCGACGGTCTGGCCCCCGCGGCCGGGCTGCCGGGCGTGACGGATGTACGGGTGCTGGGCGCGATCGGCGTGGTGCAGCTCGACCATGCCGTCGACATGCGGGCGGCGACCGCGGCGGCCGTCCGCGAGGGCGTGTGGCTGCGGCCGTTCCGCGACCTGATCTACACCATGCCGCCGTACGTCACGGGCGACGCGGACGTGGCACGCGTCGCCCGCGCGGTATGCGCGGCGGCAGAGGAGGGATGACATGCCGGTACTGGTGATCACGGGCACGGGCACGGAGATCGGCAAGACGGTCGTGACGGCCGCCGTGGCCGCGACGGCGCTGGCCGGCGGCCGGTCGGTGGCGGTGCTGAAGGCCGCGCAGACGGGCGTGGGCCCGGACGAGCCGGGGGACGCGCGGGAGGTGGCGCGCCTCGCCGGGGCCGTGACGGCGACCGAAGTGGCCCGCTATCCGGAGCCGTTGGCACCCGGCACGGCCGCGCGCCGGGCCGGTCGGGCGCCGGTGCGCCCGGCGGAGGTGGCCGAGGCCGCGGACAAGCTGGCCACCGAGCACGATCTGGTGCTGGTCGAGGGGGCGGGCGGGCTGCTGGTCCGCTTCGACGCGGACGGCGGGACGCTGGCGGACGTCGCCGCGCTGCTGGGCGCCCCGGTGCTGCTGGTGACGGCGGCGGGCCTCGGCACGCTCAACACCACGGAGCTGACGGCGCGTGAACTGCGCTCCCGCGGCCTCGACCTGCCCGGTGTGGTGATCGGCAGCTGGCCCGGGGCCCCGGACCTCGCCGCGCGCTGCAATCTGGCGGACCTGCCGGAGGTGTCCGGCGCTCCGCTGCTCGGCGCCGTCCCCGCCGGGGCGGGTGCCCTGCCGCCGGCCGCCTTCCGGTCGGCTGCGCCGGGATGGCTGGCGCCCCGGCTGGACGGCACGTGGGACGCGGCCGCCTTCGGGGCGCGGGAGGCGCCCTGAGCGGCAGGGCGCACGCGGCCGCCGGTGCGGTGGGTGCGGAGCGGTCGTACGGGGGACACAATCGCGGTAAGGCACCACCTCGTGAGGGAGGGCCCATGCCGCTGCGATCCGCCCGCGGGGTGCCGCGGGACGCCGTGCACCATCCGCTCTTCGCCCGCTACTACGCCCGGGCCAGCGTGGGCGCCGAGACCCGGATGGGCGTGGGGCGCGTCCGCGAGCGGCTGCTGGCCGGGCTGTCCGGGCGGGTGATCGAGGTCGGGGCGGGCAATGGGCTGAACTTCTCCCACTATCCGGGCGCCGTCTCGGAGGTCGTCGCCATCGAACCGGAGCGGCTGCTGCGGCGGTTGGCGGTGGAGGCGGCGCTGCGCGCGCGGGTGCCGGTGGACGTGGCGCCGGGCGCGGCCGAGGCGCTGCCGGTCAAGAGCGAGGCCTTCGACGCGGTCGTGGTCTCGCTCGTGCTGTGCAGCGTCCGCGACGTACCGCGGGCGCTCGGGGAGGCGCGGCGGGTGCTTCGGCCCGGCGGCCAGCTGCGGTTCTTCGAGCACGGCCGGGGCGGCGGGCGGATGATGACCTTCACCCAGCGGGCCCTGGACCGGACGCTGTGGCCGCCGCTGTCCGGCGGCTGCCACCTGTCCCGCGATCCCGTCGCCGCCCTGCGGGACGCGGGGTTCGCGCTCGGCCCCTACCGGCGGATGATGATCCCGGAACACGGTCCGGCACTGCCCAGTTCGTACTGCGTCCTCGGCACGGCCTGGCGGCCACCGGAGACGGCGGCCGGGGCGGACTAGGCCCTAGGGGCGGTCGGATGCTGAGGGCCGTCACGCGCGGGTGATCGACTCCCGTGTCACCGAACGCCCCGGTGAGCGGGGAGAGTTCATGTCGCGTCCGTTCCGGTTCGGCGTCAGCCTGGTGGTCTCGGCCCCGGCCGACGAGTGGAGTGCGAAGTGCCGGCGGGCCGAGGAGCTGGGCGTACGCCGTGATCCTGGTCTGAACGCCGAAGTCGCCGCGTTCACCAGCGGGCGCACGCCACAGCGGACGGGACGGCTCACGCCGATCACCGCCGAAGAGCTGGACGAGCGGGGCGCACGGTGCCGGGAGCCGGCGGCGGACCGCGCGGAGCCGGCCGAGTTGAACCTCCTCATCCGGATGGTCGACCTCACCGAGGGCAGGGAGGCCGCCTCCCGGCCCTTCCTGGGGCGCGTGCCCCACCTCACCCCCGGTCAGGAGCAGCTGCGTGCGCGGCGCGAGCGGTACGGGTTCACGTGCCTCACGGCGCTGGAGCCGTACATGGAGGCGTTCGCGCCGGTGATGCGCGCCGTGCGGGAGGACTGAGCAGGGCGGGCGTCCGCATGCCGGAATTCCCGTACCGGGGCGAGTCCGGCGTGCTGGGATCGGGGCATGACCGATCTGCGCATACGGGCCGCCGGGCCCGAGGACCTGGACACCGTGCTGGCCTTCTGGAAAGTGGCCGCCGAGGGCACGAGCATCAGCGACGACCGGGAGGGCGTGGAGCGGCTGGTCGTCCGCGACCCGGAGGCGCTGGTCCTCGCCGAGCGCGACGGGGAGCTGGTGGGCACGGTCATCGCGGGGTTCGACGGCTGGCGCTGCCATCTGTACCGGCTGGCGGTGCACCCGGAGCAGCGGCGCCGGGGCGTCGGCACCGCCCTGCTCGCGGCGGCCGAGGAACGGTTCGTACGGCTCGGCGGGCGGCGCGGGGACGCGATGGTGCTGCGGCGCAACGAGCGGGCGCAGCATGCCTGGCGGGCGGCCGGGTACGCGCCCGAGGAGCAGTGGCGACGCTGGGTGAAGCCGCTCACGGAGTGAACAGTGCACGGACTGAAAGGTTGAGCACCGGCGCATGAGCGAGTCCCTCCACGCCAAGGCTCCCGGCGCCTCCCCCGGCGCACGCCATCGCGCGAGCCACCGGTTCCTGGCCGATCATGGATCCGAGGTGACCCGATGACGGAAGTGCTCCTGCTGCTGGTGGCGGTCCTGCTCTCGCTCATGTGCGGCGCGTTCGTCGCGGCCGAGTTCTCGCTGACCACCGTGGAACGCGGCGAACTGGAGCGGGCGGCGGAGCGGGGCGAACGGGGCGCGGCCAGCGCGCTGAAGGGCGTACGGAGCCTGACGTTCCAGCTCTCCGGGGCCCAGCTCGGCATCACGGTCACCAACCTGGTGGTCGGCATGCTCGCCGAGCCCTCGGTCGCGGCGCTGATCGCGGGCCCGCTGGAGGCCATGGGGGTGTCGCGCTCGGCGGCCTCCTCGCTGGCGCTGGTGCTGGGCACGGCCCTGTCGACGGTCTTCCTGATGATCGTCGGCGAGCTGGTGCCGAAGAACTGGGCGATCTCCTCGCCGCTGGCGGTGGCCAAACGGGTGGGCGGCCCGCAGCGCTGGTTCAGCGCGGCGTTCCGGCCCTTCATCACCCATCTGAACAACACGGCCAACCGGATCGTGCGCCTCTTCGGCGTGGAGCCCGCCGAGGAGCTGGCGTCCGCGCGCGGGCCGCAGGAGCTGGCGGCGCTGGCCCGGCACTCGGCCAAGGAGGGCGCGCTGGAGGCCGACACCGCCGAGTTGTTCGTCCGGACCCTGAACCTGGCCGATCTGACGGCCCAGCACGTGATGACCCCGCGCGTCCAGGTCATCGCCCTCGACTCCCGCGCGACGTGCGAGGACGTGGCCAACGCGACGCGGGCGACCGGGCTGTCCCGGTTCCCGGTCTTCCAGGAGACCCTGGACGCCGTGGTCGGCACCGCCCACGTCAAGGACGTGCTGGCGGTGCCCGCCGAGCGGCGGCCCCTGATGCCGGTGTCCGAGCTGATGCGCGAGCCGCTGCTGGTCCCGGAGACGCTGACCGTCGACCGGCTGCTCGACCGGCTCTCCGGGCGGCGCACGATGGCCGTGGTCATCGACGAGTACGGCGGGACGGCGGGCGTGGCCACGCTGGAGGACATCGTCGAGGAGGTCGTCGGCGAGGTGCGTGACGAGCACGACCCGCACGAGACGCCCGAGCTGGACCCGGCCGGCACCGACGCGCGGGGACACGCGCTGTACTGGGCCGACGGCTCGGCCCGCGTGGACCGGCTGGCGCGGCTGGGCCTGCGGGTGCCCGAGGGGCCGTACGAGACCGTCGCCGGACTGGTCGCGGCCGGGCTGGGACGCATCCCGGCCGTCGGCGACACGTTCGAGGTCGCCGGCTGGCGGCTGGACGTCGTGGACGCCACGGGGCGCCGGGCGGCGCGGGTGCTGCTGCACGCGCCGCTGGACGACGCGGGCGCGGCCGGGGGACCGCACGGCGCGCGCGGTACGCACGAGGACGGGGAGGGCGGCCGGTGATCGCCGTACAGCTGCTGATCGGTCTGGCGACGCTCGTCGTCAACGCGTTCTTCGTGGGCGCCGAGTTCGCGCTGATCTCCGTGCGCCGCAGCCAGGTGGAGCAGCACGTGGAGGCGGGGGCGGAGGGCGACCGGCGGGCCAGGAGCGTGCTGTGGGGTCTGGAGCACGTGTCGGCGCTGATGGCGGCGGCGCAGCTGGGCATCACGCTGTGCACGCTGGTCCTGGGCGTGGTCGCGGAGCCGGCGATCGCGCACCTGCTGGAGCCGGTGTTCCACGCGGTGGGCTTGCCGTCCGGGGTGGGGCACGCGGTCTCCTTCGCGATCGCCCTGACGGTGGCGACGTATCTGCACATGCTGCTCGGCGAGATGGTGCCGAAGAACATCGCGCTGGCGGAGCCGGTGCGCAGCGCGCTGCTGCTGGGGCCGCCGCTGGTCGCGCTGTCCCGGGCGCTGCGGCCGGTGATCTTCACCATCAACGCCTTCGCGAACACGCTGCTCAAGCTGCTCAGGGTCGAGACGAAGGACGAGGTGGCGGCGACCTTCACCGACGCGGAGCTGGCCGAGATCGTGAAGGACGCCGGCGACGCCGGGCTGATCGACGACCGGGCCCAGGAGCGGCTGCACGACGCCCTGGAACTGGGCCGGCGGCCGGTGCGGGACGTGGTGCTGCCACTGGAGCGCGTCGTCCACGCGCGCGTGGGCATCACCCCCGAGCAGTTGGAACGGCTGTCGGCGCAGTCGGGGTTCTCCCGGTTCCCGGTGGTGGACGACGGGCGGCGGATCGTGGGCTACCTGCACGTGAAGGACGCCCTGGACGCCTCCCCGCGGGACCTGCCGTTCCGGCTGCGGGACATGCGGCCCATCGCGCGGGTGCGGGAGAGCACCCCGCTGGACGACGTGCTCACCGCACTGCGCCGCAGCCGCACGCATCTGGCCGCCGTCCTAGGGTCCGACGGCCGGCTCGCGGGCCTGGTGACCATGGAGGACGTGCTGCGTGAGCTGTTCGGTCAGCGGACCTGAGCCCGGAGGGCGGGAAGGTGGACCGGGCGCGGCGGGCCGAGGGGGACGACGGGCGGCGGGGACCGAGCGGGACGCCACGGGCCTGCTGACCGAGGCACTGCGGATGCCGGTCGCGTTCGTCGGCGCGATGGGCTCGCGCCGCACCCACCGGGACCGGCGCCTGCGCGAGGCCGGCCTGACCGAAGCCGGGCACGGGGAGGCCGTGGGCCGACCGACCGTCGGGTATGTGCACGCGCTACCATTTCTGACGCCATGCAGACGAACCCCACTCACAGCAGCCTCGTCGCCGTGGGCGACTCCTTCACCGAGGGCATGTCGGACCTGATGCCCGACGGCTCCTACCGGGGCTGGGCCGACCTTCTCGCCGCGCGGATGGCCGCCCGCTCGCCCGGCTTCCGGTACGCCAACCTCGCGGTGCGCGGAAAGCTGATCGGGCAGATCGTCGACGAGCAGGTCGGGCCGGCCGCGGCCATGGGTGCCGACGTGATCACGCTGGTGGGCGGGCTCAACGACACGCTGCGGCCCAAGTGCGACATGGCGCTGGTGCGGGATCTGCTGACCCAGGCGGTGGAGCGGCTCGCGCCCAGTTGCAAGCAGCTGGTGCTGATGCGCAGCCCCGGCCGTCAGGGTCCGGTGCTGGACCGGTTCCGGCCCCGTATGGAGGCCCTCTTCGCGATCATCGACGACCTGGCCTCGCTCCACGGCGCCGTGGTGGTCGACCTGTACGGGGCGCGCTCCCTGGCCGACCCGCGGCTGTGGGACGTGGACCGGCTGCACCTGACGGCGGACGGGCACCGCCGGGTCGCGGAGGCCGTGTGGCAGGCGCTGGGCCACGAGGCCGAGGACCCCGACTGGCACGCGCCCATCCCGGCCACACCGCCACCGGGGTGGATCACCCGCCGGACCACCGACGTCCGGTTCGCCCGGCAGTACCTGCTGCCCTGGATAGGCCGCAGGCTGACCGGCCGCTCGTCCGGCGACGGCCTGCCGCCCAAGCGCCCCGACCTGCTGCCGTACGAGGACATCGCGCCCTGATTCCCGGGGGGGGGCGCCCGGCCCCGTGGCTTCGTAGCTTCCGACGAACAACCCCGCGGCGCCGGCCTGCACGAATCGCCATTAGAATCCGTACACTGTTCTACGTCACTCGGAATACATGCAGGTCAGAGCGATATTCCAGACCTGGGCGGAGATCGTTTCTCACAATCTCTCACACAGGCGCTTTCGGGTCGCCTCCGTGGAACGCGTCCCAGGCGGACGCCGCGGCCCTCATGTCCTCCGGGTCGACGTGGACGTACTTACGCTTCGTGAAGCTGGCGTTCGCGTGGCCGGCCCACGCCGCGAGGACGACGTCCGGGACACCGTTGACCGCGAAGTAGCTAAGGCAGCTGTGCCGAGCGTCGTACAGTCGGACGCGTCGCATCTCCAGCTCTCGCATCAGCCGATAGGCGTGCTCGCGAAGATGCCGGGTGTTCCGGGCGATGCCCAGCTGGTCGACGACGACATACGGCGAGTCGGTGTAGCCCTCCCCCGCGTACAGCTTCTCCCGGGCCTGCATGGCACGGAACTTCTTGAGGGCGTCCAGCACCTTGCCCGGCAACGGGAGGACGCGTTCGCCGGCCGCGGTCTTCGCATCCTTCTCCAGCACGGTCACGTTGCCGATCATCGTGCGAGTGTTGGCCATCTCCAGCGTCGCCAGCTTGAGATCGATGTCGGACCAGCGGAGACCGACGACTTCCGCCGGCCGGAGGCCCATCAGGGAGAGCAGCAGCGGGGCGTACAGGCGGTCCCGCTCGATGCCCGCGATGAACGTCTGCACCTCGGCGACGGTCCACGGCTTCACGCGCTCCCGCTCCCGCTTGTCGGTCTTCTTGTCCGCCAGGGACGGCCGCACCTCGGCAGCGACGTTGACGGCGACCAGCTTCCGCACGACAGCCCGACCGAGGGCGCTGCGGAGACGGATCAGAATCCCGTCCACGGTCGAGATGGCCAGCCGCGTGCCGGGCTTGCCTCCCATGCGCCGGCCGCCGGACACCAGCCCGTCGACGAAGTCGCGCACCTGGTCCTCGCTCAGCTCCTGGAGGCGGATGTGCCCGAGCTGGTCGTAGACGTGGACCAGGGCCAGCCGGTACGTGCGGATCGTCGTCTCCTCGACGTCACGCCGCTTGAAGTCGAGCCACTGGTCGAGCCACTCCGCGAGCGTGATCTTGTTGGGGGCGATGAGCGTGCCGGCCGCGCGCTGGTGCAGGATGCGGTCGCGCTCCTCGCGGCACTCCCGGGCCGTGTCCTTCGTGATCGTGAGCTGGATGCGCTTGCCGTTCTCGTCGCGGCCGGCGTCCACCATCAGCCGGTATCGAACCTTCTTGTTCGCGAGAACGATCCGCTTCGGCTCAGCCATCCCTCGTTCCTCTCTCGTACACAGTGCAGTGCTCAGCGGAGCACGATGACGCGGCCCTTTCCGGGTGTTCCGCGGACGCTCTTCTCCTTGCCGAGTCCCTTGGCCATGGCGTCGACACGACACTGCCAGGCGAGGACGGCGGACACGGCCGCATCGATTTTCCGGGGCGACTCCGGGTGCTCCTTCATGATCTGGATACCGGAGCGGGAGCGGCGGCGCCGGGCGTTGAGGATGTGGCGGGCCAGGACGCTCGATCCGTCGTGCGACAACTCCGAGTCGGCGACCGATGACCGGAACGACTCCAGTGCGCGCACGATCAGGTTCGACCGGCCGCCCGTCATCCACCACTCGATGGGGTGCTGCGTCGTGGCCTTCACCTTCAGCCGGCGCCCGTACTTCGCTTCCCAGCTGGCCACGTGAGACTCCCACTTCTGGGGGTCCGCGTACATGCCGACGACCTTGTAATTGCGGAACGCGTCGTCGACCGCGGCCAGCACCTCGACCGTGGGAACCTGCCAGCCTTTCCCGTCCGGGCCGTCCGGCTGCTCCCAGCAGCCCAGCAGGAAGACGTGCCCGTCCGAGACCCGGCAGCCCACCAGCGCAGTGGCGTCCGTGACCGCGTGGGAGCGGCGCCGGGAACCGTCGAAACCGAGCACGATCGGTTCGTTCGCCGCGACTTCCTTGTCCGCGGCCGTGAGCGACGCCCATTCCGGCTGCGAGATCCACGAATCCGCTGCGTGCGTGACCTGGCCCAGGTAGAAGCGGCGGGCGTCCTGCGGATCCGTCGCAGGGTCCCAGACCTCCGCGGCGATCCTCTCCAGGTTCACCCAACCGCCGTTGACGTCAGCCGAGTCCCCGTAGGCGTGCGCGAGACCGCTCAGCAGAGACGCACGGTCGCCCATGTCCGTCTCGGCCGGCGCCTCCCGGTGGTCGTACAGCAGGCCGTGTTCCTTCACCCGGTCCTCCCGTATCGCCTTCCAGTACTCGGCTGTCTCCTCGGCCACCGACGCCTCCCCCGGGATGTAGGCGTTCGGGGACTCCACGGACGTGCCGCCGGTCTTGCCCAGGTTCCGGCGCAGCGTCGCCGCCAGGCGCACACCGCCGTTCGACGGCCGCCATTCCTCGGTCTGGTCGAGGACGCACCAGATCGGCCGGTTGCCCTCCCTCGACGTCGCCGACGACGTCACGAACTCGATGCGCCCGGAGGGCAGGTTCACGAACGTGTCGAGCGGCTCGACTCCCCGGTACGCGTCGATGACGGGGCCCTCCCGGAGCATCTCCAGCAGCGGCGCCCACGCGTTCCGGGTCTGGTCCTCGGAGACGGCGGCCAGCTGTAGCCAGGGGGTACGTACATCGGCCCACGGCCGGCCGACCGGTTCGCCGTTGGCGTCGTAGCCGTCCGGGACCACATCGGCCAGAGCCTCAGCGCAGGTGAGTGCGGCCAGAAATGGAGACTTCCCCCACCCCTTCGGGCGGGACAGGCAGGCACGCCGGTACCGGCGTTGACCCGTCCGCGGGTCGATGGCGTACAGGCGCAGGACGAACTGGGCCTGCTCGCGGGTCACCTGGAACGGCACGTACTCGGCGCGGTCCGGTGCCGCCAGGTAGGCGCGCATCCAGTCGATGACGTAGTGCCCGAGCGTCGGCAGCTCCCCCGGATACCTAGGCCCCCTCCACGGCATCCGCGCCACCTCCCTCGACGACGCGCAGGTCTGCGAAGCGCTCCGACGACGACGCCCCGGTCGGCCTCTTGGAGTCCGCCTCGTCGGCCTGCGCGAACTGCATGCGCAGCCTGGCCCGGTCCTCCGGGGTGGCGCCGAACTTGGCGACCCTCAGCCGTAGCTCGGGGCCGGCCGCGGCCTCCCCGTTCCAGTGCCGGGCGTGCACCAGCGCGGTGTCGAGCAGGAACGACCAGTCGGTACTGGAAAAGTGCTCCGCCTGGGGGGAGCGCTGCCACATCAACCACCACTCCCGGGTGGCCTCGGGCCACTCGAACGTCACCATCTCGTCGCCCTGGCGGACCCGGAGCGTCGGAAGTTCGGGTGCCTCCGCCTGCTCGAAGCGCAGCGTCGTCTGCGGGTGCGGGTCCTTGCGGTGGCCGGCGCGGCGCCGGGAATCCTTCGGGGCGGGTCCACGACCAGCCATAGCGGTACCTCCTAGAACATGATCCAAAAGTCCCAGACCTGGGCCCACAGACGGCGTCAATACGGTCCCGAGGAGGGAAACCCCAGGTCAGGGGGCCTCTCCCCTGGTCGGGGGCTTGATCGTTGGGTGGTGCGGTCCGGCCGGCTGGCGGCTACGGGGTCGGGCCGGCCGGACCGCGGTCGACGCTGGTGAGTCGCTTGCAGCCGCCCCTGGAGGTATGGGCTGCTCGCTCACCATCGGTTCGTGTCAGCCGTGAAGATGCAGCTGCACGATGCCGTTCACGCCGAGTCTTGGGTGTCTTCCTCCAGTGCTGCTTCCAGCACTGCTCGCACTGCTGCCTCTGCCCTGGTCGACCGCTGGTGCGGGTTGGCCATGACGCCGCGCGCTCCTAGTGCCTCACGCCAGAGCTGCATGTTCTTCGCTCGCTCCTTCACCTCACCTGGTGTGGCAAGCGTCAGCTCGATGTGAGGTGACCTTGCGAGGAACAACCATCGTGAAGTGGGTTGTCCTCGCAGCTCCCTCCACTGGGCGACGGCGGGCCCGATCTCGTCGCGCATGACGTTGTTGAACACGTCGTCGAGGGTGGGCTCGGGCAGCTTGGCTACGGCGTACAGCTCGTTGTCGCGTCCTCCGTCGCCGCCGATCGCCTTGGCCATGGTCTGCCTGTCGGCAACGAGCTGGTCGAGTTGGATGGCTGCTGACTCGGCCTTCTCCCACGGCGCGGTGACGGCCGAGTCGGACCAGTCGAGGTGCTGCTTGTCGAGGTTGCCGGGCAGCTTCTTCTCCTGCGCGGCGAGGGCCTTGACCAGGGTTTCGAACTCGGGCTGCAGTGCCGTGATCCAGCCGGGTACCTGCTCCTTCACGAGGGCGTTGAAGCGGCTGGCGACGGGGGCGCGGAAGTCGGAGGACACGTACCGGTGGGCCTCTGCCATGAGGTGGCGGTGGGCGCGTTCCTCGATCATCTCGGCGAGTTCTTCGGGGGTGCCGGGGATGGTGGTGTGGTCGGGCTTGTCTCCGACGTGTGAGTGGGCGGCTTTGACGACGACGTCCCACATGGCTTCCGCGTCGCTGATCTTTTGGGGTACGTGCAGGTTGCGGCGTGCGGCGGTCCGGACGGCGGCGCCGGCCGCGCTGGTGCTGTACTCGAAGTCGATCACGCGGCGTCGCCTCCGGAGTAGTCGGCGGTCGCGGCGATGCGGACCTGGTGGAAGTTCATGTCTTCGATCTCGCGCGGCTGGTAGGTGTGGTGTTCCGCGTCCCAGATCGTCGGGTCGACCTTGGGCATGTCGCGGTGCTCGACGAGCGCCCGCATGGCGGTGTCGTGGCTGCCGTCGGCGTTCCACTCGTCGACGAGGTCCTTGTAGTCGAGCGACCAGGCTTGCCCGGCGACGGTCTTGGCGAGCTGCTTGTCTCCGTCGGCGACGGCCTGGCGCAGCATGTCGCGGAGCTGCCGGTGGTCGTGGACGCCCTCGACGAGCTGGTTGGCCTGGCGCTGCGCCATGATGGTGCCGGCGTCGCCTCCGTTGTTGCCGAACGCGCGCTGTACGAGCCGGTTGCGGTGGCGGTCGAGGGCCTGCTCGGTCTGCGTCTTCATCTGCTTGATGGACTCGTCGGCCTGGAGGTAGGCGCGGGCGATGGCGCCGCGCTTGGCGTCGCGGGTCATGCCGGGGTGCTGGGAGATCCGGGCCACGTACTGGTCGAGCCGGTCGCGGACGTCCTGCACCTTGTCGCGGTGCTGAGAGAGCAGGTTGGCGGCGGTGTTGTTCGGGGTCGTCATGACGGGCTTCCTTCGAGGGTCGGGCGGTTGTCGCACTGTCGGAGGTGGGTGTTTCCGCACCAGGAGCGTCCGCGGCAGAGGGCGGCGCCGCAGCCGAGGGGGCAGCGGAAGTAGCGGCTGCGTGCCTGGGGGCGGGCGCAGGTCGCGCAGAACACCCGGGCGAGGGTTTTCACGTGACGTCCTCGGCTTCCCAGCGGGCCATCTTGGCGAGGTGGCGGGCTTGCAGGCCGTGCTGCCGGTTGGCGTCGAACTCGGCGCGCTGCTGACGGCGCAGTGCGCGTCGGGCGCGGGCGGCGGCGATACGGGCCGCGATCTGCTTGTCGACGTGGCTGGTCATGCTGCCTCGCATCCTGGGTGTGTGGTCTGGTCGGGCTCGTAGGGCTCGAACGGCTCGCGGCAGCCGGCGCAGAGGGAAGTCGAGCGGTTGAGGGAGCGCCCGTAGCCGGGGGCAGCATTAGAGAGTTGCTGCATTCCAGCGTCCATAGCGTCCCTAGCGTCCATCGCATGGGAATCCTGCTGGTCAGGGGATGTGCGGGGGATGGACGCTACGGAACGGCTAGCGTCCATCGCAGCGTCCACAGCGTCCATGCCGAGCTGTTCCGGGCGGGGGGTGGACGCTACAGCGTCCATCTCAGCGTCCATACTGTTTCCGCTGGTCAGGGTGCCTTTCTCGGCTTCACTGGACGCTGTGGACGCTGTTTCGCACCTTCTATCTGCTGATGCGGTCAGCTTGTACAGCCGCTGCCGTTTCGGGGCCGGTCCGCGCTGCGAGTCGTCCACCTCGATGCCGATGGTCCGCAAGGCGGGGGCGAGTCGCTTGAGCTGTCCGCCGGCCCGGGTGGAGTCCTTCGGCCACTTCTTTGGGAGCTTGTCGGGTGCCGTGACGCTGTCGAGGATCTGCTGTGTCGTCAGCGTGAGCCCGTCGGGGCCGGCGCTGTCGACCAGGGCGACAACGGCTTGCGCGAACGGCTCTCCGTCGAGGACGTCGGCCACGGCGTCGCGGGCGGACGCCTTGTAGCTGTCCATGGTGTTCCAGCCCTGCACCTTGTCGACGGCCGCGAGGATGCGGGCGAAGTCGGCCATGCGGGGCCGCTCGGTCAGGACGACGTCGGGCAGCACTTTCAGCACTTCGGCGAGCAGGTCGAAGAGGCTCGCGAGGATTGCGGCGTGCGCGTCGGCATACGCCTGGTCCATCTCGTTCTCTTCGCGCCGCTTGGCGTCGGGGATGGTGTGCAGCTCGATGGTGACGAGCCGTTCGGCGAGGTCGCCGGCCAGCGCTCCGGCGTCGATGGTCGTCATGGCGAGGACTCGCCGGAATTCGAGGACGACGACGTCGTCGTCGGTGTAGAGGGCGCGGTCGACGATGCCGTCGCCGGTGACCGCCCGGCACAATGCGTCGGACAGCCAGTCGGGAATGATCGACACGTTGTCGAGGCAGAGCGCCCACGAGTTGAACGCCTGGGTTGCCCAGGCCTTAATGTCGCGTGGCGCGGTCCGCTTCGGCGCCCCGGACGGGTCAACGATGCCGATGACCATCTTCGCGGCGTAGGACTTGCCGGTGCCCTGCTCACCGCGGAACGTGAGGATCGGGTGCGGCAGGTCGGGGATGAATGAGGCGACGAGCCAGGCGACGAGCAGGTGGAAGCCTTCCTCGTCGGTGTTGAGCAGGTCGCGGAGCTTGGCCAGGCCGTCGCCGTCGCGGACCGGTTCGGGCAGCGGCTTCATCGCACCGGACCGGCGGAACATCACGGGCGACGTGCCTCGTCGAGTCCATCCGTCCGGGCCGACCGAGACGCAACGGCCTTCCGGTGTGGCCAGGTCGACGATGATGCGGTCCTGGTGGCGGGCCACCCGCAGAGCCAGGTGCCGCGGTTCGGCTTCGGCGGCCTGGCCTTCGAGCACGGTCATGGCGTCGGCCAGCGCGGACTGGGACGGTACAGATCCGCCGTGGGCGTCGGTGTACATGCGGGCGAGCAGGGACCGCAGGCCGGCCTTGCCGCGGAGGGCGTAGACGGTGTTGGGCCCGTCCTTTTTGACCGCGTAGGGGCGGCCGTCCTCCGACATGAAATGGTCGAACTTCTCGCGGGCGAGCGCGACGAGTTGCGACGCCTGGGAGGGGCCGCGCCCCTTTTCGTCGTCCTGCTTCGGTTCGGGACTCACGCGGCTTGCCCCCCTTCCTTGTAGCTCAAGTGCTTGTCGGGCTGTCCGGGAACCCGGATCGGCGGCCAGCCTGGGGTGGCCTGCAGCTGGTGAGGCGGCTTCGGCTTGGCGGCGGCGTCGAGTTCGGCGCGGGTGCGTTCGCGGGCGATGTTGAGCCGGCGGACGGTGGACGCGGCGGCGGCCCGGAAGTCGGCCATGTTGCGGCGGACCCATTCGTCGGGTTCGTTCTCCAGCAACTCGGCGTCCTCGGCTTCGCGCAGCTGGTGGAGGCGCCAGGATTCGGCGGCTTCGAAGAGTGCGAGCCGTTTGCGGGGGTCGCGGGTGTCGAGGGCGTACCAGGCTGGCGTGCCGTAGGTGGGCCAGCTGTCGGGGACGGGCGGCGACTCCAGCCGGCGGGCTGTCCAGCCGCGGCGCAGCTGGGCTACGGTGGCAACAGCTTCGCCGCCCGCGAGGTTTCCACGGTCCCTAGGTGTCTCCAGCATCTGGGGGCCGTTCTCGTTATCGGTCACGCCGCCTCCCGGGATTCTCCGGAGAGCACGCGCAGGAGATCGGCGACGATGACGACGTACCGGGTGCCGAACTGCAGGGTTTTGACGGGGCTGTCGCCGCGTCGGATGCGCTCGTGCAGGTGGTTGGCGCTGCAGCCGAGTGCGCTCGCGCCCTTGGGGACGCTCACCGTGGCCGGCCACCTGCGGATGTCGGCGAGGGTGGGTCGCCCGTCGGTGTTACGCGGCATTGGCGGCCTCCTCGGTGAGGAGGTCGTCGACGGAGCATCCGAGGGTGTCGGCGACCGCGGCGAGGGTGGCAACGCTGGGGGTGACGCGGCCAAGTTCCCACTCGCGGACGGAGTAGAAGGATCGGCCGATGCTCACGGCGAGCTGTTCGGGAGAGAGGCCAGCCGACTTCCGTGCGTTACGGAGCCGGGGGCCGGAGAAATACCGGGCCATGGAAGGTTCCTTGAGGAAGGCAGATTGCGAGCGTGTGAGTGACCCACCGGGGGTCTGCACTGCCCGGCGCCTTTGGAACCTCCTGGGTGGCACCGCGAGCCTTACTCGACAGGGGGTTCACCACCGGGGTGAACGTGCCTGCCGCCTGGGGCTAGCAGATCGACAATCGCTGTCGATAACTGGGCAGCGTACTACTAGTGATCAGCGGTGTAAAGATCTCGGGTGTAGGCGGGCACCTCGCGGTACGGCCGGTGCCGGCGTCAGAGCGGCTGTCAGTCGCCGCTGTCAGGGCGCGTGACACCTGCTCCCGCCTAGGGGTTTGGGTGTCACGCGTCCGTGACGGTGTCAGGCGTCAGCGGGTGTCAGGGTGGGGACGATCCGCCAGCGTCCGGTCTTGCCGGTCTCCTTCAACCGGCCCTCCCGGTACGCCTCCGTGAGCCGCGCGGATACCCACGGCCGGGACAGCTGGTGCCGGTCGCACCAGTCCTGGAAGTCCTTGGGTCCGACGACCATCTGGCCGTTGCGCTCGAACTCCTCGAGGGCGCGGGCGAACAGTTCCCGGGCTTCCTCGGGGGACGGCTTGCGGCCGGTGTCCTGGCCGAACATAGGGGCGTCGTCGCCCTGCTCGGGCTCAGGCAACTCCTGCTCGGGGTCGATGCCGTCGTCCTCGGGGTCGACGAGCGGGGCCTGGTCCATGTCGTCGTCCTCTCCGTCCGGCTGTACGGCGCCGGCCTTTCGGTCGGTGTACGCGCTGCCGACGACCGTTTCGGCGGCCTTGGCGGTGATCGGGTCGGGGCGGGCCCCGTTGCGGGCAGCCCAGTCCGCGAGGACTTCCAGCATCGGCACCACCCGGTCCGGGAAGTGCTGGGTGCGGCCCGGGGACGCGTACCGGTCCTCGGGAACACCCGGGGAGACGACGTAGCAGTATCCGGGCCGGCGGTTGCGCCACGCCCCGGGGTGAGCGCCCGCGGCCAGCACCTCGTCGGGGAGGCAGAACCCTTCGTCGTCGGGGGCGCAGCCGAGTGCGATCACGGACGGCAGCGACGCCCGGGTGGACGTGCTCATCTGGTCGTATGAGGGGCGCTGCAGGCTGATGACCAGGGAGATTCCCGCGCTGCGGGCTTCCTGGGCGATGCCGGTGAACGCGCTGTCGTCGATGTACCGGAGGGTGTTCGCGGCCTCTTCCATCCACGTCACCAGGAACGGCATTCCGGGGCAGCCGCACGCGGTGCCGTCGTTGCGGCAGGAGTGCGCCGGGTCGGTCTGCTGCACGGCGGCCTCGGGCAGCCACTGCCGGTAGGAGTGCGCTCCGAGCCACCTGGTCCGGGCGGGGATGGCTGCCTTGATGGCCTCCACCATGGACTCGGTGGCGGCGCCCCCGCCGACTGCCCAGTCGTAGCCGGGCAGCAGCGGACGGAAGTCCTGGAACTCCTTCGGGTCGGAGAACCACATGATGACGTCCTTGCGGGACATGATCTCCGTCTGCAGGTTCAGGGCGGCGTCGCCCTTCCCGGAGCCGGTACCGCCCGCGATCAGCACGTGCGTGCTGTTGCGCTTCTCGTCCGGGTCGCCGGGCAGCCACAGGTACAGGGGGCTGCCGTCGTCGTAGCGGCCGATGACGAGCGGGTCGGCGATGGATCCGCCCGGGAGGGACGGGCCCTCCCACTCGACGACGTAGCGGAGCATGTCCTCCGGGACGATGACCAGTTCGCCGCGGCGCTCCGAGTCGGGGTCGGGCTGGTAGCGGACGGCGGTGCGGGGCACGTCCAGCGCGGAGGCGATGTGCGGCAGTGCCTTGGACACGTCGTCGTTGGTCTGCTCCCCCGCGGCGAGGGCGACGGGCGCGGTGACCCGGTTGGGTTCGACGCGGCCGGCGCCGATCTGCGCGCGGGCGAGTCCGACCTTGGCGAGCAGCCCCTTGTCTCCGGTTTCGCCGGCCGTGTCGGGGGTGCGCATCAGCAGCCGCACGTTCCACGACAGGGCGAGCGTCGCGCCACCCATCAGGTACAGGTCCGGGAGCGGTCCCGTGAGCGGACCGGCGAGGGACGCGGCGGTGAACCACGACGAGCCGGCGGCCACGGTGATGGCGGAGTGCAGGCGGCGCTGCGCGCTGGTCGACCGGCCGGCCCACCAGGTGACGGCGGTCAGGGCGACCGACGACAGGGTGAGGCCGACACCGGCCGCGGCCGAGTCGGACCAGAGCAGGCTGGCGCCTCCCCCGGCGAGACCGACCCCGGCGACGGACAGCCACGGCGGCAGGTGCGGCTTGGCCCGGTGCAGCAGGTACGAGCGGACCGAGCCCCCGCCGGTGTTCGCGGTGGCGGGTACGGCGAGTACGGCGTCCGTTTCGTTCATTCCGTTTCGCGTCATCGGTGTACCTCCCTTCTACTGCTGGGCCCAGTCGATGACGGGCTGCTGGGGCTTGCGGGCGCGGTGCCGTACCCGGTTGATCTCTTCCTCGTACTCCTGCTGGAACGACGAGTACGCGGCGGCGGCGTTCTTCGCGGCGGCCCTCAGCGCGTCCGCGGACTTGTTGAGCTTCCGGGCGACTTTGGCGGCGCGTACCCGGGACCCGAACGGCCGGCCGTCGGGGTCGGGTACGGCGGCGAGTACGCCCTTGAGGATCTCGGCGGCCATGGCCACCTCGATGGACAGCGTCACCCCGGCGGCCCGGAGGGTGTTGCAGTAGTTGCGGACCTGCGCGGGCGACGTGAACTCGGGGGCGGGCAGCAGCGACTTGGACTGCGGGGCACTGCCGCTGCCGCGGGACTGCCGGTTGATGGTGACGTTCACCGGAGGGGCGAAGCTGCTTCCCAGCCCTCCGACGAATCCGCCCGCGGCTGCTCCCGCGTTGGCGAACTTGTTGCTCTTGCCGTTGGTCGGCGTGGTCATGAGTCCTCCGGTCAGCGGTTGTTGAGGTAGTCGCGCCACATCGAGCGCAGGATGAGGAAGCAGCCGGTTCCGCAGGTCGCGGCGATGGCGACGGCGATGAACGCCATGGCGAACGCGAGGGCGAGGGCGCAGGCCACGCAGCCGCCGATGACGACCAGGCCGCCGATCGTCCACCACTTCCGGGCGTCGAACGGCTTGGCCTGCTGGTGGTCGTGCTGGCAGGTGTGGGGCTGTACGGCCTGCGCGAGGGTCTGCGCGGTCAGTACGGCCTTGACCAGCTCCAGCTGCCGGGAGTCGTCGGCGGCCTGCCCGGCGGCGGCGAGTGCCTTACTGAGGGCGTCCTCGGTCATCGCCGTGCCCTCCGAGTCCGGGCCCGCCGGGCGGTGGCATCGGCGATGACGCCAGCCCCCAGGGCGATGACGATGGGGTGGGACACGACGCCGGCCAGCTGCGGGAACGACAGCACCAGCACGGCGACGATAGCGAGCAGCGTCCACTTCACGACGTCGCCCCCGTCCCGGCGAGCTGCCATGCGGCGAGGGCCTTACGCAGGCCGTCTTGGATCTCCTTGGCCCGGTTCTGCCCGACGGACAGCCGGTCCTTGATGGCGCGAATCGACGGAACCTTCCCAGCGAACAGCTCCTCCTTGAACTGCTCGGCGGCCAGGCCGAGGCCGTACTCGTCGAGGGGCGCGTCGTTGGCCTCGGTCGGGTTGCCGTCGGCGTCGGCGTAGTCGCCGGGTACGGTCCACTCCGCGTGTACCTCGGCTCGGGTACGGGTGTACTCGGCTGCGGGTACGAGGGCGGGCCGCTCGTTGCGCAGCGCCCGCTTCAGCTCCCCGCGGCACTCGAAGGTGGGCAGCAGCCGTACCCCGTCGGGTACGGCCCGGGGCGCCTCCCGGACCGGCTCGGGCGCGGCGGGTACAGATTCCGCTTCCGCCTCTGGCCTACCGACCTCGTTCATATTAGAAACGAGGTCGGTAGGCTCCGCGGGCGTCTCGGCGGGGGCCGGTTCGGGTGCGGTCTGCTCGTGCCGGCGCAGCGCGTGTACCCGCCACAGCACCACCGGGGCGATACCGGAGACGAGTACGACGAGCCACGGGGCGACGGTGAGCATGCCGCCGTGCACCAGGTGCGCCGCCGCGTTCGTGGCGATCATCAGCAGGACCGGGGGAAAGATCTCCCGCCCGGCTCGCATGGCGCGGATCGCGTAGGCGTCGATGGCGATGGGCAGGCCGGCCGCGACCGCGTTGGCGTACCCGCAGGCGACGGCCAGGGACCATTCCCCGTGGGCAGTCACGGCGATGGACGCCAGCATGGCGGCCCATCCGAGTGCATCGTGTTCGGTCTTCATTCGCCCACCTCCGAGGGGGCGGCGGCGCGCACGACGCGGTGCGCGGCCAGGCAGACGCCCTCACGGTCGCGGCGCTCGTTCGCGTCGAGCAGCGCAGCCATCAGGGCGGGAACGGGAGGGGTCGGCCGGCCCGACCGGCACACCGCGCGAAGGGCGGTGTGCTCGGTCGGGCGCGGGATGGGCCACTTCGCGGTCACTGGTCGGCCTCCAGCAGCTGCAGTCGCTCGATGAGCTGGTGGAGTTCGCCGACTCCGAACGACACGAGGGCGTCGGCGAGGGCGGCGAGATCCTGCGAGTTGTAGTCGTGGGACTCGGTGGTGAAGGGCTCGCCGAACTCGACGGCCACCACCACACCGGTCTGGGTGGAGGAGAACGGCGCCTGATAGAGGGCCGCGGACAGGGCCCGCAGCGGCCCGTGGCACGGCGTCTCCACGACCAGGGCCAGCTCCTCACCCTCGTGGGCGAGGTCGGCGCGGTATCCGCCGGGCGCGTGGTGGCCGGTGCACCAGAACGGTTCCGGCACGGTCACGTCGCCGTGGTCGAGGGTCGGCACGATGATGGTGCGGGCATTCACCGGCGCTCACCCCGCTCGACGTCGAGGGCGGCCAGCAGCGCGCGGAGCCGGTACTCCAGGCCCGTCGCGGCGCGGATCATCGCGTCACGGTCGTGGATGTTGGCGCTGGCCGCGCGGTCCAGGTACTCGCGGGCGAGCTGGATCTCGTTCGCGACGCCGGCCGGGATCACCTGTGCGCGGGCGACCTGGTCGCTGAGCGGGGTGTAGGACTCGCTCATGGCGGTCACCAGCCGCGGACGCGCAGGGCGCGGCGGCGGGAGGACAGCTTGGCGGGCAGCGGACGCGGGGCCGGCGTCTCCTCGACGCGGTCCAGGTCGACGGACTCGACCTGCGGGTACCGGGACCGGTTCACGTTGTGGTTGCGGCGCGGCATCAGGCGACACCACCCTCGCGGACCCGGCGCAGCGCCTCGTCCATGTCGGGGTCGGAGTCGCCGGACTCGACGCTGTTGTGGAGGCGGGCGGTACGGGCCAGGTGCCGCAGCTGGGACGCGAAGCCGACGACCTTATCGGCCAGCTGCTCGGCCATCTGCGGGGTGAGGTAGGCGTAGTTGCTGCCGTCCTCGACGACGACGTGAGCCCGGCGCATGTCCGAGTCCGTCGCAGCCGGGTCGGACTCCAAGCCCGCCCACAGGCCGTGCACCCAACCGGGCGCCCCGGAGAACAACGTCTCGCCGGTGAAGGTCTCCACGACGAAGCCCTCAGTACCGGTGCAGTGCAGGATGTCCTCGACGTTGCGGACCGGTTCGGCGACGTGGTCCTCGGTGCACCAGTTCGGGCACTCGATGTAGACGATCGTCGACGTGCGGTTCGTCGCCCCGATCTTCGCCGGCACCAGCCGGTAGCCGGGCTTGATCGCCGGGAACGGGTGGACGGTCGCAGCCGTGGGCTGCTGGGGGATGTGGTTCGTCGTCACAGCGTCACCGCCAGCTCTGCGGCGGGGATGCCACGGTCGGTGAGGTACTGCGCGAACGCGGCCCGGGAGACGCGGATGGTGCCGCGACCCTGACCGACGCGGTAGGAGGGCAGCCGGCCCGACTTGATCTCGGCGTACACCGTGGCGCTGTTGATGCGCAGCGCGGTGGCGACGTCCTTGACCCGGAGCGGACCGCTCTCGGACGCCTGCGTCTGGGCAGGCGGGATAAGCTCAGCGTGCATCTGAGACCTCGACTCTTGGATGCGAGGCCCTGGCGGGCTCGGTGCTGGAACACCGAGATCACCCCGTCAGGGCTT
The DNA here is from genome assembly GCF_055582785.1 of Streptomyces sp. NPDC107500. Taxonomy (NCBI): domain Bacteria; kingdom Bacillati; phylum Actinomycetota; class Actinomycetes; order Kitasatosporales; family Streptomycetaceae; genus Streptomyces; species Streptomyces sp. NPDC107500. Next base: position 504,504 of record NZ_JBVJPF010000006.1, read on the forward strand.
TGGCATGACTGGCTTGACCTGGTCGGCAACCTGTCGGCCCGACTGGGTACACGCCTAGGATGTTCTAGAAGACCAGCGAGAGTCAACAGGCATTGCAGAACATTCTAGAAGTTAGGAGTTTTCATGGTTCGTGATCTCTCGGGACTGCCGCCGTACCAGCGGATCGCGGCGCAGATCATCGAGCGCATCGAGAGCGGCGAACTCCAGCCCGGGGACCGCGTCCCGTCGGTGAGCCAGATCATGGACACCGAGGGCGTCAGCCGTGCCACAGCTGCGCGGGTGCCTGGAGTTCTCCGCGCCGAGGGGTACGCCACCGCTACGCCCGGAGTGGGCACCATCGTCACCAGGCCGAGGAAGCTCACCGCAGGGGCCGACCGGCTCGCCAAGCTGCAGGCTGGCGGCGCGACGCTCGGGAACGACGAGCGTGTCGAGATCCTCGACGCAGTCAGGGAACCGGCCTCTCAGGAAGTTGCCGACGCGCTCGGCCTGGAGGCCGGCGCCGAAGTTGCCCGGCGGCGCCGCCGGTACCTGGACAGCGCGGGTGTGGTCACCGTGTCGACCACGTGGGTGTCGGCAGCCATTGCTGAGCAGGCACCCGAGTTCCTCGACGCCTCACCGCTCCCGAAGATGACGTTCGGCCTGATCGAGGACCGCACCGGCCGGCGCGTCAGTCGACGGCGGGACACGGTGGCGCTGAGGAAGGTCCCCGAGGACGTCGCGGGGCCTCTGGAGAGTGAGGCGGGCACGGCGACAGTCGTCGTGATCAATCACTACTGGGACCAGAACGGCGAACCCACCGAGTACGCAGTCGACTACCTCGGCGCCGGCCGCGAGCTGTCTTCCGAGTACGACCTGGAGGCGTGAGTGAGGGCGTGGGAGGACGACGGACGCTTCAACGTTGAGGAGGGCCGTCGTTCCGCTGGGATAGCTCCGACGTGGGAAGACCGGTTCGGCGCCGTGACCCCGGAACGCGAGCGTGCCGTGCTCAGGAAGGCGCGGCGCCAGACGTACCTGATCGGGATTGCGGGCACCGCGCTCGTAAAGATCGGCATCACCTCCAATCCGGTGCGGCGCCTCTCGACCCTCCAGGTCGGCCAGCCGGCGGAGCTGGCACTGCTCTGGACGCACCCGGGAGATCACGAACGGACTCTTCACGCTGCGTTCGCGCAGTACCGAACCCGCGGCGAGTGGTTCGACTTCAGCACGCTGGGCGACCCCGTCTCGGCTGTGAAGGCCGTTTTGGAGCCGTGACGACGTAGATCACGCAAAAAGGGCCCCCGCTCAGTGGTGATGAGCGGGGGCCCTTCGATACTCCTGGTGACGGCGGAACGGATCAAGATGTGGTCCGCATCGGCGTCTCACACATCTCTCACATGCCCTGTCGGACGATGCCGCTCACGGTGCCGTTGACCTGCGATTCCACCCCTGCCATGCGCGTTTAGGGGCCCGTATGAGCGTGGACTAAACTCCGTACACGTGACTTCCGCTCCCGCCAAGCCCCGCATCCCGAACGTCCTCGCCGGACGCTACGCCTCCGTCGACCTCGCCACCCTCTGGTCGCCCGAGCAGAAGGTGAAGCTGGAGCGCCGGCTCTGGCTCGCCGTGCTGCGGGCCCAGAAGGACCTCGGCATCGAGGTGCCCGACGCCGCGATCGCCGACTACGAGCGCGTCCTCGACCAGGTCGACCTGGCCTCGATCGCCGAGCGCGAGAAGGTCACCCGGCACGACGTGAAGGCGCGGATCGAGGAGTTCAACGACCTCGCCGGGCACGAGCACGTGCACAAGGGCATGACCTCCCGCGACCTCACGGAGAACGTCGAGCAGTTGCAGATCCGGCTCTCGCTGGAGCTGGTCCGCGACCGCTCGGTGGCCGTCCTGGCCCGCCTCGGCAAGCTGGCCGGCGAGTACGGCGAGCTGGTCATGGCCGGCCGCTCCCACAACGTGGCCGCGCAGGCCACCACGCTGGGCAAGCGGTTCGCCACCGCCGCCGACGAGCTGCTCGTCGCGTACGGCCGGGTGGAGGAGCTGCTCGGCCGCTACCCGCTGCGCGGCATCAAGGGCCCGGTCGGCACCGCCCAGGACATGCTGGACCTGCTCGGCGGGGACGCCGGCAAGCTCGCGGAGCTGGAGCGGCGGATCGCCGGGCACCTGGGCTTCTCGCAGGCCTTCACCTCGGTCGGCCAGGTCTACCCGCGCTCGCTGGACTACGAGGTGGTCACCGCTCTGGTGCAGCTCGCGGCGGCTCCGTCGTCGCTGGCCAAGACCATCCGGCTGATGGCCGGGCACGAGCTGGTCACCGAGGGCTTCAAGCCCGGCCAGGTCGGCTCCTCGGCGATGCCGCACAAGATGAACACCCGCTCCTGCGAGCGCGTCAACGGCCTGATGGTGATCCTGCGCGGCTACGCCTCGATGACCGGCGAGCTGGCGGGCGACCAGTGGAACGAGGGCGACGTCTCCTGCTCGGTGGTGCGCCGGGTGGCCCTGCCGGACGCGTTCTTCGCCCTGGACGGCCTGCTGGAGACCTTCCTGACCGTGCTCGACGAGTTCGGCGCCTTCCCGGCCGTCGTGGCCCGTGAGCTGGACCGCTACCTGCCGTTCCTGGCCACCACCAAGGTGCTGATGGGCGCGGTGCGGGCCGGGGTGGGGCGCGAGCTGGCGCACGAGGCGATCAAGGAGAACGCCGTGGCCTCCGCCCTGGCGATGCGCGAGCAGGGCGCCGAGCGCAACGAGCTGCTCGACAAGCTGGCCGCCGACGAGCGCATCCCGCTCGACCGGGCCGGTCTCGACGCGCTGATGGCGGACAAGCTCTCCTTCACGGGCGCCGCGGCCGACCAGGTCGGGGTGGTCGTGGGCCGGATCGAGGAGATCGTCAAGCAGCACCCGTCGGCCGCCGCGTACACCCCCGGGGCCATCCTCTGACCCGCTTCACCCGGGCCGAACTGGAGGCCGCCCGCGACCGTCTCGTACCGGACGTCGTCGCGGACGGCCTCCGGGTGCTGTTCTGCGGGATCAATCCCGGTCTGATGACGGCGGTGACGGGCCACCACTTCGCCCGGCCGGGCAACCGGTTCTGGCCGGTGCTGCACCTGTCCGGGTTCACGCCGCGGCGGCTGGCGCCGTCGGAGCAGGACCTGCTGCCGTCGTACGGGCTCGGGATCACCAACGTCGTGGCGCGGGCCAGCGCGCGGGCCGACGAGCTGACCGCCGAGGAGTACCGGGAGGGCGGGCTGCTGCTGACGCGGAAGGTGGCGCGGCTGCGGCCCGACTGGCTGGCCGTGGTCGGGGTCACCGCCTACCGGGCGGCGTTCGACGACCGGCACGCGCGGGTGGGGCCGCAGGAGCGGACCTTCGGGACCACACGCGTGTGGGTGCTGCCCAATCCCAGCGGGCTCAACGCGCACTGGACGACGGAGACGATGGCCGAGGAGTTCGCACGGCTGCGGGTCACGGCGGAGCCTTCTCCGTGACCACCGCCAGCAGTCGCACCTCGTCCGTCTCGTCCCGGTCGGCGACGGCCAGCGCGATCCAGCGGCCGGTGCCCCCTGCCTCCCAGAGGTACGCCACGCGCGCGCTCGCGCTCAGTCCGGCCCACGGCTCGGGTATCTCCTCCCGGCCGGTCCGCAGCAGGACCGTCTGAAGGTTCAGGGGGTCCCCCTCCTCACCCCAGCGGGCGGCGAGCCGCTCGTGGAGGGCGTCCCGGTCCTTCTCGTACTGCTCCACCGTCACCGCCCGCTCCGCCGGGCACCCGCCGCTCAGGCCGTGGCTGGTCTCCAGCACCGCCGTGAAGTGACCGGGAGTCCCGGCGCCCACGTCCGACGGGCCGTGCCCCGCCGGGAAGGGGCGGTGGCACAGCTCGTCGATGAGGGCGATGTGCCGTGCGATGTCCATGCCGTCCAGTAAACCGTCCGGCACTGACATTTGGCGGCCCGTCAGCCGGCCCGCGCGCTCAGGCGTCCCGGCGGTGCAGCCGCCACGCCCCCGCGAGCAGCGCGGCCGCCGCCCACAGCGCGGTCACCGCGAGCCCCGTCCAGGGGCCCAGGTGCCCGTCGTACGTCTGATGGACGACCACTTGACCGGCCCTGTCCGGCAGGAAGTCGGTGGCGCCGCCCGCCACGTCGCCGATCACGAAGGAGACGACGAGGACGAACGGGATCAGGGTGGACAGGGTGGCCACGCCGCTGCGGAACAGGGCGGTCAGGCCCGCCGAGAACAGGGCCATCAGCGTGAGGTAGACCGCCAGGCCCACGACGCCCCGCAGTTGCCGGCCCGCCGTGAGCCCGTCCGCCGCCGAGCCGAGGCCCGCCCGGGCCGCGAAGAGCGCGGCGGACGCGGTGAGCAGCCCCGTCACGAAGGTCGGCACGGCGACCACCACCAGCTTCGCCGCGAACCACCGACCGCGCCGCGGGACGGCGGCCAGGGAGAGCCGGATCCCGTTGCCGTGGAACTCGGAGGACACGACCATTGCTCCGAACGCGATGGCGGCGATCTGGCCGGGTCCGACGCCGGAGAAGGCCATGAACAGCGGATCGAAGTCCGGGTCCGAGGTGTCGGAGGCACCCGCCAGCGCGGAGAAGGCCGTGGTGACCGCGAAGAGGGCCGGCAGCAAGCCGCACAGCGAGCGCAGGCTGAGCACCTTGAGCGCCTCGGAGCGGAGTACGGGCGTGAAGGGCATGGTCAGGCCTCCTGGGGCTGTGCGGCGAACTCGGTCTCGGTGGCCGTCAGGTCGAGGTAGGCCTGCTCCAACGTGCCCTCGTCCGAGGTCAGTTCCAGTACGGGAACGCCCGCGCCGGACAGCGCGCGGCCGATGTCGTCCACGCGCGCACCGGACACGGTCCAGTACCCGTCGACGTGCTCCACGGCGGCGTGTCCGTGCCGGGCGAGCACGGCCTTCAGGGCGGAGGCGTCCGACGTGCGGACACGTACGCGCGGTTGGACGCGCGCGTCGATGAACTCCCGCATCGGCAGGTCGGCGAGCAGCCGCCCCCGGCCGAGGACGACCAGGTGGTCGGCGAACGACGCGGTCTCGTTCATCAGGTGGCTGGACACCAGGACCGTGCGGCCCTCGGCCGCCAGGCGGCGCAGCAGTTCGCGGATCCAGATGATGCCCTCGGGGTCGAGTCCGTTGGAGGGCTCGTCCAGCATGACCACGCCGGGCTCCCCCAGCAGCGCGGCGGCGATGCCCAGCCGCTGGCGCATGCCCAGTGAGTACGTCCGCACCCGGCGGCGCGCGACGGACGCGATGCCCGTCTCCTCCAGCACCTCGTCGACCCGGCGCGCGGGGACCCGGTTGCTCGCCGCGAGCACCCGCAGGTGGTCCCGGGCGGTGCGCGAACCGTGGGCGGCGCCCGCGTCGAGCAGGGCGCCGACGTGCCGCAGGGGTTCGGGGAGGGTGGTGTAGAGGCGGCCGCCGACGGTAGCCGTCCCCGAGGTCGGCCGGTCGAGGCCGAGGACGAGCCGCATGGTGGTGGACTTGCCGGCTCCGTTGGGACCCAGGAAGCCGGTGACCCGGCCGGGGCGCACGGTGAAGGTGAGGTCGTCCACGGCTCGTCGGGTGCCGTACTCCTTGGTGAGGTTCTGGACGTCGATGCTGGTCATGGCAGCAGCTTGACGGCACGTCAGGGGGCGGGTCCTCCCCCGCCGGTGGAGATCGTCTCCCCCGTGCGGGGGAGGTCCGCTGTCAGTGGCGGCTGGCACGATGAGCCAATGGTCCGCTTTCTGCGCCCGCTGGTATGGGGGGTCACGTACACACGGCTGCTGCATCTGTGGCTGCCCATGCTGGTGGTGAGCCTGTGGGCGCTCATCGACGACACCAAGCTGTGGGTCCCCGCGGCGGTGCTGGTGCCGGTCGGGCTCGTCCCGGCGGTGCGGACCGGGGAGGGCGTGCAGGCCCGCCTGATGCTCACGCCCGGCCATGAGGACTCCGCCTTCTCGGTCGCGCCGTCGGCGACCTGGCGCGACCGGCTTCGCACGGTGGTGTGGCTGGAACTGCGGATGCTGTTGGGCGCCTCGACCACGGTCGCCTGCGTCTGGCTGCCGATCCTCGTCGTCGTCCTGGTCCGGCTCTCCCTCGGGCACCGGGTCGACGACATACCCGTGCTGCGGGACGCCGCGCCGCACTGGGCATACGCGCTCCTGATCCCGCTCCCCCTCCTCGCGCTGTACGGCGCGGTGGTGGCCCTCGGTGTCCTGGCGACGGCGGGCGCCCGCGCGCTGCTCGGCCCGTCCGCCGCAGAGCGGCTCACCGCCCTGGAGGAGCGCACCGAACAGCTCCTGGAGCGCAATCGCATCGCCCGTGAGCTGCACGACTCCATCGGCCACGCGCTGACGGTCGCGGTCGTGCAGGCGGGGGCGGCCCGCGCGGCGAACAGTCCGGAGTTCACCGAGCGGGCCCTCACCGCGATCGAGGAGACCGGCCGGGCCGCGCTGGAGGATCTGGAGCGGGTGCTCGGCGTTCTCCGGGAGACGCGGCAGCCGGTCGGCTCCCGACCGACCCTGGCGGACGCCGGCCGGCTCCTGGAGTCCGCGCGCGTCTCGGGGGCCGAGATCGATGCCGAGGTCACCGGCCCGCTGGAGACGCTGCCGGGGCCGGTCTCCCGCGAGGGATACCGCATCCTCCAGGAGTCGCTGACCAACGTGCTGCGGCACGCGGGCGCGGTACCGACCCGGGTCCGCGTGGCGGTGGCCGAGGGCGCGCTCACCCTGGAGGTGCGCAATCCGCTGCCGGACACCAGGGCCTCGTCCGCCCGCGGCAGCGGGCTGCGCGGCATCCGCGAGCGGGCCGCGCTGCTGGGCGGGTTGGCGCACACGGGCCCCGACGCCGGCGATTGGCGGGTACGCGTCGAGCTGCCGCCGGGCTGATCTACGCTGGGCGGATGCCGGTCAGAGTGCTCCTCGTCGACGACGAACCCCTCGTACGCGCGGGTCTGCGGGCCGTGCTGGAGGCGCAGCCGGACATCGAGGTCGTCGGTGAGGCGGCGGACGGGGCGGCGGTCGTCCCGCTGGTGCGTCGGCTGCGGCCGGACGTGGTCGCCATGGACGTCCGGATGCCGCTGCTCGACGGCATCGAGGCGACGCGCGCGCTGCTGCGGACGGTGGCCGACCCGCCGAAGATCCTCGTGGTGACGACCTTCGAGAACGACGAGTACGTGTACGAGGCGCTGCGCGCGGGTGCGGACGGGTTTCTGCTCAAGCGGGCCCGGCCGGCCGAGATCGTGCACGCGGTCCGCCTGATCGCCGAGGGCGAGTCGCTGCTCTTCCCCGCCTCGGTGCGGCAACTGGCCACCGAGTACGGCGACGACGGCGGCGGCAACCGGGCGGCCCGTGCCGCGGTGGAGCGGGCGCGGCTGACCGAGCGGGAGGGCGAGGTGCTGCGGCTGATGTCGCGCGGGCTGTCGAACGCGGAGATCGCCGCCCGGCTGATCGTCGGCACGGAGACGGTGAAGTCGCACGTGAGCGCGGTGCTGGCGAAGCTGGGGGCACGCGACCGCACGCAGGCGGTGATCACGGCGTACGAGTCCGGGTTCGTGGCACCCGGGTGAGCGACGCGCACGGCCCGGGAAGGCGAGGACCGGCACTCGCCGGGGCGCGACGGGCCGAGTACGATCCGGCGCACACGCGCACGAGCTGGGAGGACGGACCTTGGGAGGCCTGACCGGCGGGGATCCGTCGCTGTTGCGGAGGATCAACTCCGCGGTGGTGCTGCACGCGTTGCGTGCGACGGACTGCGCGACGCTGACCGAGATCACCCGGGTGACGGGCCTGTCCCGGCCGACCGTCGAGGGCGTGGTCGAAGGGCTGATAGAGGCGGGCCTGGTGGTCGAGGCGGCCGCCGACGAGGGCACCGCCCGGCGGCAGGGACGGCCGGCGAGGCGTTTCCGGTTCCGGGCGGAGGCGGGGCATCTGCTCGGTCTGGAGATCGGGCCGCACCGCGTCGCCGCGCTCCTGGCCGACCTGGACGGCCGGGTGATCGGCGCCCAGGCCAAGGACGTGGACGAGGGTGCCTCCGCCGACGAGCGGCTGGAGCGGCTGCGTACGGCCGTCGCCGAACTGCTGCGCCGCGCCGGGGTGGCGCGCGGCTCACTGCGGGCCGTGGGCGCGGCCACGCCGGGGATCGTCGAGGCGGACGGCACGGTGCGGCTGGGGACCGCGCTGCCGGGGTGGACGGGGCTGAGTCTGGGCGAGCGGCTGAGCCGCTCCTTCAAGTGCCCGGTGCTGGTCGAGAACGACGCGAACGCGGCGGCGGTCGCCGAGCACTGGAAGGGCGCCGCGACGGAGTCCGACGACATCGTGTTCGTGCTGGCCGGGCTGAGCCCCGGGGCCGGGGCGCTGATCGGCGGGCGGCTGCACCGGGGGTACGGCGGCGCGGCCGGTGAGATCGGCGCGCTGCACCTGATGGGCCGGGACGTGACGCCCGAGACCCTGCTGTCGACGACCGACGAGCCGCTGCATCCGCTGGACGAGCAGGCGGTCGCCAAGGTCTTCGCCGAGGCCCGGGAGGGCGATCAGCGGGCCCGCGCGGCGGTGGAGCGTTTCACCCAGCGGCTGGTGCACGACGTGACGGCGCTGGTGCTGGCCCTGGACCCGGAACTGGTCGTCGTCGGCGGCTGGGCGGCGGGACTGGACGGCGTACTGGAGCCGCTGCGGCGGGAGCTGGCCCGCTTCTGCCTGCGCCCGCCCCGGGTGGCGCTGTCGCTGCTCGGTGAGGCCGCGGTGGCGACGGGCGCGCTGCGGCTGGCCCTCGACCACGTGGAGGAGCAGCTGTTCGCGGTGGAGGGCGCGACGGCACGCCGCTGACCCGCCGGGAGGCGGGTGCGGGCGGGGCCGGTCAGGAGGCGCGGGTCTGCGGGCCGTGGTGGATCTCCACGTCGCCGGAGTCCCCGAACGTCAGCCGGCAGGTGTCCGCGCGGTAGGTGGCGACGGAGAGGGCCGCGGTGCGGCCACCGGCGAGGTAGCGGGTGGTGACCACGAGGACGGGCGCGCCCGGGAGGCGGTCCAGTTCCTTCGCGTCGTCGGCGCCGGCCGAGCCCAGCTCGACGGCGCTCTCCCGGCGCTCCAGGTCGCCGCGCTGGAGTTCGCGCAGTACGGCACGCGCGCGGGCGGCGCCGGAGGGCGACTCGATGGCGGTGAGCTCGGGGACCGAGGCCGACGGGACGTAGAGCAGCTCAGCCGCGACGGGCTGGCCGTGGGTCACCCGGGAGCGGCGGACGGTGTGGACGGGCTCCTCGCGGCCGGTCCCGAGGGCGTCGGCGACGGCCGCGGGCGGGGCCGTCGGCGCGCAGTCGACGGGCTCCCAGGCGTCGTCGGCCGTGCCGGGCCAGGCGTGCTGTCCGGTGCCGACGGCGACGCCGACGCGTGGCGGGGCGACGGTGGTGCCGACGCCCCGGCGGCGCTGGAGGCGGCCTTCCAGTTCGAGCTGCTCCAGGGCCTGGCGGAGGGTCGCGCGGGCGACGCCGAAGCGGGCGGCGAGCTCGCGTTCGTTGGGCAGGACCTCGCCCACCGTGAACTCCGAGTCCAGGGCCTCGCTGAGTACGGTCCTGAGGTGCCAGTACTTCGGTTCCGGCACCGATTCCAACTGCGTGGTCCCCACCCTGTCCTCCGCAATCGCCGTGGTCCGGCGGCGTTTTGACGCCCTTGTTTATTAAAGGTTGTTGCAGTTCTCTGCGACCATAGGACGCCCTACCCCCTTGGTCAAGACCAATCCGGCTAGGCGAGGTCGGCCAGGGAGAGCAGTTTGTCGGGATTGCGGATGATGTAGACCGACTGGATGCGCCCGTCGGCCACCTCGATCTGGAAGACGGAGTCGGGCTTGCCGCCCGACAGGGCCAGCAGGGCCGGTCCGCCGTTGATCTCCAGGAAGCGGTAGGAGAAGTCCGGGACGCCCTTGCGGGCCGCGCCCTGAAGGAAGCGGGCCACCTTGTCGGAGCTCTCCAGCACGCGCAGGGGCGCCTTGGACTTGCCGCCGCTGTCGCCCACCAGCCGGACGTCCGGCGCGAGCAGCTCCATCAGCCCGGCCAGGTCACCGTCGGCCGCGGCGGCGAGGAAGCGCTCGGTCAGGTCGCGGCGCTGCGCGGGGTCCACGTCGTAGCGCGGGCGCCGCTCGTCGACGTGCTTGCGGGCGCGGCCCGCGAGCTGGCGCACCGCGGGCTCCCCGCGCTCCAGCATGGCGGCGATCTCCGCGAACGGGTAGCCGAACGCCTCCCTGAGCACGAACACCGCCCGCTCCAGCGGTGACAGGGACTCCAGGACGACGAGGACGGCGAGGGACACGGAGTCGGCGAGGACGGCCCGCTCGGCGGTGTCGGGCACGGCGTCCCCGAAGTCGGTGACGTAGGGCTCGGGCAGCCACGGGCCGACGTACGTCTCGCCGCGCGACTTGATCTGCCGCAGCCGGTCGATGGCGAGGCGGGTGGTGACCCGCACCAGGTAGCCGCGGGGCTCGCGGACGGTGGAGCGGTCGGCGCCGGACCAGCGCAGCCACGCCTCCTGGACGACGTCCTCCGCGTCCGCCAGGCGGCCCAGCATGCGGTAGGCGACCCCCAGGAGGACGGGCCGGTGTGCTTCGAAGACGTCGGTCACGGTTTCGGCGGTCACCGCTCCATACCAGCGGACGTGTCCGGTCGTGTCCAGACGGACCCGCCGGGGGCTACCCGTCGGTAGCTCTTACTGACAGGCTGTCTACGCAACGCACCGTCAAACGCACCGTCGTCCGCGTGTCCCGACAAGGAGCCCCATGTCCGCAACGCTCTCCTTCACGGCCCCCACCCCGCACGGTCCGCAGGACATCACCGTCGCCTACGCGCGCGTGGGCACCGGCGAGCCGCTGCTCCTGCTGCACGGCATCGGCCACCACCGGCAGGCCTGGGACCCGGTGGTCGACATCCTCGCCACCGAACGCGAGGTGATAGCCGTGGACCTGCCCGGGTTCGGGCAGTCGTCCGCGCTGCCGCAGGGACTGCCGCACGACCTGCCGACCACGAACGCGGTGCTCGGCGCCTTCTGCGCGACGCTGGGCATCGACCGGCCGCACGTGGCGGGCAACTCGCTGGGCGGCCTGCTCGCCCTGGAGCTGGGCCGCCAGAACCTGGTGCGGTCGGTGACGGCCCTGTCCCCGGCGGGCTTCTGGACGCAGGCCGAGCGGCGCTACGCCTTCGGCGTGCTCATGGGGATGCGCCGGACCGCCCGGAGCCTGCCCCTCCCGCTGGTCGAGCGGCTGTCCCGCACGGCCGTCGGACGCACCGCGCTGACCAGTACGATCTACGCTCGCCCCGCCCGCCGCTCCCCCGAGGCCGTGGTCGCCGAGACGCTCGCGCTCGCGCACGCCGAGGGGTTCGCCGAGACCCTGCGGGCCGGACGGAGCGTGCTGTTCACCGACGACGTGCCCGGCATCCCCGTGACCGTGGCCTGGGGCGACCGGGACCGGCTGCTGCTCCCCCGGCAGGGCGTCCGCGCCAAGCACGCCGTCCCGCGGGCCCGCCTGGTGCGGCTGCGCGGCTGCGGTCACGTGCCGATGAGCGACGACCCGGCGCTGGTGGCCCGCGTCCTGCTGGACGGCAGCCGCTCTCAGGAGGCGAGCGCCGCGAGCACTTCCTTCAGCACGGTCGGGTTGTAGGGCATGCTCGCGTGGGGTGTGCGGTCGTCCGGGTCGATGTCCTGGAGCACGATGTTCTTGACGTAGCGCCCCTCGGTCTCCTCCAGGGCGCACGAGGTGTACGGGGTGACCACGTCGTCGTACCGGGTGGCGATGACCGTGTGCCGGACGCCCTCCGTGGTCTCGCCGAGTCCGGCCAGCTCGCGCTGGAAGGGGTGGTCGTGCTGGAGCTGCGGCCAGGCCGGCACGACCTCCCCGACGGCGCCCTGTTCGAGGAGTTCCACCGCTCCGGGGATCTGGCGGGCCAGGTTAAGCAGCCCCTGCGCGGTGACTCCGTGGTTGCTGGGCGCGATGCCGACGAAGTTGTGCACCTTGGGCCCGCCGCCCAGCGCGTTGAGGTAGTACCGCGGCATCATGCCGCCCTGTGAGAAGCCGACGAGGTCGACCTGCTGGGCGCCGGTGCGCCGCAGCACCTCGTCGACGAAGTCGGCGAGCTGCCGGGCCGAGTGCTTGATGTCGCCGAGTCCGAAGATCACGGGGTTGCCGTGCTGGCCGTAGTCGAGCCGGAAGACCCGGTGGCCGTGCTGCCGCAGCAAGGGTGCGGCGGAGGTCCAGGTGTAGCCGCGGTTGCCGAAGGTGCCGTGCACCAGTACCACGGGACGCGGATGCTCCTCACCGGCCGGGACGTTCCAGTCGTCCTCGCCGGCCTGTACGTCGACGGTCGCGATGAGCTGGGCGGTGCCGGCCTGTCCGAGGCCGGTCAGCCGGTGCGGGGATTCGGTGAGGTCCGTGGTGACGTCCTCGGAATTGATCCCCGGGATGTGGGGATGGGGGAAACTCACGACGCTCTCCCTGTCATTGGGACGGCCCGCCGGGATCGCCGATGGGCACGCTGCGACTTCTCAGTCTCGCGTCCATCGAATTGCGCAACGATCCCTCGTCCGAGGGAAAGAATTCCCTCCATGGAGTCATTAGGGTCCGTTCTTTCGAATGCCTCACCCGGCCCGTCGGAAGGCGGCGCTGCGCAGCAGCCGCACGTACCAGCCGCACTCGACGGGACGCGCCACCCGCCCGGTCAGCGCTCGCTCGGCGCAGTCCATGCCGCGCTCGAACGCCGCGTCGTGCAGCGGCCGGACGACCAGCGCCCAGGCCAGCCAGCGGACGCCGCGCGGGCGGACGACGAGGGTGTTGCGCAGCACCGTCCGCCCGTCCTCGAGACCTTCGAGGCTGAATTCGTGGAAGCCGTCGAAGCCCGGGGGGCCGGTGAAACGGCAGCGGATCCAGCGGCCCGGCACATAGTGGCTCACCACATACCGCACCGGTCCGTGGCCGCCGGACACACCGACGGCCAGCGGCCGCTCGAACCGCAGCGGTGGCCAGTCCGGCGGCCAGAGGCGGTCGTGCTCGCTGCCCAGCGAGTCGATCAGCGCGCCGATCCGGTCCGGTGTGCCGGGCAGGGGGCGTTCATGCACGTTCAACACGGTGATCACGCGATTGATGATGCCCGCTCCGGTTTCTCGGGAAATCCGCCGAAGGAGCGGCCGCAACGCACCACCGGAGCGCGCATTCCGCGCCGTGCGCCGTCGCTCGTACGCCAACGCGCGGGCGGTGGGCGGGCGTTGCGCCTGGGGGGTGCGGCGGCGCCCGAGCGTAAGCACAGATGAGACGGAAACCGCCGGTACGGCACGCAGTGAGGGGGAGACGAACATGGCCGCAGGGACCGAGGGACCCGAGTCCGGTGACGAGGGGGTGAGTTGGCTCGACCTACCGCCTCAGGCGCTGCCCGGCGAGTGGCAGCCCCTGCTGGGGCGGCCCGCCCTGGCGGAACTGCTCGGACACCCCCTCGTGGGCGCCGCGCTCACCCGGATGCGCCGGCTGCCGCCGCGGGTCGCCCTGCACTCGCTGCGGACGTTCCTGCTGGCCGACGCCCGCGCGCGGGTCGACGGAACCGCCTACGACCGGGTCGGGCTGCTGGCCGCCGCGGCGTTCCACGACGCCGGGCTGGTGGGACGCTCGGCACTCGGACGCGGCGGATTCCCGGGCCGGTCGGCCGAGTTGCTCGACCGCTTCCTGGCCGGCCACCAGGTGGGGGCGGCCCGGCGCGGGGCTCTGACCCGCGCGGTGCGTGAGCACATGCGGCCGTTCCCGGCGCGGGGGGCCGGCCCGGAGGCGCGGCTGCTGCACTTCGGTGCGTGGCTGGACGTCACCGGGCGCGGCGAGCGCCACGTGCCGGGAGACCGGCGGCGGCTGTCCGAGCTGGCGCCCACCCCCTGGTTCGCCGTCTCCTTCTCCGCCCGGGTCGCGGCCTGCGGGCTGCGCCGGGTGCTGCCCGCATCCCCGGCCACCCACCGGTGAGGCGCGGAGCGGGCAACTCGCTCTACCCGTCGCGAAAGGAACCGCAGACATGCAAGAGGACCAGCGTGTTTTCGACGTCGCCATCGTGGGTGGCGGCATCGGCGGGACGATGCTGGGGGCCGTGCTCGCCCGCAACGGCGTGCGCGTGCTGCTGCTGGAGGGCAGCGGCCACCCCCGCTTCGCCATCGGAGAGTCCACCGTCCCCGAGACCACGTTCGGCCTGCGGGTGCTGGCCCGCCGCTACGGTGTCCCGGAGATCGAGCACCTGGCGACCAACGGGGCGCTGCGCCGCCACGTGTCGTCCAGCTGCGGGGTCAAGCGGAACTTCAGCTTCGTCTACCACCGGGAGGGCGAGCCGACCCGGCCCGACGAGTGCACCCAGTACCCCACCTGGGGTCCACCGCTCGGCCCGGACTCGCACTACTTCCGGCAGGACGTGGACGCCTACATGTTCCACGTCGCGGTGTCCTACGGCGTCACCGCGTACACCCACACCCTCGTCGACGACGTGAAGTTCGAGGAGGACGGTGCCACCCTGGTCACCCGGGACCGGGGGAGCTTCCGGGCGTCGTACGTGGTGGACGCCGGCGGGATGCGCGCCGTGCTGCCCGAGCGGCTGGGGCTGCGGCAGGAACCGCCGTACCGCACCCGCTCGCGCACGATCTTCACGCACATGGTGGACGTGCGCCCCTTCGACGCGGTGGCCCCGCCGCGCCGGGAGCACGGCATGCCCAGCCCGTTCAGCCAGGGCACGCTCCACCACATGTTCGAGGGCGGGTGGCTCTGGGTCATCCCGTTCGACAACCACTCGACCAGCACCAGCGAGCTGTGCAGCGTCGGCCTCAACCTCGATCTCGACCACCATCCCCGACCCGACGACGTCCCGGCCGAGGAGGAGTTCTGGCAGCACGTGCGCCGGTTCCCCAGTGTGGCCCGGCAGTTCGACCGGGCGCGCGCGGTGCGGCCCTACGTGTCCACCGACCGCACCCAGTTCGCCTCGCAGAAGGTGGTCGGCGACCGCTGGTGCCTGCTGCCGCACGCCAGCGACTTCATCGACCCGCTCTTCTCCAGTGGCCTCGCGGTCACGGTGATGGCACTCAACGCGCTCGGCCACCGCCTCATCGAGGCCGTGCGCCAGGACGACTTCGACACCGCCCGGTTCGCGTACCTGGACCACTGGACCAAGCGCATGTTCCGGTTCTACGACGACCTGGTGTCGTGCAGCTACATCTCGTTCGACGACTTCGAGCTGTGGAACGCGTGGAACCGGGTGTGGACGATCACCACGCTGTACGGGACGAACGCGCAGAACCAGGCCGCCGTGACCTTCGAGAAGACCGGGGACACCGCCTGCTTCGACGCCCTGGAACTGCCGCCCTACCGGGGCCTGCAAGGGGTCGACAACCCGTGGGTGGAGCGGCTCTTCGACCAGGCGAGGGACGCGGTGCTCGCCTACCGCGCGGGCGACTCGACCAAGGAGCGGACCGTCGCCCGCATCTACGAACTGCTGCGGGAGAGCGAACTGTGCCCGGCCGTGTGGGGCACCCTCGACCCCGAAGACCGCTGCCCCGCGGGCGTGTTCACCCTGTGGCCGCTGATGAAGATCCTGCTGTGGGGCAAGTTCCGCTCGCCGCGGCACGTCCGCGGTTCCTACTTCACCGGCGGCGCGCGCATGGTGGGCAAGGAGGCCGTCCAGGCGTACACCACCGAGCTGCGGGCCGGCGGCTCCCAGGTCCACCAGACCGTGCGGGACATGTGGGTCAACTGGAACCGGGACTGGGCACGGCGTCCGGCGCCGCGGAAATGAGCGCGAAGAATCATTCCTTCCGATCGGCGGAGGTACACATTCCGGTTTGCCGCTCCAGGGCCTCGGGTAGTAAAAGCACATGGCCGAGAAATAGAAACTCGGCCGCGATTCCCCCTGCTCAATCCGAGAGACAACGGGCTGCAATCCACAATGGCGCGACATTCCACCTGCCAATCGCCCGCTGAATGCTCCTGGGAAGACATCTTCCAGCATCAGGACCGCCTCATGCGGTTGGTTCGGCGAAGACTGCCAAGTTTTCAGGACGCCGAGGACTGCGTTCAGGAAACCATGGCCCGCGCAGCCGCCCACGCCGCGTTGGACAGGAATCGACTCGGTGCCTTTCTGACGTCCGTGGCGCTTCGCCTCTGCATCGACTTCTACCGTGACATGGACCGTCGCAGCAGACTTCTCCAGCGCGCGGTCCTCCTGGACGCCTCCGGCACGACCGAGGAGGACGTCTGCGACAGGGACTTCGGCACATGGCTCCTGGCCCAGGTGCAACACCTGCGGGGGCGCGAGCAGGAAGTCATACTCGCCCGCTCAAAGGGAATTTCCACAGCGGAATTCGCCCGCATGCACAACATCTCCGTCAAGGCGGCCGAGGCCGCCTTCACCCGGGGCCGCGCACGGCTCAAGAACGTGTGCGCAAAGGCCCTGGAAGGCTGCATCCAGTAAGCCACCAAGCTTCATCTCCCCCGTCGAAGAGAAACGGAAAGAGAGACCACCCATGTCCAACAACAAGAACATCCAGGACATTTTCAAGGACCTCGTCGGCAATATGGCCGACAGCAGTAAGGAGGCGTTCGACGACATTCTCAACCGCTCGGAGAAGTCCGGCTCGTGCCGCTCCGGCAACCCCGTCGACACGCTGGCCGGGCTGCCCGCGAACGCCCTCGGCGCCCTGGCCGGCGCCGTCAACCCGGCGACCGCGCTGGCCGGCGCGGCGAACCCGCTGGCGGCCCTCGCCGGCGGTGTCGGCGGCCTGGCCGGCGCGGGCAACCCCCTCGCCGGGCTGGGTGGGGACGCCGCGAGCCGGCTGGGCAACATCGCGAACGCGGCGCAGAACCCGCTGGCCGCCCTCACCGGCGCCGCGGGCGCGGGCAACCCGCTCGCGGCCGTCGCCGGGGCGGCCAACCCGCTCGCCGCGCTGAGCGGCGCGGGCAACCCGCTGGCGGCGCTGGGCGGTGCGGCGAACCCGCTGGCCGCGTTCGGCGGCGCGGCCGGCGCCCTCGGCGGGCTCGGTCAGCTCGCCGGCGGACTCGGGCACGCGGCGGGCGGGGTCGGCGACCTGATGTCGCTGCCGAGCCAGCTCACCCAGCTGCTCCAGGTGCTGCCCAAGCTCATCGAGACCCTCCAGGGCCTGCAGAACCTCACCAACCTGCCGGGCCAGGCGGCACAGCAGGGTCTCGGCGCCCTCCAGGGCCTCACCGGCCAGCAGGGTGGCGGCGGCGGCTCGCAGGGCGGAAAGCCCTCGACGACCGCCTGACCGTCGCACCACCCTCCCGTCGTCCCACCGTCCCACCTTCAAGGAGGACACACGATGGCGTCTGTCGTCGGCGACCGGCTGCGTCTCGTGGTCAAGGTCCTGGGCAGCCTCGTTGCCGACGAGGTCGGACAGGCGACACGGCTGCGGAGGCGCACCCGACAGGACCTGCGGTCCCCGGCGGAGGGCGCCGACGCCTCCGCCGGGTCCGAGCTGCGCCGTGCCAAGGCGGTGCGGCAGGCACTGGAGAGCCTGGGGCCGTTCTACGTGAAGCTCGGTCAGATCCTGTCCACCCGCCCGGACATGGTGCCGCAGGCCATCCGCGAGGAGCTGCAGAACCTGCACGACCAGGTGGACATCCAGCCGTTCTCGGTGTTCGAGCCGGTCCTGGCGCACGACCTCGGGCCGGACTGGAAGCTGCGCTTCGACGACGTCGAGACGGTCGCCCCGCTCGGGGCCGCGTCCCTCGCCCAGGTGTACCGGGTGACCCTGCCCGGCGGGCGCCCGGCCGTGGTGAAGATCCAGCGGCCCGGCATCCGGGACGGCGTGCTGGCGGACATGGCCCTGATGCGCCGGGCGTCGAAGATCGTGGCCCGGGTGGCGCCCCGGTTCAACGAGGTCATCGACATCGAGGCGATGCTCGGCTCGGTCTTCGACGCCATGGAGCCCGAGCTGGACTTCAACGGCGAGGCCCGCAACATGGACGAGGCCCGCGAGCACGTCCGGCCCTTCCGCTCGCTGGAGGTGCCCCGGGTCCTGTACTCCAGCCCCCGGGTCCTGGTCCAGTCGCTGGCCGGCGGCACGTCGGTACGGCACATCGACCGCGCCCACTTCACCGACGACGAACGCGTCGAGATCGGCAAGGATCTGCTGCGCTTCATGTACCACGGGTACTTCGTGCACCGCTTCTTCCACGCCGACCCGCACGCGGGCAACGTCTTCGCCGCCCCCGGCGGGCCCGCGACGCTGATCGACTGGGGCATGGTGGGCCGCCTGGACCGGCGCACCAGCCTGCAACTGCTGCCGCTGTTCATGACGTTGGCGCAGAACGACGGCGCGGGCCTGGCCCAGCACTGGGCGGAGATGGGCCGGATCACCCCGTGGGCCAACATGCCGGCGTTCGCCGCCGACATGGCGGCCTTCGTGCCCAAGGTCTCCCATCTGGCGCTGGAGGACATGAACTTCGGCGTCTCGCTCACCACCGTGCTGGCGAAGGCGACCAAGCGGGGCATCGGGTCACCGCCGTCCGTGTCGCTGCTGGGCAAGTCCTTCGCGAATCTGGACGGCTCGGTGCGCTGTCTGGCTCCGGAGATCACGCTGCCGGAGGTGTTCCAGGGCGAGGTGCCGAAGATCCTCTTCGCACTGGGCCGGGAGTTCCTCGGCCGCAACCAGTTCGCCCGCAACTCCATGGAACTGCTGCTGGCCGCGGTCACCAGCCCCGACCAGGCCCGCGGAGTGCTGTCCGACATCGCCAACCGCCAGTTCGCGCTCAACGTCCACGAGCCGCGCACCCCCGCCGCGATGGGGGGCCAGCGGCCGTCCCGCCCCTCCGGCGGACTGCTGGCCCTCGGCGCGCTCGCCGTGCTGCTCAGCCGCCGCCGGTCCTCCTGACCACCGCCCGTCCGCCCCACCCGAACCCAACGACACGGAGGATTCCCATGCCGGACCCCGCACGGTCCCAGCCCCCGCCCGCACCGGGCACCGCCCTGCCGGACGGGCTCTCGCGGGTCGCCCTCTGGACGGCGTCGGCCCACGCCCGGGAGTTCGCGCGGTCCGCGCCGTACGTCCGCGACCCGTGGGCCGCCGACTTCGTCGGCGCGGCCGGCCTCACCGGCGGCCCTCCGGGCGACGGCCCGCTGCAACGGCTGCTGCCCGACTGGGCCGTGGTGCGCACCCGCTTCTACGACGAGTTCCTGGTGGGCGCGGCCCGGGCAGGCTGCCGCCAGGTGGTGCTGCTCGGCGCCGGCCTGGACACCCGCGCGTTCCGCCTCGACTGGCCCACGGGGACACATGTCTTCGAGGTCGAGGATCCGGCGCTGCTGGCCTTCAAGGAGCACGTGCTGGACTGGGCGGCGCCGTCCTGCGGGCGCCGCAGCACCGTGGGCGCCGACCCGGCCGGAACGTCGTGGGGCGGGGATCTGCTCGCCGCGGGGCTGGATCCTCGGCGGCCCACCGCGTGGCTGTCCGAGACGTACCTGTACCACCTGCCGCCGCGCACGGTGGAGTCCCTCGTGCGCACGATGACGGAGCTGTCCGCGCCCGGCAGCGTCTTCGGCGCCGAGTGCGTGAACGCCGACGCCGCCTCGTCGTCCTTCGTGGCGCCGTTCCTGGACGCCCTGTCGGCGACCGGGATCTCCTGGCACTGGCAGCTCGCCGATCCGCGGGGCTGGTGGGCGCGGCAGGGCTGGGACGCGGAGGTCGCCGACCTGTTCACGCTGCCCTACGTGGTGCAGCGGCTGGCGCCCTACCTGCCGCTGCTCACCGAGGCCGCGGCCAAGTGCGTGTTCCTGACGACGGGGACGCTGCGCGAACGCTGACCGCCGGGCGCACGGCGAGGGCCCCGGGCACACGCCGCCCGGGGCCCTCGCCGTGCCGCGTACCGCTACGGCCGTTCCAGTTCCAGCAGCGCCGCGAGCCACAGGTCCGGGAGCGCGTCGGCACTCGTCAGGGCCTCGTCGTGGATCACCGCGAGGCAGGCGGTGTCGTGCTGGAGCGTCAGGGTGGTGAGGCAGCGGATGCCGGCGCCGAGTCCGGAGTAGACGACGGCGCGGCGGGCGGTGTTGCCCTGGTGGACGAGGGCGCTGCCGAAGTCGACGCTGCTCACCGGACCGGCGACGGAACGGCCGTTGACCATCCGGGTGCCGACCCGGGCGCCGATGCCTCGCGGGCCCGCCGTCAGCAACAGCCGCAGGGCGTCGCGCTGCCGGCCCGTGCGCAGGGTGTCGGTGCGGGCGACCACCCGGGTCAGGGCGTGGAGCGGGGACGGCGCGTCGCAGGGCAGCAGGACGCGGGCGACGACGAGCCGGTTGCCCGGCGCGCACTCCTCGCCCCGGGGCCGCACCGACATCGGGAGGGCGACCGGCAGCGGCGGGTGGGCGGCGCCCGTGCCCTTCCGGTGCCAGGTGCCGATCGCGTGGGCGAGCGCGGCGAGGAAGACGTCGTTCACCGTGGCGCCGTGCGCGCGGCCGACGGCCCGCAGCCGGGCGACCGGGACGACGGCCTGGCACAGGGTGGTCCGGCCGCTCACCGGTACGTCGAAGGCCGGCTTGTCGCTGGCGCGGAAGGAGGCCGCCATGTCGCCGAGGGCCCCGGCGAGTCCGGCTGGCGCCGGTGTGCGGGGGCGATAGGCCGGCGGCCCGCCCGCGGGGTGGTCGTCGAGCAGGGCCCGGGCGGTGTGCGCGGCGCCCACGCCGTCCTGGAAGGTGTGGTCGGTGCGGTAGCACAGGCTGTGTCCGCCGTTGGGGCCGTGCACCAGCCACACGTCCCAGGGCGGACGGCCGTCGCCGCACATGGGCCGGGACAGCATCAGCCGTCCGGCGCCCGCGCCGTCGTCGTCCCCGGGCAGCCAGGCCTCGTGCACGTGCCGCTCTACGTCGATTCCGTCGACCCGGGAGAAGGTGCGGCTCTGCCGCGCGATGCGGTAGCGCAGCGCCGGGATGCGGGCGGCCCGTTCGGCGACCCGGGCGCGGACCGAGTCCAGGGTGGGCGCCCGGCCGGAGAAACCGAACAGGAAGCCGGCCGGCAGCGGTCTGCCGCCCATGGCCAAGTGGTAGGCGACGTCGGCGGTGCCCATGGGCAGGGATGCCGGCAGGGCGTCGTGGGCGCGGGGGCGGGGGTCGTGCATCGGGAACCTCTCGTTCGGTTGCGGGACATGGCTACCGCGCCGGACGGCCCGTCAGCACGCGTGCCGCGCGACACGCCCGAGCGTGTCCACGTACCCGCGCAGCACGAACCGGCCGGGCCCGCCCACCGGCAGGCGGGGGGCCCGGGAGCGGTGCCACGGCAGCGGTTCGCCGGGGTCCGGCTCGCCCAGCAGGGCGGCGGCCACGTGTGCTCCGTGCGCCACGGACAGGGCGAGGCCGTGGCCGCAGCAGCCGCCGACGTACCAGACGTCGGGCAGGCCCTGGACCGGCCCGACCACCGGCAGGTCGTCGCCGGTCATGCCGATCCGGCCGGACCAGCGGTGGGTGACCCGGACCCGGGCGAGATCGGGGTGCAGCGACCGCAGCCATCCCTCCAGCCGGCCCCAGGCGCGCTCGCGGAGCGCCTGGAGCCGCGGGACGCCGAGCCCGGCCGGGACGGTGGCGGTGCCGCCGCCCGCGACCAGCCCCCGGTCCGGCAGCAGCCGGAAGTACGGGGCCAGCGGCACGGCGTCGACGACGGCGTGGCCCGCGCGTCCGCCCAGTGCCTCGTACGCGGTGTGGCTCAGCGGCTCGGTGGCGACGGCGTACACCTCCAGCGGCAGGACCGTGCCGACCGGCAGGTCCAGAGCCTGGGCCGCGGAGTTGACCGCGAGCACCGCCTGCCCGGCGTAGAGCCGGCCGTGCGGGAAGACCAGCTCCGGGCCGACCAGGTCACCCGGGCGCACGGCCAGCAGCGGGCTGCGGCCGTAGAACCGCACCCCCTTCTCGGCGCAGGCTCGGGCGAGGGCGCAGGTCAGGGCGGCGGGGTCGAGCGTGGCGGCGGGCCGGTGCAGGAGCGCCGCCCGGTAGGGCACGCCGACGCGTTCGCGGATGCCGGCCGGGGTGAGGACCGGCAGGTCCAGGCCGAGTTCGCGGGCGGCGCGGGCCTGGCGGGCGAGTGCCACCAGGCCCGCCGGGGAGCGCGTGGCGATGAGCTGGTCGCCGGGGATCGGCGCACAGGGCGCGTCGAGCCGCGCGCAAAGGTCGAGGACGTCCCGCACCGCCCGCTCGCCGGCGCGGTGCATGCGGCGCGCCGCGCGCGGGCCGAACCGGTGCACGGCCCGGTCGAGGGCGGGTCCGGCGCGCGGGCCGAGCAGACCGGTGCCCCGGCCGCTGGCCCCGGCGGCGGGCTGCGCGGCGTCCACCACGGCGATGTCGAGGCCGGGCGCGCGCTCCGCGAGGTGGTAGGCGCAGGACAGTCCGGCCAGACCGGCCCCGACGACGGCCACGTCCGCGGTGACCACGCCGTGCAGCTGGGGCTGGGACGGCAGTTCCGCCGGGGCCCAGCGCGGCGTTCCGGCCGGCGGCCCGGTCATCCGGCGGCGTCCGGGACCGGATGGGTCAGCGCGCCGAACCGGCGGTCGTGCCACAGCAGCGGGCGCCCGGCGCCCACGTGCACGGCGGCGACCCGGCCGACGACGAGGTGGTGGTCGCCGTAGCGGCGTACGTCCTCGGTGAGACAGACCGACCAGGCGAGCGACCCGGCCAGCACCGGGACGCCCAGGACCTGCCGGGTGTCGGTGCCGGCGAACCGCTCGGCCGCGGTGGTCGTCGGTGAGGCGAACCGGCCCGCCAGGTCCTGCTGTTCCTCGCGCAGCAGGTGCACGGCGAAGGCCCGGCGGGCGCGGACGGCGGCGAGGGTGCGCGAGCCGTCGCGCAGACAGGCCAGGAGCAGGGGCGGGCGGGCGGAGAGCGAGGTGACGGCGGAAACCGTCATGCCGAGCGGCCCGTCCTCGCCGCGGGCGGTCACGACGGTCACCCCGGCGGCCAGCTTCGCGTACAGGCCGAGGCAGCGGGCGGCGCCAGGGCCCGGCTCCTCGTGGAGGGGGTCCGCGGGCCGCTCGGCCGTCCGGTCAGCGACGAGCCGCAGCCGCGCGTTCATCGATCACCTCCGCGTCCGCCAGGCCCCGCAGCACCCGCGCGATGTTGGCCCGTACCGTCGACTCGGCCACCGGGTCGAGGATCTCGGCGAGGGACGGGATGCCCAGGTCGAAGGCGGCGGTGAAGACGACGAGCGTGCCGCCGTCCCGCGCCTCGCAGCGCCAGCTGCCTTCGAAGGTCTGGAAGTCGCCGCTGAGCTGTTCGAAGGTGAGGGAGTACGTCTCGGGCGAGTAGGTGTCGCGTTCCCGCCACCGCATCAGGCCGCCGCGGAACTCGACGGTCCAGTCGGAGACGGTGGAGCCGTCGGGCAGTGGCGGTTCCATCCGCACCTCGCGGAAGGTGGTGCTGTACTCGGGGTAGCGGGGGAAGTCGCTGATGCGGCGGTAGACCTCGGCGGGTGCCAGGCCGTCGGCGAGGGCGTGCAGGACCACGTGGCGCATGGGTGGGTCGGTTCCTTCCCGGAGGGTTCGCGGACGCGGGGGTCAGCCGGCCATGCGGCCGGCGGTGCGGTGCAGGGCCTCGGCGAGGGTGGTGCGGAACAGGTCGAGCGCACCGTCCTCGACCACGGCGGGCGGCGTGAGCCGCAGCACCCGGGTGGAGTTGAGGGAGTGGTTGACGAGCACGCCGCGGGCGATCAGCTCCAGCAGCATCTCGCCGACCGCCTGTTCCTCGGCGAACTCGATGCCGATCAGCAGCCCCCTGCCGCGCACCTCGCGGACCAGTCCGCCCTCGTAGGGCGCGCAGACGGCGCGCACGGCTTCGAGGATGCGGGCGCCGAGCGCGGCCGCGCGGGCCACGGTGTCCTCCTCCTCCATCGCCCGTACGGTGGCCAGGGCGGCGGCGCAGGCGATCGGCGAGGCACCGAAGGTGGAGGTGTGCAGGTAGGGGTCGCGGCTGAACGGCGCGTACGCCTCCTCGGTGGCGGCCATCGCGGCGATCGGTACGACACCGCCGCTGAGCCCCTTGCCGGCCAGCAGCACGTCGGGGCGCACGTCCTCGGCGTCGACGCCCCACCAGGTGCCGAGCCGCCCCATGCCGGTCTGGATCTCGTCGACGACCATCAGGGCGCCGTACGTCCGGCACAGCGCCCGCACCTGGCGGAGGTAGCCGGGGCGGGGGATGCGGACGCCGCCCTCGCCCTGGACGGGTTCCACGATGACGCAGGCCCGGTCGCGGCGGGCGGACAGTGCCTGTTCGAGGTCGGCGGGATCGTCGTAGTCGACCTGGGTGACGTCCGGCAGCAGGGGCCGGAACGGTGTCTGGTAGGTGTCGTTGGCGGTGACGCTGAGCGCGCCGAGGGTCTTGCCGTGGAAGCCCCGGCGGGTGGTGATCACCGAGGTGCGGCCCTGGGCGCGGGCCAGTTTCAGGGCGGCCTCGGTGGCCTCGGCACCGGAGTTGACGAAGTGGACGTAGTCGAGGCCGGGCGGGGTGTGGGCGGCGAGGGCCTGGGCGGCCCGGGCGGCGACCGGTTCGAGGAAGACGCGGCTGGCCAGCGGGTGGGTGTCGATCTGCCGGTGCACCGCCTCGACGACGGCCGGGTGGCGGTGGCCGAGGAGGAACACGCCGTAGCCGCCGAAGTCCAGGAAGCGGCGGCCGTCGTCGGCGTGGATCCAGACGCCCTCGGAGCGGACCTCGGCCATGCCGCCCATGACCCGGCCCATGACGGCGCGGCCGGTACCGATGTGCTTCAGGTAGAGGTCGACCACGTCGGTCGCGTCGGCGGGCGGGGCGGCGGGGGGTGACATCGTCATGACGCCACCTCCGCCGGGGCGGCCGCGGCGGCCCGGTGCCGGCTGAGCAGGGCGGACCGTTCCTCGGCCCAGCTCTCCGCGTTGCGCACCAGCGCGGCCCGGATGCCGGCACGGGTCAGACGGGTGCCGCAGTGGGGTTCGCCGAGGGAGGTGTCGAAGGGCAGTTCGCGCTGGAAGACCAGCAGCAGTTCCGCGTAGTGCTCCAGCCGGCGGCGGACCGAGACGGGCAGGGCGGTGCCCTCCAGCATGGGCAGCAGCAGCCGGTGCACCGCCTCGACGGGGATGAGCCGGGGGCGCTGGGGACGGGGCAGGCCGTGGCGTACGGCGACGTCGGCGCAGACGTCGGCGAACTCCCGCAGTTCGATGGCCTCCCTGCCCGCCGTCAGCCAGTACTCGCCGCCGCCGACCCCGCCCCGGACCAGGCTGCCGACGGCCCGTGCGACGTAGTCCTGCGGGACCATGTCGATCCGGGCGTCGGGTGCTCCGGGAAGCACCGGCACCTGCCCCAGGACCATCGACCCGATCGTCTTGGTCAGGCCCTGCTGACCGGCGATCCGTCCGGTCGCGGAGTCGCCCATGACGACCGAGGGCCGCACGATGACGCCCGGCACGCCCGCCTCGCGGGTCATCTGCTCGGCCCGGCTCTTGGAGTCGAGGTAGGCGGCGGCGCCGGGGAAGCGCCGGCGGTCCTCGTCGGTGGGGGTGTTGGCCACGAATGCGGTGCTCATGAGGTAGAGCGGGGCGTCGGCGCGGGCCGCGAGGTCGAGCACGTTGTCTGCGCCGCGCACGTTGGTGCGGGTGATGTCCTCCGGCGGGGTGCGCCAGTTGGTCTCGGCGGCGGAGTGCAGCACCACGTCCACCTCGAGGGCCAGTTCGTGCCAGGCGCGGGGGCTCAGTCCGAGCCGGGGAGCGACGAGGTCGCCCTGGAGTTCGCGCACCCGCGGGTCGCGCAGCGGTGTGTTGCGGCGCAGGCAGAGCAGGTCGTAGTCGGCGGCCAGTTCGTCGATCAGGGCCCGCCCGAGCACGCCGGAGCCGCCGGTCAGCAGCAGGGTGGGGCGGTCGCGCGGTCCCGTACGGCCGGTGGGCAGGACGGTGAGGCGCGGGTTGTCCGAGGGCATGAGGGTGTTCTCCCAACGGGTCTCGACCACCGGTGGGCCGGTGGGGCGGGGTGGGCCGGGTTCAGGCGATGGCCAGCGGGCCGTCGGCGAGGTACGCGCCGAGCGGTGCGGACATCCGGGAGCGGGACGGCGGGTGCAGGGAGAGTCCGTTGGCGCAGGCGGCCAGGTGGCCCACCTCGTCGGACGTCATGAAGTTCAGCCCGCCGAGCAGTTCGACCGCGCGCGGGACGATGCGGGCGAGGGCGTCCTGGACGCCGTACCGCACGCACAGGGCCTGGGCGAGGGCGGACTCGTCGAGGTCGCCGCCGTCGACGCGGCGGGCGACGCCCTCGGCTGCGGCCATGGCGGCCTCGGTCTCGACGAAGAGCCGCACCCGCTCGTGGTCGGGTACGCGTTCGTTGAGCAGCACGCGCTCCACCAGGGCGCTCGCGGCGCCGAGGTAGCTGCCCGTCATCAGGACCTGGAACCAGATCAGTCCGGCGGTCTGGAGTTCGTCGAGCCGTTCGCCGGAGGCGGTCGCGGTGCGCAGCACGAGTTCCGGCGGGACGAGGACGTCGGTGAGCGTGACCTGGTCGCTCTCGGCGCCGGCCAGGAAGGTGCTGGACCAGAAGCCGCTGACGCTGAGGCCCTCGCTGTCGGCGGGGACGAGGGCGACGGCGAGTTCGTCGCCCTGTCCGTCCTCGCGCGGGATCACGACGCCGGCGGTGAGCACGTCCATGGAGCGGGCGAGGCTGCACGGGCGTTTGACGCCGTTGATCCGGATGCCGTCCGCGGTCGCGGTGGCGGTCATCGAGGGGTCCAGGACGCCCGCGCCGCTGCGGCCCTCGGCGAAGCCGGAGGCGATGATGCGATTGCTGGATGCCACGCCCTCGATCAGCATCCACTCCAGGCCGTCACCGAGGCCGCCGAGGCCGACCAGGGTGGCCATGGAGAAGTGGTGCATGGTGGTGGCGACGGCCAGCGAGGGTGAGCGGCTGCCGATGGCCCGCTGCACCCTCAGCGCGTCCAGTGCGGTGGCGCCGCGCCCCCGGTGGGACTCCGGGACGAGCAGTCCGGGCCCGCCGCTGTCCCGGAAGTGCCGGATGCCCGGGCTGCCCGGCCGCTCCAGTTCCATCAGCGGGGTCTCGCGCAGGGCGGGGTCCAGGTCGGGGAGCAGCTTGGCGAGGGTGGTGCGTTCGCGTTCGAGGAATCTCATGGGCTGTGCGGTCCTCCTGGGTGAGGCGGTGGCGGCGGTGCGGATCACACGGCGTTGGTGGCGCGCAGCAGTTGCCAGACGGCGCCGGGGCGGGGTCTGCCGCGGAAGGCGATGTACTCCGGGAGGACCGCGTGCGGGGCCCATTTCTGCTTGTACTCGAGCTGGGAGGCCGCGGGGTAGACGGCGCCGCCGTGCTCTGCCAGGAGGCGGGCGAAGCGGGTGAACAGAGGGCTGGCGCCTGGGAGTTCGTGTTCCGGGTCGAGCCCCGTGAAGGGGGTGAACCCGAAGTGCAGCCAGCCCGCGCCCTCGGCGGTCAGCTGTTCCATCACGGTCGCGTTGAGCGCCTCCATCACGCCGGGCGGCGCGCCGGGGCTGCGTCGGCTGAGGTCGTGGAGCATGCCGGGGCGGCTGCCGTAGACCGGTGAGTAGTTGATGTAGCCGACCGCCTCGCCGTCGATGCGGCCGACGAAGAGGCGGCGGTGGCGCTGGAGGCCCCCGGTCCGCTGGCCGACCAGGAAGCGCAGCTCCTTGACGTGCCGACCCTTCTCCCGCAGCCAGCACTGGTCGATCCGGTCCAGGTCGGCGCAGTCGTCGCCGTCCCGGACCTCGACGACCTCCAGGCCGGCCCGCCGGGCGCGGGAGATCTTGTTCCGCAGCCGGACGAACCGCGAGCCGCGCAGCGTGAAGCGGCCGAGGTCGACGGCGTAGGAGGCGCCGATCTGGTTGACGGTGAAACCGTGCGCCGCGTACAGCTCGGCGTCCGCGCGTTGCAGTTGGACGGCGACCAGGCGGCGTCCGGTGTGGGCGGCGAAGGCGTCCAGGAGCCGCGCGCGGTGTTCGGGCGCCGTGAAGGGCCCGCCGAATTGCAGGGCGTAGCGGCCGCAGGTCCGATAGGCGCAGGCGCCCTCGAACCGGTCGTCGTGGAAGTACGAGTTTCCGCTGTTGAGGGCGAGAAAGGAACTGGGGTTGTCGCTGTGGGCGGCGAGGGTGTCAAGCACGGACGGCATCGGTGTCCTCCGTGTCGTTCGTGGAAGTGCGCGCCGTACCGAATTCGCCGGAATCCACCGACGACCGGTACCGCTGCTCGAACATCAGGAATGCCGGTGTGGTTTCCGGTTCGAAGGCGACCCCGAAGGGTTTGAGGGAGTTCCCGAACAGCGCCCGGTCGCCCATGAGATGGATCGGGAGGGCGAGCAGTGCCCATTCCGGCCGGACGAACAGCGCCCATGCCCCGGCCAGGACACCTGCCGTGACCAGGCTGTGCATCAGGTTGTAGGCAACGTAGCAGCCCCGCGGAACGCGTCGGTCCGGGCTGCGCCGGAAGGCGATCGCGCCGGGGAGATATCCGATGACGTCGATCACCGCGAACAGCAGGATGAAGACGGTCCATCGGATTTCCGTGTGGTGCTGGAATGCGAGCACGAGCGAAACGGTGAGAAAGCCCAGCCATTCGAGTCGGGAGAGGGCGAAGGTGACCTTGGTCTCGAAACGGTTCTTGGCGTCCACGGGCGCTCCTGGATTGCGCGTACGATTCCGGGGCCGGCAGCGGCCTGCCCCCTCGCTGTGGTCTGTCACTCTGTTTACGCACCGGCGGCTCCAACCCCTCGTAAAGTGGAGGCGATTGGAAAGAACTGATACGCGGGGGACTGATCGCATGACGTCGGCCTGGGAGCTGCTGCTGCCCGCCACCTCGGCACCGGCACGCGCGCGTGGCCGTGCCCTCCAGGCCGCGTTGCGGGACGCGGTCCGCTCGGGCCGGCTCGCCCCGGGCACCCGGCTGCCGTCGAGCCGGGACCTCGCGGCCGACCTCGGGGTGTCGCGGAAGCTGCTGACGGACGCGTACGAGCAGCTGACCGCCGAGGGCTACCTGCGCAGCGGGCGGGGTGCGGGGACCTGGGTGGGCGACGCGGTGCGGGCGGCCCGCCCGCGGGCGCGTGATCTCGCCCCGCGCTCCCCCGGTCACCGCGC
The DNA here is from genome assembly GCF_055582785.1 of Streptomyces sp. NPDC107500. Taxonomy (NCBI): domain Bacteria; kingdom Bacillati; phylum Actinomycetota; class Actinomycetes; order Kitasatosporales; family Streptomycetaceae; genus Streptomyces; species Streptomyces sp. NPDC107500. The sequence continues at coordinate 533,551 of NZ_JBVJPF010000006.1, forward strand.
GGACTTCGTGGCGGGGACGCCCGACCTGTCGCTCTTCCCTCGTTCGGCGTGGGCCGCCGCGCAGCGCGGGGTGCTCTCGGAGCTGCCGCACGAGGCTCTGGGCTATCCCGACCCGCGCGGCCTCCCCCGGCTGCGCGCCGCGCTGGCCGAGCTGCTGGCGCGGCGCCGGGGCGTGGTGGCGGACCCGGAGCGGATCGTGGTCGTGTCCGGGGTGGCGCAGGCGACGGCACTGCTCGCGGGCGTGCTGTACGCGCGCGGGACCCGCACCGCCGGTGTCGAGGATCCCGGCAGCCCGCAGCACTGCGACCTGTACGCGTCGGCGGGCGTCGCCACCGTGCCGCTGCCGCTGGACGCGGAGGGGCTGGCCGTCGGCGCGCTGCGCGGCTCGGGCGTGCGGGTCGTGGTGACGACGCCGGCCCACCAGTTCCCCACCGGGATCGCCTACTCGGCGCGGCGGCGCGCCGAACTCCTCGACTGGGCGCGGTCCGTGGACGGTCTCGTCCTGGAGGACGACTACGACGGCGACTTCCGCTACGACCGCGCCCCGGTGGGCGCGCTCCAGGGCCTCGATCCGGAACGCGTCGCCTATACCGGATCGGTCAGCAAGTCCCTCGCCCCGGGTCTGCGGCTGGGGTGGCTGCTGGTGCCCGAGTGGCTGGCGGACGAGGTGGTGGCCCGCAAGCGCACCACCGACCTGGGACACCCGACGCTGGACCAGGCGGTCTTCGCCCGGTTCGTCGAGCGCGGCGACTACGACCGCCAGCTGCGGGTCTGCCAGCGGGCCTACCGCGAGCGGCGCGACGCGCTGGTGGCGGCGCTGGCGGAGCACTTCCCCGGCTCGGAGGTCACCGGCATCGCCGCCGGTCTGCACGCGATCGCCACGCTCCCCGAGCGGTTCGGGCCCGCCGAGCGCTTCCTCGCCCGGGTGACGGAGGCGGGAGTGGCGGTGCGCTCCCTGGCGGAGTACGGGCACGGGGTGGACAGTGGGGCGGCGGTGCGGAAGGAGGTGCGGCTGGTGCTGGGATACGCGCATCTGACGCCGGGGCGGATCCGGGCGGGGGTGCGGGCGATGGCGACGGCCGCCTGACCGGCCGTCTCGCGGGTCGGGGCGGCGGGCTGTTCACGCGGAGTTTCCGTGCGCGCCGCGCCGGACCAGTAGGCCTTGCCGTGCACACCGGCCGCGGACCCGGCCGGATCCCTGCCCAGGAGTCCTTGGAGGCGCGTCCATGTCACACCGTCCGTTGCCCGGCCGCCGCAGTGTGCTGCGCGGCTCGCTCGCCGCGTCGGCGGCCCTGACCCTGCCCACCTCGCTCGGGGCGGCGCCGGCGTTCGCCCGTTCCGGACGTCCCGGGGCGGGCTGGGGTGTGCAGACGGGGGACGTGACCTCCCACTCCGGTCTGGTGTGGGTGCGGTCCGACCGCCCGGCGCGGATGATCGTCGAGACGTCCGCGACCGAGTCGTTCCGCCGCCCGCATCGGTGGCACGGTCCGCTGCTCGGCGGGGACACCGACTTCACCGGCACCACCCAGCTGCACGGCCTGCCGCCCGGCGAGCAGATCCACTACCGCGTCCTCCTCGCCGACCCCGACGATCCGCGCCGCACCGGCGAGCCGGTGACCGGCACCTTCCGCACCGTCCCGGTCCGCCGGCGCGACGGTGTGCGGTTCGTGTGGTCCGGCGACCTCGCCGGGCAGGGCTGGGGCATCAACCCGGACCTGGGCGGCTACCGCATCTACGACGCCATGGGCGCCCTGGACCCGGACTTCTTCCTGTGCAGCGGCGACAACATCTACGCCGACGGGCCCATCGCGGAGACCGCCGCCCTGCCCGACGGCCGCACCTGGCGGAACGTCACCACCGAGGAGAAGTCCAAGGTCGCCGAGACCCTCGCCGAGTTCCGCGGCAACTTCCGCTACAACCTGCTCGACGAGAACCTGCGGCGCTTCAACGCCCGGGTCCCCTCGGTCGTCCAGTGGGACGACCACGAGGTCCGCAACAACTGGTACCCGGGCCAGGTGATCGCGGACACGGACGACCGGTACACCGAGAAGAGCGTGGACGTGCTGGCCGCCCGGGCCCGGCGGGCGTTCGGCGAGTACTTCCCCGTCTCCACCCTGCGGCCCGGCGTGCGCGAGGGCCGCGTCCACCGGGTGCTGCGCCAGGGCCCGCTGCTCGACGTGTTCGTGCTGGACATGCGGACGTACCGCAACGCCAACTCCCCCGGCGGGCAGAGCGTGGACCCGCAGGGCATCCTAGGCCGCGAGCAGCTGGAGTGGCTCAAGCGGGAGCTGTCGCGGTCGCGTGCGGTGTGGAAGGTGATCGCCGCCGACATGCCGATCGGCCTGGTGGTGCCCGACGCCACCGAGGGCGCGCCCAACATCGAGGCGATCGCGCAGGGCGACCCCGGCGCGCCGCTGGGGCGGGAGCTGCAGATCGCCGAGCTGCTCCGGTTCGTCAAGCACCGGCGGATCACCGGCACGGTGTGGCTGACGGCCGACGTGCACCACACGTCCGCCCAGCACTACCAGCCCTCCCGGGCCGCGTTCTCCGACTTCGAGCCGTTCTGGGAGTTCGTGTCCGGGCCGCTGAACTCGGGGGCTTTCCCGGCCAGTTCGCTCGACGGCACCTTCGGTCCCGAGCGGGTGTTCGTGAAGGCGCCGACCGCCTCCAACGTCTCGCCGGCGGAGGGCTACCAGTTCTTCGGCGAGGTCGACATCGACGGCGACAGCGCCGAGATGACGGTGCGGCTGCGCGAGCAGGACGGCACGGTTCTGTACACGAAGGTGCTGCGGCCGGGGCGGGTGGGGCAGTAGTCCCGTAGCCTGTGGGGTGTACCGCGCACCGGCGTCATCCCCCGGTGCGCGGTCGGTGCCGGTGACCCGGAATGCCGCCAACTCCCCCCAAATGCACCGGAAGCCTTCTTTACCCATCGGTCACAGTGCGTTCGCGATCGGGCAACACCGCTCCTTCACAGTGGGTGCATGAGTCGAGACATGTCTGAAGTGACGGACGCCGTGGCGCGCGTGGCCGAGCACGGTCCGGCGGTGCCCCTGATGCTGCTGGCGTCGGTGGCCGCCCTGATCGCCACGGCGGGGTTCCACACCCGTTGGTCACGCCGCCACGGGCAGGCGCCGCCCGCGGACGATACCGGCGCCCGGCCACCGACCGAGGGGCGGCGGGCCGGGCGTGCCGAGGACGACGGCGGGCCCGCGCGGCCGTCCGGTGCCGAGGAGAGCGCGCTGTGGCGGATGCGGACGACGGTGCGGGACGCGCCGGGTTCGCTGGCGGTGCTGTGCGCGGCCCTGGCCGACCGGCGGATCGACATCCTGAGCCTCCAGACGCACCCGCTGGCCCAGGGCACGGTCGACGAGTTCCTGCTCCGCGCACCGGCCGGACTGACCGGGTCCGAACTGGCCGAGGTGGTGACGGCGGCGGGCGGTGACCACACCTGGACGGAGCGGGCGGACGCGCACGACCTGGTGGACGCGCCGACCCGGGTACTGGCCCTGGCCGCCCGGACCGCCCTGGACGCGGCGGAACTCCCGCTGGCACTGCGTCAGTTGCTGGGCCGCTGCACCATCAGGTCGCTGCCCGCGGCCGTCGGCGGCGCCGGGGACGACGTACCGCCTGAGGGCGCGCTGGAGGACACCGTGCTGCGGCTGCGCGCCCCGGAGGGCGGGGTGATCAGCGTGGAGCGGCCCTATCTGCCCTTCACCCCCGCGGAGTTCGCCCGGGCGCGGGCGCTGGTCGAGCTGGACGCGCGGCTCGGTCCGCGGGTACCGCGCGGCCGGGACTCGCTGACGCTGCCCGAAGGGCGCGACATCACCGTCCGCCGCGCCGACACCCGGGACGTCGCGGCGGCGAAGGCGATGCACGAGCGGTGCTCGCCGCGCACCCTCGGGATGCGGTACCACGGCCCGGTCGGGGACGCCGACCGCCACATGAACCACCTGCTCAGCCCCCGCTTCGGCCGCACCCTCGCCGTGCAGACCGCCTCGGGGCGGATCGTGGGCCTCGGTCATCTGCTGTGGGACGGGGACGAGACGGAGGTCGCGCTGCTCGTCGAGGACGCGTGGCAGCGCCGGGGCATCGGCGGCGAACTCCTCGGCCGGCTCGTGGCGATGGCGACCGAGGCGGGCTGCGCGAGCGTGTACGCGGTCACCCAGGCCTCCAACACCGGCATGGTCGCCGCGATGCGCGGCCTGGGCCTCCCCCTCGACTACCAGATCGAGGAGGGCACCCTGGTCGTCACCGCCCGTCTGAACCCGGTTCCGCGGACCACCACCGCGCCGGTGCCGCACGGGGAGCGGATCGGCGGGGAGTAGGCGGGCGACCGGCGCCCGGCCCGCCCGCCGGTCTCTACTCGGCCCCGGACAACGCCTCCCGCAGGGGGATGGCGCCGGGCGCCCGCTCCCCCAGCGCGCAGTCCAGGTCGGCCCACAGGTCCTCGACGTCCTCCAGGCCCACCGAGAGCCGCAGCAGCCGGTCGCCGACCCCGGCGCCCCGCCGGTCGTCGGCGTCCACGATGCGGTGGCTGATGGACGCCGGGTGCTGGATGAGCGTGTCGACGCTGCCGAGGCTCACCGCCGGGGTGATCAGGCGGACGCGGCCGATGACCTCGTGCGGGTCGCCGTGGACCTCGAAGGAGACCATCGCGCCGCCGATGCGCGGATAGTGGACGCGGGCCACCCGCGGGTCGGCGGCGAGCCGGGCGACCAGCTCCGCGGCGTTCGCGGAGGCGGCCCGCACCCGCACCGGCAGGGTGGACAGGCCCCGCAGCAGCAGATAGCCGGCCAGCGGGTGCAGCACACCGCCGGTGGCGAAGCGCACCTGCCGCAGCCGCCCGGCGAACTCCTCGTCGCAGGCGACCACGCCGGCCAGCACGTCCCCGTGGCCGCCGAGGTACTTGGTGGCGCTGTGCAGCACCAGCCGGGCCCCGTGCTCGGCGGGGCGCTGGAGCACCGGTGTGGCGAAGGTGTTGTCCACGAGCAGCGGCACAGAGCCGCAGGCGTGGGCTACGGCCGGCAGGTCGACCTCGGCCAGCGTGGGGTTGGCCGGCGACTCGACCAGCACCAGGCCGGTGTCCGGGCGCAGCGCGTCCGCGACGCCCGCCGGGTCGGTCCAGGTGACCTCGGACCCCAGCAGCCCGGCGGTCAGCAGGTGGTCGCTGCACCCGTACAGCGGCCGTACGGCCACGACGTGCCGCAGCCCCATCGAGCCGCGGACCAGCAGGACGGCGCTGAGCGCGGCCATGCCGCTGGCGAAGGCGACCGCGGACTCGGTCCCCTCCAGCTTGGCCAGCGCCGTCTCGAAGCGGGCGACGGTGGGGTTGCCGAGCCGTCCGTAGACCGGCGGGCCGTCGGGTTCGGCGCCGGTGGCGGCGAAGGCGTCGATACGGGCGGCCTCGCCGCGGCTGTCGTGCGACGGGTAGGTCGTGGACAGGTCGATGGGCGGGGCGTGCAGTCCCCGGCCTGCGAGGTCGTCGCGGCCGGCGTGCACGGCCTCGGTGGCCAGTGCCCTGCTCGTGGCGGCGGTGAGGCGAACGTCGTCGGGTGGTGACGTGGGCGTGCGCGCAGAGTCCATGGGCCGAAGAATGAACACCGGCCGGGCCAGCATGGTGTCCGTCCGTGCTACGTTCAGCTCATGGCCGATTCCGTCGTACTGGATCCGGTGGATCTCCATCTGCTGCGGCTGCTGCAGAACGACGCCCGGACCACCTACCGCGATCTCGCCGCCCAGGTGGGCGTCGCCCCGTCGACCTGCCTGGACCGGGTGACCCGGCTGCGGCGGGCCGGGGTGATCCTCGGCCACCGGCTCGAACTCGACCCCGCCAAGCTGGGCCGGGGACTCCAGGCGCTGCTCTCGGTGCAGGTGCGCCCGCACCGGCGGGAACTGGTCGGCCCCTTCGTGGAGCGGATCAGGGCGCTGCCGGAGTCGCGCACGGTCTTCCACCTCACCGGCCCGGACGACTACCTCGTCCATGTCGCGGTGGCGGACATGGCGGACCTCCAGCGGCTGGTGCTGGACGGCTTCACGTCCCGGCCCGAGGTGGCCCGGGTCGAGACGCGGCTGATCTTCCAGCAGTGGGAGTGCGGCCCGCTGCTGCCGCCGTCCCCGCCGACGGCCACGCCCTGAGCGAAATCCGGCCGCGCACGGCTTCGGGCCCGGTTCACCGGGCTGACGCGGCACCGGTATCCGTATGAGGATGTCCGCATGTCAGAGACCAAGAGCCCGCTGCCCCGCGAGGTCGCCGACGCCTACGTCGACGACCTCATCGCCCTCGACCCGGTCACCGGTACCTACCTCGGCGTCGCCGAGAGCTCGAGCCTCCTGCCCGACTTCTCGCCCGCGGGGCAGGAGGCTCTCGCGGAGCTGGCCAGGGCCACCCTCGCCCTGCTGGACGAGGCGGAGCGCCGGCCCGGCGGGGACAGCGACGTGGAGCGGCGCTGCGCCCGGCTGCTGCGCGAGCGCCTCACGGCGGAACTGGCCGTGCACGAGGCCGACGAGGGCCTGCGCTCGGTCGGCAACATGGGCACCGCCGCCCACTCGGTGCGCGAGGTCTTCACCATCACGCCGACGCAGACCGACGAGGACTGGGCCCGCGTCGCCGAGCGGCTGCGCGCGGTACCGGCGGCGTTCGAGGGCTACCGCGCGTCGCTGGCCCTGGGTCTGGAGCGGAAGCTGTACGCGGGGCCGCGGCCGACCGCGACCTTCGTCGAGCAGCTCGGCGAGTGGGCGGACACCGGGGAGGGGCGCGGCTGGTTCGAGGACTTCGCCGCCGACGGGCCGGACGCGCTGCGCGCGGAGCTGGACGAGGCCGCGCGGGGCGCGACGGCATCGGTGGTGGAGCTGCGGGACTGGATGCGCGACGTGTACGCGCCGGCGATCGAGGGCGCCCCGGACACGGTGGGCCGGGAGCGCTACGCCCGCTGGTCGCGCTACTACAACGGCACCGACCTGGACCTGGACGAGGCGTACGCGTACGGCTGGGCCGAGTACCACCGGCTGCTCACCGAGATGAAGGCGGAGGCCGAGAAGATCCTCCCAGGGGCCGGGACGCCGTGGGTGGCGCTGGCCCACCTGGACGAGCACGGCAGGCACATCGAGGGCGTCGACGAGGTCCGCGACTGGCTCCAGGGCCTGATGGACCATGCGATCGAGCAGCTGGACGGCACGCACTTCGAACTCGCCGAACGGGTAAGGCGGGTGGAGTCGCGGATCGCCCCGCCGGGCAGCGCGGCGGCCCCGTACTACACGTCGCCGTCGGAGGACTTCTCCCGGCCCGGCCGCACCTGGCTGCCGACGATGGGCCAGACCCGCTTCCCGGTGTACGACCTGGTCTCGACCTGGTACCACGAGGGCGTTCCGGGCCACCACCTCCAGCTGGCCCAGTGGACGCACGTCGCGGCGGACCTCTCCCGCTACCAGGCCTCCGTGGGCATGGTCAGTGCCAACGCCGAGGGCTGGGCGCTGTACGCGGAGCGGCTGATGGACGAACTGGGCTTCCTCACCGACGCGGAGCAGCGCCTCGGGTACCTGGACGCGCAGATGATGCGGGCCGCCCGGGTCGTCGTGGACATCGGCATGCATCTGGAGCTGGAGATCCCGGCGGACTCGCCGTTCCACCCGGGCGAGCGCTGGACGCCGAAGCTGGCGCAGGAGTTCTTCGGCGCGCACAGCAGCCGGCCGGCGGACTTCGTGGAGAGCGAGTTGACCCGCTATCTGACGATCCCGGGCCAGGCGATCGGCTACAAGCTCGGGGAGCGGGCGTGGCTGCTGGGCCGGGAGAAGGCCCGCGAGCGGCACGGCGACGCCTTCGACCCGAAGGCGTGGCACATGGCGGCCCTCTCCCAGGGCTCGCTGGGCCTGGACGACCTGGTGGACGAGCTGTCCCGGCTCTGACGGCCGGTCACCGGCGGAATCCGCCCTCCGAGTCGACGACCTGTCCGGTGACCCAGGCCGCCTCGTCCGTGGCCAGCCACGCGATGAGGCGGGCCGGGTCGTCGGGCATGCCCCACCGTCCGCCGGGGAAGCACGCGGCGACGGCCTCGTAGGCGTCGCCGGTCAGGTAACCGGTGTCCACGGGGCCGGGGTTGACCGCGTTCACGGTGACGGCGTGCTCGGCGAGGGTCGTCGCGAGGGAGCGGGTGACGGACGCCAGGGCGCCCTTCTGGAGCGCGTAGGCGATCTCGCCGGGCATGCCGCCGGCGATGTCCTGGCCGGAGGTCATCATCACGACGCGTCCGCCGGGTGTGCGGGGCGGCAGTGCGGCGCGGTGCCGGGCGTACGCCTGGACCAGCAGCAGTACCGAGCGGGTGTCGACCTGCCAGTGCGCGTCGAGCATCGCGGCGTCGATCGTGTCGAGGGTGCCGTCGGAGCCGCTGAGGGCGTGATTGGCGACCAGGACGTCCAGCCGCCCGCCGAGCGCCTCGGCGGCGGTGGCGACGAGACGGGCGGGCGCGTCCGGGGCCGAGAGGTCGGCGGGGCCCTCGTGCACGGCGGCGTCCGGGTCCCCCAGCGCGGCGCGGACGGAGGCGGTGACGTCCTCGACGCGGTCCGCGCCCCAGGGCATGGCGGCGTCGTGCGGGACGTGGTGGTGCAGGTAGACGCTCGCGCCGTGGGCGGCGAGCCGGCGGGCCACGGCGTGGCCGATCCCGCCGCGCCGGCTGGCACCGGTGACGAGGGCGGTGCGGCCGCGCAGGGGCAGCGGATCGCGGCACAGCTCTTCGGGGGTGGGGTGCGGAAGCGGGGGCATGGGCACCCATGATGGGCGGGCCGCGGCGGCCCCGCACGTCAATTTCGCGGCGGCTACCGGTCGGTGAGCCGCCGCAGCTGGACGAGGCTCGGCCACGCTCCGGGGCGGTGCCGGGCCCGGCGGTGCCGAACAGCAGCACCGGCCCCACCGCACCAGGCAACCTCAGGTGGCTACCCTTCGGAGAGCCGCCGCAGTTGGACGAGGCTCAGCCAGGTCTCCGCGCCCGGGCGCGCCTCGGCCGCGCGCACCGCGTACCGGCCGGGGTCGAGCGCGACCCGCACGCGCCCCGCGCGCTCCGACGCGGCGCCGGGCCAGGCGGCGTCGAACAGGACCACCGGTCCCGGCACGCGCCAGGCCACCTCGGGCTCCCACTCGGCCGTGTCGAGGGCGGCGGGCACCCCGGCCAGCACCTCGGCCTCGGAGTCGGCGGCGCACCAGCGGACGAAGGTCCCGTGCTCGGGCAGATAGGCGGTCGAGGCGGGTTCGTCGCCGAGCACCAGGGCGGTGGAGTCGCCGACCGGGAGGAGACCGACGTAGCCGTCGACCTCGCAGGCCCGGTCGTAGTCGGAGTCCGCGTCCTCGCCGTCGGCACCGGTCCAGAACGGCAGGACCGTCTCCGGAACCGCTATGAGCGGACCCCCGCCCGACTCGACCCACTCCACCGCGCCCGGCTCCGCGTATCGCACCATGCGGCAGAACCTACACGCCGGTCAGCAGCCGCAGTCGTCCGCGTCCACCGGGACGGTCAGGGGATCGGCGGCCGGATGTTCGGTGCCCTGCCGGGTCTCGTAGGCGAAGCCCTCGCGCACCCAGTACTCGAAGCCGCCGCGCATCTCCTTGACGTGGTAGCCGAGTTCGGCGAGGGCGAGCGCCGCGCGGGTGGCGCCGTCGCAGGCGGGTCCCCAGCAGTACGTCACCACCGGCACGGCGGGGTCCAGGAGGCGCCCGGCCTGTCCGGCGACGTGCGCGGTGGGCAGGTGGACGGCGCCGGGTACGTGGCCCTGGTCCCAGGACTCGGTGGACCGGCAGTCCACCAGCGTGAATCCGGGGCCCCCGTCGGCCGCCGTCGCGGCGGCGACGTCGGAGACGTCGGTGTGGAAGGCGAGGCTCGCCCGGAAGTACGCGGCGGCCTCGGCGGGCGGCGCGGGGGCGACGCGCAGGACGGGGTTGACGGTGGCGACACTCATGGTCCGGCCTCTCCTCGACGGATCTTCCGGTTCAGAAATCTACGGTCGGCGACCACGAACCTGAACGGCGATTCCCCGGCCTTTCACTTGCTGGGCCGGGGAATCCCTGCTACCCATCCCCCATGACCGAGTATTCCCCGGACGCCACCGACTGGCTCCTCCTCGACGCGCTTCAGCGCAACGGGCGGGCCGGTTTCGCCGAACTGGCCCGTGCCGTGTCGATGTCCGCGAGCGCGGTGACCGAGCGGGTGCGGCGGCTGGAGGAGGCCGGGATCATCCAGGGGTACGCGGCGGTCGTGGACCCCGAGCGGCTCGGGCTGCCGATCCTGGCGTTCGTGCGGCTGCGCTATCCGGTCGCCAACTACAAGCCGTTCCACGACCTGGTCGCGGTCATGCCCGAGATCCTGGAGGCGCACCACGTCACGGGCGACGACTGCTTCGTCATCAAGGTGGCGGCCCGTTCGATGCGGCACCTGGAGGAGGTGTCCGGCCGGATCAGCGCCCTGGGGTCGGTCACGACGAGCGTCGTGTACTCCTCGCCGCTCCCCCGCCGCCCCCTGGGCCGCTGAGGTCCGCCGGGCCGGTCAGCCGGTGCCCCGTTGGCGCAGCGCGGACCCCGACCGCCCCTTCACGACCTCCAGTTGGGCGTGGACCCGGCGCCGCAGGTCGGCCACGTGGCTGACGATGCCGACGCTGCGGTCCCGTTCGCGCAGGGAGTCGAGGACGTCGAGGACCTCGTCGAGGGTCTGGTCGTCGAGACTGCCGAAGCCCTCGTCGATGAAGAGGGTGTCCAGGCGGACGCCGCCGGCCTCGTCCGTGACGACGTCGGCGAGGCCGAGCGCGAGGGCCAGCGAGGCGAAGAACGTCTCGCCGCCGGAGAGCGTGGCCGTGTCGCGCTCCCGGCCGGTCCAGGCGTCGACGACGTGCAGACCGAGGCCGCTGCGGCCGCGGCCGGTGCGGTCGTCGGAGTGGACCAGGGTGTAGCGGCCGGCGGACATGCGGGTGAGCCGCGCGGTCGCGGCCGCGGCGACCTGTTCGAGGCGGGCGGCCAGGACGTAGGACTCCAGGCGCATCCGGCGGTCGTTGTCCGCGGAGGTGCCCGCGGCGAGGCCGGCCAGGCGGGCGACGCGGGTGTGCTCCTCGCGCAGCGGGGCGAGCCCGTGCACCGAGTCGGTGGCCCGCGCGGAGAGCCGGTCCAGCTCGGCGCAGCGCCGGGCGGCGGCGTCCTGGGCGGAGGACGCCTCGCGCAGGCGCCGGCCCGCGTCGGCGGCGGCGCGTTCGGCCGCGGCGGGGTCGGCCCGCGGGCGGCGGGCCGCGTCGGCGGTGTCGGGCTCGGCGAGGACCGCGCGGACGGCGGTCTCCTCCGCGTCCCGGGCGTCGAGCCGGTGCTGCAACTCGCGGTGGGCGTCGTCGTCGAGCAGCGCGGCGGCGGCGTCCGCCGGGGTGTCGAAGCCGGCCCGGAAGGCGGCGTCGGCGAGGCGCGCGTCGGCGTCCTTGAGCCGCTGGGCGGACTCCTCCGCGGCGCGCGCGGTGTCGGCGGCGTCGGTGAGCAGGGCGGCCCGGTACTCCAGTTGGGCGGCTCGTGCCGCGACGCTCCCGGCGGTGCCGCGGGCCCGGGTCAGCTCCCGCTCCAGCGCGGCCCGTTCGCTCTCCAGCCGCTCGCGGCCCGCGACCCGGGAGGCGGACCGTACGGCGGTCTGCTGCTGGGCGGCGACGCGCCGCTCGCGTTCGTCCCCCGCGCGGCGCAGCTCCTCCTGCGCCGCGTGCAGCCGGGAACCGACCGCGCGCATCCGCTCGTACTCGCGCTCCAGTTCCCCGGCCTCCTCGGCCAGCCGGGCGGTGGGCGCGTCCCCGGCCTCGGCCGTCGCGGCGGCCAGCGCCTCGCGTACGGTGCCCAGGCGCCGTTCGGCGTCCGCGCGGCGCTCGTCGGCCTGCTGGTAGGCGGTGAGGGCCCGCTCCTCCGCCGCGCGGTCGACGTGGCCGTCGGACCGGCGGGCGGGGGCGGGGTGCTCGGTGGCGCCGCAGACCGCGCAGGGCGCCCCGTCGGTGAGGCCGGCGGCGAGTTCGGCGGCGATGCCGTTCAGCCGCTGCTCCTTGAGGTCGAGCCAGTGGGCGCGGGCCGCGACGGCCTGCTCGGCCGAGGCGAGTGCCCGGCGCTGGGCCTCGTCGGTGTCGGCGGCGAACTGGTCACGCTGCCGGGCCGCGGTCAGCCGCCGCCGCGCGGGGTCGCGTTGCACGGCGAGCTGTTCGGCGCGGGTCGCGGCCTCCTGGGCCTCGTCGACGCGTGCCTGGAGTCCGGTGCGGGTGGCCTCCCAGTCGGCGAGCCAGGTCTCCGCCTCGTGCCGGACGTCGTCGTCGGCGCGTTCCTGACGGTCCAGCACGGCCCGCTCCTCGGCCAGTTCGGCGAGGCGCCGCTCGGCCCGGCGGGCCGACTCCAGGCCGCCCAGTTCCTCGGCGGCCCGGCGGGCGGCGGCGGCCAGTCCGGCGGCACCGGCGTCGGCGAGGGTCTCGGGCAGCCGGGCACGCGCGCGTGCCTCCGCGGCCGCCGCCCGCCCGTGTTCGGCCTCCGCGGCGTCCCGCAACTCCAGTGCGGGTGCGACCGCCTCGGCCTTGCGGGACCGCTCCATGCGCCGCTGCGCGGCCTGGTGGGCCTCGGTGCGCTCCGCCAGCCACTCGGCCCGCTCCCGCGCCTGGGCGAACCGGCGCTGCAAGCGGTCCAGTTCCCGTGCGTCGGCGAGGGCCCGGTCGGCGGCGGCGTGTGCGGACTCGGCTGCGGCGAGGCGGCAGTCGGCGACGGTCAGCAGTTCGCGGGCCGTGGAGCGGGCGACGGCGGCGGCGCCGAGGACGGTCTCGGCCAGGCCCGGCTCGCCCGGTGCCAGTTCCGGCAGTTCCATGGCGTCGCCGGCCGCCTGCTGCATCCGGTGGGCGTCGGCCAGCAGAGCGGTGTCGCCGTCCCGGACCCGGGCCTCGGTGGTCCGGCGCAGTTCGGCGAGGCGCTGCTCGACCTCGGCGAAGCGCCGGGTGTCGAAGAGGCGGCCGAGGAGCTTGCCGCGGGCCTCCGCGTCGGCGCGCAGGAACCGCGCGAAGTCGCCCTGGGGCAGCAGCACGACCTGGCAGAACTGCTCACGGCTCATGCCGAGCAGCTGTGTGATCTCCTCACCGATCTCCTGGTGGGAGCGGCTCAGGTCCTTCCAGGACCCGGCGGTCGCGTCGTACTCGCGCAGCCAGGTCTGGGCCTTGTCGACGGTGGTGCCCCTGCCGCGCAGCTTCGGCCGCTGCCAGGGCGGCTGCCGGGTGATCTCGAGGCGCCGTCCGGCGACGGTGAGTTCGAGCCGGACCTCGGTGCGGGTGCCGGTCGCCGCGTGGTCGCTGCGCAGGGCCATGCCCTGGCCGCTCTGCCGGGCTCCGGGCACGGAGCCGTACAACGCGTAGCAGACGGCGTCGAGGACGGACGTCTTGCCCGCGCCGGTGGGACCGTGCAGCAGGAAGATGCCGGCCCCGGACAGGTCGTCGAAGTCGACGCTCTGCGCGCCGCCGAACGGGCCGAAGGCGGTGAGGTCCAGCCGGTGCAGCCTCACCGGGACACCTCCCGCACGGTCTCGTCGGCGCGCACCGCGTCGAAGGCGTCCCGCAGTACGGCCTGTTCGTGGTCGTCGGGTCCGGCGCCGCGCACATGGGCCACGAAGTCCTCGGCGATCTGCTGGTCGCTGCGGTCGGCGAGGCGCCGGGCGTAGGACACGCCGGGTTCGCCGGGCGCGCGCTCGGGGTCGAAGACGAGGCTGAGGGTGTGCGGGAAGCGCTCCGTGAGCCGGGCCATGGGATCGTCCGGGCGGACCGGGTCGGTGAGGGTCGCCTCCACCCACGCCTCTTCGTGCGGGGTCAGCCCGGGGTCGGCGAGCAGGTCGTCCAGCGTGCCGCGGAGCCGGGCCAGCGCGCGCGGCACCGGGCAGTCGACGCGCTCGGCGGTGACGGTCCCGGCCGCGTCCAGGTCGACGAGCCACACGCTCTTGCGGTGCCGGTGCTCGGAGAAGGAGTACGGCAGCGGGGAGCCGGAGTAGCGGACGCGCTCGCCGATGGTCTGGCAGCCGTGCAGGTGGCCGAGGGCCACGTAGTCGACGCCGTCGAAGACACCGGAGGGGACGGCGGCGACCCCGCCGACGGTGATGTCCCGCTCGCTGTCGCTCTGCTCGCCGCCGGTGACGAAGGCGTGCGCGAGGACGACGGAACGGGTGCCCGTCGCGCGCGTGGCGAGGTCGGCCCGCACCCGGTCCATGGCGGCCGCGAGCACCGCCTCGTGACCTGCCTTCTCCACCCCGAACTCCGCCTTCACCAGAGCCGGTTCGAGGTACGGCAGGCCGTAGAAGGCGACGTCCCCGTGGGCGTCCGGCAGCACCACCGGGGTGCCGCAGCCGGCCGGGTCGGTGCGCAGGTGGATGCCCGCGCGGTCGATGAGTCCGGCACCGACGCCGAGGCGACGGGCCGAGTCGTGGTTTCCGGAGATCATCACGGTGGGCACGCCGAGCCCGGCGAGGCGGTGCAGGGCGTCGTCGAACAGCTCGACGGCGGCGAGCGGCGGCACCGCGCGGTCGTACACGTCCCCCGACACGACCACGACGTCGACGGCGTGCTCGCGCACGGTCGTCACGAGGTGGCCGATGAACGCCTCCTGGGCGTCGAGCATGTTCACCCGGTGGAACGCGCGGCCGAGATGCCAGTCGGAAGTGTGCAGAATTCTCACAGAATCGCCCCGACCCGCATGTTTCCCCTCACTCCGCCCCATAACCGGTGCGACTCCCGTCACCGGCACCCACCACGCTAACGCCCGCCGGCCCCTGATCCACCACGAACCTCAGTCGTTCGCCGGTCGGCCCTCGCCACCGCCGTCACGCCTCCCCGTACGCCTCCCCGCCCAGTTCGAGCCCGGCCGACCCGGCGGTGGCGTTCGCGAGCCAGGAGCGGAAGGTCTCCACCTCGGTCTCGGGCAGGCCGACCTCGATGGTCACCGCCTCGGCGTAGCGCACGTCGCGCACCGCGTGGCCCGCCGCGCGCAGGTCGTTCTGGAGCCGCCCGGCCCGCTGGTGGTCGACGGTCACCGTGACCAGCCGGAACCGGCGCCGGGTGAGGGTGCCGAGGTCGTCCAGCGCCTCGCCGACCGCGCCCCCGTAGGCGCGGATGAGTCCGCCCGCGCCGAGCTTGACGCCGCCGTAGTAGCGCGTGACGACGGCGACGACGTACCGCATGTCGCGGCGCAGCAGCATCTGGAGCATGGGGACGCCGGCCGTGCCGCCGGGCTCGCCGTCGTCGCTCGCCTTCTGGACGGCGGCGTCGGCGCCGATGACGTACGCCCAGCAGTTGTGACTGGCGTCGGCGTGCTCCTTGCGTACGCCCGCGACGAACGCCTGGGCCTCCTCCTCGGTGGCGGCGGGGGCGAGGGCGCACAGGAAGCGGGAGCGGTTGATCTCGGTCTCGTGCACACCCGCGCGGGCGACCGTGCGGTACTCGTCCTGCATACGGCCAGCCTATGCGCTCACTTCCGCCCGCCCCTCGGCACCGTCATCGCGGTGAGCAGGGCCGCTCCGGGGGCGAGCGCCCGCCAGGTGGTGCCGTGCCAGTCCAGTACGGCCACCGCCGACGTGGGGTACTTGGCCCGGAGCCGGTCCAGCGCGTCGTCGAGGGCGTCGCCGGCCAGGGTGCCGACGAGGTCCTCCAGGCCGGGGTTGTGGCCCACCAGGAGCAGCGTCTCGACGTCGCCGGGCGCCTCGCGCACGACGTCGAGCAGCGTCGGTACGCCGGCGGCGTACAGGCGCGGGTCGTGGCGCACCGGCGGGGGCGTGCCCCACTGCCCGGAGGCCAGCTCCCAGGTCTGCCGGGCGCGTACGGCGGTGGAGCACAGGGCGAGGTCGGGGAGCCAGTCGTGCTCCGCGAGGGCGCGTCCGGCGGCGGGGGCGTCGCGCAGTCCGCGCCGGGCGAGCGGGCGGTCGTGGTCGGCGACGCCCTCGGGGCGGGCCGACTTGGCGTGCCGCAGGACCACCAGGCGGCGGAGCGGGCCGGAGCCGGGGCGCGCGATCACGCGGGGGCTCCGAGATCGCGGGTGAGGTGGAGGCCGAGGAAGCGGTCGGCGTAGGCGCAGATCTCGAAGCGGGCTCCGTCCGGCAGGTCCGGGTCGGTCTCCACGCCGTGCAGGACCCGCAGCACCCCGGGCGCGTCCAGGTCGTCCTCCCAGGCGGCCCGCAACCGGTCGCGCACCTCGACGGGTACCGGGCGCGAGGGCTGCCGCGCCCAGGCGGCGACCGCGCTCCGCAGGCGCGCGAGGGTGTCGCGGGCCTCGTCCAGGGCGGCCGCGTCCAGCTCCACGCGCGCGTGGTGGTGCCGTGCCAGCAGGGCGAGACGCACGGCGTCCGGGTCGGCGAGGTCGGGTGCGGCCGGGTGCACGGGCGCGACGGCGATCGTGACACCGTCCGGGAGGGTTCCGCCCGCGCGCCGGACGTGCACGGTCTGGCCGGTGTCCGGTCCGGCGCCGCCGTCCTCGAAGGGCCGGATGCCCAGGGCCGCCGCCCGCTCCCGCAGCCCGCCGGGCTCCCGCGCGGCGGGCAGCAGTGCCCATGCGGGCGTGCCGGCGAGTTCCAGGGCGCGGACCAGGAGGTCGGCGACGAGCAGCACGCGCAGCGTCGTCGTGTCTGCCTCCGGCGCGTGCGCCACGACCCGCGTCGGGGCCCGCCGGGCGGGGGCGGCGGGGGCGGGCTCTCCGGTCCGGGCGTCGATGATGCGCAGCACGGGGTGAGCGTAGGCGGGGTGACGCGGTGACGCACAGGGGGCGCGCGCGCCGCTCCCGCCCCGAGCGGGGAATCTCGGCCCCTCGCGCACCGTTGACGGGACCGGGAGACGCGACACGCGACACGCGGGTCGCCCAGGAGCCGAAGGAGGCCGCCGGTGTACGGCGACGAGGCAGCAGTCCGCAAGATCCTCACCGAGCTGGGAGACACCTGGGCCGTGGTGGGCCTCTCGTCCAACCGGCAGCGCGCGGCGTACGGCGTCGCCGAGGTGCTTCAGCGCTTCGGCAAGCGCGTCGTGCCCGTGCACCCCAAGGCAGAGACGGTCCACGGCGAGCAGGGGTACGCCTCCCTCGCCGACATCCCCTTCGACGTGGACGTCGTCGACGTCTTCGTCAACGGCGACCTGGCCGGCCCGGTCGCCGACGAGGCGGTCGCGAAGGGCGCCGGGGCGGTCTGGTTCCAGCTCGGCGTGATCGACGAGGCGGCGTACGAACGGACCCGGTCCGCGGGCCTGGAGATGGTCATGGACCGCTGCCCGGCCATCGAGATCCCCCGCCTGGGCTGACGCCGGGATCACCCGGGCGGCTAACGTGCTCTGCGGCAACGGTGAACTGCGCTGCATCGGAGATCGAGTTGACTGAACGGCTGATCGGGCAACGCCCCACACTTGAGGATGTGGCGCTGAGGGCGGGGGTGTCGAAGTCCACCGTGTCGCGGGTGATCAACGGCGAGCCGAAGGTGCGGGCCGCGGTCGCCGAACGCATTCGGGAAGCGGTGGCGGAACTCGGCTACGTACCGAACCAGGCGGCCAGAAGGCTCGTCACCCGCCGGAACAACGCCGTCGCCGTGGTGGTCACCGAACCGCAGAACCGCCTCTTCGTGGACCCCTACTTCGACCGCCAGATCCGCGGCATCCGACAGGAACTCGTTCAGCACGGAGCCCAGCCGGTCCTCCTCTTCATCGAGGAGCATGACGACTATCCGCGCGTCTGCAACTTCCTGGGCGGCGGCCATGTCGACGGCGCCCTGCTGTTCTCCTTGCGTGCCGACGACCCGTTGCCGGACATGGTCGAGCAGATGGGGCTGCCCGCCGTCTTCGGCGGACGTCCCCTCCCCGGCTCCGGACATCGCGGTGATGTCTACACCTACGTCGACGCCGACAACCGCGGTGGTGCCCGGGAAGCCGTTCGGCACTTGGTGTCTCTGGGACGCCGGCGCATCGCGACGATCACCGGGCCGCTCAATCAGGCGGCCGCGATCGACCGCCTCGACGGCTACCGCGACGTCCTCCTGGACACCCCGCCCCACCTGCTCGCCGAGGGTGACTTCACCCTGCAGGGCGGCGCCGACGCGATGGCCCTGCTCCTCGGTCGGGCGCCGGATCTGGATGCGGTGTTCGTCGCCTCGGACCTGATGGCTTCCGGCGCGTTGCGGATCCTGCGGGAACGGGGGCGCAGCGTGCCGGGGGATGTGGCCGTGGTCGGCTTCGACAATCTCGAGTCCATCGCCGAGGCCACGGATCCACCGCTCACGACGGTGCACCAGGACATCGAGGAGATGGGACGGCTGATGGCGCGGCTTCTCTGCGACCGGACATCGCGACAGCCCCTCCGGGGAGACGGCCCCCGGCCCCTGCCGTCCGTGGTCACACCCACGCGTCTGGTTCTGCGGAATTCCGCCTGAGTTCCCCATCCGCCCGCCAGGGAATTTGCGGCACCGCGGGACGAAGACCCCGCGGCCGTTCCCGGGGGCGTCCGGGCGCCCACATAATGTGCGCGTGACCGCACCCTCCCCCCACTCCGACTCAGCTCCCGCGCAGCGTTTTCCGGTCGTCGTCGTGGGCGCCGGGCCGGCCGGGCTCACCATCGGCGCCGTCCTGCGCGCCGCGGGTGTCGACTGTCTGGTCCTGGAGACCGAGAGCCGTGAGTTCGTCGAACGGCGGCCGCGCGCGGGGGTCATCGAGGAGTGGGCCGTACGCGGGCTGGAACGGCGGGGGCTGGCGCGCACCCTGCTGGAACGGGCACAGACGCACACCGAGTGCGAGTTCCGGTTCGCCGGGGAGCGGTACCGGTTCGAGTACACCCGGCTGACGGGGCAGCACCACTACGTCTATCCGCAGCAGTTCCTGGTGACGGACCTGGTGCGCGAGTACGCGGACGTGCGCGGCGGGGAGATCCGGTTCGGTGTCCGGGACGTTCGCCTGCACGAGCCGGAGTCCGACCGCCCGTCGGTGTCGTACGTGTGCCCCGACTCCGGTGAACGCCTGCACGTGCAGGCGGACTTCGTCGCGGGCTGCGACGGGGCGCGCGGGGTGACGCGGGCGTCGCTGCCCCCGGAGCGGTCCCGGCTGGCCCGGCACGACTACGGCGTCGGCTGGCTGGCGCTGCTCGCCGAGGCGCCGCCGTCCGCGGACTGCGTCGTGTTCGGCATGCACCCGCGCGGTTTCGCCGGCCACATGCCCCGCAGCGCCGAGGTGACCCGCTACTACCTCCAGTGCCCGCCGGGGGACGACCCGGAGAGCTGGTCGCACGACCGAGTCTGGACCGAGCTGCGGGAGCGCCTGGGCGCGGCCGGCGCACCGCCGCTCCAGGAAGGGCGGCTGATCGAGCGGCGCGTCCTGGACATGCACAGCTACGTCGTCGAACCCGTGGTCTCCGGCCGGCTCTTCCTGGCCGGGGACGCGGCGCACCTGACGGCGCCCATCGCCGCCAAGGGACTGAACCTCGCCCTGCACGACGCGTTCCTGCTCGGCGACGGGCTGGCGGCGCACTTCACGAAGGACGACGACACCGGGCTGTCCGGGTACGCGGCGGCGTGCCTCGCCCGGGCCTGGGACTACCAGGAGTTCTCCCAGTGGCTGTCGGAGGTGTACCACGGCACGGCGTCGGGCGACCCGTACCGCGCGGGTGCGGCGCTGGCGAGGCTGCGCCGGCTGTTCGACTCGCCGGTCGCGGCGACGGAGTTCGCCGAGCGCTACCTGGGCGTGCGCACCGGCGGCTGAGGCTGCCGGTCAGTCGTGCAGCGGCCGGTCGCCGAGCCGGTGGTCGGCGACGTTCAGCGCCTCGTCGACGAGGCGGCGCAGATGCCCGTCCCGCAGCGCGTACACGACCCGGCGCCCCTCCTTGCGGGTGCTGACCAGCCCCGCGAGCCGCAGCCGGGCCAGATGCTGGCTGACCGCGGGCCGGGCCGCGTCGCACGCCTCGGTGAGGGTGGTGACGTCGGCCTCACCGTCGGTCAGGGCGTGCAGCAGGGTCAGGCGGGTGCGGTCGCCGAGCAGGGCGAGGAGTTCGGCGGCGAGCGCGAACTGCTCCTCGCCCGGTGTGCGCGGGTGCGCGTCGTCCGCGGCTGACAGGTGCATGCGTGCGCTCATACGCACATAATGGCTGCCGTGGGCGCCACGCGTCCACCCACCGCACCGGACCACCCGGACCACCGGAAGGGGCATCTCGTGAGCGACCCGCATCGGCATCACCCCCACGACGGCCACCGTCCTCACGGGGGCCGATGGCACCGTCTCACCCACCGGCTGACCCCGCACTCGCACGAGAGCGCCGCCAAGGTGGACTCGGCCCTGGAGTCCTCCGCCCGCGGGCTGCGCGCGCTGTGGGTGTCGCTGGCGGTGCTCGGCGCCACGGCGCTCGTGCAGGCGGCCGTGGTGGCGGTCTCCGGGTCGGTGGCGCTGCTCGGCGACACGGTGCACAACACCGCCGACGCGCTGACCGCCGTACCTCTCGGCATCGCCTTCGTCCTGGGCCGCCGCGCGGCGACCCGGCGCTTCACCTATGGCTACGGGCGGGCCGAGGACCTGGCCGGCGTCGTGATCGTCCTGACGATCGCCGCGTCCGCGGTCCTCGCGGGGTGGACGGCGGTGGACCGGCTCCTCGACCCCCGCCCGGTCTCGCACGTCCCGGCGGTCGCGGCGGCCGCGCTGGCCGGTTTCGCCGGCAACGAGTGGGTGGCCCGGTACCGGATCCGGGTGGGCCGGGAGATCGGCTCGGCGGCGCTGGTCGCCGACGGGCTGCACGCGCGGACGGACGGCTACACGTCACTGGCCGTACTGCTGGGCGCCGGCGGCGCCGCACTGGGGTGGCGGCTCGCCGACCCGCTGGTGGGGCTGGCGATCACGGCCGCGATCACGCTGGTCCTGCGGGACGCGGCGCGCGAGGTGTTCCGGCGGCTGATGGACGCCGTCGATCCGGCGCTGGTGGACCGGGCGGAACAGGTGCTGCGCGAGGTGCCCGGCGTGCGCGGGGTGGGTGAGCTGCGGCTGCGCTGGGTCGGGCACCGGCTGCGCGCCGAGGTCGCCCTGGTCGTCGACGGCGAGGCGACCGTCCGCCGGGCCCACGGCATCGCCGTCGAGGCGGAGCACGCCCTGTTGCACGCCGTGCCGCGGCTCACCGCCGCGCTGGTCCACGCCGACCCGGCACCGGTGCCGGGCGAGGCGGACCCGCATCTGGCGCTGGCCCACCACGCTCCGGGGTGACGGTCAGGCGACGCCCAGCCCCTCCAGGACGACGGCGCCCGGCAGTTCGGCGAAGGCCTTGCCGGGCACCAGCAGCTTGCCGCGCCGGCGCCCGCTGCCGACGAGGACGTAGGGCAGGTCGACGACGGCCGGGTCCACCAGCAGGGGCCAGTCGCCGGGCAGGCCGAGCGGGGTGATGCCGCCGTACTCCATGCCGGTCTCGCCGGTCGCGGTGTCCATCGGGGCGAAGGACGCCTTGCGCGCGCCGAGGTGACGGCGGACGACGCCATTGACGTCGACGCGGGTGGTGGAGAGGACCAGGCAGGCGGCGAGCGTGTTGCCGCCGGCCCGCTTGCCGGTGACCACCACGCAGTTCGCGGAGCGTTCGAGCAGGTCACGGCCGTAGTGCTCGACGAAGGTGGCGGTGTCGGCCCATTCCGGGTCGGTGTCGACGTAGACGATCTGCTCGGCGGGGACGCCGCCGCGCCAGTCGCGTACGGCGTCGGCGACCGGGCGGGTCAGCTCGTCGAGGCAGTCCGGTGCGGGCGTGGCGCTGTCGAAGTTCCCGATGGGTGCGTGCATGGCCGCACGCTAACAACAGCCACCGGTGCGCGGGACGACCGTCTCAGCGGACGGGCGGCACCGACACGGCCATGATCATCTCCATCGGCTCCGCGCCCTCGTTGCCGTACGTGTGCGGGGTGTCGGACTCGAACGAGGCGCTGGCGCCGGCCGGGACGCTGTGCGCCGCCCCGTCGACGGTGAGCGTCAGTTCCCCGGCCGTGACGTGCACCATCTCGACCGTGCCGGTGGGGTGCGGGTCGGAGGGGCTGCTCTCCCCCGGCATCAGCCGCCACTCCCACATCTCGAGCGGCCCGGGCGCCTCCACCCCGGCGAGCAGCCTGCTGAAGCTGCCGGCGTCGGTGTGCCAGAGGCGTACCGCCTGTTCGGCGGGGACGACGCGGACCTTGGGGCCCTGCTCCCAGTCCAGCAGTGTGGTGATGCTGATGCCGAGCGCGTCGCCGATCTTGACGACGGTGCCCAGGCTGGGGTTGGTGCGGGCCTGCTCGATCTGGATGAGCATGCCGCGGCTGACGCCCGCGCGGCCGGCCAGTGCCTCCAGGGTGAAGCCGCGCTCGGTGCGCCAGCGCTTGACGTTGCGCGCCAGGGACTGGGTCAGCAGGTCGAGGTCCGCCACGTTCCGTCCCTTGCCTTCATGAGTTCGTGCACCGTATCGCGCACCGTTTCGTGCATTATTTTGGATGACGCAGTGCAGTCCAGTGAACTATGGTCTGCTGCACCCGAAGGTTCACCGAACTGTACTGCGAGGCGACCGGATCATGACAGCGCTGTTCGCCCTGGCCACCAGCTTTCTGTGGGGCATGGCCGACTTCGGCGGCGGGGTACTGACCCGGCGCACGCCCGCGCTCACGGTGGTCGTCGTCTCCCAGTCGGTCGCGGTCGTCGTCCTCGGCACGATCGTGGCCGCGACCTGCGCCTGGAGCGAGGCGTCCGCGCACCTCTGGTTCGCGGTCGCCGCCGGTCTGGTCGGTCCGGTGGCGATGCTCGCCTTCTACAAGGCGCTCGCGCTCGGCCCGATGGGCGTCGTCTCGCCCCTGGGCTCGCTCGGTGTGGCCGTCCCGGTGGGCGTGGGCCTCGCCCTCGGCGAGCGCCCCGGGCTGCCCCAGTTCGCCGGGATCCTGGTCGCCGTCGCCGGCGTGGTGCTCGCCGGCGGTCCGCAGCTGCGCGGCGCGCCGGTCCAGCGGCGGACGGTCGCCCTCACCCTCGTCGCGGCCTTCGGGTTCGGCGCCGTGATGGCCCTGATCGCGGAGGCGTCGACCACGCTCACCGGCCTCTTCCTCGCCCTGTTCGTCCAGCGCGTCACCAACGTCGCCGCCGGCGGAGCGGCCCTGTGGTTGTCCGTCCGGCGCGGCGCTCCCGCACTGCCGCCGGAGGGCTTCCCGTGGGGTTCGCTGCCCGCGCTGGGCTTCGTGGGGCTCGCCGACGTCGCGGCCAACGGCACGTACTCGATCGCCGCCCAGCACGGCCCGGTGACGGTGGCGGCGGTACTGGCCTCCCTGTACCCGGTGGTGACCGCGCTGGCCGCGCGCGGGTTCCTCAGCGAACGGCTGCGCGCCGTGCAGGCGGCGGGCGCGGGCCTCGCCCTGGTGGGCACCCTGCTGCTGGCCACGGGCTGACCCGGCCGCCGCACGGTCGCGGCCGGCGCTCAGCTCTCGGCGGCCGGTTCCGCGAGCCTGCCCGTCGCCTCGGGCCGGTCGTCGTCCAACTCCGCCAGCCTGGCCAGCGCCTCGCCGTCCAGCCCCGACAACTCCCGCAGCTGTCCCGGCGTGACCCCGTCGGGGATCGGCACCGGGGCCGGGGTCCGCAGCGGCGGCTGCCAGCCCTCTGCGGGGGTCCAGCGCCGTACGACCTTGGCGGGCGCGCCCGCCACCACGGCGTGGTCGGGGACGGTGCCCCGCACCACGGCGCCGGCGGCCACGACCACGTTCCGCCCGATCCGCGCGCCGGGCAGGATCACCGCGCCGGTGCCGATCCAGCAGCCGGGGCCGATCTCGACCGGGTCCATCCGGGGCCACTGCTTGCCGATGGGCTGGTGCGGATCGTCGTAGGAGTGGTTGGTGGAGGTGACGTAGACGTACGGGCCGAAGTAGCAGTCGCTGCCGATGGTGACGGTGGTGTCGGCGATGACGTGACTGCCGCGCCCGAGGACGACCCCGTCGCCGATGCGCAGGATCGGCTCGGGACCGAGGTCGAGGTCGGGCATGAGCCCGGCGGTCAGCGTGACCTGCTCGCCGATGATGCAGTGGGCGCCGACGTGGATCCAGGGTTCGCCGAAGACCGTGCCGAGCGGGAAGGCGAGCCGGGTGCCCGTGCCCAGCGCGCCGAAGCGGAAGCGCCCGGGGTGTGCGGCGGTGACGGAGCCGGTGCGCTGCACCCAGGCCCAGCCCGCGTGGACGGCCCGCTGCGCCAGGCGGCTCCGCCAGGAAGAGAACGTGTTCTTGCGCTTGGGCACCCGCTCACGGTAGTCGGCGGGCGGTGCGGGCATGAGCGCGGAGTGCTGTGATCTTCACCCCACCGGGTGGCGTACGGTGCCGTACATCACCCGAACAGGAGGCGGAGATGACGCAGAAGGCGCTGATCACGGGCATCGCCGGCAAGGAGCCCAAGGTGGACGCGGGGGCCTTCGTGGCACCGACGTCCTCGGTCATCGGGGACGTGACCCTGCACGCCGGGGCGAGCGTCTGGTACGGCGCGGTGCTGCGCGGCGACGTCGAGCGGATCTCGGTCGGCGCGGACAGCAACGTCCAGGACAACTGCACGCTGCACGCCGACCCCGGTTTCCCCGTCACGGTCGGCGAGCGGGTCTCCATCGGGCACAACGCCGTGGTGCACGGCGCGACCGTCGAGGACGACTGCCTGATCGGCATGGGTGCCACGGTCCTCAACGGCGCGGTGATCGGCGCGGGTTCGCTGGTCGCGGCGCAGGCGCTGGTGCCGCAGGGGATGCGGGTGCCGCCGGGCTCGCTGGTCGCGGGGGTGCCGGCGAAGGTCAGGCGGGAGCTGACGGAGGAGGAGCGGGCCGGGGTGACGCTGAACGGCACGATGTACGCGGCGCTGGCCGGGGAGCATCGGGGGGCGTTGGGGGAAGTTCTGTAGGAGGCCGGGTGCGGGTGGTTCGTGGCTGGTCGCGCAGTTCCCCGCGCCCCTGCCGGGGCGCTTCACTCCCCGGCAGGAAGCGGCTGGGCCTTGGCTGCCTTGCGCTTGACGATCAGCATCGAGGCGACGCCGATGACGACCGCCAGCACCAGGCCCAGCCACGAGAAGCGCTTGAGCCAGGACTCCGCGACGATTCCGACGTAGTAGATGACGGCGGTGGTGCCGCCCGCCCAGACGATGCCGCCGAGGACGTTGGCGATCAGGAACTTCCAGTACGGCATCCGCAGCACACCGGCCAGCGGTCCCGCGAAGATGCGCAGCAGGGCGACGAAGCGGCCGAAGAACACGGCCCACATGCCCCACTTCTGGAAGGACCGCTCGGCGGTGGCGATGTGGCCCTCGCTGAAGTGCTTGGGGAACTTGCGGCCCAGCCAGGCCAGCAGGGGCCGGCCGCCCCTGCGGCCGATGGCGTATCCGATGGAGTCGCCGATCACCGCACCCGCGCTGGCACAGGCGCCGAGGACCAGCGGGTCGATACCCCCGTGCTGCGACGACAGCAGGGCCGCCGACACCAGGATGATCTCGCCGGGCAACGGGATGCCCAGGCTCTCCAGACCGATGACCAGTCCGACGACGGCGTAGACGGCCACCGCGGGCACCGTGTCGAGCCACTCCTGGACGTGCAACGCGCATCCTCCGCTTCGCGTACCTGTTCCCGGGTGCGCCTCGGCGAAGGCGCACCCGGGAAGCCTACCGGTTCGCGGGAGGTCAGCTGTTGGGACGCAGGGTCCATATGACGGTCATCTCACCGGTCACCGCGCCGTCCTCGCGCCGGATGGCGACGCTGACCGGGAACTCGGGGCGGCTCCCGGCGTCCAGCTCGGCGACGACGTCGGCGGCGGGGCGGCCGAGCGTCGCGGTGGCGGTGACCGGGCCGAGCGCGATCTTCTTGAAGGCGATCTCGGCGGTGACCGGCAGCGGCACGGCCCGGGAGAGCTGGTCGCCGAAGGCGGCCAGCACGATCGCGCCGCTGGCCGACTCGCCCAGGGTGAACATGGCCCCGGCGTGCGGTCCGCCCACGTGGTTGCGGTACTCGCTCTGGTCCGGGAGGGCCAGGACGGCCTTCTCCGGAGTGGTCTCCAGGTACTCGAGGTTCAGGGTCCTGACCATCGGCACCGTGGCGGCGAGCAACTCGCCGATCGACATCTGATCTGCGCTCATGGAGGCAGGTTACCCATGAGTAGCATCGAAGGGCCAGACCCGGCCCGGGCGGCCTGCGCGCGACCCGTCACGAGGGCTCCTCACTTCTGGTACGTCCCTGACAAGGCCCAGTGACCCAATCGTGTCCTGGGCGGCATTAGGGTGACTGCTCATGTGGCCAGGACAGCAGCCGCCCGGGGGCGAGCAGAACCCGCAGAACAATCCGTACCAGCAGCCGGGGTACCAACAGCCGAATCCCTACCAGCAGCCGGGATACCAGCAGCAGCCCGGCCAGTACGGGCAGCAGCAGTGGGGGGCGCCGCAGCCCGCAGGGGCACCGCAGCCCGCTCCGGGCGGTGGTGGTGGCGGGAACCGGACGAAGCTGGTCGCGATCGTCGCGGCCCTCGCCGTGGTGGTGGCCGCCGGTGTCACCGGGTTCCTGGTACTCGGCGGCGACAAGGACGACCAGGCGGACGACGGCAAGGACAAGAAGCCGTCAGCGAGCGCGTCCGCCGACAAGTCCGAGACCCCGTCCACGGATCCGAGCGCGTCCGGCTCCGACGACAACCCGCGCGGCGGCGAGGAGGCGCAGGCCACCGTCGACGGCTGGAAGGTCGTCGCCAACCCGCGCTTCGGCACCATGTTCGACGTGCCCGCGGACTGGGAGATCGACAGCAAGGACACCAGCGTCGGCTTCGAGTGGGAGGAGAAGGGCAAGACCGACCGCACGACGGTCACCGCCCCCGCCTACCTGAAGTCCGAGTGGTGCACCACGGACGAGAACAAGGACGGCCGCAAGGAGAGCACCGCCCTCGCGACCACCGGCACCCGTGGTGAGAGCGGCGCCAAGGACACCGACCAGGCGGCCGAGACGCGGGTGCCGTGGTGGATCTTCGGCGGTTACACCCAGCCGGACAAGAAGAGCGTGAAGTACGGCAAGCCGAAGGCGTACACCACCACGTCCGGCATCAAGGGCAGCGTCATCACCGCGTACTCGCAGGGCACGCCCCAGAAGGGCAAGTGCGACACCGAGGGCAAGGCGATCACCTTCGCGTTCCAGAACAGCGCGGGCGATTTCGTCACCTGGAACCTGTACGGCGCCAAGGGCGTCGACGAGGAGGTCCCGGAGGCGACCATCCAGAAGATCCTCAGCACCGTGCGGCTCACCGAGGAACCTCCGACCGAGTCGTAGGCGCCGCTCAGCCGATGCCGAACGCCCCGGCGGGAGGCTCGGGCGACGGTACGGCGTCCGCGTCCCGCACCGGCCGCGCGCCGCCGATGAAGTCCCGCAGGGCCGCCCCGTGTTCGACCCTGGCCGGGAAGGCGTCGGCGGCGGTGCGCCGGGCCAGCGCCGGGATGTCCAGGGGCCGGCCCGCGGCGACGAGGACCGCGTTGCCGAACCGGCGCCCGCGCAGCACCCCCGGTTCGGCGATCAGCGCCAGTTCCCCGAAGAGCGTGGCGAAGCCGGCCAACTGGCCGCGCAGGAAGCCGAACGGCGCACCGTCGGCGAGGTTGGCCACGTACACGCCGTCGGCGCGCAGGACCCGTGCCGCCTCGCGGGCGTACTCGACGGAGGTCAGCCGCGCCGGCACGCGTGAGCCCCCGAAGACGTCGGCGACCAGCACGTCGGCCGAGTCGGCGGGGGCGGCGGCGAGCCAGGCGCGGGCGTCGGCGCCGTGCGCGGTGATGTCCGCGCCGTCCGGCAGCGGCAGGTGCTCGGCGACCAGGTCCAGCAGCCCGCGGTCCACCTCCACGACGTCCTGCCGCGACCCGGGCCGGGTCGCGGCCAGGTACCGCGGCAGGGTGAACGCCCCGCCGCCGAGATGCAGCACGTCCAGCGCGCGGCCCGGCTCGGCGACGGTGTCCAGGACGTGGCCGAGCCGGCGCGTGTACTCGAACTCCAGGTGCGCCGGCTCGTCCAGGTCGACGTAGGACTGCGGTGCCCCGTCCACGGTGAGCAGCCATGCCCGCCGCCGGTCGACGTCGGGCATGAGCTTGGCGGTGCCGTGGCCGGTGACGCGGCTGACGGGTACGGCTTCGTTCACTCCCCCATTGTGCGGGAGTTCATTCCACCGCCGTCACCGTCCCCGCCCCGACGGTCCGCCCGCCCTCGCGGATGGCGAAGCCGAGCCCCGTCTCCAGCGGCACGTCCCGCCCCAGCTCCACCGTCATCGTGACGGTGTCACCGGGCCGGGCGACGGCAACGTCGCCGAGGTCCACGTCGCCGACCACGTCCGCGGTCCGGATGTAGAACTGCGGCCGGTATCCCGTGGCGACCGGCGTGGAACGCCCGCCCTCCCGCGCCGACAGCACGTACACCCGCGCGGAGAAGCGCCGCGCGGGCACGACGCTGCCGGGCGCGGCGACCACGTGCCCCCGGCGCACGGCGTCGCGGCCGACACCGCGCAGCAGCAGCGCGACGTTGTCCCCGGCCTGGGCCTCCTCCATCGGCTTGCCGAAGGTCTCCAGACCGGTGACCACCGTCTCGACGGACGCCCCGAGCACCTCGACCCGGTCGCCGACGCGGATCGTGCCGCGCTCGACCGCGCCGGTGACGACCGTGCCGCGGCCGGTGATGGTGAGCACGTTCTCCACCGACAGCAGGAACGGCGCGTCCAAGTACCGCTCCGGCATGGGCACGTAGGTGTCCACGGCGTCGAGCAGCGCCTCGACGGACGCCGTCCACCGGGGGTCGCCCTCCAGTGCCCTCAGCCCCGAGACCCGTACGACGGGCACTGAGTCACCGCCGTAGCCGTGCGCGGTGAGCAGCTCGCGGACCTCCAGTTCGACGAGGTCGGTCAGCACCGCGTCCTCGCCGTCTCCGACGGCGTCGGCCTTGTTGAGCGCGACCACGATGTGGTCGACGCCCACCTGCCGGGCGAGCAGGACGTGTTCGGCGGTCTGCGGCATGATCCCGTCCAGCGCGGACACGACGAGGATCGCCCCGTCGAGCTGGGCGGCGCCGGTGACCATGTTCTTGACGTAGTCGGCGTGGCCGGGCATGTCGACGTGCGCGTAGTGCCGGGTGTCGGTCTCGTACTCGACGTGCGCGATGTTGATGGTGATGCCGCGCGCCGCCTCCTCCGGGGCCCGGTCGATGCGGTCGAACGACACGAACGTGCCGGCGCCGCGCTCGGCGAGGACCTTGGTGATGGCGGCGGTCAGGGTGGTCTTGCCGTGGTCGACATGGCCCATCGTGCCGATGTTCAGATGCGGTTTGGTGCGGACGTACGCCGTCTTGGACATGGCGGTACCTCGAAGCCTCGTGGCGGTGGTGGGGACCCCGGTGTCCGGCCGACCCTCCCCCTGGGGGGTCCGCCGGAGTGTCCGGGGAGGGTCAGCTTCGGGCGCCGTCGGCGGCGGCCGGGAAGAAGTGGACGGCAGCCTTCGGCGCATCCGCGACGGCGGATGCTGCGAGGTGGAAGGCGTACCGGAACATGAGGCAGATCTTCGCCGACGCCCTGTTCCACGTCGAATGGTTTTCGCGAGTGGTGCGAGAGAGCGACGGTGCGTCCGGTGGCCCGGTGAACAGGGCGGAACCGGCAGGGCGCGGGGCGGGGGTTCACTCGGCTGTGACGCCCGTGAGACGCTCCATACGGCGATCACACACATTTGTCGGTTAGTGTCACCGGATGCTCGATGCCACCACCCGCTCTGGGGGCACCGCCACGGTCACTCCCCGGACCGCCGCAACGGAACTCGCCGTCGCCACCGCCGGCGGGCCGGTCCCACCGGCCGCACCGACCGGCTTCGCCGCCCGCGTGACCAGAGTCCTGCTCTCCCCGTGGTCCCGGCTCTCCCTGCTCGTCGCCCTGCTGGCCTCGGCCGCGACCACGGTTCTGCTCTTCCAGCCCCAGCAGTTGCTCACCGACGGCTGGCCGCCACAGCTCGGCGGAGCCGCGGCGGCCGTCGCCTACGCGGTGGCCTACGGGCTGTGCACCGTCGCCTTCGTGCCGCGTCCGCTGCTGAACCTGGCCGCGGGTGCGCTGTTCGGCTCGCAGCTCGGCCTCGCCTCCGCGCTGGCGGGGACGGTGCTCGGCGCCGGGATCGCCTTCTGCCTGGGCCGGGTGCTGGGCCAGGAGGCGCTGCGTCCACTGCTGCGGGGCAAGTGGCTGAAGGCCGCGGACGGGCAGCTCAGCCGGCACGGCTTCCGCTCGATGCTGGCCGCCCGGCTGTTCCCCGGGGTGCCGTTCGCCGCGGCCAACTACTGCGCGGCGGTGTCCCGCATGGGCCTGCTCCCCTTCCTCCTGGCGACGGGACTGGGGTCCATCCCCAACACCGCCGCCTACGTGGTCGCCGGGGCCCGCGCCTCGACGCCGACTTCTCCGGCCTTCCTGATCGCGCTGGCCTGCATCGCCCTGCCGGGGCTCGCGGGCGCGGCGGTGGCCTGGCGCAAGCGGCACCGGCTGCGCGGGCACTGACGGCGCGTTACACGGCCTCCAGGATCATGGCGTTGGCGAGGCCGCCCGCCTCGCACATGGTCTGGAGTCCGTAGCGCGCTCCGCGCTCCCTGAGGGCGTGGACGAGGGTGGTGGTCAGGCGGGTGCCGCTGGCACCGAGGGGGTGGCCCAGCGCGATGGCCCCGCCGTGCACGTTGACCTTGCCGAGGTCGGCTCCGGTCTCCTGCTGCCAGGCCAGCACCACGCTCGCGAACGCCTCGTTGACCTCGAACAGGTCGATGTCCCCCAGGGAGAGCGACGCCCGGCGCAGCACCTTCTCGGTGGCGGGGATCACGCCCGTCAGCATCAGCAGCGGGTCGGAGCCGGTGACGGCGAAGCTGTGCAGGCGGGCGAGCGGGCGCAGGCCGAGGCGGGCCGCGGTCTCGGCCGAGGTGATCAGCACGGCCGAGGCGCCGTCGTTGACCGGGCTGGCGTTGCCCGCGGTGATGTTCCACTCGATCTGCGGGAAGCGCTCGGCGAAGGCCGGGTCGCGGTAGGCGGGCCGGAGACCGGCGAGGACCTCCACGCTGGACGCGGGGCGTACGCACTCGTCGCGCGAGACCCCGTCCAGGGGCGCGATCTCGGCGTCGAAACGCCCTGACTCCCAGGCCGCGGCGGCCTTCCGGTGCGAGGAGACGGCGAAGGCGTCCATCCGCTCGCGGGAGAGCGACCATTTGGCGGCGATCAGTTCGGCGCTGATGCCCTGCGGGACGAGTCCGTCCGGGTAGCGGGCCGCGACGCCTGGGCCGAAGGGGTCGGCGCCGGCCGGCACGTTCGACCACATCGGGACGCGGCTCATCGACTCGACCCCGCAGGCGACGACCAGGTCGTACGCCCCGGCCATGACGCCCTGCGCGGCGAAGTGGACGGCCTGCTGGGAGGAGCCGCACTGCCGGTCCACGGTGGTCGCGGGCACGGACTCGGGGAAGCCCGCGGACAGCAGGGCGTAGCGGGTGGTGTTCATGGCCTGCTCGCCGACCTGGTCGACGGTGCCGCCGATGACGTCGTCGATCAGCGCCGGGTCGACGCCGGACCGCTCGACGAGGGTGCGCAGCGTGTGCGCGAGGAGTTCCACGGGGTGGACGTGGGCGAGGGCGCCGTTCGGCCTGCCCTTGCCCATCGGGGTGCGTACGGCTTCGACGACGACTGCTTCACGCATGCTGCGGGCCTCCGGCTGCCGGCGACTACCAGTGAGTAGGAATTCTGGACTCACCATAGCCCTGCGAGTTTGAAAAACAAACCCTCCCCTATGCTGGGCGCCATGGCCGCCGCCCCCAAGAACCCGCGCCCCTGCTCGATCGCCGACACCCTGGCGCTCGTCGGGGAGAAGTACTCCCTGCTCGTCCTGCGCGAGGTCTGCCTCGGCAACGGCCGCTTCGACCAGCTGGTCCGCAACACCGGCGCCCCGCGCGACATCCTCGCCACCCGGCTCCGGCGGCTCCTGGACGCGGGCATCCTGACCAAGCAGCCGTACAGCGAGCGCCCGCAGCGTTTCGAGTACCGGCCGACCCGGGCGGGACTGGAGCTGGAACCGGTACTGATGACCCTCATGGCCTGGGGCGACCGCCACCTGCGCGCCGACGACGACCGCCCCATGGTGATCGAGCACATCTGCGGCAGCGAGCTGGTCCCGCGGATCACCTGCCGCGCCTGCGGCGACACCGTCCGGCACGAGGACCTGACCGCCCATCCACAGGCCGACGGCTGGACCGTGACGGGCCCGACGGCCGCCTAGGAGACCTTTGACCCCTGTGGGCCGGACTTCACTTTGGGACGCTACGCTGCCCCTCGGCACAGCCGGTCCCGATCATCCGACTTCGGGGTCCGGCGCGCCCATCGCCCTTTTCTCGCTCAGCACTTGGACTCAGTAACTTCATGTCTTGGTTCGAATCACTCATCCTCGGACTCGTCCAGGGGCTGACCGAGTTCCTCCCCGTGTCCTCCAGCGCGCACCTGCGCCTGACGGCGGCGTTCTCCGGCTGGCACGACCCGGGCGCCGCCTTCACGGCGATCACGCAGATCGGCACCGAGGCCGCGGTCCTCATCTACTTCCGCAAGGACATCGGGCGCATCATCTCGGCGTGGACACGGTCGCTGACCGACAAGTCGATGCGCCGCGACCCCGACGCGCGCATGGGCTGGCTGGTGATCGTCGGCTCGATCCCGATCGGCGTACTCGGCCTGACCCTGAAGGACCAGATCGAGGGGCCCTTCCGCGACCTGCGGATCACCGCGACGATGCTGATCGTCGTCGGTGTGATCATCGGCATCGCGGACCGGATGGCCGCGCGGGACGAGAAGGGCGGCCGGCACCGCGCTCCCCGCGCGCGCAAGGAGCTGGAGAACCTGACCGTCCGGGACGGCCTGATCTACGGCGTCTGCCAGGCGGCGGCCCTCATCCCGGGCGTCTCCCGCTCCGGGGCCACGATCAGCGGCGGCCTCTTCATGGGCTACCGGCGCGAGGCGGCGGCCCGGTACTCGTTCCTGCTCGCGATCCCGGCGGTGCTCGCCTCCGGGCTCTTCGAGCTGACGGACGCGATGGAGAGCGACCACGTCTCCTGGGGACCGACGCTGTTCGCGACGGTCATCGCCTTCGGCACCGGATACGCGGTGATCGCCTGGTTCATGAAGTTCATCTCCACGAAGAGCTTCATGCCGTTCGTCTGGTACCGCATCGCGCTCGGCATCGTCATCATCGCCCTGGTCAGCACCGGTGCGCTCAGCCCCCACGCCGCGGAGTCCGCGGGCTGAGCGCGACCGCTCCTGTAGCCGTCCGGTAGCGCACCGTCAGCGCTTGGGCCTACGCTGGTCCGCATGTCCCCCGATTACGCGACCCCTGGTTCCGTGCGCTCGGCCGCGGAACTGAACGAGAAGATCCGTGCGCTGTGGCGCCGCGCGGGCGGGACCCTGTCGGCGCAGGAGCGCGTGGAGTACGAGTTGCTGGTGGTCGAGTGGGCGACCGCGATCCGCGGCGAGGTCATCGAGGCCGCCTGACCCGGAGCCCCCCCCGGCACCCGCCCGCTGTCAGCGCCCGCCGGCCACCCGGAGCACCGTCCCCGTCGTGTACGAGGCGTCGGGCGACATCAGCCAGGAGATCGCCGCCGCGATCTCCTCCGCCCGTCCGGCACGGCCCATCGGCACCGCCGCCCCCATCCGCCGCGCCCGGTCCGGCGCGCC
Organism: Streptomyces sp. NPDC107500; assembly: GCF_055582785.1. Taxonomy (NCBI): domain Bacteria; kingdom Bacillati; phylum Actinomycetota; class Actinomycetes; order Kitasatosporales; family Streptomycetaceae; genus Streptomyces; species Streptomyces sp. NPDC107500. The sequence continues at coordinate 567,222 of NZ_JBVJPF010000006.1, forward strand.
CGCCGCCGCGTGCATCTCGGTGTCGATGACGCCGGGCGCGACCGCGTTGACCCGGACACCGTCCGGCCCCAGTTCCTTGGCCAGCCCCAGCGTCAGCGTGTCGACGCCCGCCTTGGCCGCCGCGTAGTGGACGTACTCCCCCGGGCTGCCGAGCGTCGCGGCGCCCGACGAGACGTTGACGATCACACCGGTCCCCCGCGCCGTCATGAGCCGCGCGGCGCGCCGGGCGCACAGCAGCACGCCGAGCAGGTTGACGTCCAGGACCCGGCGCAGGTCGGCGGTGTCGCTGTCGGCGAGGCACCCCAGCGGACCGGTCACGGCCGCGTTGTTCACCAGGCCCGTCACCGGCCCGAGCCGCTCCTCCGCCACGTCGAAGAGGCGCTCGACGTCGGCCTCGACCGAGGTGTCCGCGCGTACCGCCACCGCGCGTCCGCCCGCCTCGCGCACGCCCGCGACGACGGCCTCGGCGGCCGCCGAGTCCCGCGCGTAGCCGACGGCAAGGTCGTGTCCGTCCGCCGCGAGGCGCAGACAGGTCGCCGCGCCGATGCCACGGCTGCCGCCGGTGACCACGGTGATGGGTCGGTTCATGAGCACCTCCGATTTGATCGATCATCGATCACTCTAGGACGTGGAGAACGCGTTGCACATGCCTTGCGCACCATCGGCATCCGGTGTGATCAACTGAAATTCGCCCTCGTCGCGGGCGCACACTGTAGGCATCGGGGGGTAGGGAGCCGCCCATGAAGACGCTCGACCGCCGGCTCGCCTCCCCGTGGTGGCGCTCGGCCGCCGCCGTGCTCGCCGGAGCGCTGCCCGTACTCGCGTTCCCGGGCCCCGCCCTGTGGTGGTGGGCCTGGTTCGCGCTGGTCCCCTGGATCCTGCTGGCCCGCACCGCGCCGACCGGGAAGCGGGCGGCGTACGACGGGTGGTGCGCCGGCTTCGGCTTCATGCTCGCCATGCACCACTGGCTGCTGCCGAACCTGCACGTGTTCACCTTCGTGATCGCGGCGCTGCTCGGCGCGCTGTGGGCACCGTGGGGCTGGCTGGTGCGGCGGCTGCTGGGCGGCGCGCCCTCGGCCGGCCGGGTCGCGGCGGCGCTCCTGGTGCTGCCGTCGGGCTGGCTGGCCGCGGAACTGGTCCGCTCCTGGCAGGGGCTCGGCGGCCCCTGGGGGATGCTCGGGTCCAGCCAGTGGGAGGTGGCCCCGGCGCTGCGGCTGGCCTCGGTCGGCGGGGTCTGGCTGCTGAGCTTCCTGGTGGTGGCGGTGAACGTCGCCGTCGCCGTGCTCGTCGCCGTCCGCCGGGCGCGGATGCCCGCGCTGGCCGGGCTGGTCGCCACCGCGGCCGCCACCTCCGCGGCCTGGGTCTGGTCGCCGCGCCCCGACACCGACGAACGGGCCGCGATCGCCGTGGTGCAGCCCGGCATCGTGGACGGCGCGAACAGCGCCGACCGGCGCTTCGACCGCGAGGAGCGGCTCACCCGCGGGCTCGCCGGCCGGGACCTCGATCTGATCGTCTGGGGCGAGAGCAGCGTCGGCTTCGACCTGGACGACCGGCCCGACCTGGCCCGCCGGCTGGCGGCGCTGTCCCGGGAGACCGGCGCGGAGATCCTGGTCAACGTGGACGCGCGGCGCTCGGACAAGCCGGGCATCTACAAGAGTTCGGTGCTGGTCGGCCCCGACGGCCCGACCGGCGACCGGTACGACAAGATGCGGCTGGTGCCCTTCGGGGAGTACGTACCGGCCCGCTCCCTGCTCGGCTGGGCCACCTCCGTCGGCGAGGCGGCCGGCGAGGACCGCAGGCGGGGCACCGAGCAGGTGGTGATGAACGTCGGGGACGGGCTGCGGATCGGCCCGATGGTGTGCTTCGAGAGCGCCTTTCCCGACATGAGCCGCCAGCTGGCCGCCGACGGCGCGGAGGTGCTGGTCGCCCAGTCGTCGACGTCGACGTTCCAGCACACCTGGGCTCCCGCGCAGCACGCCTCGCTCGCCGCGCTGCGCGCCGCGGAGACCGGCCGGCCGATGGTTCACTCGACGCTGACCGGCGTCTCCGCCGTGTACGACGCGAACGGGAAGCGGATCGGCTCCCGGCTCGGTACCGACGCGAGCACCGCGCGGGTGTACGAGCTCCCCCTCACGCACGGCACCACGCCGTACGTGCGCCTCGGCGACTGGACCGTGTACGCGGCGCTGGTCATCCTCGCGTCGTGGGGCGCCGGCGAGGGCGTACGGGCGGTGCGGCTCAGGCGGAACGCTCGTGGACCGCGCGTACCACCCGCTCACACAGATCGTGGGTCTCCAGCGCGTCCCGGGCACTGAGCACCCGCCCCGCGCGCACCGTGTCGAGGAAGGCGAGCACCGCCTGCTCGATGCCGCGCTGCCGGGCGACCGGCACCCAGTCGCCGCGCCGCCGCACGGTGGGCTGACCCTTGTGGTCGATCACCTCGGCGAGGTTGACCACCTGGCGCTTGGTGTCCTGACCGGAGACCTCCAGGATCTCCTCCGCCGAACCGCTGAGCCGGTTCATGACGCCGAGCGCCGTGAAGCCCTCCCCGGCGAGCTGGAGCACGACGTGGTGCAGGAGCCCGTCCTGGACGCGGGCACGCACGGTCACGTCGTCGACGGGTCCCGGTACCAGGAAGCGGAGCGTGTCCACGACGTGGATGAAGTCGTCGAGGATCATCGTGCGCGGTTCCTCGGGCAGCCCGGTGCGGTTCTTCTGCATGAGGATCAGCTCGCGCGGGTGCTCGGCGCACTGCGCGTACCCGGGCGCGTAACGGCGGTTGAAGCCGACGGCGAGGCTGGTCCGCCGCTCCTCGGCGAGGGCCACCAGCCGTTCGGACTCGGCGAGTTCGTAGGCGAGCGGCTTGTCGACGTAGGTCGGGACGCCGGCTTCCAGGAGCCCGGTCACGATCTCGGGGTGGACGGCGGTCGGCGCGTGCACGAAGGCGGCGTCGAGGCCCTGGGCGAGCAGTGAGTCCAGGTCGGCGTGGCGCTGGGCCTCCGGCAGGCGCAGTCCGTCGGCGACCCGGGTGAGGGTGGCGGGGGTGCGGGTCTGCAGGTGCAGTTCGGCCCCCGGCAGGGCGGAGAGCACCGGCAGGTAGGCCTTCCGCGCGATGTCGCCGAGTCCGATGCAGCCGACCTTCACGGGGTGCGCTCCTCTATCGTTCGCCGGTCCTGGTCCGCGCTGAAGCATACGGGGGCTGCGGTGGCCGCCAGTCGGCGATGCCGTCGAAGCCCCGCAGGAAGAGAGCGGGTGCCGCCTTGGACAGCGCGAGCAGCGCGACGTCACGGGCCGCGATACCGGCGCGGCTGGTCATCAGGTTGAGACGGGCGACCCGGACGGCCCGGCGGGCGACGGCACTGGCACGGGGCTGCCGGGCGGCCGTGTAGGCGGCGAGGTCCCGGCTGTGGTGGGCGAGGACGACCGCGTCCTCGATGGCCTGATTGCCGCCCTGCCCGAGATTGGGCGGCATGGCGTGCGCGGCGTCGCCGAGCAGGGCGACCCGGCCGCGGTGGTAGGCGGGCAGCGGTGCGGAGATGTGGTGCACGTCGTGGCGCAGGACATCCTCGGGGCGGGCCGCGGCGAGCACCGCGGGGATCGGGTCGTGCCAGTCGCCGTAGCGGTGCAGCAGCTCCGCCCGCTCGTCTTCCGCGTGTCCGCCGGCCGGGGCGACGGCGGCGGCGTAGGCGTAGGCCCGGCCGTCCTTGAGCGGGTGTGTGCCCCAGATGCGGCCCCGCCCCCACGTCTCGTGGGAGGCGAACTCGACGCCGGGCAGCGGAATCACGACCCGCCAGGTGGTGAAGCCGGAGTACACGGTGCCGGGGTGGTCCGGGAACAACCTGCGGCGCACCCCGGAGCGGATGCCGTCGGCGGCGACGACCAGGTCGGCCTCCCACTCGCCGCCCGCGGTGCGCACCCTGGCCGGGCGATCGTGGTCGCCGGGGTCGGCGAGCATCGCGTCGGCGGCCGTGCGGACGGCGTCCGGGGGCAGCCGCTCGGACAGGCGGTCGATGAGGGTGGCCCGGTGCAGCAGCACCAGCGGACCGCCGAACCGGGCCGCGGCGGCCTCCGCGCTGGACCGGGAGAGCCAGCGTCCGCCCGGCGTGCGCACTCCCCCGTCGCCCTGCCAGGCGGCGAGGTCGCGGACCTCGTCGCCGAGCCCGATGACGTCCAGCGCGCGCAGGGCGTTGGGCGACAGGGAGATGGCCGCGCCGACCGGCCGCAGGGAGGCGGCCCGCTCCAGGACGGTGACCCGCAGTCCGTTCTGGTGCAGGGCCACCGCCGCGGTGAGGCCACCGATGCCGCCGCCGATCACGACGGCCCGCCTTGTCCGTGCCATGGCTCTCTCCACCGCTCTCGTCACTACAGGTGTAGTAGCTCCTGTCGCCGACTGTACTACAGCCGTAGTGCGGTCGGGTAGGTTGACCTCCATGCCCCCCTCCACCCCGGCCTCCGTGCCCTCCGCGGCCCCCGCCACCCCCACCGCCGCCTCCCGCTCCGACCTGGTCGCAGACGCGGCGCTCGCCCTGCTCGCGGAGCGCGGGATGCGCGGGCTGACGCACCGCGCGGTCGACGAGACGGCCGGACTCCCGCAGGGCTCCACCTCCAACCTCGCCCGTACCCGGCAGGCCCTGCTCGAACTGGCGGTGCGGCGCCTGGCCGACCGGGAGGAACGGGTGCTGGCGCTGCACGAGATGCCGGACCCGCGCGCCGGCCTCGACCCCCTGGTGGACGCGCTGGCACTGGCGACGCACCGCGCGCTGACCCTCAACCGGGACCTGACGCTGGCCCGCTACGAACTGGCCCTGGAGGCCACCCGCCGGCCCGAGCTGCGGGCCCACTTCGACGCGGCGGGCGCCCGATTCCGGGAGCGGCTGGGCGGACTCGTCACGGAGCTGGGCTCGCCGGACCCGGAGCGCCACGTGCTCTCGCTGGTCGCCTGGGCGGACGGACTGATGTTCAGCTGCGTGGCCGGCACCTTCCACGCCGAGGTGCCCGGCCTCCGGGACGTGCGGTCGGGACTGCGGGAGATCCTGGACGGCATGCTGGGCGGCTGAAACTCCCTGGCGCACGGGGACGGCGCCGGGCGAGGATGCCGGCATGACTACCGAACGCCGCGAGCCCGACCCCGATGCCGACGAACGCACCATGCTGGAGGGCTGGGTCGAGTACCACCGCCAGACGCTCGCGTGGAAGTGCGAGGGCCTCACCGACGAACAGCTGCGCACGGCCTCCGTGAGCCCGTCGGGGCTGACCCTGATGGGACTGGTGCGGCACATGGCGGAGGTGGAGCGCAGCTGGTACCGCAGGGTGCTGGCGGCCGAGGACGCGGGCCCGATCTACTACTCGGACGCGGATCCGGACGGTGAGTTCCGGGTGACCGCGTCGGACACCTGGCAGGAGGCGCGCGCGACCTGGCAGGCCGAGATCGAGGCGGCCCGGCGCAACGCGGCCGGATTCCCCCTGGACGACATGGGCCGGGGAAAGCACGCCCGCACCGGTGAGCGCTTCAGCCTGCGCTGGATCCACACTCACATGATCGAGGAGTACGCCCGTCACAACGGGCACGCCGACCTGATCCGGGAGTGCCTGGACGGTGCCACGGGCGACTGACGTCACCCCCGACGGCCACCGGGCCTCCGTACGGGGCCTGAGATCACCCGTGCGGGGCAACCTCCGCTCGTCCGGCGCCGAGGAACGGACCCGAACCAGCAGAGTGACGCGGGTGCATCGAACGAGGACCACAGCGACGCTCCTGGTGACCTTGGCCGTCACCTCCCTGACCGGCTGTACGACGGTCCACGGCCCGGCCGCCGCCGACCCGGCCCCGGCGGGCGCCCGCTCCCAGGCGCCGCGCCCGGACGGACCGGCCGGACCCCGGGTCGTCCAGGCGCCGGCCCGGGAGGCGCTGGAGATGATCGGCCCCTCGCCGACCCCGGACCGCGCGGCCCGGGAACCGCGCGGTACGGAGCCCCCGGCCGCCGGGCCGCCCCCGCAGGAGGCGCCGGCCGCCCGGGCCCGCCCCGAGCGGCGGCCACGGCCCGCCCGGCCCGAGACACCGGCTCGGACCCAACGGCCGAGGGTGCCCGACCCCGGGGTCACCGCACTCCCACACGCGCCCTCGACCGGCCGGAACACGGACGTGTGCTCACTCGGCAAGCGGTACGGCGGCTGGCGCCCCGGCAGCCCGGAATCCCGCATCTGCGAGCAGGCGTACGGCCCCTGAGTACGACGGCGCACGGGCGCCACTCATGCCTAGGGCCGCTGCCGCGGTGGTCTCGGCCATCCGCCGGGACGCTCGGGCCCGTCCGTACCACCGCCCGCGCCGTCCAGGCGGCGCTCCAGCCGGCCGATCGCCGCGCGCACACCCTCGCCGTACCGGTCGGGGGCCAGTGACTCGGCCGCGCCCCGGGCGCGCCGCAGGTGCAGGCGGGCGGCCTCGCGGTGGCCGAGGCGGTCGTAGTCGTCCGCGAGGTTCAGGTGGAGCGAGGGGTACAGGGCGCGCGCGGCGAGCGTGCCCTCGTGGGGACCGGCGGGCGGGTCCTGGGTGATCTCCTCGGCGGCCGCCAACGCGCGAAGGTCCCAGGCCAGTTCGTCGCCCGGGTCGTCCTGGGTGTCGGCCAGGTAGTGGGCCAGCGTGCACCGGTGCAGGGGGTCGCCGTGCTCGCCGATCTCCGCCCAGAGGCCGAGGAAGCGGTCCCGGGCCTCCTCGCGGTCGCCCGCGTGATGCAGCATGACGACCTGGCCGATGCGCGTCAGCACGGCATCCGGCGCCGCCTGCTCCCGTCCCTTGGCCACCACGTCCTCCGTGCCCTCGTCGGCTGTCACGACCGACGCTAACCGCAGGCGGCCACGATCCGGCTCAGGCCGCACCGGGAGGCGCGGGCCGGGCGACGGCGGACCCGGCCCGCACCTCCGGGTCACTTCAGGTTCGGAATGGTCCAGTCGACCGGCTCGTGGCCCTGGGCCGCGACCGCCTCGTTGATCTGCGTGAACGGACGCGAGCCGAAGAACTTCTTCGCCGACAGCGGGGAGGGGTGCGCCCCCTTCACCACCCGGTGCCGGGTCTCGTCGATCAGCGGCAGCTTCTTCTGCGCGTAGTTGCCCCACAGCACGAACACCGCCGGGTCCGGCCGGTCGGCCACCGCGCGGATCACCGCGTCGGTGAAACGCTCCCAGCCGCGGGCCTTGTGCGAGTTCGCCTCACCCGCCCGGACCGTGAGCACCGCGTTGAGCAGGAGGACGCCCTGCTCCGCCCAGGGCATCAGGTATCCGTTGTCCGGGACGGGCGTGCCCAGCTCCGCGTGCATCTCCTTGTAGATGTTCCGCAGGGACGGCGGGACCTTCACCCCGGGCCGGACGGAGAAGCACAGCCCGTGGCCCTGGCCCTCGCCGTGATACGGGTCCTGCCCGAGGACCAGCACCTTGACCCGGTCGTACGGCGTGGCGTCCAGCGCGGCGAAGACCTCCTCGCGCGGCGGGTAGACGGGGCCGTTCGCCCGCTCCTCCTCGACGAACTCCGTCAGCTCCTTGAAGTAGGGCTGCTGAAGCTCGTCGCCCAGCACCTCGCGCCAGGACTCGGGCAGCATGGCGGTGTCGGTCACGTCAACTTCCTTACGCTGTGCGGTCGCTTTCCACTCCTCACGAACCTACCGGCGACCACTGACAACCGGGCCGCCTACCAACTGGTCTTCCGGGAGAGCCGCCACATCATCATGATCGTCGACGGGTCCATGGCCTGCTCCGCGCCCGAGATGTCGGCATTCGCGGCCACGTACTGCTTGCCCTGCCACAACGGCAGCAGGCGCGCGTCGTCCAGCATGATCTGCTGCGCCCGCTCGAACTCCCGCTCCACGTTGGCCCGGTCGCTCTCCCGGCGGGAGCGCGGCAGCAGCTCACCGGTGATCTCCGGCGCGGGGTAGGGCGTACCGAGCGCGTTCTGCTCACCGACGAACGGGGCGATGAAGTTCTCCGCGTCCGGGAAGTCCGGGGACCAGCCGCGACCGAACACCGGGTACTCGCCCTTCTGGTAGCCGGTGACGTACGTCTTCCAGGGGCGGCTCTTCAGGGTGACCCGGAACAGGCCCGAGGCGTCGAGCTGCCGCTTGATCTCCTTGAACTCCTTCGCCGTCTCGGAGCCGTACCGGTCGGTGGTGTACCAGAGGGTGAGCGGGACGCGCTGGGTGATGCCCGCGCCGGTGAGGATCTCGCGGGCCTTGGGGACGCTGGGGTCGCCGTAGTCGTCGAAGAAGCCCGTGGTGTGTCCGGTCAGGCCCTTGGGGACCATCGAGTACAGCGGGTCGACCGTGTCCTGGTGGATCGTGTGCGCGATCGCCGCCCGGTCGATCACCTGGGCGACGGCCCGGCGGACCTCCTTGCGGCCCGCCCACGGGTCCTCGGGGTTGAACACCAGGTAGCTGATCTCCGTGCCGCTGCCCTCGACCAGCTGGAGTTCCTCGTCCCGGCCGGCCTTGCCCTGGAGCGTGACGACGTCGTCGGCCGCGAGTCCCCGGTAGGTCACCTGGATGTCGCCGTCGCGCAGCGCCTTCACCATGCCGGCGGAGTCCTTGAAGTAGCGGATCGTCACCGCCTTGTTCTCGCGGTCGGCGAAGCCCTCGTAGTGGTCGTTGCGCACCAGTTCGGCGCGCTCGCCGTCCTCGTACGACTCCAGCGTGTACGGTCCCGAGCCCACGACCTGGCCGTCCTCGCGCAGCTCCTTCGCGGGGTAGCTGCCGGGCTCGACGATCGACATGGCGGGCGTGGCGAGCACGAACGGGAAGGTGGCGTCGGGCTTGTTGAGGTGGAAGACCACCTCGCGCTCGCTCGGCGCCTGGACGCGTTCCAGGCTGCCCAGCAGTCCGGCGGGACCGCCGTTGACGTTGATGTCCTTGATCCGGTCGATCGAGTGCTTGACGGCCCGCGCGTCGAGCCGGTCCCCGTTGGAGAAGGTCAGGCCGTCGCGCAGCTCGCAGCGGTACACCTGGTTCGTGGAGTCGGTGAAGGCGCACTCCTCGGCGGCGTCGGGCTGGGGCGCGGTCGCACCGTTGGGGTAGCTGAGCAGCGTCTGGTAGATGTTCCGGAACAGCTCCCAGGAGCCGTCCCAGGAGGCCGCCGGGTCCAGAGTGCTGGGCGCGCTCGTCGTCCCCACGACGATCGGCCCCTCGTCCTCCGAGCTGTCGGACGACAGAATGCCGCAGCCGGTGACCAGCGACGATATGGACACGATGGCCGCCACCCGACGCAGGCCTCGGTTCCGGTTGAACACGCGCACGCTCCTCGATCCGCCGTGCCAAGGGTCGGCAGACCATACCGCAGCGCCGTGCCACCTGAACCCCCTTCTGAACAGGGGTTTTGATCATTTGGCGATGACTACGTTGTCATCCTCCCGGCGGTCTCGACACGCGGACACGGGCGCCGTTTCCGTCAACGGCGCCCGTGTCCCGGGCCGGTCCTCAGTGCTGTCGACAGGCGAGATCAGGCCACGCCGGCGTTCAGGAAGATGCCTCCGTCGACGACGAGGGTCTGACCGGTGACCCAGTCGGACTGCGTCGAGGTGAGGAAGGCGGCGGCACCGCCGATGTCGGAGGGCACGCCGAGCCGGCCCAGCGGGTATCCGGCGGCCGCCTCCTCTTCCCGGCCCTCGTAGAGGGCGGCGGCGAACTTGGTCTTCACGACGGCCGGGGCGATCGCGTTGACCCGCACCTTCGGCGCGAACTCGTGCGCGAGCTGCGCGGTGAGGTTGATCAGCGCGGCCTTGCTGACGCCGTACGCGGCGATGAAGGGCGAGGGCGAGAGGCCCGCGACGGACGCGATGTTGACGATCGCGCCGCCGTTCTCCTTCTGCCAGGCGTGCCAGGTGCGCTGGGCGAAGCCGAGCGCCGAGATCACGTTGGTCTCGAAGACCTTCCGCGCGACGTTCAGGTCGAGGTCGGCGATCGGCCCGAACACCGGGTTGGTGCCTGCGTTGTTGACCAGGAAGTCGACGCGGCCGAAGGCCTCCATCGTGCGCTCGACCGCGACGGCCTGGTGGGCCTCGTCGTGCGCCTTGCCGGCGACACCGATGACCCGGTCGGCGCCGAGCTTCTCGACGGCCTCCTTGAGGGCGTCCTCGTTGCGGCCGGTGATGCAGACCCGGTCGCCGCGCGCGACGAGCGCCTCGGCGACGCCGTAACCGATACCGCGGCTGGCGCCGGTGACGAGCGCGACCTTGCCGGAGAGTACGGGGAGTTCAGTCATGTCCGTGTTCCCTAGTGTCCGTGTTCCCTGGTCTCCGTGGCCCTAGTCGAGCGGTCCGCCGGCCACGTACAGCACCTGGCCGGAGACGAAGCCGGCCGCCTCGCCGGTGAAGAAGGCGATGGCGTTGGCGATGTCGTCGGGCTCACCGACGCGGGCGACCGGGATCTGGGTGGCGGCGGCGGCCTTGAAGTCGTCGAAGCCCATGCCCACGCGGTCGGCGGTGGCCTTGGTCATCTCGGTGGCGATGAAGCCCGGGGCGACGGAGTTCGCGGTGACGCCGAACTTGCCCAGCTCCTTGGCGAGGGTCTTGGTGAAGCCCTGGAGACCGGCCTTGGCGGCGGAGTAGTTGACCTGACCGCGGTTGCCGAGCGCGGAGGAGGAGGACAGGTTGACGATGCGGCCGAAGCCGGCGTCCACCATGTGCTTCTGGCACGCCTTGGACATCAGGAAGGCGCCGCGCAGGTGCACGTTCATGACGGTGTCCCAGTCGGAGGCGCTCATCTTGAAGAGCAGGTTGTCGCGGAGTACGCCCGCGTTGTTGACGAGGATCGTCGGCGCGCCCAGCTCCCCGGCGATCCGCGCGACGGCCGCCTCGACCTGCGCCTCGTCGGAGACGTCGCAACCGACCGCGATCGCCTTGCCGCCGGCCGCGGTGATCTGCTCCACGGTGTCCTTGCAGGCGGCCTCGTCGAGGTCGATGACGGCGACGGCGCGGCCCTCGGCGGCCAGTCGTACGGCGGTCGCGGCACCGATGCCGCGCGCGGCTCCGGTGACGACGGCGACTCGCTGCTCAGTGGTGGACATTGCTGCTCTCCTCGTCCTGGGGATGCGGCCCGTGCGGAGCGTGCGCCCTTGGGTGAGCGACCGCTTAGTACCTTCCGCAGACGTGACGCTAGAAGCCCTGGCACCCGGTGTCAACGGGACACCGGGCCGGTGTGATCCATTACCCGGGCTCCCCGGTGCGTCACCATCCCCGGCCTACCCGATCGGACCAGCGCTGCGCGCCCCCGGGCCCCCGGGCCCCTAGCGTCGAAGCGCGAGCCACTCGTGGCCGGAAAGGAGACGTCCATGCGCCGTCTAACCGGTGCCGCAGGCATAGCCGTCGCGATAGCCGCGATCGTGCCGATGGCCGACACCGCACACACCCAGGAACTGGACTCCCGGAGTCCCACCCAGCAGGCGGGCCAGGCCGCCTTCGAGAGCGATCCGAACGCCCCGGACGCGTTCACCGAGGACCTGTTCGCCCCGGACCCACTCGACCAGGGAGAACCCGACGGAAGCGACTTCGGCGCGGGCTCGTTCGACCCCGGCGGCAACGACCCGGCCGGAAACGACCAGGGCGGGTTCGGCGAGGGCGGAGCGGACCAAGGCGGGTTCAACGACGGTCGGCACGACGCGGGCGGGAACGATCAGGGCGGCTTCGACCAGGGCGGGAACGGCGGCCGGGACGAGGACCGGGACGACCAGGGCCGGCAGGTGGAGCAGATCCAGCGGGTGGAGCAGAACCAGCGCGTCGAGGTGCAGATCGCCTCGCTCCCGACCACCTCCTCGACCTCGGCGCCGCTCCCGGTCGCGCCCGCACCGACCGCCGCCACGAGTCCGTCGGCCTCCCCCGCCGTCACTCCGACGCGCGGCACCCAGGGCGGCCTGGGCGGCTCCTTCAGCGGCGGGCCGAGCCGCTCGGACATCGCCATCGGGCTGGGCTGCGTGGCCAGCGCCACGCTCGCCGCCGGCTACGCGCTCAGGCGCCGCCGGCGCGCCTGACACCCGCAGCGGCTCAGGGCCGGAGCGAACCCGCGCGGCGTCACCGCACCAGCAGGTCGAGCAGCCGCTGCGCCTCGGCCGCGGGATCGGCGGTCAGGCCGGTGTGCACGGGGCCCGGCTGGACGATGGTCGAGCGGGGCGCGATCAGCCAGCGGAAACGGCGGCCCGGATCGTCCTGGGCCGCCTGGCCCGCCGCGTCCCCGCCGGTGCACACCCCTTCCACGGCGCGCAGCGCCGCACGTACACCCGGCAGGTCCACCCGCGGGTCGAGGGCCAGCAGCCTGGCTTCGTCGAGGTGCGTGCGGGCGCCGACGTAGGACTTGGCCCGGCAGTACACGAGGACGCCGGCGTTGACGCACTCCCCGCGCTCGACGCGGGGTACGACGCGCACCAGCGCGTACTCGAAGACGTGGCGGTCGCTCACCGCTCCCCCTTGACGCGTTCGTGGATCGTGGCGGCCCGGGCGAGCAGCGGCCGGGCATAGGCCCGCCGCAGGTCGTCGGGGGTCGCGAAGCCGGGCTCGTCCCGCAGCCACACGTCCGGGATCTCGGCGGTGACCTCCGCGAGGAGTTCCCCGGTGACCAGCGGCGCGAGCGCGGCGGCGGCCGAGCGGACGTCCGGCGAGAAGCGCGCGAGGGCGTGGTCGGAGGCGTCGTAGGGGCGGGCCGCGGAGGCCTCGGCACCGGGCCAGTTGTGCTGCCAGATCATGGTCGCGCCGTGGTCGATGAGCCATGTCTCGCCCCGCAGGCGCAGCAGGTTGGGGTTGCGCCAGGACCGGTCGACGTTGTTCACCAGCGCGTCGAACCAGACGATCCGGCCGGCCTCCTCGGGGCTCACCTCGAAGGCGAGCGGGTCGAAGCCGAGCGCGCCGGAGAGGAAGTCCATGCCGAGGTTGGTGCCGCCGCTCGACTTGAGCAGCTCCTGCACCTGCTGGTCGGGCTCGCCGAGCCCCAGGACGGGATCGAGGTCGACCGTCACGATGCGCGGGACGCGGAAGCCCAGCCGCCGGGCCAGCTCACCGCAGACCACCTCCGCGACCAGCGTCTTGCGTCCCTGCCCCGCGCCGGTGAACTTCAGGACGTACGTCCCGAGATCGTCGGCCTCGACGAGCCCGGGCAGCGAACCGCCCTCGCGCAGGGGTGTGATGTAGCGGGTCGCGGTGACCTCTTTCAGCATGTTCCCGGGCCGTCCGTCGGTGGATCTGCGTCGCGCATGCAGTGAGCATAGTGATCGGCGCCGGTCGTCACGCCCCGCCCTCCGCGTACCGGTCGAGGTGGCGCCGCAGGCTGGACTCCAGATGCTCGCTCATGGCCCGCGACGCCCGTTCGGGACTGCGCCGCAGCACCGCCCGCAGGATGCGGCCGTGCTCCATGACGGTGGCCGGACTGCCGCCCGAGACGGGGCTGAGCCGGAAGAGGTGCAGGTGGGTGTGGAGCCGCTCCACCGCCGCGGCGAGCATCGTCCGGCCGGACGCGACGGCCAGCGCGTCGTGGAACCGCTGGTCCAGCACCGCGAAGCGCCCGTACTCGGCGTAGCTGTGCCCCTTGTCCGGCAGCCCCCGCATCTCCTCGACCACGGCCTCGATCCGGTCCAGCGCCGCCTCGCCCATGTGCTCGGCGGCCAGCGCGGCGGCCCGCGGCTCCAGCAGCAGACGCATCTCGAAGAGTTCCTCCACCCCCTGCCGGGTGAGCAGTTCGGTGGCCCGGTATCCGGAGAGCGACCGCTTCACCACCAGTCCGTCCGACTCCAGGCGGGCGAGCGCTTCGCGCACCGGCGTCGCCGAGACTCCGAGGGACCGCGCGACGGACTCGATGCCGACCCGTGCGCCGGGCTGGATCACATGGTCCATGACCATGGCCTTGACCGCCTCGTAGACGCTGACCGCCAGCACCGACATCGCTGCGTCCTCCCCTCGGGAAGGGCCTCGGCCGATCCACGGCCTCGCCCCCCCTCTTCTCTATATGATCTGACGCGATCGACGCCGCGAGCGGCGAGTCGGCCGCTTCACCCACGTGCCATCACCCAGCCCTCACTTTCACCCTCGATCTGCACACGATCGGCATGAAATCAGGGCTCTGGGCAGCCGGACAGCCACTCGACCCGGCACGACCCTTGACGTGACCGCCGTCACTGCCCCAGCATCGCGGGCAACGAAATCCTATTTGATTCTAGTGGGGCAGCATCATGAGCCGTCGTAGAACAGCCGTGTCAGCCGCCATCGGCCTGGTCCTCCTGGCCACCACCTCGTCGGCCTGCACCATCAGGAACTCGGACGAGCCCGGCGCCGCGGGCGCCGCCTCGGCGAAGGGCGGCGGCGGGACCGCCCAGCTCGCCGACGGCTCCGGAGTGAAGGTCGCGCTGGTCCCGGGCGGCGCCCACCCCTACTTCCAGCCCTGGAAGACGGCCGGCGCCAAGGCCGGGAAGTCGCTCGGGCTGGACGACGTCACCTTCGACGAGACCGCCGAGTGGGACCAGCAGAAGCAGAACAACCTGGTGTCCACACTGGCCGCCCGCGGCTACAACGCATTCGGCGTCTTCGGTGTCTCCCCGACCGACATCAACACCACCTTCACCGATCTCAAGTCGCAGGGGACGGCCGTCGCCTCGCTCGGCTCCTGCCCGGCCGGGGACACGAACGAGGCGGACTTCTGCCTCTCCACCGACGTCGAGCTGGCCGCCTACAAGGCCGCGAAGGCCGCCATCGAGGCCATGGGCGGCAAGGGCGCCCTCGTCCACCTGACCGGCAACAACGTCGACGCCAACACCCAGTTGCGCAAGCGGGGCGTCGAGAAGGCGGTGCGGGAGACCGGTGGCGAGGTCACCGTGGTGCAGACCGTCACCGACATCGACAAGGACCTCCAGACCGCCCAGAAGGCCGTGTCCGACCTGCTGGCCGCCAAGGGCGCCGAGATCGCGGGCATCGTCTCCACCGCCTACAACCCGGCCGTCGCCGCCGCCGAGGCCGTACAGGAGTCGGGCTCCCGGGCGAAGGTCGTCGCCATCGACGACGACGCCAAGATCCTCTCCTCGATCAGGAGCGGTGCCGCCACCGCCACGGTCGTGCAGAACCCGGTCGGTCAGGCGGAGATCGGGACCTGGGCGCTCGCCCTGCTGCAAACCGGGCAGTGCTCCATGAAGCAGCCCGGCAAGGTGGTCGACTCCGGCTCCTTCGTCGTCACCAAGGACAACGTCGACGGCTACGACAGCGCACGCCGGGCCAGGACCGCCGAGCTGAAGAAGCAGTTCGCGGACGAGTTCCTCACCTGCGGCTGACCGCCCCGGCCACGGACAGAAAGGTCGCCCTCGCGCATGACCCGCATCATCAACGCCACGGCCCTGCTGGCCGACATCGACGTGGAGACCGACCGCACGGACGCCGTGCAGTCGTTCGTCAAGCAGGAGACCGTACTCGTCACCCTCACCACCGACGACGGCCTGACGGGCACCGGATACGCCTACACCATCGGCACCGGCGGCAGCTCCGTCCTGGCCCTGCTGCGCGACCACTTGCTGCCGCTGCTGGCCGGCCGGGACGCCCGCAACGTGGAGGGGCTGTGGCAGTCCCTGTTCGCCCACACCCGCGCCACGACCACCGGCGCCCTCACCTCCCTCGCGCTCGCGACGGTGGACACGGCGCTGTGGGACCTGCGCTGCAAGCGGGCCGGGGAGCCGCTGTGGCGACTGGCCGGCGGCCACCGCCAGGAGATCCCCGTCTACGACACCGAGGGCGGCTGGCTCCACCTCGGCACCGAGGAACTGGTCAAGTCCGCGCTCGCGGCCCAGGAGGCGCGGTTCGCCGGCGTGAAGATCAAGGTGGGCAAGCCGCACGTGGCCGAGGACGCGGAGCGGCTGCGTGCCGTCCGCGAGGCGGTCGGTCCGGCGCTGCACGTCATGACGGACGCGAACCAGTCCCAGTCGCTGTCGTCCGCCGTGCGACTGACCGCCGCGCTCGAACCGTACGACCCCTACTGGCTCGAGGAGCCCATGCCCGCCGACGACGTCGGCGGGCATGGGCTCCTCGCCCGCTCGACCCGGATCCCCATCGCCGTGGGTGAGTCGATGTACTCGCCGATGCAGTTCCGCGACTATCTGGAGAGCGGCGCCGCCTCCGTCGTGCAGGTCGACGTGGCGCGGGTCGGTGGCATCACACCGTGGCTGAAGGTCGCCCACCTCGCGGAGACCTTCAACGTCGAGGTGTGCCCGCACTTCCTGATGGAACTGCACGTCAGCCTGGTCGCCGCGGTGAGCAACGGCGCGTACGTCGAGTACATCCCGCAACTGCGCGCCGTCACCCGCACCGAGATGGTCCTGCGCGACGGCCACGCCGTGGCCCCGGACGAGCCCGGCATCGGCATCGACTGGGACATGGACGCGATCGAGGACCGGAGGGTCTCGTGAAGACCGCCGTCACCGCCGCCGGACGCGACACCGACCGCCCGGCCGACGGGGCCCGGCCGGCTCACCGGCTGCCGTTCTGGGTCAACCAGCGGCTGGGGCTGCTGGTGCTCGTCGTCGCGCTCGCCGCGCTCTTCGGCGTCCTGCGCCCGGCCTTCTTCGACGAGCGACTGGTGCTCTTCCCGCTCCTGAGGGACATCTCGACACTCACCGTGGTGGCGCTCGCGCAGATGGTCGTGCTGTCCGTCGGGCACATGAACCTCGCCGTCGGACGCATGGCCGCCTTCGGCGCCTTCTTCGCCGGGTTCGGCTACGACCGGCTCGGACTGCCGCTGCCGCTGGGCCTGGTGCTGTGCCTCGTGGCGGGGTGCGCCATCGGCGCGCTGACCGGCGGGATCATCGCCCGCACCGGTGTGAACTCCTTCGTCGTGACGCTGGCCATGGACTTCGCCCTGCTGGGCCTGGTGTCCCTGCTCTACTCGGCCCTCACGGACAACGCCGCGTTCACCACGCGGCCGGACGGGCTCGCCGAGCTGCGGTCGTACTCGCTCGCGGACATCTGCGCCGGCCCCGTCTGCGGCTCGGCGGCCATTCCGCAGATCGCTCAGTTCACCGTGCTGGCCCTCGTCGGCCTCGGCTTCCTCTACGCCCGCACCCGCATGGGCCGGGAGCTGCTGCTCACCGGCGCCAACCCCGCCGCGGCCGAACTGTCCGGCATCCCCACCGGCCGCCGTGTCGTCCTGGCGCACGCGCTGTCCGGCCTGCTGGCCGCCCTCGCCGGTTTCATGGCCGCCGTGGGCACGGGCACCTTCCGCGCCTCCATCGGCGACGACTTCATGCTCCCGTCGTTCCTCGGCGCGGTCCTCGGCGGCACGCTGCTCACCGGCGGCGTCGTCTCCGTGCTCGGCGCGCTGCTCGGCACCGCCCTGGTCGGTGTCATCCGCAAGGGCCTGGACCTGCTCGGGGTCGGCCTCGAAAGCCTCAACATCTACCTCGGCTGCGTCCTGCTCCTCGCCCTGTCCGCGGACCGGGTGCGCACCGTGGTGTCCTATCGCAAGGTGGTGCGCTCCACATGACGACGCTCCGCGACAAGGGAGCCCTGGCCCTTCCGGCACTGCGACGCTTCTCGCGTTCCACGACGGCGACGCTGCTGGGCGTGGTGGCCGTCGGCTGGGTGGGGCTCGGCATCGCCTCGTCCGGCTCCTTCTTCGAGGGCTCCTCACTCCGCACGTTCCTGATGTACCTGGCCACGCCGGTCCTCATCGGGCTGGCCCAGATGGTCGCCCTGTGCGTCGGGCAGCTCAACCTCGCCGTCGGCGCGCTGGGCGGGTTCAGCGCCTGCCTGATGGGCGTGCTGATGGCCGACCACGGGGTGCCCGCGGGCCTCGCCGTGCCGGCCGGCGTGCTCACCGCGACGCTGACCGGCCTGCTGACCGGGGTGTTCATCGTCGCCACCCGGATCAACGGCTTCATCGTCACCCTCGGCACGATGACCATCCTGCTCGGGGCCCAGTACCGGCTCTCCGGCACGCGCACGATCGACGGGTACTCCGGGGCACTGCGCGACCTCGGGCGCTCGGCGCCGCTGAACATCCCGCTGGTCTTCGTCGCCGCGCTGGCCGCCGCGGTGCTGCTGGCCGCGTTCATGTACCGCACGATCGCCGGGCGGCGGCTGCTGGCGGCCGGCGGCAACCCGCTCGCGGCGAGGTTGTCGGGCATCTCGTCCGACCGTCAGATCGTGGTCGCCCACACCCTGTCCGGTCTGCTCGTCGGTATCGCCGCCGCCGTGGCCACGGCATCGCTGCCCGGCGTGAACCGGAGTGTCGGCGGGGACTGGCTGCTGCCCAGCTTCGCCGCCCCGATCATCGGCGGCGTCGCGCTCACCGGCGGGTCCGTCGCGGTGCTCGGCACGGTGCTGGCCGCCTTCGTGATGCGGCTGATCGACACCGCGCGGGCCCAGTTCTCCCTCGACCCGAGCTGGGTGAACTTCCTCATCGGCCTGGTCGTGCTCGGCACCGTCGTCGGCGGCCGCCTCCACCAGACCCACCTGGAGAAGAAGGGCAGGGCACCCGGCCGTACGCCCCCGGCGCCGCCCGGCGGTGGCGCACAGCCGGCCGCCGCCCTGCCGAGTACGGGAGGCGCCCGATGAGCGGGGTACGGCCGACGGACGAGAACGCCGTCCTGCTGGAATGCGAGAACATCGTCAAGGTCTTCCCCGGGGTACGTGCCCTCGACGGCGTGGGCCTGACGCTGACCGCGGGTTCGGTGCACGCCCTGCTGGGCGAGAACGGCGCCGGCAAGTCCACGCTGATCAAGGTGATCACCGGCGTCCACCCGCCCGACGGCGGCCGCCTGCTGCGGCGCGGCGCGGAGACCCGGCCGCGCTCCCCGCTGGAGGCCACCCGCGCCGGCATCGGCGTGGTCCACCAGGAGCGCAACCTGATCCCCGGCTTCTCGGTGGCGGAGAACATCACCCTCCAGAGCCCGCCCTCGCGCCGGGGGCTGATCGACCCGGAGGCGATGACCGCTCCCGCCGAGCGCTGTCTGGCCGAGCTGGGACTGGACCTCGACCCCCGCCGTCCGGTGCGCGAACTGTCCGTGGCACAGCAGCAGTTGGTGGAGATCGCCAAGGCGCTGTACACGGAGAGCGAGGTGCTGCTGCTCGACGAACCCACCGCCTCGCTCTCCCCGCGGGAGGCGGAGCGCCTCTTCGACGTGGTGCGCCGTCTCACGGCACGCGGCACCTGTGTGCTGTTCGTCAGCCACAAGCTGGAGGAGGTCTTCGCCGTCTGCGACACCGTCACGGTCCTGCGCGACGGCCGGTCGGTACTGGAGTCGGCGCCCCTCTCCGAGTACGCGCAGGACGACGTGGTCACCCTGATGGTCGGCCGCGCCCACTCGGTGACGGACATGGCCCCCCGCACGGTGGACGCCTCCGCCCCGCCGGCGCTCTCCCTCTCCGGCCTCTCGACGGCGGCCGGCCACCGCGACATCTCCCTCGACGTCGCACCCGGAGAGATCGTCGGCCTGTACGGCCTGGTCGGCGCCGGGCGCAGCGAGCTGGTCAGGGCCGTCCTCGGCCTGGACCGGATCACGGGCGGCGAGATCAAGGTGTACGGCAGGACGGCCCGGATCGGGTCGCCCCGCGAGGCCCTCCACACGTACGGCATCGGCTACCTGACCGAGAACCGCAAGGAGGAGGGCGTCTTCCTGGAGCAGCCCGTCCACCGGAACATCACCGTGACGGTGTGGAAGAAGCTGGGGCGCTTCCTC
Organism: Streptomyces sp. NPDC107500; assembly: GCF_055582785.1. NCBI lineage: Bacteria > Bacillati > Actinomycetota > Actinomycetes > Kitasatosporales > Streptomycetaceae > Streptomyces > Streptomyces sp. NPDC107500. Next base: position 586,890 of record NZ_JBVJPF010000006.1, read on the forward strand.
GGCGACATCTCCTCGCGGCGGGAACGGGAGATCTCCCAGGACCTCGTCGACCGCCTCGGCATCCGGGTCTCCGGTCTGGCGCAGAACGCGGGTGAACTGTCCGGCGGCAACCAGCAGAAGGTGAGCCTGGCCAAGTGGCTCGCCGCCGACACCCGGCTGCTGGTCGTCGACGAGCCCACCGTGGGCGTGGACGTACGCACCAAGCACGCCTTCCACGAGCTGATCTGGGAGCTGGCCCGCGGCGGCCTGCCCATCCTGCTGATCAGCAGCGACCTGACGGAGATGATCACGCTCGCCGACCGGGTCGTGGTCATGACCGACCACCGCATCCGCGGCGAGGTGGCCAACGACCACGACTACGACCGCATGAGCGGGCGGATCATCCGCGTCATCCACGACCGTGCGGGCTCGGCCGTCGCCGACACCGCCGTCGCCGCGAAGAGCGGAACGCCGTGAAGCGCGTCGCCCAGGTCGTCCACGTCCGGCCCGAGAAGGTGGACGAGTACCGGGAACTGCACGGCGACGACCTGGCCTCGGACCTCGGCGCCCTGTCAGCAGCCCGTCGAGGAGGCCGCGCCCGGCGAGTGGTGGGCGTCCATGACGCAGGTCTTCCTCATGGAGTAGCGCACCCGGCCTGCCGAGCCCGACCGTACCGACCCCCCGCGGCACCGCCCGTGCCGCGACCGCGAGGAGAACACGTGAAACTGCTGAACGGTGGAACTGGAGGTCGACGGTGCCGGCCGCCGGCGTCGAACCGTCGAGGATGCGTGGGGACGCGATGACGACCGACCCCACGGCCCGCATCACGGACGTCGAGGTCGTCGACGTCCGGTTCCCCACCTCGCGTGAGCTGGACGGCTCGGACGCGATGAACCCCGACCCCGACTACTCGGCCGCCTACGTCGTCCTGCGGACCGACGCGGACGACGGCCCGCGGGGGCGTCTGGAGGGACACGCCTTCACCTTCACCATCGGACGCGGCAACGAGGTGCAGGCGGCGGCGGTCAGCGCGCTGCGCCCCCATGTCGTCGGCCGGTCCGTGGAGGCGGTGTGCGCCGATCCGGGCACGGTGAGCCGGGCCCTCAACGGTGACAGCCAACTGCGCTGGCTCGGCCCGGAGAAGGGCGTGATGCACATGGCCGTCGGCGCCGTGGTCAACGCGGTCTGGGACCTCGCGGCCAGACGGGCCGGCAAGCCGGTGTGGCGGCTCCTCGCCGACGCGGAGCCCGAGTGGCTCGCCGCCCAGGTGGACTACCGCTACATCGAGGACGCGCTCACCCGCGAGGAGGCCGTGACCCTGCTCCGCGAGGGAAAGAAGGGCGCCGCCGAACGCGAGGCCCTGCTGCTGGCGCGCGGATACCCGGCGTACACCACCTCACCCGGCTGGCTGGGCTACTCCGACGAGAAGCTGGTGCGGCTCGCCGAGCAGGCCGTCGTCGACGGTTTCCGGCAGATCAAGCTCAAGGTCGGCGCCGACCTGGCCGACGACGTCCGCAGGCTGCGCGCGGCCCGTGCGGCGGTCGGCCCGGACATCCGCATCGCCGTCGACGCCAACCAGCGCTGGAACGTGGCCGAGGCCGTCGAGTGGACCAGGGCACTGGCCGACTGCGACCCGTACTGGATCGAGGAGCCCACCAGCCCCGACGACATCCTCGGTCACGCGGCCGTGCGCCGGGGCGTCGCGCCCGTCAAGGTCGCCACCGGCGAGCATGTACAGAACCGCATCGTCTTCAAGCAGTTGCTCCAGGCCGAGGCCATCGACGTCCTCCAGATCGACGCGGCACGGGTGGGCGGCGTCAACGAGAACCTGGCCATTCTGCTCCTCGCCGCCAAGTTCCGCGTCCCGGTCTGCCCGCACGCCGGCGGGGTCGGGCTGTGCGAACTGGTCCGCCACCTCTCGATGTTCGACTTCGTCGCCCTGTCCGGCACCACCGAGGACCGGGTCATCGAGTACGTCGACCACCTGCACGAGCACTTCGACGACCCCGTGGTCATCACCGACGGCCACTACACGGCGCCCACCGCGCCCGGCTTCTCGTCCCGGATGCACCCCGAGTCCATCGCGACCTACCGCTATCCCGACGGCGTCTTCTGGGCCGCCGACCTCGCCGCACAGGAGAAGGGGAACGCCTCATGAGCGAACTGTCCGGACTCAAGGCCCTGGTGACCGGCGGCGCCTCCGGCATCGGCCGGGCCACCGCCTTCCTGCTGGCCGCCCGCGGTGCCGACGTCGCCGTCCTCGACCTCGATCCGTCGGCCGTGGACAAGCCCCTGCGGGGCTACGCCGCCGACGTGTCCGACGACGCCTCGGTACGGTCCGCCGTCGCCGCCGCGGCCCACGAACTCGGCGGCCTCGACATCCTGGTCAACAACGCCGGGACCGGCGCGACGGGCACGGTCGAGGACAACGACGACGCCCAGTGGCACCGGGTCCTGGACGTGAACGTCCTCGGCGTCGTCCGCACCACCCGGGCGGCTCTTCCCCTCCTGCGTGCCTCCGCGCACGCCGCCGTCGTCAACACCTGCTCGATCGCGGCCACGGCCGGCCTGCCGCAGCGGGCCCTGTACAGCGCCAGCAAGGGCGCGGTCCAGTCCCTCACCCTCGCCATGGCGGCGGACCACGTCCGCGAGGGCATCCGCGTGAACTGCGTGAACCCCGGCACGGCGGACACTCCCTGGGTGGGCCGTCTCCTGGACCAGGCGCCCGACCCGGAGGCCGAGCGTGCTGCGCTCAACGCCCGCCAGCCCATGGGCCGTCTGGTCACCGCCGAAGAGGTCGCCGCGGCCATCGCCTACCTGGCGAGCCCGGCCGCCGCCTGCGTGACCGGCACGGTCCTGGCCGTGGACGGCGGCATGCAGGGCCTCCGGCTGCGCCCGGAGGGACGGTGAGGGCGGCGCTCCTGGGAGCCGGCGGCGTGCCGGTCACCGCCCTCGGCCTGGGTGCCGCCGCCATCGGCGGACTCTACGAGGCCGTCGGCGAGGACGAGGCGGCGGCCACCGTGGAGGCCGCCTGGGACGCGGGCATCCGCTACTTCGACACCGCCCCGCACTACGGTCTGGGCCTCTCGGAGCGCAGGCTGGGCGCGGCCCTGCGAACGAGGCCCCGGGAGGATTTCGTCCTGTCCACCAAGGTGGGCCGGGTACTCGAACCGCACGACGGCGGCGGCGACGACCTCGCCAACGGCTTCGCGGTACCGGCGACCCACCGGCGCCGCTGGGACTTCAGCGCCGACGGCGTACGCCGCTCACTGGAGGACAGCCTCACCCGCCTCGGGCTGGACCGCGTGGACCTGGTCCTGCTCCACGACCCGGACGACCACGGTGAACAGGCCTTCCGGGAGGCGTACCCGGCGCTGGAGGAGCTGCGGTCGCAGGGGGTCGTCCGGGCGATCGGCGCGGGGATGAACCAGAGCCGGATGCTGACCCGGTTCCTGACGGACACGGACGTCGACGCGGTGCTCTGCGCCGGGCGTTACACCCTGCTGGAACAGGGCGCCCTGGAGACGCTGCTGCCGGCCGCGTCCGCCGCCGGCAAGAGCGTGATCGCCGGCGGTGTGTTCAACTCCGGGCTGCTGGCCGACCCCGCGCCCGGCGCCACGTACGACTACGCGGCGGCGCCCTCGGACCTCCTGGACCGGGCGGTACGGATGCGCGAGGTGACCGAGGCGCACGGGCTGCCGCTGCGTGCCGCCGCGCTCCGCTTCCCGTTCGGACATCCGGCGGTCGCGTCGGTCCTCGTCGGTGCGCGCTCGGCGGCCGAGGTCGTGGACGCCGTCGCACAGGTCCGCGGGCCCGCCCCCGGGGCCGTATGGGACGATCTGCGGGCTCAGGGCCTGCTGCCCGGCGGAGTGCCGGTGCCGGAGCCGGTGCTGGAGGGGAGCCCGGGGTGACCGTCATCGACGCCCACCACCATCTGTGGGACCTCGCCGTGCGCGACCAGGTGTGGCTCGACAGCCCCGGCCTCGCCCCGTTGCGGCGCTCCTTCGCCCCCGCCGACCTCGCGGCCGCGACCGGCGCCGCGGGGGTCACGGCCACGGTGCTGGTGGAGACGGTCAACGTCGCCGAGGAGACACCTGAGTTGCTGTCCCTGGCCGCGCACAGCGACCTGATCGGGGCGGTCGTGGGGTGGACCGACCTGACGGCCCCGGACGTCGCCGACTCACTCGACGCGCTGCGGTCACTGCCCGGTGGTGACTTCCTGCGCGGGATCCGCCACCAGGTCCAGGGCGAACCCGACCCCGACTGGCTGACCCGCCCGGAGGTCCTGCGCGGCCTGCGTGCCGTCGCCGGAGCCGGACTCGTCTACGACCTGGTGGTACTGCCGCACCAACTGCCCGCCGCGGCGCGGGCGGCGGCCGCGGTGCCCGGCCTCACCTTCGTCCTGGACCACCTCGGCAAGCCGCCGATCGCGTCCGGGGCGCTGGAACCCTGGGCCGGGCGGGTACGGGAGCTGGCCTCGCTGCCCAACACGGTGTGCAAACTCTCGGGCATGGTGACCGAGGCCGACTGGTCGTCGTGGACGGTCGAGGACCTCAGGCCGTACGCCGGCACGGTGATCGACGCCTTCGGCCCCCGGCGGCTGATGTTCGGCTCCGACTGGCCGGTGAGCACGCTCGCCGGGGAGTACGGCGCGGTCGTCGACGCGGCCCGCACGCTCACCGCCCGACTGGACCCGGCCGAGCGGTCCGAGGTGTGGTCCGGCACCGCTCGGCGCGTCTACGGCGTGCCCGGCGCACAGCCGGGGTGACGGGGAGGGGGCGCACCGGCGCGCCGGCCTCTCCTCGCACTCCTCGTCTCACTCCTCGTCTCACTCCTCGTCGAACCGGCTCAGCTGGCGTTCGAGGCTGCGGTCGAGGTGCTCGGCCATCGCTTCCGCGGCGTGCTCGGCCCTGCGGCGCAGGATCGCCCGCACGATGCGTTCGTGTTCGCCCAGGGTCGGATCGTCTGCTTCCTGGATGTTCTGGACGTTGCTGAGGCGGAAGATGTGCAGGTGCGTGTGGAGCCGCTCCACCGCGTCCGCGAGCAGCGGCCGGTGGGCGGCTTCCGCGACGGTGTCGTGGAAGCGCTGGTCCAGCGCGGCGAAGTCCCGGTAGGAGGCGTACGGCCCGGTGGGCCCGGGGTGGGCCTGCATGCCCTCCAGCGTGGCCTCCAGGGCGTCGAGCTGGCTCTCCTCGGCGTTGTGCGCCGCCAGGGCGGCGGCGCGCGGCTCCAGGAGCAGCCGCATCTCGAACAGCTCCCGCACCCCCTGGCGGGTGAGCAACGCGGTCGCCCGGTACCCGGACAGCGAGCGCTTGACCACGAGACCGTCGGACTCCAGCCGGGCGAGTGCCTCGCGCACCGGGGTCGGTGAGACGTCCAGCTCACGGGCCAGGGCCTCGATGCCGACGCGGGCGCCCGGAGCGATCTCGTGGTCCATGACCTTGGCCTTGATGCCCTCGTAGACACTGTCGGACAGAACCTGACGGACCGGCGGGACGGACGGGTCGTGCGCCGGCATCCGGGTCTCCTACTGGTCGGTGCGGTGGGGGCTGGGGCCGTCAGCAGTTTAACGATGTGAGGGCATCCGCCCTCCCTCAGAGGTGTTGACACCACCCGCTCCGCCCGGCTGCACTGCTGCCGTCGCGGAGTGCCGCATCCTCCCCCTCGCAAGGAGCCGCATCCCCATGTCCGATCGCTCCCGCACCCCCTCTCCCGTCGTGGTGCACACCGGTGCGGCCTCGCTGGTGCCGGAGAGCGAGGCGATCACCCTCTGGTACACGAGGCCGGGCACCGAGGAGAAGGTGATCGAGGAGGGCCTGCCCATCGGCAACGGCAGGCTCGGCGCCCTGGTCACCGGCCACCCGCCCCGGGACGTCCTGGTCCTCGCCGACGCCACCCTGTGGACCGGTCACGCCAACGCCGCGCTGCACTCCGACGGCCAGTTCCCCTACGGCACCGAGGACTTCGGCACCTTCGGGATGCTGGCCAAGGCCTACGTCGACATCCCCGCCCACACCACCGCCGCCGTCCGCGACTACCGCCGCACGCTCGACATGAGCAACGGGCTGGTGACCGCCACCTACGAGTTCGGCGGCGTCACCTACCGGCGCGAGGTGTTCTCCAGCCACCCGGACGACGTCGTCGTGGTGCGCCTGTCCCAGAGCGGCGGCGGCTCCTACACCGGCTCCCTGACGCTGGCCGGGACACGCGACGAGAAGGTGTCCGCCGACGCGGGCGCGGCCGAGGCGTCCTTCGCGGCGACGTTCACCAACTCGCTGAGGTACGCGGCCGTCGTGAAGGCGGCGGGCGAGGGCGGCACCGTCTCCGCGACCGGCGCGAGGGTGACCTTCGACGACTGCGCCGAGGTCGTGCTGGTCGTCTCGGGCGGCACCAACTACAAGGCGGACGCGTCCGTCGAGTACAAGGACGCGGACCTCGTTCCGCTCACCGTCGCCCGCGGCAAGGCCGCCCGGGCCGCGGGAGCCGGCGGCTCGGCGCTGCTCGCGGGCCATGTCGCCGACTTCCAGCGGCTCCAGAAGCGGACGACGGTGAACCTGGGCAGCTCCAGCGCCGCCCAGCGCGCCATGGAGACGCCCGTCCGGCTCGCCGCCCGCGCCGAGGCGGGCGCCGCCCCCGACCCCGAACTTGAGGCTTCCTACCTGGAGTTCGGCCGCTACCTGACCATCTGCGGCTCCCGGGACAGCCTGCCCGCCGGCCTCCAGGGCCTGTGGCTCGACAGCAACACCCCCGCGTGGATGAGCGACTACCACACCGACATCAACGTCCAGATGAACTACTGGCTGCCCGACCGGGCCGGGCTGTCCGAGTGCTTCGACGCCTTCACGGACTACTGCGTGGCACAGTTGCCGGGCTGGCGGGCCACCACGCAGGCCCTCTTCCAGGACCCCCGCAACGGCTTCCGGAACACCTCCGGCAAGGTGGCCGGCTGGACGCTCGCCATCTCCACCAACGTCTGGGGCGGCAACGGCTGGTGGTGGCACCCGGCCGGCAACGCGTGGGTGTGCAACTCGCTCTACGAGCACTACGAGTACACCCGGGACCCCGCGGACCTGGCGAAGATCTACCCGCTGCTGAGGGGCGCCTGCGAGTTCTGGGAAGCGCGACTGATCACGACGACGGTGGCTGGGCGAGAGGTCCTCGTCGACGACCACGACTGGTCACCGGAGCACGGCCCGCAGAACGCCCGCGGCATCACCTACGCGCAGGAACTGGTCCGGCAGCTGTTCGAGAACTACCGGGAGGCCGCCGCCGAGCTGGGCAGGGACGCGGCGTACGCCGCCACGGTCGACGGTCTCCGGGACAGGCTCTACCTGCCCGGGGTCAGTGCCGGCAGCGGCCGGCTGGAGGAGTGGATGGGCGAGGACGGCCTCGGCGAGACCACGCACCGCCACCTGTCCGCGCACGTGGGCCTCTTCCCCGGCGACCGCGTCGACCTCCAGGACTCCCCCGCCTCGCTCATCGACGGTGCCACCAGGCTGCTGGAGGCACGCGGCATGGACAGCTTCGGCTGGGCCACCGCGTGGCGGTCCCTGTGCTGGGCACGGCTGAAGCACGCCGACAGGGCCTACCAGTGCGTACTCACCGTCATGAAGCCGTCCGTGGACTTCGGCAACGGCACGGCGGGCAACTTCTTCGACATGTACTCGTTCGGAGACAGCTCCGTCTTCCAGATCGACGCGAACCTCGGCACGCCGGTGGCGATGATCGAGATGCTGGTCCAGTCCCGCCCCGGCCGCGTCGAGCTGCTTCCCGCCCTTCCGGACGCCTGGGCCGCCACCGGATCGGTCACCGGGATCGGCGTACGCGGCGGCTTCACGGTCGACGTGGCATGGAAAGCGGGGCAGGTCACCGCCGCGACCCTGCACGGCGCCCCGGGCCGCACCACCACCGTCGTCCTCGGCGACGGGAGCCGCCGGGTCACCATCCCCTCGTCCGGTTCCGTGACCGTGTCACCTCCGGCGCGCACCACCGACCAGCGGTGATCCCCCCGGCGGCGTTCCGGGCCGGCCGTCGACAGCGAATCGACAGCCGTGTTTTACGCCCGCCCGACCGCCGAACCGACAGCATCACCGCACGGTCTGAACAGCACGTGCCACGGGGCCGTACCTCTCGGCAGATCATCACGCATCCCCCCGAAGGGAACCCCAGCATGACCAGCGCATCGTTTCATCCCGCCGGGCCGGCCCGTCGTACCGTCGTGGCGGCGGCCGGAGCGGCGGGGCTCACCGCCGTGCTGGCGGCGTGTGGAGGCTCGGACGAGGACGCGTCGACCGACCCCACGAACGCTCCCCCGGACTCGGCGTCCGCGGATGCGGGCGGCGAGGACGCCGGTGCGGGAGCGGCTCTCGCGGCGACCGCCGACATCCCCGAGGGCGGCGGGATGGTCTTCGCCGACCAGAAGGTCGTGGTCACCCAGCCTTCCAAGGGCGAGTTCAAGGCGTTCTCCGCCACCTGCACCCACCAGGGCTGCGCCGTGAAGAGCGTGTCCGACGGGGTCATCAACTGTCCCTGTCACAACAGCAACTTCTCCATCACCGACGGCAGCGTGCAGAGCGGTCCGGCGCCCAAGCCGCTGCCCGCCGTGCAGATCACGGTCAGCGGGGACTCGATCCAGCTGGCCGGATGACCGCGACCCAGCGCCGGGGCCGGAAGATCATGATGACCCCCGGCGAACTGGAGGCGTTCCTCACCACCCAGCGCACCTGCCGGGTCGCCACGGTCTCCGCCGACGGCGCCCCGCACGTGAGCACGCTGTGGTTCGCCTGGGACGGTGCCTCGATGTGGCTGTACTCGGTCGTGCGCAGCAGGCGCTGGACGGATCTGCGGCGCGACCCGCGGGTGGCGATCGTGGTGGACACCGGTGAGGAGTACGACCAGTTGCGGGGCGCGGAGCTGTCCGGCCGGGTGGAGGTCGTGGGCGAGGTACCGCGCACCGGTGAACTCTGCGCCGAACTCGACTTCCCGGAGACGCTGTTCGCCCGCAAGAACTTCGGCCTGGAGGAGCTGCCCCACGACGGCCGGCACGCCTGGCTGCGGCTGACGCCGGAGAAGGTCGTCAGCTGGGACTTCCGCAAGCTGGCGTCGCCGTAGCGGACTCAGCCCGCCTGTCCCACCTTCGCCGCGGTCGCCCGCAGCGCGTCCACCGCCGCCCGGATCGACGGGCGGCGGTCCGCGTCCGCGCGCCACACGACGTACACGTGCCGGCGCACCCGCTGCTTCAAGGGGACGGTGACGACCTCCGCGGGCATCGGCTGGCGCCCGAGCAGGGGCGCGATGCACACGCCGAGCCCCGCGGCGACCAGACCGAGCTGGGTGTGGGTCTCGGCGGCGCGGTGTCCGACGATCGGCTCGATGCCCTTCGAGCGCAGCGTGAACATCAGCCACTCGTGGCAGAACTCACCCTCGCCCCAGGTGATCCACTCGTCCTCGGCGAACTCGGCGAGGTCAACCTCGTCCCGGCCCGCGAGCCGGTGGCCGGCCGGCATGGCCACGTCGGCGGGGTCGTCGAGGAGCGGCGCCTTGACCAGACCGTCGGGCAGCGGCATCGGCTTGTTGTACCAGTCGAGGACGACGGCCAGGTCGAGGTCGCCGCGGACCACGCCGTTGATGCCGCGTTCCGGTTCCAGCTCGCAGGAGCGCAGGCGCAGCGCGGGGTGCTCGGTGCGCAGGGCGGCGAGAGCCGTGGGGAAGAGCCCGCGGGCGGCGGTCGGGAACGCGGACAGCCGCAGCTCGCCCGCCACCTGCCCGCGCTGCGCCTCCAGGTCGGCCTGGGCCAGCTCGACCTGGGAGAGGATGCGGGCCGCGTGCTCGGCGAGCAGTCGGCCCGCGTCGGTGAGCCGCACCCCGCGCCCGTTCTTCGCCAGCAGTCGCTGTCCGGCCTCGCGCTCCAGCTTGGCCATCTGCTGGGAGACGGCGGAGGTGGTGATGTGCAGACCGGCGGCGGCGCCGCTCACCGAACCGTGCCGGGCGAGGGCGTCGAGGGTGCGCAGGCGCTCCAGGTTCAACATGTAAGCAACACTACGAGATATTGGGTGCGAAATCTCGATTGTGCTACGAGGAGGACCTGCTCCATCGTTGCTCGCATGAGCAGCAGTGGTACGTCCTCCCCCGTGGCCCGTCGCGTCCTCGACTGGCGGCTGCGCTTCGGGTTCCTCTCCCTGGTCTGGGGTTTCAGCTTCCTCTTCATGAAGGTGGGGACGGAGAGTTTCGCCCCGTTCCAGGTCACGCTGGGGCGGCTGGCCTTCGGCACGGCGGTGGTCGCGGCCGCGATGGCGGTGAAGCGGGAGCGGCTGCCGCGCGGTGCCTGGACCTGGGTGCATCTGACGGTCGCCGGGTTCCTGCTGAACGCGCTGCCGTTCTCGCTGTTCGCCTTCTCGGAACTGACGATCCCGTCGTCGCTCGCCGGCATCTGCAACGCGACCTCGCCGCTGTGGGGCATGGCCCTGTCGCTGGTCGCCCTCTCCGAGGACCGGCCGACGCGACGCCGGGTGGCAGGGCTCGGCATCGGGTTCCTGGGCGTCCTGACGGTGCTGGGCGTCTGGCAGGGCTTCGACGGACTGGACGCCACGGGCACCGCCCTGGCGCTGCTGGCCTCGCTCAGCTATCCGGTCGGCTGGATCTACGTGCGCCGCACCCTGGCCGGCTCCAGCCACTCCCACCTCTCACTGACGGGCGCCCAGCTGGGCCTCGCCACGCTGCAACTCGCCTTCGTGACACCGCTGTTCACCTCGGTCCCGACCAGTTTTCCGATCCTGCCGCTGCTGTCGGTGGCGGCCCTGGGCGTCCTCGGCACCGGGCTCGCCTTCCTGATCCAGTACGAACTGGTCGCGGAGGTCGGGCCGACGACGGCCCAGATGGTCACGTACTTCACCCCGGTCATCGCCACCGCGGCGGGCGTGGCGCTCCTCGGTGAGTCGCTGTCCTGGTCGACCCCGGTCGGCGCGGTCGTCGTCCTCGCCGGGGCGGCGCTGACCCAGTCCCGGCCCAGGGCCGCCGGATCGCCCACGGTCGCCCCGGTCCCGGACCGCGGGGACACGGGGCTCCGGGAGCGCCCTCGGACCACCGCGTCTCAGACGTAGCTCCGCGAGGCTTCCGCCCCCGGCCCCACCGCTGCCGCGACCGCCGCCGCCAGCGGGCCGATGTCCTCCTCGGACAGCGTCGACACCGTGATCCGGATGCCCGGCGGGGCGCTGACGCGGAAGCGCGCGCCGGGGGCCACGGCCCAGCCGGCGTGCAGCAGCCGGGCGACGGCACCGGTCTCGTCCGGCACCGGGATCCACACGTTCATACCGCTGCGGCCGTGCGCGGCGACCCCGTGGTCCGCGAGGGCGGCGAGCAGCGCGTCCCGGCGCCGCCCGTACACCGGTGCGACCGCGTGCGCGTCGACCGCGTCGCCCGCCCACAGCAGGGCCACGGCCCGCTGGGTGACGTGGCTGACCCAGCCGGGCCCCAGCCGCTGGCGGCCGCGGACCCGGTCGAGCGTGACGGCGTCCCCCGTGAACACGGCGAGCCGCAGGTCGGGCCCGCAGGCCTTGGCCGCCGAGCGCACGAAGGCCCAGCTGTGGGTCGTACCGGCGAGGGGCTGCGGGGGCAGGTCGACGATGCGGTGGCCGTGGTCGTCCTCGATCAGCAGGGTCTCGGGATGGTCGCTCAGCACGGACCGCAGGTCGGCCGCGCGCGCCGCGCCGACGGCCGCGCCCGTCGGGTTCTGCGCGCGGACGGTGACGACCAGCGCGCGGGCGCCGGCCGCCAGCACCCGGCGCACGTCCTCGGGCAGCGGTCCCTCGTCGTCGACGCGGACCGGGACCGTGCGCAGTCCGAGCGCGGGGACCAGGTCGAGGAGGCTGCCCCAGCCCGGGTCCTCCACGGCGACGGCGTCACCGGGTCTGAGGTGGGTCGCGAGCACCCGTTCCATGGCGTCCAGCGAGCCGGAGGTGACCACCACGGGTCCGTCGGGCACTCCGTCGGCGTCCAGTTCGGCGCGGGCGACGCGCGCGAGTTCGGCGGTGACGGCGGCGTGCCCGTACATCACCGGATCCCGGTCGCCCTGCTCGGCCGCCGCGGCGAACACCGGGCCCAGCGCGGGCAGCAGCGCCGGGTCCGGATTGCCGTCGGAGAGGTCGCGCACCCCCTCGGGCACCTCCACCCGGATGAACTCGCGGCCCGTGGTGGCGGGCTTGGCGCGCACCCGGCTGCCCCGGCGCCCGGCCGTCTCGATCACCCCGCGCTCGCGCAGGGTGCGGTAGGCGGCGGCGACGGTGTTCGGGTTCACCCCGAGCTGCTCCGCCAACTCCCGCATCGGCGGCAGCGGTTGCCCCGGCTCCAGCTCTCCCGAGCCCACCGCACGCTCGACGCTCGCGGAAATCTCCGCTGCGCCCCGTCCCGCGATCAGATACTCTCCTAGCACAAACAGCAGTATGCACTAGTGCAATGGAGATCGCCATGCAGGGGACCGCGCAGCCGCCGTCGCAGCCGACGACCACGTACCCGTCCACCGACCGCACCGTCCCCACCCGCTCCCCCGACCGGGCCTCGTACGACAGGGAACTGGTGCACGCGATACTCGACGAGGGGTACGTCTGCCATCTCGGCTTCGTCCGGGACGGCGCCCCGGTGGTCCTGCCGACCCTCTACGGGCGGGTGGGCGAGCGGCTCTACGTGCACGGCTCGACGGGCTCGCGCCCGCTGCGGATGACCGGCGCCGCGGACCCGGGCCTGCCGGTGTGCCTGACGGTGACCCACGTGGACGCGCTGGTGCTGGCCCGCTCCGCCTTCCACCACTCGATCAACTACCGGTCGGTGGTGGTGCACGGCACGGCGTACGAGGTGACGGACCCCCAGGAGCGGCGCACCGCCCTGGACGCCCTGGTCGACCACGTCGTCCCCGGCCGCTCCCGGGACTCCCGGCCCGCCAACAAGAAGGAGCTGGCCGCCACCGCCGTGATCCGCCTCGACCTGAACGAGGTCTCCGCCAAGCTCCGCACCGGCGGCGTGAACGACGAACCGGAGGACCTCGCCCTCCCCCACTGGGCGGGCCTGGTCCCGGTGCGCAAGGGGTACGACGCCCCGGTCGCCGACCCGGACCTCGACGCCGGCACCACCCTGCCCGGCTACCTGTCGGCCCTGTGATGCCGGTCCACCCCTAGGCGGGCGCGGGCCGCGTGCGTGCCGCCCTGGTCTCCGCCACCGCGAGCCCCGCCACCGAGCCGAGCATCAGCAGCGTGCCGGCCAGGGTCGCCGCCGTGAGGTGCTCCCCGAGCAGCAGGACGGCGAGCGCCGCCGCGCTGACCGGCTCCAGGAGCATGATCACGGAGACGGTGGCGGACCGGACCACGGCCGCTCCGGCGAAGTAGAGCCCGTAGGCGAGGGCGGTCGGCACGGCGGCGACGTACGCGAGCAGCAACCCGAGCCGGACCGGTTCGGCGGTGTGCGGCAGCAGCCCCTCGGCGAGGGCGAGCGGCAGCAGGCACAGGCTGGTGACGGCGAAGGCCCCCACCGACGTGCTCCCGGCGTCCGCCCCGCCGTCGCGGCCCCACCAGCGGGTGAGCAGGGTCATCACCGAGTACCCGGCGGCGGACAGCAGCGCGAGGAGTACGCCCGAGAGGCGGACGGTGGTGCCCCCTCCGCCGAGGACGAGCACCACGAGCCCGGCGAGCGCGCCGACGACGGCGGTGGCACCGCCCGGTCCGAGGTGCTCACCGAGGGCGAGGCGCGCGCCGAGCGCGATCAGCACCGGCCCGGCGCCCAGGGTGATGACGGTGGCCACGGCCAGCCCGGTGGACTGCACCGCGGCGAAGTAGGCGGTCTGGAACACCGCGAGACCGAGGCCGGTGACGAGCGCCCGCCGCGCCTTGCGGGCGAACGGCTCGGCCACGGCCGTCCTCCGTCCGCGCGGACGCAGCGGACGGACGGCGAGCAGCAGGACGAGTCCCACGGCGCAGCGCCAGAAGGACAGGGCGACGGGGCCCATGTCACTGGACCGGTAGACCAGCGAGGCGGCGGCACCGGCGGTGCCCCAGGCGACACCGGCGACGATCAGATAGAGGAGGCCACGCCCGACGGGCAGGCCGGAGACGGCATTCGACACGAGTTCTCTCCGCAGACGCGCACGAGGCGCGGACGTTCGGAGCGGCCCCGGAGCTACCGGGGGCGCGAGGACTGCGTCTGCGGGCAGCACCGTCCGGCCCGGCGACCACGCGCCGGGCTCGTCACAGGGGCCCGCCTCAGGCGGCCGGAGGCGGGAGGACGAGTGCGTCGGAGTGCATGATCCGCACCCTAGGCCGCCGTTCCCCGCCGGGACAACTCCCTTTCCTCCCCGCCGGCGGCCACCGGTTCCGCGGAGCCCTTGGCGGGCGTCGAGGACTGGGCGATGAAGGCACCGGCCAGCACCACGACACCGCCGACGATCTGCGGGGCGGAGAGGTGCTCGCCGAGCAGCACCCAGGCCAGCACGGTCGCGACGACCGCTTCGAGGCAGGCCACGACGCCGGCGACCTGCGGAGACAGCCGGCGCACGGCCACCACGCCGGTGACGTAGGCGAGGACCGTGGCGACGAACACGATCCAGGCGAGCAGCAGGGCCGCGGCGACCGGGGTGCCGTCCATGGGGGCGGTGTGGCCGAGGACGGACCAGTCCATCGACCAGGGGCGGGCCACGACGGTGAGCACAGCGGCCCCGACGAGCAGGCCGTAGGCGATCACACCGAGTGGGTCGGGGGCCTCGTCACCGGCTTCGCTGCCCTGGTCGGACAGGACGAAGTAACCGACCTGGCAGCAGGCGGCGCCGAGCGCGAGCAGCAGTCCGACGGCGTCGAAGCGCAGCCCCGACCAGACCTCCACCACACAGGCGAGACCGCCGACCGCGAGGACCACGCCGAGTGCCGCGGCCCGGGTCACCGGCCGCCGCTGCACGAACCGGACCCAGCCCAGGACCAGGGCGGGCGCGAGGTACTCGACGAGCAGGGCGACGCCCACGGGGATGCGGGAGATGGCCGCGAAGTAGCAGGCCTGCACACCGGCCACGGCCAGCAGGCCGAACCCGGCGAGCAGGCCCGGGCGGCGGCGCAGCAGGTCGCGGTGGCGCACGGCGAGCGGCAGCATCACCAGGGCGGCGCCGGCCACCCGCAGCCAGACCACGTGGAGCGGGTCGAGACCCGCCTCGATGAGCGGCTTGGCCGCGACT
Source organism: Streptomyces sp. NPDC107500 (assembly GCF_055582785.1). NCBI lineage: Bacteria > Bacillati > Actinomycetota > Actinomycetes > Kitasatosporales > Streptomycetaceae > Streptomyces > Streptomyces sp. NPDC107500. The sequence goes on from NZ_JBVJPF010000006.1 coordinate 602,071, forward strand.
CCGGAACCGCCGAAGGCGACCGCGGACGCGAGCGCCAGGCCGAGCCCGGTCCCCTTGCCGCGGCTGCCGCGAGCGCTGTCAGACGTATGCACCGGCACATGATGACAGGGGTCGACATGACCGTCACCCCCAATGACACCTGTCTCACCGACTGGACGTCCGGGACGGGACGGGGGTTCGCCGGCCGGCGCCGGGCGGGCGTGGCGGCACCTGGGCCCGGGCAGCCGAACCCCGGGGCTCAGGGCGCCGGTTCGAAGTACCGGTCCACGTCGGCGACGACCGTGCGCGGCTCGACCGCCACACGGGCCAGGATCTCGACGGCGCGCGCCTGCGGGTCCGCGACCAGGGCGGCGAGCAGGTCGACACCACAGGCCCGGACGTGCCCGCGCCGTGCGGCACGCGCGCCGGCCTCCTCCATGGCCGCCGCGGCCAGCGGCGAGAATCCGGCGACACCGGTCACCAGGGGGACCGCTCCGGAGTCCTCGACGGCGCTCTGCCAGCGCAGGCCGTAGCCGATGCTGCGCTGCACGAGGTAGCCGAGCAGCCGGGCGATCCGGGGGCCGTCCCCGAGCACCGCCCGGACCTCGCCGTCGGATTCCAGGAGGGAGTGCAGCAGATGGGCCGTGTCGACCTGCCGGTCCCCGTCCCGCACCGCCCTGCGGCGGGCACCGGAGACCGCCGACGCCAGTTCCGCGGTGAACCGGTGATCGAGATCGGTGCCGTCCGGGCGCCGGGCGTCCTGCTCGCCGGCCGACTGCCGGGGGATACGGGGTTGCACATCTCCCAGCTCACCAGTCCCGGACGTGCGCGTCATCCCCGAGGGGGAGCATTTCGGCGTCCCACACAGAGTGGACCCGCACGGCCGGAATCTCCTCCTTGCGGATGAGATCAAGCCGTTTCGCCCCGCGCACGCGAAGGTGCCCCGCGGATCACTCCGCGGGGCACCCGGCACTCCGTCAGTCCTCGTCGGCGAGGATCAGGTACAGCTTCTTGCGGGCGTCACCGATGACGGTGAGCGCCTTCTCGCGCTGCTCCTTGCTGCCGGTCTTCCAGACCTGGCCGAACGCCTCCATCAGCCCGAACCCGGCCTGCCGGATGTCGTTCAGGGCCTCCCAGTCGACGCCCTTCGAAGCGTCTTCCCAGGGTGCGTCGGGGCCTTCCTCGGCCGCGGCACGGCCCTCCTCGGTGAGCGCGAACAGCTTCTTGCCGCCCTCGCTCTCGCTGGCGATCAGGCCCTCGTCCTCCAGCAGCTGGAGGGTGGGGTACACCGAACCGGGACTGGGCTTCCACGCCCCGCCGCTGCGCTCGGCGATCTCCTGGATCATCTCGTAACCGTGCATCGGCCGGTCCTTCAGGAGGGCCAGGATCGACGCCTTCACGTCGCCCCGCCGTGCCCTCCCCCTGGGCCCGCCGCGCCCTCGACCGCCCCAGGGGCCGCCGTGACCGAAGCCCGGCCCGAACGGACCACCGGAGCCGCCGCCGGGGCCACCCGGCCCGAAGGGACCGAAGGCCGCACGCCGCCCGTCGAAGCCGCCACGGCCGTAGGGGCCGCCTTCGCCGCGGCCCTGTCCACCATGTCCACGCTCGTATCCGTGGGTACGCATCGCAATCACTCCATTCAGTCGTTGATCTGTCGCGATGCCTCAACGATATATCGGAACCTATCGCAGAGCAACCCCCCGCTTCGATCCCCAGCTCTCACGGCCGAATGGGCGGATGGGCGGATGTCCCGCACCGCCCGCGAACCACGTGAAACCCGGTCCAGCGACCGGCGATTGGCCTTGGTCCGCGGACCCGCGCGACGTCTAGCGTCGGGGCATGCGTATCCGAATCGTCGACGCCTTCACCGACCGGCCCTTCGCCGGCAACCCCGCCGGGGTCCTGCTCCTCGACGCCTTCCCGGACGACGACCGACTGCAGCGGGTCGCCCTGGAGGTCAATCACGCCGAGACGGCGTTCGCCCACCCCCTGCCCGCGGGCGGCGAGGCCGACTGGGCGCTGCGCTGGTTCACGCCGGCCACCGAGGTCGCGATGTGCGGCCACGCGACCCTCGCCACGGCCCACGTGCTGCGCACCACCGGCGCCCACGAGGGCCCGGTGCGGTTCGCCACCCGAAGCGGCGTCCTCGTCGCGACGCCCCACGAGGACGGCTCCGTCACCCTGGACTTCCCGACCGCGCCGCTGACTCCGGTCGAGACCCCGGCGGGCGTCGCCGAGGCCCTCGGCGCCGACCCCCTCACCGTCCTCGACACCGGGCCGAACATCGGTGACCTGCTGGTCGAGGTCGCCGACGAGGGGACCGTGCGCGCCCTGACGCCGGACCACAAGGCGCTGGGCGCCCACTCCGAGCGGGGCGTCATCGCCACCGCCCGCGCGGACGACCCCGCCCGGGGGTACGACTTCGTCTCCCGCTGCTTCTTCCCGAACGTCGGCATCGACGAGGACCCCGTCACGGGCAGTGCCCACACGGCCCTCGCGCCCTTCTGGTCCGGGCGACTGGGCCGGCCCGCCCTCACCGGGCTCCAGGCATCCCCTCGCTCCGGCCTGGTCCGCACGGAACTACGGGGCGAGCGCACGCTGCTCAGCGGCAGCGCGGTGACGGTGATCGAGGGCGAGCTGCTGGCCTGACCGGCCGTCGGGACGGGGCGGGGAGTCCCACGCGCAGCGCCACCCGGGACGGACGGCGCCGCTCCCGCGCCGGGTCATCCGGCACGCGCACGCCGTTCCCCGCCCGCGCGCTCACGCCGTCGGCAGCCAGCCCACCTTGCCGGCCAGCAGCGCGTACCCGACGAAGGCCCCGATGTCGAGCAGCGAGTGCGCCACCACCAGCGGACCCACGCGCCCCCAACGGCGGTACAGGTACACGAAGACGACGCCCATCACCATGTTGCCGATGAAGCCGCCGATGCCCTGGTAGAGGTGGTACGACCCGCGCAGCACCGAGCTGGCCGCCAGCGAGGCGCCCGCGCTCCAGCCGAGCTGGTCGAGGCGGCGCAGCAGATAGCCGACCACGATGACCTCCTCCAGGACGGAGTTCTGCACCGCCGAGAGGATCAGTACGGGGTACTTCCACCACACGTCGGGCAGGGCCTCGGGCACCACCGTGAGGTTGAAGCCGAGGCCACGGGCGGCCAGGTAGAAGGCGATGCCGGTGCTGCCGATGACAGCGGCGACGGCGGCCCCGCGGCCCAGGTCGGGCCACGGCCGGGTGCGGTCGAAGCCCAGGGCGCGCAGGCCGCTGCCCTCCCGGAGCAGGAGGTGCGCGACGAGGGCGACGGGGACGAGGGCCGTGGTGATGCCGAAGAGCTGCCAGGCCAGGTCCAGCCAGGGACGGCCGGGCGCGGCGGAGGCGTTGAGGGTGGCCGCCTGGTCCTTGAGCCCGCCGGGCCGGGTGACCGAGCCGATGAAGCTGATGAGGGCGGACACCCCGCTCGCGCCCAGCGACAGCGCCAGGACGAGCAGCGTCTCGTCACGCAGGGTCCGCTGTGAGAGCCGCTCCGGGGGACCCTGCTCCCCGACGACCGGCTTGTGAGGGAACGAATCGTCCACCGGGCCCGCCTCCGCCATGCACACCTGCCTCCAGCTGGGACGTCACAGCTTGCCCGATCAGTATGGGACGGTGCGCGGCGGGGCCCGGTGCCGACCCGGCGTCGGCCCGGTGCGGGTCAGCCCAGCGCCGCGGGCTCCGGCAGGCTCACCGGCCACAGGTGCACGGGATCACCCTCGCGCATCAGCTCGACGTACCGGCGGGTCGTGGCGGCCAGCGCGTCCTCCCGGGACAGCCCCGCCTCCAGCCCCCGGTGGAACGTGGCCGCCTGCCACGACGCGCCGTTGACCCGGCGCCGGCACCGCTCCTCGATCACACCGAGGTACAGGTCCCGGTCGGCGGGCTCCACGCCCCACGCGTCCAGCCCCGCCTCGGCGAGCGGCAGCAGTTCGTCGCGTACGAGGACTGCGGCGTCGACCTCGGTGGTGCCGCCCAGCCGGCCGCGGCGCGGCCACTCGAAGCGGGCGTCGATGCCGTGCCGGCACGCGGCCTCGAAGTTGGCGGCGGCGGCCTCGAACGGCAGCCGGGTCCAGACCGGCCGGGGCTCCTCGGCGAGCGCGCGCACCACACCGTAGTAGAAGGCCGCGTTGGCGATGACGTCGGTGACGGTGGGTCCGGCGGGCAGGACGCGGTTCTCCACCCGCAGGTGGGGGACGCCGTCGGCGATGTCGTAGACGGGGCGGTTCCAGCGGTAGACGGTGCCGTTGTGCAGGACGAGTTCGGCGAGCGAGGGCACTCCCCCGGCGTCCAGGACCTCCAGCGGGTCCTCGTCGTCGCAGATCGGCAGCAGCGCCGGGAAGTACCGCCGGTTCTCCTCGAACAGGTCGTAGGCCGAGGTCACCCAGCGCTCCCCGAACCAGGTGCGCGGCCGGACACCCTGGGCCTGGAGCTCGGGCGGGCGGGTGTCGGTGGACTGCTGGAACAGCGGGGGGCGCGACTCGCGCCACAGCTCGCGGCCGAAGAGGAACGGCGCGTTGGCCCCGACGGCGATCTGCGCGGCGGTGACCGCCTGGGCCGCGTTCCACACGTCGGCGAAGCGGTCCGGGGTGACCTGAAGGTGCAGTTGCACCGAGGTGCAGGCGGCCTCCGGCGCGATGGACTTGGAGGTGCAGGTCAGACGCTCGACCCCCTCGATGTCGAGGGTGAAGTCCTCGCCGCGGGCGGCCACGATCTGGTCGTTGAGCAGGGCGTAGCGGTCGACGGCGGAGAGATTGGAGGAAACGAGATCGTCCCGGTCCAGCGTCGGCAGAATACCGATCATCGCGATTCCCGCGTCGACCTCGCCGGCCTTGCGGTCCGCATATGCCAGAGACGTACGGATCTCCTCGGCGAGCCGGTCGAATACCCGGCCGCCCAACCGGTGGGGAGCGATGTTGACTTCCAGGTTGAACATGGCGAGTTCTGTTTGGAAGTCCCGGCTCGCGATGCGTTCGAGGACTTGCGCATTCAACATTTTCGGCATCCCGTCCGCACCGACGAGATTCAATTCGATCTCCAGCCCCATCAGGTTCTTCGGTTCGTCGAACCGCTTCTCCGCCAGAAGCCGCTCCAGACCCGTCAGGCACCGCTTCAGCTTCTCGCGGTAGCGCTGGCGATCGGACAGGTCGAACTGACCTGCCACGACCTTCTCCCCCATGGAAGCTTCCCTTCTGCGAGCGGCAGTCCAAGATCCGGCCGCCGGTGGCCGGTCAGGTTGGATGATGCCCAGCCGAAGCGATCGATAACGTCCCGCGGCCGCCCGGCACCCGCTACGCTGTGCCGATGTGACCGGTGGCACATTCACCAGGCATGGCGCGTGGAGCAGTTTCCGGGTCCGGTAACTCGTGAAAAACGCCGACGACAATTGGCCGACCGCTCGGTGAACATTCCCCGAGGTCACCGTCGCGCATCGGCCCGGAAATCCGGAGAAATCCCGCATCTCGGCGACCGAATGCAACCTTGTACTGGTTGCCGGAATCGGCTAGCCGAAACACAGTCTGAACACATGTCGTATAAACTCCGCGAACAAGGCAGAAGACCGGCGCCCACGGTCGAAGGATGCCGTCGTCGAGCTGACACGCGGCAGACCTCACCCCCTTCTCGGTTCCCGGACCCCGGCCCCTGCCTCCCCAGCCCCGTGAGCTGACAGCGTCGTCCGCCCCGCTCCGCCCTCGCGCCACCGTGCCTTCGAATGAGAGGCGACCCACCATGCCCCTGCGTGTCCCGCCGGCCCCCGCGCCCGCCCTGCGCTCCGTCCTCACCGCCCTCTCCTCGCCCACCGCGGTCCGGGAGGCCCGGACTCCCTCGCTGCTCGGCGCCCAGGGCCCCGTCGCACCCGAACTGCCGCTGCCCGTGCACGTCCTGGACCGAGTCACGGCGGACGGCGCGACGGCGACGCGGCTGGCCGGGTGGCGGTTCCTGATCCGCTGCGGCGAACGGGCGGTGGCGGCCGCGGAGACCATGCTCACCCCGGACGGCTGGGCGTTCTCGCACTTCTTCGAGGGCCCCTACGTCGCCTCGACCGAACGCGCGCTGCGGCAGGCCGAGTCCGTCCCCCAGTCCTACCAGCCGCGTCTGCTCTCGGTCCCCGAGCTGTACATGCTCACGCTGTGGCTGCACGGCGACTGCGCCGCGGACGCCGCCGTCGGGCACCCCGCCGCCGCCGACCTGCTGATTCCGCTGGCGCCCGCGCCTCCGGGCATCGCGGCCCACCGTCCGCACCGGGTCGCCGAGCTGCTGCCGGTTCTCACGCACCGGGTGACACCGACGGGGCTGCTCAGCTCGCCCGCCTGACCCGCAACGCTCCACCCGCGCGGACTAGCCCCATTCGGCCATGCCGAACCACCCGAAGTGACAGTGCAGTTGGGCTGAACCGTCCGCGCGGGTGATGCGTCATCAACCTGTGAGAAGCGGTGCTGCGAAATACCTGCGGATCGGCGCCCGTGGGGCAACACTGGGTTCGGACCGACTTAAACATACGGGGGGCGGCCATGAACAACGCTTCACGCCGCGGGACAGACAAGACAGCAGACTCACCCATCACCACAGACCGAGAGACCCCACTCATGTGTCAGCACCAGCCACCGTGCCCGTCAGCCGACTCCGCCGACCGGGAATCCGCCCGCCTCGCGGCGCACCACCCGGAGCAGGGCTGGAGCCTGCTGTGCAACGGCGTCGTCCTCTTCGAGGACACCGGTGAGCTTCTGCCGGACGGCCAGATCATCGCCCCGCACCGCCCCGTCGGCGCGGGTCTGATCACCGCCGCCTGAGCACCCGCCGGCCGGGGTGACAGCACTCCCGCCCGGTGCATCATGGGGCCGGCCCGCAGCCATGGTTGCGAACCGGCCCCGACGCGTGTCCAAAGCCGATCACTCCCCGTAATCCGCCGTGCTGACGAGGTCATGGCCGCCTCCCCCAAGCCCCTCCGGCACGTACTGGCGCCATATCGCGTTACGCCCAACGCCCCGGGTGCCCTGCGCTGCTCCCATCCCATGGCTACCGTCCCCCCATGAGCCTGAGCATCCGCAACCAGCTCCCCGGCACCGTCACCACCGTCACCCCGGGCGAGGCCATGGCGACGGTCAAGGTCCGCCTCTCCGGCGGCCAAGACCTGACCTCGGCGATCACCCGGGACTCCGCCGACGACCTGGCGCTCGCCGCCGGGACCGCCGTCCGGGCCCTGGTGAAGTCCACCGAGGTCGCGCTGGCCACCGGGCGTGTCGAGGGCCTGTCGATCCGCAACCGGCTCCCCGGCACCGTCACCGCGCTCACCGCGGGGGGTGCGATGGCGTCCGTCGGGATCGCCGTCGAGGGCGGCGCGCTGACCGCCGTCGTCACCAAGGAGGCCGCCGAGGACCTGGGCCTGTCCGTCGGCGCACCCGTCGTCGCACTGATCAAGTCGACGGAGGTGTCGCTCGCGACCGCCTGACACGACGAGAGGCTCCGCACCGACCCGATGGGCGGTACGGAGCCTCTCCTGGTAACGGCCGTACTGGGCGTACTGGGGGATCAGTCCTCGTAGGCGTCCAGCGGCGGGCAGGAGCAGACCAGGTTCCGGTCACCGAAGGCCTGGTCGATGCGGCGCACCGGCGGCCAGTACTTGTCGGCGGCGGACACCCCGGCCGGGAAGACGGCCTCCTCGCGCGTGTACGCGTGCTCCCACGCACCGCCCAGGGCCGCGGCGGTGTGCGGGGCGCTGCCCAGCGGGTTGTCGTCGGCGGGCCAGGCACCGGAGCCGACCTTCTCGATCTCCGCGCGGATGGCGATCATCGCCTCGCAGAACCGGTCCAGCTCGGCCAGGTCCTCGGACTCGGTCGGCTCGATCATCAGCGTGCCGGCCACCGGGAAGGACATCGTCGGCGCGTGGAAGCCGTAGTCGATCAGCCGCTTGGCGACGTCGTCGACGCTCACGCCGGTCGCCTTGGTCAGCGGGCGCAGGTCGATGATGCACTCGTGCGCGACCAGCCCGCCGGGACCGGTGTACAGCACCGGGAAGTGCGGCTCCAGCCGCTTGGCGATGTAGTTGGCGGACAGCACGGCCACCTGCGTGGCGCGCTTGAGGCCCTCGCCGCCCATCAGCCGCACGTACGACCAGGAGATCGGCAGGATGCCGGCCGAGCCCCACGGGGCCGCCGAGATCGGTCCGACGCCCGTCTGCGGGCCTGCCGCGGGCTGCATCGGGTGGTTGGGCAGGTACGGCGCCAGGTGCGACCGTACGGCCACCGGGCCGACGCCGGGACCGCCGCCGCCGTGCGGGATGCAGAACGTCTTGTGCAGGTTCAGGTGGGAGACGTCGCCGCCGAAGTGGCCGGGCTTGGCGAGGCCGACCAGGGCGTTGAGGTTGGCGCCGTCCACGTAGACCTGACCGCCGGCGTCGTGCACCCGGCCGCAGATGTCGGCCACGTGCTCCTCGAAGACACCGTGCGTGGACGGGTAGGTGATCATCAGCACGGCCAGCTCGTCGCGGTGCTGCTCGATCTTGGCGCGCAGGTCCTCGATGTCGATCTCGCCGTCCTCGGCGGTCTTGACGACGACGACCTTCATGCCGGCCATCACCGCGCTGGCCGCGTTGGTGCCGTGCGCGGAGGACGGGATGAGGCAGACGGTGCGCTGCTCGTCGCCGTTGGCCCGGTGGTACCCGCGTACGGCGAGCAGGCCCGCGAACTCGCCCTGCGACCCGGCGTTGGGCTGCAACGAGACCTTGTCGTACCCGGTCACCTCCGCGAGCCGCTCCTCCAGCTCACGGATGAGGGTGAGGTAGCCCTGCGCCTGCTCGGCGGGCGCGAAGGGGTGCAGCGCGCCGAACTCGGACCAGGTGACCGGCTCCATCTCGGTGGTGGCGTTGAGCTTCATGGTGCAGGAGCCCAGCGGGATCATGCCGCGGTCCAGCGCGTAGTCCCGGTCGGCGAGGCGGCGCAGGTAGCGCAGCATCGCGGTCTCGGAGCGGTGCTGGTGGAAGACGGGGTGGGTCAGGAAGTCGTCGGTGCGCAGCTGCGCCTCGGGCAGCGTCTCCGCGGTCTCCGCGTCCAGCGCCTCGATGTCGCCCTCGACGCCGAAGGCGTGCCACACGCCGCCGACCTGGGCGCGCGTGGTGGTCTCGTCGCAGGCGAAGGAGACGTGGTCGGCGTCGACGAGCCGCAGGTTGATGCCGTTCGCGCGGGCGGCGTGCACGACCGCGTCGGCCCGGCCGGGCACCCGCGCGGTGACGGTGTCGAAGTAGGCGCCGTGGACGATCTCGACGCCGCCCGCGGCGAGGCCCGCGGCGGTGATCGAGGCGTACCGGTGGGTGCGCCGGGCGATGGCCCGCAGGCCGTCGGGGCCGTGGTAGACGGCGTACATGCCGGCCATGACGGCGAGCAGCACCTGGGCGGTGCAGATGTTGCTGGTGGCCTTCTCGCGGCGGATGTGCTGCTCGCGGGTCTGCAGGGCCAGGCGGTAGGCCTTGTTGCCGTCCGCGTCCACGGAGACGCCGACGAGGCGGCCGGGCAGGCTCCGCGCGAACTTCTCGTGCACGGCCATGTAGCCGGCGTGCGGTCCGCCGAAGCCCATCGGTACGCCGAAGCGCTGGGTGGTGCCCACGGCGATGTCCGCGCCCAGCTCGCCGGGCGAGGTGAGCAGGGTGAGGGCGAGCAGGTCGGCGGCGACGGTGACGAGCGCGCCCAGCTCGTGCGCCCGCTCGACGACCGGCTTGATGTCGCGCACGGCACCGGAGGCGCCCGGGTACTGGAGCAGGACGCCGTTGATCTCCCGCTCGGCGACCGCGGCCGGGATGCCCTCGCTCAGGTCGGCGACGACGACCTCGACGCCGGTCGGCTCGGCGCGGGTCTGGATCACGGCGATGGTCTGCGGCAGCACGTCCGCGTCGACCAGGAAGAGGCCCTTCTTGTTCTTGCCCATGCGCCGGGAGAGCGCCATCGCCTCGGCGGCGGCGGTGCCCTCGTCCAGCAGGGAGGCACCGGAGGTGGGCAGGCCGGTCAGCTCGGCGACCATGGTCTGGAAGTTGAGCAGGGCCTCCAGGCGGCCCTGGGAGATCTCGGGCTGGTACGGCGTGTACGCGGTGTACCAGGAGGGGTTCTCCATGACGTTGCGCAGGATGACCGGCGGGGTGAAGGTGCCGTAGTAACCGAGGCCGATCATGGAGTCCAGGACCTGGTTGCGGTCGGCCAGCGAGCGCAGCTCGGCCAGCACCTCGGCCTCGGAGCGGGCGCCGGGCAGGTCCAGCGCGTCGGCGTTCTTGATCACATCCGGCACCGCGGCGGCCGTCAGCTCGTCGAGCGAACCGTAACCGACCTGCGCGAGCATCTTGGCCCGGGCCTCGTGGTCGGGGCCGATGTGGCGCTGCTCGAACGGCGCTGCCTGTTCGAGTTCGGTGAGCGGAGTGCGGTGGGCGGTCATTGCGGAGGCCTCCTGGTCTGACGACCTGCGAGGGGCACCACGGCGCGGGTACCCGGTCGGCCTCCCCCTCTGTCATCTCAACCTGAGAGCTTCACCGGGGCGGCCCGAGGGCGTCCCGGCTTTCACCGTCGGTGAGAGCGGAAGCCGTCGACACCCGCTCTGCTTTCCAGAGTGACCTCGTCCGTGCGGTACGTGAGCCTGAGAGATTCCGGGGAGGATTTGCTCCTTCGGCGCCTCCGGTGATCTCCGGAGGACTCTCCCGCGCGGGGTCAGCAGCCGTTTGCCAGCGTACCAGCGAGCCCGCGGCACGAACCTTCGAGTGGCCGACCGGCCATATGTAGTTTTTTGTAGTACTTACGGATGATTCGGCGGGCTGGTGTGCGACCCCAGTGCGGCCAAGTGGTGACCAAGTGGAGGGCCCGTGCGTACTGACATCGACCCGCGGAACCTGATAGGCCGCAAGGCGTTCGACCGCGACGGCACCAGGATCGGCATCGTGGACGAGGTGTACCTCGACGATGCCACCGGCGTGCCCGAGTGGGCGGCCATCCGCACCGGCCTCTTCAGCAGGGACGCCTTCGTACCCCTGGAGCCCAGCGAGCTGGTCGAGGGCGCCCTGCGCGTGCCCTTCGCCCGGGCCCTGATCAAGGAGGCACCGGACTTCGGCGTCGGCCGCCACCTCTCGCCGGAACAGGAACTCCAGCTGTACCACCACTACGGCCTCGACGTGGCCGCCGCTCCCCCGCTCCCCGACCGCGACTTCGGCAAGCTGGCGGGCAAGGGCAACGAGGAGAGCTGACGCTCCGCCCCCACAAAGCTCGCGGCACGTACGGGACGCACGGCTAGCCGGCCACCGGTCTGGCCGGGCCGTCGCCGGGTCTTCGCGTCTCGGACGGAACCAGCGGCAGCGGATCCGCGGGCGTCAGCTCCGGGTCGTCCATCGGAAAGGTCCGCACCCGCCCGGTCCGCGAGTACGGCGTCTCGAAGCGCACGGTGACCCGCCCCAGCCCGCTCCCCTGGACCCACCCGTGCCCGAACCGCGTGTGCCGCACGTCGTGCCCCGACGGCCAGCGGCGCTCCGCGGGTGCCGGGCGGTGCTCCGCGGCGGGCTCGGTCTCCGGCTCCTCGGCCGGTTCCCCGGCCCCGCCTCCCGCCGCCTGCGCGAACAGGTCCTCCTGCGTGTAGTCGGCCAGGCCGCTGACGCCGACCCCGAGCAGCCGCACACCTCCCGTGGTGTCCACCGAGTCCAGCAGCCGGGCGGCGGCCTCCCGCACCACCGCCGGGTCGTCCGTGGGCCCGCGCAGCGTCTCGGAGCGCGTCAGCGTGGAGAAGTCGTATCTGCGCACCTTGAGCACGATGGTCCGCCCGGACAGCCCCGACGCGCGCAGCCGGCGCACGCACCGGTCGGCCAGCCGGCCCACCTCCACGCCGACCCGCACCCGGTCGTGGATGTCCACGTCGTAGGTGTCCTCGACCGACACGGACTTGGCCTCCCGCTCGGCCACCACGGGCCGCTCGTCGAGCGCCAGGGCCATGGCGTACAGGCCGTGTCCGTGCGCCTTGCCCACCAGCCGCACCAACTCGTCCTCGCCCGCCTCGGCCAGTTCCCCGACCGTGGTGATGCCGGCCCGGCGCAGGTGGTCGCCGGTCGCCGGGCCGACGCCGGGCAGGGTCCGCACGGACATGGGCTCCAGCATGGCCCGCTCCGTCCCCGGCGGGATCAGGACCAGCCCGTCGGGCTTGGCCTCCTCGGAGGCGATCTTGGCCAGCATCTTGGAGGCGGCCAGTCCCACGGATCCGGTGAGGCCCGTGGCGGCGCGGATGTCCGTGCGCAGCTTCGTCCCGGCCAGCCGCGCCGACGCCGCGTCCCAGGCCGTCCCACCGGCCTCCAGGTCCACGAAGGCCTCGTCCAGGCTCAGCGGCTCCACCAACGGGGACAGCTCCCTGAGCAGCCGCATCACTTGCTCGCTGATCGACCGGTACAGCTCGAACCGCGGGACGAGATACGCGGCGTTGGGCGCCAGCCGCCTGGCCTGGCCCATGGGCATCGCCGAGTGGACGCCGAAGACGCGCGCCTCGTACGAGCAGGTGGCGACGACGCCTCGCGGCCCCAGGCCGCCCACCACCACGGCCTTCCCGCGCAGACTCGGCTTGGACGCCTGCTCCACCGAGGCGAAGAAGGCATCCATGTCGAGATGCAGGATCGTGGGCGCGGTTCTCACATCTCCGATGCTGCCCTACGCCACTGACAATGCGGCCGCCACCGGCCGGCCCGCGCGCCGGGCGGGCCGGCGCGCCGCTCAGACCGCCCTGTTGCGGCGTCGCGCCAGCTCGTCCGCCGGATTGTGCCCGACCAGGGTCTCCCCCGTGTCGATCCGCTCTCCGTGCAGCTGGGACAGCGCGCTCTCCACGTCCCGCCAGACCACGCCGACGGCGATCCCGAAGATGCCCTGGCCGCCCTGGAGGAGGGCGTGCACCTCGTCGGGGGAGGTGCACTCGTAGACCGTGGCGCCGTCGCTCATCATCGTCATCCGCTCCAGGTCACGGAAGCCGCGCTCCCGCAGGTGCTGGACGGCGGTCCGGATGTTCTGGAGGGACACCCCGGTGTCGAGGAAGCGTTTGACGATCTTCAGCACGACCACGTCGCGGAAGCTGTACAGGCGCTGCGTGCCCGAGCCGTGGGCCGGACGCACACTGGGCTCGACGAGGCCCGTGCGGGCCCAGTAGTCGAGCTGCCGGTAGGTGATGCCGGCGGCCGCGCAGGCCGTCGGCCCGCGGTAGCCGATCTCCTCGGACGTCATGGACGCCGCCCCTCCGCTGGTCGGCACGGCGGCCGGCCGCTGCGGAGCGGAATCGGGCACACCTGCCTGTTGGGCGTACCCCCCGCCCGTGCGGAGCCGAGAGCCCTGGGGAGGGTACGGACCACTCGCCCCGAGACCGTGCCCGGGGCCACCCCCAGCCGTACCGTCGCCGCTGATCCTCACGCCGACCTCCGTCCTTGACCTGCCTCCTCGAAGGTAGGCAGTCACCAAGGGTGCGTCAACGATCGCCACACTCGGCACGCCGAGTGATAATCACCCTAAGAGTGGTTTCGCGTGCCCTGATTCGGGGAAACCCTACTGGTTGCTCGTCCCGAAGTCCTCCGGCGAGATCTGGTCGAGGAACTCGCGGAACTTCTCCACCTCGTCCTCCTGCTCGTCCGGGATCGCGATGCCCGCGTCGTCGAGGACCGTGTCGCTGCCGTAGATCGGCGTCCCGGTGCGCAGCGCCAGCGCTATGGCGTCGGAGGGCCTGGCACTGACCTCGACGCCGCTGGCGAAGACCAGCTCGGCGTAGAACACCCCGTCACGCAGGTCGGTGATGCGTACCTCGGTGAGCTCCTGGCCGACGGCTTCCAGCACGTCCTTGAACAGGTCGTGGGTCAGCGGCCGTGCCGGAGCCATGCCCTGCTGGGCGAAGGCGATCGCCGTCGCCTCACCCGGTCCGATCCAGATGGGAAGGTAGCGGTCGCCTCCCACCTCGCGCAGCAGCACGATCGGTTGGTTGGAGGGCATCTCGACCCGGACACCTACGACATCGAGCTCGTTCACACAGCAACCCTAGGCCGTGCCCGGGACGTTTGGGTAGTCGGGCCGGGATCGACTGGGCGATCCGGGGCTCCGAACAGGCGTGTTTCAGGGAAGCCGCACGCCGAGCGCGGTCTGTACCAGCGCCGCGTGCAGCCTCACCGCCAGGCCCGCCAGCTCCTTGGTACGCGCTTCCGCGTGTGCCCTGGTCTGGGGGTTGCGGTGTCGTTTCAGCGGGGCGACCACCTGGTCCACCAGCCCGGCGTCCCGGTCGGCGGCGGCCTTCATCACCCGCAGGTGCCGCGGCTCGATCCCGAAGCGCCCCAGCTGCGTCACCAGCGACGCCACGGTGACCGCCTCGGCGTCGTACGCCCCGTCGGGCAGAGGGGCGAGGAGCCCGTAGGACTCCCACTCCTTCAGCTCCTGGTCGTCGATCCCGGCCGCGGCGAGCAGCTCGTCCCGTCCGATCCGGGCGACGGCCGGGCCCTCGACGGGTTCCGGAACCGCCTCCCCGTCCCGCTGCCGGCCGACCGTGGGCAGCGACACCGCCTCACCGCGCTCGACGGCGTCCAGGTGCTCACGGATGACCTTGAGCGGCAGATAGTGGTCCCGCTGCATCCGCAGCACCCGGCCCAGACGCTCCACGTCGTGCGCGCTGAACTTGCGGTACCCGGCCGGGGTCCGCCGCGGCTCGACGAGGCCCTCGGACTCCAGGAAGCGGATCTTGGAGATGCTGATGTCGGGGAACTCGTCACGCAGCACGTTCAGCACCGTGCCGATGCTCATCAGCCCACTGTCCGTGGCGGCGGCGCCGTGACCGGCACCGCCGCTCGGTGTATGCAGCATGGACCTTCCCTGGAGGTTCGGGTCAGTAACCCCGCTGGCTCGCGTAGAACACCAGCCGGTACTTGCCGATCTGCACCTCGTCACCGTTCGACAGGGCGACCTGGTCGATGCGCTCCCGGTTGACGTACGTGCCGTTCAGGCTGCCCACGTCGGCGACCGTGAAGGAACCGTCCGGACTGCGGCGGAACTCCACGTGCCGGCGCGAGACCGTCACGTCGTCCAGGAAGATGTCGCTCTGCGGGTGACGCCCGGCGGTGGTCAGCTCACCGTCCAGCAGGAAGCGGCTGCCCGAGTTCGGACCGCGGCGCACGACCAGGAGCGCGGAACCGAGCGGCAGCGCGTCCACGGCCGCCTGCGCCTCGGGCGAGAGCGCCGGGACCGCGGTCTGACCGGTGACCTCGGCGTCGTACGCCTCGAGACCCGAGATGGAGATCGTGGAGGTCGTCTCGGAGGCACGCTCCGGAACCGCGCCGGCACGCAGCGGGGCACCGCAGTTGGAGCAGAAGCGGCTGTTCTCCGCGTTGCGGTTGCCGCACCTCGTACACACCAGGGCCGACATGGACGGATCCTCCTGCCGCGGCTGCCCCGCCGGGGCGTTCGACGCGTACGGACCGGGGTTGAACCCTCCACCCGTACCTGAGGCTGACGGTTGGCCGAAACCTATGCCGCCGGACTGTGCAGGGTCAACAGACGGCGCGCCCTGACCACCGGAAATGTCCCCGCCGGGACCACCCACCTGGTCCCGGAACATCGGGCGTCGGCCCTCCGCGTCGGGCTGGGCGCGATGGCGGGCGGTCGCGTTGTCGCTGCCCTCTCGCGCGCTCTTGCCGAACAACTTCGCAAACAACTTCACGGGCGATTCCCCTTGACCGAAACAGACCCGCCCGTGGGGCAGGACGAACCCTGACTGACCGTACTGACCGACCCGGACATCTTCACAACGTCCGTCTCCACCAGACAGTTTCCACCACGCACCGCCCAATCGGTGCGCCGACCCCCCGCAACCTCATGCCCTCGCCGGATGGCCCCCATGCACCGCCGGTTCACTGGGAGGACGACCGAGCGTAGTCAGGCCGCTCCGCCGCTCGCAAGGCGTCCACGACGATCTTGCTAGACCGCTCAACAGTAACGGTGGCCTGTTCTTTTTCCAGAGTCTGCACCACGCCTCCAGGAATGTTGAGAGCCGGTTCGAGGTCCTGCGGCTTGCCGATGACCTGGAAACGATAGGGCGCGTTGATCTTGTTCCCGTCCACGCTCACGGACTTGTCGGAGTCCGCGAGGTAGGTGCCGGCGACGACCCTCACACCGTTCACCTGGATCGCCTCCGCGCCCGCCGCGCGCAGCTCCTGGATCGCGTCGAGCAGCATGTCGGCCTCGACCGCTCCCTTCGTGTCCTGGACCGTCACCGTGATGCCGGGCCCCTGCGCGGCCACGGTGCCCGCGAGGATGCCCAGTTGCCGCTCCTTCTCCAGCGTCTGCTTGCGGGCCTCCTCCGCCTGGTCGGAGCTGTTCTCCAGCTCGTCGCGCTGCTTCTCGAGGCCCTGCTTCTCGTCTTCAAGACGCTGAGTACGGTCGTCCAGTTCATCGAGGATGCGCACCAGATCCTCCTGCCGGGCACCGCGCAGCGCGCCGTCGCTCTCGCTGTTCGACGCCACCTGGACCGCGAGCCCGAATCCGAGCCCGAACAGGAGCAGGGCGACGATGAGTTGGGCCCTGGTCAGCCGTGGCGGCCAGAGGCCCTTGAGCAGCCGCTCCCGGCCGCTCGGCCCGCCCTGCACCGGCTTCGGCTCCTCGGGAGTGTCGGCGCCGGGGGCGTCCTGGGCCGGCGCCACCTCGTCGGGCAGTTCCCTGCGCAGCCGGTTCGCGGGCTGCTCGTCGTAGTCGCTCATCGGCCTCACGCCCGGAAGACGTGGCGTCGGATCGCCGCGGCGTTGGAGAAGATCCGGATGCCGAGGACGACCACGACACCGGTGGACAGCTGGGCACCGACACCCAGCTTGTCGCCCAGGAACACGATCAGCGCGGCGACGACCACGTTCGACAGGAAGGACACCACGAAGACCTTGTCGTCGAAGATGCCGTCGAGCATGGCCCGCAGACCACCGAAGACGGCGTCCAGCGCCGCCACGACGGCGATCGGCAGGTAAGGCTCCACGGCCGCCGGCACCTCGGGCCGGACCAACAGTCCGGCCACGACTCCCACGACGAGGCCCAGTACGGCGATCACGATGTGCCCTTCTCGGTTATCGGCTGTGCTGTACGTACGATCACACTCGGTGCGGCAGGCAGCCGCAGGTCGTTCGCCACGGAGATGGCCGTCCGGATGCCGTAGTTCTCCTGAAGGGCGTGCAGGTACAGCCCGTCGGCGCTGTCCTGGAAGGTGCTGCTCAGTCGCTCGCCGCCGCCCACCGCGAGCACCGTGTACGGCGGCACCAGCGGCCTGTTGTCGACCAGTATCGCGTCACCGGCGGCCCTGATCGCCGACAGTGCCGTCAGACGCTGACCGTTGATGGAGATCGCCTCGGCGCCCGACTCCCACAGCCCGTTGACCACGCGCTGCATGTCCCGGTCACGGACCCGGCCGGTGTCGGAGAACCCGGAGGTGCCGCGCGGCTGCCCGTCACCGCCCGTGCCCACGTCCTTGGCGTCGTTCACCACGAGCTTCACGCCGGGGCCGTGCACCTCGACCGCGCCCGACAGGATGCCCACCAGGTCGGCCCGGTCGCCGGCCCCGCTCTTGTCCAGCGCCTCGCGCTGCCGGGCGCCCACCTCGTCCCGCAGCTCGTCGACGCTCGTCTCCAGCTTGTCCGCCGCCGAGGTCTCCCCCTCTATGCGGTCGATCAGCTCCTCGCGCTCCTTGGCGACCACGGGAGCGGCGATCCGTGCCTGGGCCGCGCCGACCGTGACGACCAGGGCCGCCAGCACCAGGCCGGCGGCCAGTCCGAGCTTGGCCCGCAGGGTCTTCGGCATCCCGCCGCCACCCTCGGCCTTCTTCCGCGCGGCCGCCTCGGCGTAGCCGTCGTCGAGGCTGTGGTCCATGACGTTGGTGAGCAAGGACATGGACGCGTCCGGGCGCGCGGGCCGCGTGGATGTGCTCCGAACGGGGGGTTGCTGCGGCATGTCGCACATCGTCGCACGCCGCCGCCACTACCTCCGAATGGCCCCACCGGCGTGCCGGACAGGCCCCCTTGGGGACACTTGTCCGGCACGCACGCGTGCGGTGTGATCTAGCGTCCGGCGCTGTCCACCACGGCGGCCCACTCGTCCAGCAGCGCCTGCGCGGAGGCGTCGTCCGGACCCTCGGCCCACAGGTGGGTCACGGCCTCCGCCGGGTCGGGGAGCACCATCACCCAGCGTCCGTCGGCCTCCACCACGCGCACACCGTCCGTCGTGTCGACCGAGCGGTCACCGGCGGCCTCGACGACGCGCCGCATCACGAGGCCCTTGACGGCCCACGGAGTCGCCAGGTCACGCTTGAGGACGTGCGCCCGCGGGATCCGCGCGTCGATCTGGCTCAGTGTGAGCTGCGTCCGCGCGACGAGCCCGATCAACCGCACGAACGCCGCCGTACCGTCGTAGACACTGCTGAACTCGGGGACGATGAAGCCGCCCTTGCCGTCGCCGCCGAAGATGGCCCCTTCCTCACCGCCGACCCGTGTCAGGTCGTCCGGAGAGGTGGTCGTCCACTCCACCTGGGTGCCGTGGTAGGCGGCGACCTGCTCGGCGATCCTGGTGGTCGTCACGGGCAGGGCGACCCGCCCGCTGCGCCGCTCGGCCGCGATCAGGTCGAGCAGCACCAGCAGGGCCCGGTCGTCCTCGATGATGCGGCCCTTCTCGTCGACGAGCGACAGCCGCTCGCCGACCGGGTCGAACCGCACCCCGAAGGCCGCCCGTGAGGACGCCACGATCTCCCCGAGCCGCACCAGCCCCGAACGCCGCACGTCGCCGGTCTCGGTCGGCCTGGACTCGTCGAGTCCGGGGTTGATGGTCAGCGAGTCGACACCGAGCTTGCCGAGCAGACTGGGCAGCACCAGCCCCGCACTGCCGTTGGAGGCGTCGACGACCACCTTGAGGCCGGATTCCGCGATCCCCGTGATGTCGATGTTCCGCAGCAGCGATCCGGTGTACGAGTCGAACACACTGGACGGGAAGTGCAGGTCCCCGATCTCGCCGGGGAACGCGCGCCGGTACTCCTGCCGCGCGAACACCCGGTCGAGCTTCCGCTGGCTGCCCTGCGACAGGTCGGCGCCCTGCCCGTCGAAGAACATGATGTCGACGGAGTCCGGCACCCCGAGGGTGGTCCGGATCATGATCCCGCCGGCGCTGCCCCGCGCGGTCTGCTGCCGCGCGACGGGCAGCGGTACGTTCTCCAGGTCGCGTACGTCGATGGCGCTGGCCTGCAACGCGGAGATCACCGCCCGCTTCAGCGCACGGGCACCACGGGAGTGGTCTCGGGCGGTGGTGACCGTGGAGCCCTTCTTGAGGGTGGTCGCGTAGGCGCCGGCCAGCCGTACCGCCAGTTCCGGCGTGATCTCCACGTTCAGGATGCCGGACACGCCGCGCGCTCCGAACAGATGCGCCTGGCCCCGGGACTCCCAGATGACCGAGGTGTTGACGAAGGCTCCGGCCTCGATGGTCTTGAACGGATAAACCCGAACGTTGCCCTGGATGATCGATTCTTCGCCGACCAGGCACTCGTCGCCGATGACCGCGCCGTCCTCGATCCGCGCGGCACGCATGATGTCGGTGTTCTTGCCGACCACACAGCCCCGCAGATTGCTCTGCGGGCCGACGTACACGTTGTCCGCCACCACGGCCTTGTGGAGAAAGGCACCGCTCTTGACGACGACGTTGGAGCCGACGACGGTGTGTTCGCGGATTTCGGCGCCGGCCTCGACCTTCGCGTAGTCACCGATGTACAGCGGTCCCCGCAGCACGGCGTCCGCGTGCACCTCGGCACCTTCGGCCACCCAGACGCCCGGAGAGATCTCGAAGCCGTCGATGTCGACGTCGACCTTGCGTTCCAGAACGTCGGCCTGGGCCTTGACGTAGCTCTCGTGGGTGCCGACGTCCTCCCAGTAGCCCTCGGCGACGTAGCCGTAGACGGGCTTGCCTTCCTTCATCAGCTGCGGGAAGACGTCTCCGGACCAGTCCACGGGCACATCGGGGTCGACGTAGTCGAAGACCTCGGGCTCCATGACGTAGATACCGGTGTTCACCGTGTCCGAGAAGACCTGGCCCCAGGTCGGCTTCTCCAGGAAGCGCTCGACCTTGCCTTCTTCGTCGACGATGGTGATACCGAATTCCAGCGGGTTGGGCACGCGTGTGAGACACACGGTGACGAGCGCGCCCTTTTCCTTGTGGAAATTGATCAGATCGGTGAGATCGAAGTCGGTCAGGGCATCGCCGGAAATAACGAGGAAGGCATCGTCCTTCAGTGCCTCCTCGGCGTTCTTGACGCTTCCGGCGGTACCGAGTGGCTTCTCCTCATTGGCATACGTGAGCTCCATCCCGAGCTCTTCGCCATCACCGAAGTAGTTCTTGACCAGGGAGGCCAAAAATTGAACGGTGACGACGGTCTCGTTGAGCCCATGCTTTTTCAGCAACCGCAGCACATGCTCCATGATCGGCCGGTTGGCCACCGGCAGGAGCGGCTTGGGCATGCTCGAGGTCATGGGACGAAGGCGGGTGCCTTCGCCTCCAGCCATCACGACGGCCTTCATGTCGGAAGCGTCCTCCTCTAAGAGACGACGGTTAAGCCGACTTCACCCGTCCAGGGTCCCGCACTTTTCCAGCGCGGGCCATCCGGCCACTGGGGCCGCACAATCAGAGAGTTCAATCGGCTGTGGCGTCCGCACGGACCAGGCGGCGGACCTGCACCACGTAGAGAACACCTGCCCACCAGTACAGGGTTGTACCCCATCCGGCGAACGCCCATCCGAAAACAGCGGCGAGTGACGCGATCCACCCACTGCCGTCGCTGAGCAGCAGCAGGGGGAAGGCGTACATGAGGTTGAAGGTGGCCGCCTTGCCCAGGAAGTTCACCTGGGGCGGCGGATAGCCGTGCCGGCGGAGGATGCCCACCATCACCAGCAGGACCGCCTCGCGGGCAAGAAGTACAAGCGTCAACCAGAGTGGGAGAATCTCCCGCCAGGTGAGGCCCACCAGCGTCGACAGGATGTAGAGCCGGTCGGCCGCGGGATCCAGGAGCCGCCCGAGGCTGCTGATCTGGTTCCAGCGCCGCGCGAGCTTCCCGTCCAGGTAGTCACTGACCCCGCTCAGAGCCAGCACCAACAACGCCCATCCGTCGCTCTGCGGGCCGCCGAACTCGGGGCGGAGGATGAGCCACAGGAAGAGCGGCACGCCGGCGAGGCGCGCCATGCTCAGGATGTTCGGGATGGTGAGGACCCGGTCGGTCTGCACGCGGGTCTCCTGGACCTCCACGCGGGGGCCTCCTGGTGGGAAACGAGCCAATGATGCTCACTGACCTTACCTCAACGCAAAAAAGCTCTGGCTCTCGGGCTGCGTGCCCAAGAGCCAGAGCTCTAAAAGGAGTTCGGCGGCGTCCTACTCTCCCACAGGGTCCCCCCTGCAGTACCATCGGCGCTGTAAGGCTTAGCTTCCGGGTTCGGAATGTAACCGGGCGTTT